>PHDD01000033.1:38154-42495 GCA_002840905.1 Bacteroidetes bacterium HGW-Bacteroidetes-4 | reverse complement strand
GAACGCAGCGGAACCAACAAGCAGGGAACTACCTTGTTGGGTTTGTGGCAGGCTGCACAGGAAACCGGTTTTACCGCTGAAGGATGCCAGGCTGATATTACAGCTTTACGTGAACACGGCAAACCTACTATTTTGCATATTGAGCTGCCCAATAAATTACAACATTATATAATTTACTATGGTGAGAAAAAGGGAAAGGCTCTTGTAGGTGATCCGGGTAAAGGAATGGAAACCCTAGCTTTCGAAGATTTGGATTTACTATGGAAAAGTAAAAAATGCCTTACCCTGGAACCCAATGAAACTTTTGAAAATTTAAAAAAACTTGGGAATGAAAAAAAGACCTGGCTAAAACAATTAATTATTGATGACATGCAACTACTGGTTTCATCTACCTTTTTAGGTTTGTTGGTTGCACTTTTGGGTTTGTCTGCTGCATTGTTTAATCAGGTATTAATCGATAAAATATTACCCGATAACAATTTTGAAAAGTTGTATCAGGGAATTTGGATGCTTACCACCTTACTTTTAGTACAGGTAGTGTTCCGATTTTTACGAGGTTGGCTGTTAACCCAACAACAAAAGATGTTTCAAATACGCATTGTTTCTTCCTTCTTTGAACGTTTGTTGGCCCTTCCAAAAACATTTTTTGATACACGAAAAAAGGGCGATTTAATTGCCCGATTGAATGATACCGCCCGAATACAAAACTTTATTTAGCAATTGGCAGGAAGCTTTGTGATAGAGTTTTTGTTGTTGCTTAGTTCACTGGGGTTTTTATTTGTATATAATGTGGATTCCGGACTGATAACTTTAGCCATAATACCTGTTTATGTTGGATTTATTTTCATAGCAAGGCCTTATATTACTTCTGCTCAAAATCAGGTGATGGTAGGATTTGCTGAATCTCAAAGTAATTATGTAGATACCCTCAGTGGTATAGAAGTAATTAAAAACCATGGCTTATCGGATATCTTTAACCATCAAAACCTTACCATTTACGAGCGGTTTCAGGATAAAGTGTTAAAGATGAGTAAACTTTCTTTAAAAATAAATCTGGTAACTGGTTTTTTAGGGACGTTTTATTTAGTTATCATCATTCTGAATGCTTCTTCGAGGGTAATGAACGATAACTTTTCAATTGGGCAATTAGTCGCTGTATTTACTGTTGCCTCAGGAATAATTCCATTAACGGCTCATTTAACTTTTATGATGGTTTCGTTTAAAGAGGCTGAAATTGCCTTCAATCGTATGTTTGAATTGGTACATTATAAAGGAACGCGAAAAAATGGACTTAAAACTATAGATAGCTTTCAACACCTGACATTAGAACGTATTTCATTCAGGTATCCGGGGCGCTCATTATTATTGCATGATTTTAGTTTACAGGTTAGAAAAGGAAAAATAACTGCATTAATAGGGGAAAGTGGATGTGGTAAAAGTACTTTAACAGGAATTTTACAAGGGTTTTATTCAATTGAAGAGGGCCAGATAAAAATAAACAATCTTCCACTGGATGAAGTTGCAAGTAGCCATTGGCATAAAAAATTAGGTATTGTACCACAAAATATTCATATATTTAACGAGACCCTGTTTTTTAATATAACTCATATGAAACCATCAAAGGAATTGTTGGAATTGTTTGATAAGTTTCTGCTAAAATATGGATTGAACACCTATTTTAATCAGTTTCCTGACCATGTTTTTACTCTGGTCGGGGAGAATGGACTTTCCCTGTCAGGAGGTCAGCAACAAATGGTTGCATTTCTGCGTGCTTTATATCACGAGCCGGAATTACTTATACTGGATGAATTTACTTCAGCAATGGATACTATAAGTGAGCGCCTAGTTTATAAAATATTAAATCAAATCAAGCCAGATATGGGTATTTTGTTGATTACCCATCGTCTTCACAGTATAAGATATCTGGCTGATGAGATTTGTGTTATTGAAAAAGGTAGTGTTCAAAACAAAGGTACGCACGATGAATTGATGCAGGGAAGAAATTTTTACAGTCATTATTGGAATACCATGCTAAACCCCGATTATGCTTCAATTAATCAGCACTAAGTTGGCCCTTTTTTTTGAGTTGTTTTCCGAATCGTGGGAGTCGCTTAAGCAGCATAAAACACGGAATATACTCACGGGGTTTGGAGTAGCCTGGGGTATTTTAATTCTTTTGGTTTTGTTGGGTGCCGGCGAAGGTTTACAAGCAGGAATTATGAAGCTTTTTGGGTCGTATGCGCAAAACAGTCTTTGGTTTTATGGAGGTAAAACTTCTGAAATACAAGCCGGACAAGCCGAGGGGAAAAGTATTTATTTTGATACCGATTTGTTGGACCAGCTAAGTGCTGTTTTTCCTGAGATTAAAGCCATCTCGCCTGAGCTGGTAAGCGGTTCGCTTTTGGTTTCGCATACCAAATACTCCAGTCGCACCAATGTATACGGCGTATATCCCAGTTATTTTGACATTAAATTATTGCAAGCCGACTCAGGAAGGGTTTTGAATGCTCACGATCAGTTAAAAATGCGAAAAGTAGCAGTAATCGGTTCAAAGCTGGCCGATGAATTGTTTCAATCGGAAAATGCTTTGGGAAGTTTTATCGAAGTGAATGGGGCTTTACTTAAAGTTGTTGGGGTGTTGCAGTCGGGTAATTTATTTACGCAAAGCTATCAATCGGCGGTGTTTATAGCCATGCCGGTATTTCAGGAATGTATGAATACCCAGCCTCAGTTTTCGGCTTTTGGTTTAACTTTGGATGAAGGGGCAAATACCCGGATTTCCAAAGAAAAGATAGTAAATTACCTGGCCCGTCGTCTGGGGTTTTCAGTAAGCGACAAACGGGCTGTTTTTGTCAGCGACATGGAAGAACAGGCCAAAAGTTTTAACAAGCTTTTTGCCGGAATAAAGGTTTTTTTGTGGTTGTTGGGCGCCAGTCTTTTAACAAGCGGTGTGGTGGGCATCAGCAATATTATGTTTATTGTGGTTAAGGAACGTACCCGTGAGATTGGTATACGCAAAGCAATAGGAGCAACTCCCCAAAGTATTTTGGGGTTGATATTAATTGAAAGTATTACGGTAACGCTGGCAGCCGGTTTGGTAGGTATGGGGCTGGGTGTGGGAATTATTCAAATTATTAATTCCCTTATTCATTCGTCGGCCGATGGCGATCAGGCGCTGGTAACAACAATAAACATTAATTTTACCATTGCATTGATAGCACTTATAACCATTGTTTTGGCAGGTTGTCTGGCCGGTTTGTTTCCTGCCCGCAACGCTGCCGATGTGAAACCGGTTGAAGCCATAAACCAGGAATAGAACGGAACTTATGAGAAAGTTTATTTATTTTTTAATTGTAGTATTAGTTGTAGTGGTTGCTTTAATGATTCGAAGCAATACCTCAAAATCGACTTCAAAATTTTCGACTTACAAAGCAACAGTTGATACCGTCAGGCATAGCGAAAAATTATCGGGAACCATTTTTCCACAGTTTGAGGTACAGGTAAAATCGAGTCTTTCGGGTATTTTAGATGCTTATTTTGTAGAAACCGGACAAAAAGTTAAGATTGGGGACTCCATTGCCCGGGTAAAAATTATTCCCGATCCCCGTACCATTGAACAAACCCGCCAACAATTGGAAATAGCCCGGATTCAATGGAAACAGTACGAAAAGGTTTATTTACGCGAAAAACAATTGTTCGAAAAGGGCGTTGTTTCAAAAAGCGATTTCGACCAAGTTGAAAGTGAATACCTTATCAGTCAACAGGATTATGAGGCAGCCTCTAAAATTTATGATATTGCCCAGAACGGATATACTTCGGGAAATACCTCCATCTCAAATGTTATCCGGGCAACAGCCCGGGGAACTATTGTTGATTTACCCTTAGCCAGGGGCGCAAGCATTACCGAACGGAATACTTTTAGCGAAGGGACTTCGCTGGCGGTTATTGCCGATTTGGAAAATTATATTTTTAAGTCGGGTGTTAACGAAATGGTGGTTCCCAAACTGGCGCCCGGCAAAGCAATGCTTATTGAGATAAACTCCCTACCCGGAATACCTTTTGCTGCAAGACTGGCTAAGATTAATCCCAAAGGCGAGAAGCGCGACGGCATTGTAAGTTTTCCCATTGAAGCCATCTTACAGAAAAGCCCAAACTTTCACCTGCTTAAACCCGGATTTACGGCAGTAGCCAATCTTGAAATTGAAGTCGATTCCACATCGCTGGTTGTATTTGAGCAGGATATTTTGTTTAAAAACGACTCCACCTTTGTTGAGGTGCTGAATAAGGAGCAAAAAAAAGAAAAAATAGCTATACTTACCGGAACTTCCGATGGCATTAGAA
>PHDD01000033.1:0-37997 GCA_002840905.1 Bacteroidetes bacterium HGW-Bacteroidetes-4 | reverse complement strand
TTTCTTTTAAACGCTTAAAGTAACCTTCCTGCGACAGTTTCAGGTTGTGCAGCGCCATTTTCCATTCTTTGGTTTGTAATTCGAGCCCTTGCGATATTTGTTTGTCGATGGTATGGATAAATCTGGGCGAAAGCTTTTCGGGCGCATTTTTAACCTCGTTAATGTTTTGTTGCAGGTTTTGTAGCGATTCATTCTTTTGAATCAGGTAACGCAAGGTTAGCATCAATTCCACATTGGTGTTTTGCAGGCGGTTTTCGAGCGAGGTTTGTTTTATTTCGAATTCAAGCAACTTGCGTTGTTTGCTTAGCTTTAGCTGAAAATTACGATGAAACAGCCAGGCCAGCAGCAGCAAAAGTACGGCATAGGCCGCATAAGCCCAATGCGATAAATACCAGGGAGGTTTGATGGTAAACTCCTGAATCAGCTTTTGAGAATTGGCATCGCTCCATATTTCGAGATGGTAATTGCCGGGCTTCAAATGATAATAACGAATTTTGGGCAAAGCAGTACTAATCCAATGGTCGTCAATCTCACGAATACGGTAATGGTAGGTGGTTCCCGAGTGCTCAATTGACGAAGGATCGGAAAAACTAAAGGTAACGCTGTTCATAAAAAAGGGCACTTCAAATGCTTTTTCAAATGTACAGCGTGTTGCCGACTTGTTTTTTCCGTGAAAAAAAGCACTGTGGATAAAAATGTGGGTGGTATCTTTCGCTTTATTCGGCTTGTTTTTTTTTAGTATGGCCAGCCCGTTCCGGTTCGAAATAAGAAAATTGTTATCCGAAAAGGGAATTATGGCAATATCCTGACCGGGCATGTGGTCGTCGGCAATTACGTATTCGGCCATTAGTGTAGGTTCCGATTCAATGGAAATACGGAAAAGGGCCAGTTTGTTGTTGTTAATAAACCAATACAGGTTTTTTTCCCAGGGAATAATCTGGGTGGCTTGTTTGTAGTCGCCCAGGGCATTGTTAAGCACGGTAAAAGGCACAATGCTGTCGTTAACGTAATCGTAGGTATAAAATGATTTCCCCGACGAAAAAACCACCCGGTTGTTTAGTTTGTACACATCGGTCAGGTTCAGGCTTTTTTTAAGTGCGGTATAGGAGTAAATGGCGACTATGGAATCTTTGGTTTCGTTTACTTTAAGCCGGTAAATTCCCTTTTGGGGATGTGAAACCCAGATGTATCCGAGGTAATCGATTTCGAGATGCCGCGAAGGTTCATAAAACCCATTTAAGCGGCTGCGGTATTCCCATTGGTTTTGGCTGTTCTTTTTATAAGTTACCAGTCCGGTATAAGTTCCTTCAATAAGCATATCGCCATAAGGTTTAAGCGACCATCCGCCGGTAACATCGCAAATTTTGTTAAAGCCGGTTTCGGTAACCCTAAAAGTACCTTCGTTATGTCCGCAAAGAATTTCTCCGTCAAAGGCAGCCAGTGTCCATACCTGTCCCTGACTATTGGGTACCAGGCGAAGTTTTGAAAAGCTCAGGTTATCGGCGTTTTGGCTTAGTTGCGTTTTAAACAAACCATGGTTGGAGCCGAGGTAGAGTGTAGAGCCAATTTTTAACAGTGAATAAATGGTTCCTAAACTTCCGGTAGCTGTACTGAAGTAATTTACGCTTGAATTTTGGCTGAGGTAGTTGGCTCCTTCGTCCAAACCAATCCAAAGTCCTCCGTAAGGTGATTTACCAAGGGCTAAAACGGTGTTGTTGTTTAAGCCATTGGTATAATTGTAGTGTTCCAGTATTTGACCTTTTGCATTGCTTACAATAATGCCATCGAGTATGGTTCCAAACGCAAAAGTGCTGTCGTTTAAACGAGTTGCGGCATTAAAAGTCTGGTAAATTAAGAACTCGGAGGCAGACGTGTTCCAGGGGCTAAACTCCTGATAGTTGTAAGTGTAAATACCCGATTTTTCGGTGCATATCAGCAGGCTCTCGTTGTTGTAGGGAATAATGGCATGAATTTTTACATTTTGAAAGCGCTCACTGTGCGCTACAAATTCAAAACGATTGTTTTTAAACAGATACAAGCCTTCGTTGAGCACCTGAACCATAAGTTGGTCGTGCACCTTAAACATAAAAAGCATAAAACCCGGAGCTGTAATCTTGCTTAGGGTGTGGTAATCGTAAACATAAATGGTGGTAAACGATTGAAAAACGATTTGCTGCTTGTCCTGATATATTTTCCAGATTTCGTCGTTTTTGTTCATCTCAATGGAATCGGAGATGGCAATATAATTTAAACGACAGCCCTCATCTTTTTCCCAATAGCCAAAGGTTTCGAAACCACCGGTAAACAGTGTTCCCTGGTCGTCGATACAAATGGAACGTAAGCTTTTTATCTGGTTCGATTCCTGCATGGTGAACGATAATCCATCGAACTCCAGCAGTCCGGTGTTTGTGGCAAAATATACCAGTCCGTTTTTGGGGTGGGTTTCGATTCCCCAAACCTGATTCTTTATATTGAAATTATTTTGCAGGTAGGCCGTTACTTTATCGGGAACCGCATCTGCGGCTAAGGAGCTATTGCCGCATAAAAGAATAAGGGCAGGAATAAGCCCTTTGAAAAAGTGGTACATAACCTGAATTTTCGATTTCATTTTCTTTAACGAAATGATAAAGCTACACAAAGCAAGAGAATGCCTGACATGTTATCAGGCATTCTTTGATTTCTCGTTTCAGGATAAATATAGTAAAAAATGAAGAAACTCCTGCTTAGCGTAATTCAAATGATTCACTCAGGCCTTCGGCAGAATTGGGACCCACAAATACCTTAAAAAACCCGGGCTCAAAGGTGTAATCCATTTTGAGGTTGTAAAAGCGCAAATCGTTGGCAGAGATTTTAAAATTTACTTTTACCGATTCGTTTTTGGGAATATATACTTTTTCAAAACCTTTGAGTTCTTTAACCGGACGGGTCACGCTTCCAACCACATCGCGAATATACAGCTGCACCACTTCGTGTGCATCAAAATTACCGGTATTGCTAACTTCGACTGTAATTTGGAGGGTATCTGCTGCTGAAATGTTTTTTGCGTTCAGCATAAGGTCTTTGTATTCAAAAGTGGTATAGCTCAGGCCGTATCCAAAAGGATAAAGGGCTTCGTTGGGACTGTCGATGTAACGCGATTTGTATTTATAGTCGGGATTGTCGGGCGTTACCGGGCGGCCGGTATTTTTCATGTTGTAATGAATGGGTATTTGGCCCACGCTGTGCGGAAAAGTCATGGTAAGTTTTCCCGAAGGAATGGCATCGGCAAACAGCAAATCGGCGATACCGTTACCCGCCTGGGTTCCTCCAAACCAGGCTTCAAGTATGGCCGGAGCGGTGGCATCGAGTTCGTTCAGGGTTAAGGGGCGGCCGTTAAATAAAACCACTACCACTGGTTTTTTAAGAGCAATAATGGCATCGGCCAGTTTTTGCTGAACCTCGGGCAGTCCTATATCAGTCCGGCTGGCAGCTTCACCACTCATGTTGCCGTGTTCGCCCAGGGCCAGCACTATGTAATCGGCATTTTTAGCAGCCTGAATGGCTTTGGCAAAACCTGCAGTTGATGCATCAAGCACGTCGCATCCTTTTTCATAGCTAAGCGAGAAATGGTAACTCAGGCTTTTTTCCTGCAAGCCTTCATAAAGTGTTACGCAGTCTTCGGCCCTTCCGGCTGCCGACCAATTGCCCAGCATATCAACCTTTGAATTGCCCAGCGGACCAATTAGAGCAATCTTTTTTACGGTTTTTGGAATGGGCAGGGTTTGCCTGTCGTTTTTTAAAAGCACGCAACTTTTGCTTACAAAGTCACGGGCTAAGGCTTGTGATTCGGGTGTAAGTATTTCGGTTTTTTCGCGTTCCAGGTTGCAGTATTTGTAAGGGTCGTCGAATAGCCCCAACCGGTATTTTGCCTTAATTATCCGACTTACCGCTGCATCTATTTTCTGCATCGTGACGGTACCTTTTTCGACCGATTGTTTCAGGTGGTTTTGGTACACAGTGGCCTGCATATCCATGTCGATGCCGGCTTTTAAGGCCAACTCGCCAGCCATGGCAGAATCGGCGGCTACACCATGCGGAATGAGTTCGTAAATGGATGAATAATCGGTAACAGTAAAACCTTCAAATCCCCATTCACCACGAAGTAAATCGGTATAAAGCCAGTGGTTGCTGGTGGCTGGAACTCCGTTAATTTCGTTAAACGAGGTCATAACCGAAACAGCTCCGGCATCAATGGCTGCTTTATATGGAGGCAAATACCATTCACGCAGGCTTCGTTCCGACATATCGACGGTGTGATAATCGCGACCAGCTTGGGGAGCCCCATAAGCTGCAAAATGCTTAACGCATGAAATAAGGGTGTTGTTGGCCGATAAATCAGTGCCCTGAAACCCTCGTACTCTTACGGCCCCAATTTGGGAGCCCAACCAGGTGTCTTCACCGGCACCTTCAGAAACGCGTCCCCAACGTGGGTCACGCGATATATCGACCATGGGTGCAAAGGTCCAGTTAATACCTTCGGCACTGGCTTCGCGGGCTGCCACCTGTTCCGATTGTTCAATGAGTGCTAAGTCCCAACTGCACGATTGAGCCAGAGGAATCGGGAAAATGGTACGGTGCCCGTGAATTACATCGTAACCAAACAGCAGTGGAATTCCCAAACGGGTTTCCTCAACGGCCAGACGTTGCAATTCGGAAATGTATTTAACAGTAAATGCATTAAAAATGCCACCAACTTTGCCTTCTTTTATCAATTGCTGGTAATTTTCGCTCATGTTGGGGCCGGTCACGTCCCATCCACTGGTTAAGAGATTCAGTTGACCAATCTTTTCGTCAATGGTCATCAGTTCAAGCAGAGAGTCTATTTTTGACTGCCACTCCGAATCGGTTTGCAATTTGGTTTGCGTTCGATTGCAAGCCTGAAGCAGTAAGGCTCCTAAGAAGATTATGAGGTAAGTAAATTTGATTTTCATGATATTTAATTTTTTCTGATTTATAGCTGTTGGGATTGTGACACAAAGCCCAGTTTTTTTAATCCTTCCTGAATTTCGGGTGCTGACATAAACAAATCCCAGATTAGTCCGCTGCGGTAGTTTTCAATCATTACCACAATGGGTCCCTGGTCGATGGCCAGGTAACGCTGCGGAAACCATTGGTATTGTTCAGAGAATGCGTCGTAGAAACCATACGTGCCCCAAAGTTTGGATCCCAGCGAATCGTAAAAGTAGCGGGCTGCCCGCATGCTTTGTTCCGGAGTATAGGGAAATGATGCCAGGGCAGCGGTTGGTGAAATTACACCCAAATCTTCCGAAGGCTGATGCGCTGCGTATCCGTTTATGGAATAACTGGCTGTTAATCCCCAGCTGTTTTCACTATATCCCTTGAATTGTTTTGGGTTCTCGACACAATAATTGTAATTAATCATTACATGATTCTTATTGTGTTCCCAATAATTGGTATATGCGTCGGAAAGGTACCGAGGATCTAAGCCCAGAAAGGAATAGTGCGACCAAAACAGGGGACCTCCGTAATCGGGTGCGCCGTTATGTTTTAGGTTTAATTTATATCCATACTGCATGGTTTCGCCCTTTATCTGTCCATTGCGGGCCCAGCCTTCGTGATACACTTCAGCAGGAATTCCATGGGTGGGCGAAGCGGCAGCCAATACATAGGTAATTAAGCACTCGTTGTAGCCTTCGAGCGGGAAGTTCATTTCCCATTCGTATTCGGGCGACCAGTGCCAGTACAAAACGTTTTCGCCTCCTTTACGATACCAGTCCCATTCCACACTTAACCAAAGTTTATTAATTTTTTCTGTCAGCAAACGTTCCTGCTCACTACCACCGGCAAAATACTGCCGAACGGCAAGCAATCCCTGCACTAAAAATGCGGTCTCGACCAAATCGCCGCCGTTGTCTTTTTTTCCAAAGGGTTTTACCTTTCCGGTTTCACCATACATCCAATGGGGCCAGGCACCGTGAAAACGATCGGCTTGTTCAAGGTAATCCACAATTTTTTCAAAGCGTTCCAATCCTTGTTGGCGGGTAATAAAACCCCGTTCTATTCCAACCAGAATGGCCATGAGTCCAAAACCCGAACCACCTGAGGTTATTACTGTCTGGTCGTTTTGTGGATAATCATTATCCCTATGGATGCGTTCCCGGGCTAATCCTGAGGTAAGTTCGGCGCCTTCCCAAAAATATTGAAAGGTGTGGTATTGAATCAGGGTTAGTAACGAATCGTCGGACAGGGAATTGTTTTGCGTTTTAACTGCAGGTTGATGATTACCACAATTCCAAAACATCAGCTGAATGAAAAAAAGAACGAAACTTAGCTGAATTGTTTTCATTTAATTTATTTTAAGGTTAATAATTTTTCCACATTTGGTGTTTTCCGGGTGGTATTTACATAATTGGTTTTATTACATGTTTTTAATAGTTAAATCCCAGTTTTGTTAATCCCTGCTGAATTTCCGGAGCGCTCATAAACAGGTTCCAGAGTAAAGTACTTCGGTGATTTTCTATCATACAGATTATAGGTCCCTGATCGATGGCCAGGTAGGAAGTGGCCCACCAGTTGTTATTGGCATCAAAGGCATCGTAAAAGCCGTATTCGCCCCAGAGTTTGTTGCCAAGTGTGTAATAATAAAAACGTAAAGCAGCCATTGATGCTTCAGGAGTATAGGGCATTGAAGCCAAAGCGGCAGTGGGTGCAATTACTCCACGGTCGTTTGCTGGTTCGTTGGCAGCATAGCCATTGGGAACATCACAGGCGGTAAGGCCCCAACAATCGGCACTGTAGGTAAGGTAATTTTTGGGATTGGCTTTGCTGTATTCGTAATGGATTAAAGCATGCGCCTGGTTTTGCTCCCAATATGAAGCGTATTTATCGGATAAATTTCGGGGATCGAGTCCCAGAAACGAATAGTGAGCCCAGAAAAGCGGTCCGCCATAATCCCAGCTTAGCGGGAGGGTAATGCCGTAAAACGATTGACCATTGGTCATCGGGAAAGCCCCGTTTCGGGCCCAGCCTTCATCATAAACGGCTGTTGAAATGGTGTGCGTTGCAGAACTTGCGGCTAAGACATAAGTAATTAAACATTCGCTCCAGCCACGAATTTGCATGTTCATTTCCCATTCATAATTGGGCGACCAGTGCCAGTAAAGCACATTTTGTTCTCGGGTAAACCAGTCCCATTCTACCGAGGTAATTAAAGCTTTAATTTGGTTTATCAGCAGCTCTTCCTCGCTAATTCCCGGGTTTAAATATTGTCGTAAGGTTAGGAGACCCTGAACCATAAACGAGGTTTCGACCAGGTCGGCTCCATTGTCTTTGGTGCTAAAAGCAATGGTTTTTCCGGTGGTTCCGTTTATCCAATGGGGCCAGGCACCATGGAAACGGTCGCTAATTTTAAGGAAAGAAACGATGGTGTTAACGCGGTCCAACAATTGGGCACGTGAAATATATCCCCGTTCAGCACCCACAATAAGAGCCATCAACCCAAAACCGGAACCGCCGGTGGTAACCACATCGCCCGAACCCAGACGCTCACGGGCCATTCCGCTCACCGGATGGGCATAGTCCCAGAAATATTTAAAGGTTTGTTGTTGAACTAAAGTGAGTAATTCGTCGTCAGTCAGGAGCGGAAATTTGGGGGTGGAATCGATGGCTGTGTAAAAATGATTATTGAAACCGCCGAAAGTGTAACCCTCGAGAGCTGTTAAAGAAGATGAAATGGTGAAATAGTATTTTTTAATGCTTTCAAGTGGTCCCGGGATATTTATTAAAATCGTTTTGTTTTGATTTGTCAGAATTGATTCCAGCCCGCTATAACCGATTAGCGCCAGATTGCTTTTATAATTGGCCGGATCTAAAGGAAAATTAAAAACCACTTCGATGGTATTGTTTTCGAAGGGAATGTTTTTCATGTGGTTGGGTTCACTAAAGTTGGTATTGTTTAAACTTATGTTTTCGATGCGGAGTACACCGTTTTCCGTTTCAAACTCAAGCGTGGTTCCGGCAAAACGTTCTTTGTTTACTCCTTGTAATGTTTTATTTATACTAAGTTGGTAAATTTCCTTGTATTGTAGTTCCTGACCGGGCTTCGCAAAAATAAGGCTTTGGTTTTCAGCGTACGAGAAGTGTAATTCAACCGGTTTATTTTCATGGTCGAAAAGCTGAATTGCTCCTTCCAGGGTGTTGGTATCAATAGGGTTGCTAAAAGTTAAGAAAAGTTCTTTGGTGGTTTCAACATCTGTAGTTCGTTCATGCAATAGAAGGTTTTTATCACCCATACTAACTTTTGAAAGTTGTAAGTTCCCATAGTTAATTTCAGTATCATCGGGTTTGCAAGAAACTAAGATAGCAAGCACAAAGAAATACACCCCTATTTTTCCTGAAGAAATCATAATTTATGCATTAAACGAATAGAAATTCTTATTTATAATATTGTAATAGCTTTAGTTTCTTTTAAAAGCCTCCTCCATATGTGAGGAGGCTTTATTTTGTGTAATGGTATTAAGGTGATTCTGTAATAAATTCTATTTGGAAGTTGTTGAAATTATGGTTTTTCAGAATCATACATTAACTCAACTTCAGCCTGCGATAAAGCTTTATTGAAAATACGGATATCGTCTAACTGGCCTTTAAAGTGATTGGCTTCAGGAAAATCGTATCCACCCCAGGTTTCGGTATCCCAAAGGGTACCAGCCCGTGATTGAATAAAGCCAAAAGCCAACTCATTTACAACCTCTGGAGCTACCCCTGCATAAGTCATACCGGTAACTACACGTTTTGCATCACCATCGGGCCATAAATCAAAGTCAAAACTCTTCATTTTTTCACCGTTGTAATACAATTTACCTGATTTTTCCATACCATCGTAGGTATAGGTAACGTGTAGCCAGGTGTCTTTAAGAAGGGCAATCATTTCGTTAGCCGGAATACTTTTTGCATAGTCCCACCCTTGCCAACCACCATTGTCGGCGTAGGTAGCCTCACTTGGGAACCACATATCTTCGGCAACTGTAGCCGTATCGCTCAGATTATAGCGAATAGCAAATTTAGCGCCATCGTATCCGCCAAAAACTTCAAATTGCAGTCCGTAGAAAGCTCCTAATCCAATTACAAAGTGACCACTGGTTTTGTCGGTTGAATTGGTTTTCATCCAGAAACTTAGAGTGAAGTTTTGAGTGTTTATCAATTCGTCGCCATTGGGAACTTCAATTATTGAGGTGGTTCCGTTAAAATCGGCAGCTTTACCTGCAGTTGCTTTTCTACCGGCCACATAGTTAATATCAATTTCAGCACTTGCATCGTAGGTTCCAACATGGTCTTCGGCATTATCTTCAAAACTCCAGTGAGCAACCATTCCGCTGGGAGCAAAAAATCCATCGGTGGTAAATGTTCTTGAAACCTCAGTAGTAAGCATCTCACCATTGGTTGCTTTTAATCCTGCTGCAAAGGTGAGTTTGTGCAGGGCACCTGTCGCCAACCTGTCGGCCGGAGTGATGGTGATGGTTGAACCAGAAACCGTAATGCTGGTTGTTATTACGGTGTTGTCGTAATCTCTCATCAGGGTAATGTTGGCTGCTGAAGCCGATGCTTCATCCACATTGGTAGAAAAAGTTGCAATAATTACAGGTTCAGCAGCAACATTGTTGGGCGCAGTGGCACCATTTAAATCAATATCACCAGCCATTAAAGTGCTTAGGGTTAATGCAACGGGATCTTCTTCGTCGTTACAAGAACTGACTGAAACCATAACGATTAAAGCCATAAACAGTACATTTAAAAAATAAAGTTGTTTTTTCATAATTCTTAAGTTTAAGTTAATATTCATTGTTGTTATAACTGTGTTAATAGTTAATTCCAGTTATTATTTTGTTCCATTTTACCTTGCGATAAATCAATTTCATTTTGTGGAATAGGAAATAATTCGTGTTTGCCTGAAGTAAAACCCAATGGGCCAAGAACTTCATTTGCTTTTCCAGTACGCACCAAATCCCAGTATCGATGCCCTTCCAAAGCCAGCTCTACCCTTCGTTCATGTAAAATAATTTCTCGTAAAGCGGTTTTATCGGTAGTTGTAATATCGGGGAGGATTGCATTATTCCCTTCCCTTGCACGAGCTCTTACCCGGTTTAGATGAATAAGCGCCTGATCGGGGTTGTCGTTTTCATTAAGTGCTTCAGCAGCCATCAATAATACATCAGCAAAGCGAATTATCCGGCGATTGTGTCCAAATTGCGGAGGCACAGTTGTTCCCGGAGTCCAGACTTTTCGGTTGTAACATTCAATTTCTATAAGGTTGCCATCTTCGTCTTCGGTAACATCGGGTGTGGTTCCATCGCCCAGAATAGTTATACCATCAATAACATCGCCTAAATCGATGATGGTTCCTTTTAAGCGCGGGTCGCTAACTTCAAAAGCATTCCGAAGTTCCATCGATGGTCGGTTAAATCCCCAACCCCGATTTGGAGTTCCACGAACTCCCTGAACATTGGCGTATTGACTTCCGGGTTCCGCTTCAACACCCTGGGCTCCAATTTCAAAAACCGATTCTATCCCATGTTCGCCATTAATTCCATTAGCATCGGTAAAAACCGGTTCCAAATCGTATTCGAGTGATGTTATAACTTCGAGTGCATATTTTTCGCAGTTTATAAAATCGCCCTGAAAAAGATATACTTTTGCCAATAAAGCTTTGGCAGCTCCTTTGGTGGCACGGCCTAATAGTTCGGTTGTAACCTCGCTTTTTTCGGGTAGATTATCGATAGCAAACAAGAGGTCTGTTTCTATTAAATTATACACTGAGGAAGCCGGATCGCGTTCCAGTAAAAGTGGTGGATCGAGTTCGATAATAAGCGGCACATCGCCCCAGGCACGAACCAAATCGAAATAAATTAATGCTCTTATAAAGCTGGCTTCGGCCAGGTATTGGTTTTTCAGTGCTTCGTCCATTGAAATAGCAGGCACTTTGTTTAGTACCACGTTGGTTCGTTTTATTCCCTGGTATAGGGTTGACCACCAACTTGCCAGCTCACTACCTGTGGTTGTAAAGGAAAAGTTTTCATAAAGCCCAATTACAGCAATTTGATCACCGGGATTACTTCCTTTGTAAGCATCATCCGACATGATATCGGTAAGTGGAAATAGTCCGGAATGGAAAGAACCCACACGCAATATAGAATAGCAGGCATTGGTTGCCAATAAAGCATCGGATGCTGTTACAGGGAACGAGGTCTGGGTTAATTCACCCTGCGGGTTTTTTTCTAAAAAATCTTCGCAGGAGCTTACCGGTAAAACAAAAACCAGCAGCATTAACCATAAATATTTTGATGTATGCTTCTTCATCGTATTAAAAGGTTAAGTTGACACCGAAAGAATAAATAGCTGCTATAGGATAGGTTCCCATGTCGATAGCGTTTCCAAGTACATCGTTACTGGCAATTTCAGGAGAGTATCCGGTAAACTTAGTAAGTGTAAACAGATTATCTCCTTTAATATAAAAGCGTAGTTTACTAATATTAAATTTGCTGCTCAGTTCATTTGGCAGGGTATAACCCAGTATCACACTTCGTAAGCGGGCAAATGATCCATCTTGAATGAATTTATCGGAAGGAATAAAGTTGTAACCACCCCAGGTAGCTTTTGGTTCAGTAGTACTTGTACCAGGACCTGTCCAGGCATCTAAAACATGTTTTTCGAAGTTATATTTGTCCGGACGTACAATCTCTTTTCCGTTAAGAATCTTGTTTCCGGTTTGTCCCTGAATGTTTAATGAAAAATCAAAATTCCGGTAAGTTAAATCGAGATTAATTCCGAATATAAAGGTTGGAATGGGTGAACCCAAATAGGTGCGGTCCGCACCATTTATCATACCATCGTTATTGACATCGACTCTTCTCAAATAACCTACTTCAGCATCGCTGGTATGCGGATAGGCAGCCAATTCTTCAGATGTTTGGAAAATGCCGTTGGTTTTGTAACCGTAAAAAGCACCAATGGGCAATCCTTTTCGGCTTTGTGTGGTATATCCGTTAATATTACCTCCCCAAAGCAGGGAATCAGCTTCACTATTTCCGCCAATACTTAATATTTCGTTGTGAATCGTAGTAGCCAATATACCTATACCATAGCTGAAATCGCCTTTTTTCTCGCGCCAGTTAATGCTTGCCTCGAACCCACGGTTTAAAACACTACCGGCATTGTAGCGTATCAGTTGACCCTGTCCGTTTCCCAGATGGCCTGGGGTTGAAAGGTAAACAAGGATATCATCGGTTACGCGGTTATAAAAATCAAACTCCCCGGTTAATTTATCGTTAAAAAAGCCGACCTCCAGGCCTAAATCGGTTTGTGTGGTAGTTTCCCATTTCAAATCAGGATTTCCGCTTTTGCTGTATGAAACAGCGGGGTAGGAGATGTCGTCGGGACCAAATACTGCCAATAGATTTTGTGTGAGTGAAAAACGATCGGAATAAGTAATTTTTTCATTTCCAATCTTACCCCAGCTGGCTCTTAGTTTTAATTTGGTGAGGAAAGTGTATGAGTCCATAAATGATTCTTCAGCAATATTCCAACCGGCAGCAAATGATGGAAAATTACTAAAGCGATTTTCGGGGTTGAATTTTGATGATCCATCGCGACGAAAAGTTGCTGTTAGAATGTACTTTCCTTCAAAAGTGTAATTAGCCCTGAATAGATAGGAAATCATGGAATAGTTTAAATTGTCATCAACTTTGTTTACAAGGTGATTCAAAGAATTGTCAGTAATATAGCTTGGTTGTAAATACCAAAAATCTTCTCCGTTGCGCAGTATGTTTTCGCCCGAAATATTAAAATACTCTGAATTGGAATTTTGCATCGTATACCCGACTACAGCACTTATGGAATGTTTGTTTATTTCTTTATTATAGTTGAGAGTGTTTTCCCAAAGCCAGGTCATATTTTCGGTTGAGCCTTTTGTTAAATCGTTTGTAGGATTACTTTGCATCGATTGTGTTCCATCATAGTACAACACGTTATATTCGGGAGTGAAATTAATTGATTTGTTGTACAGGGCATCGATTCCAAAACTACTTTTGAAGTTAATAGAATTAAGAAAAGTTGCTTCGGCAAATAAATTGCCTACACCCCGAATTCCCTTGTTGTAATTGTTTGAATAAGCTAAGTCGGCCAAGGGGTTTCCTACACCAGGTACACCAGCAAAGCTGCCATCTTCACGATAGGGTTCCAACAAAGGATTGGCCCGATATACCTGATAAGTAACATTGGGCGCATTTTGTTGCTTGTAGGGTGTAAAAGTAAGGTTATTCCCTAGTCTGAAATTTTCAGATAACTGATAGGAGTTATTTAGTTTAAAAGAAAGTCTTTCGTAACTCGATTTATCGACAATACCCTGCTGGTTAAAGTACCCGAGGCTAATGTAAAACTGGCTCATTTCGGAACTTCCCGAGGCAGATAATTGATGATTGGTAATATTTGCGGGACTAAAAACCAGGTCTTGCCAATCGGTATTTGGTACCAAATCAACATTGTTATAGGTGGGTTTTATCATATTGGTAACGATTGCATATTCTTTCCCTGTCAACAAATCTATTTTTTTTGTAAGTTGTTGAATTCCAATCTCACCATTGTAATTAAATGTGGTGCCAGAACTTCCTTTTTGACCTGTTTTTGTAGTTATTAAGATAACACCATTAGATCCCCGGGAGCCATAAATAGCTGTTGCTGAAGCATCTTTCAATATTTCAGTTGATTCAATATCTGCAGCATTTAAAAACGAAATGTCGTTAAGAATAACACCATCTACAACATAAATGGGAGAGTTGTCGTTGAGCGTTCCCACACCACGTATGCGGACCACGGGAGAAGCCCCCGGAGCTCCTGAAGTGCTTGTGATTTGCACTCCGCTAACTTTTCCCTGTAGGCTTTGCACCGGATTCATAGAGGTAATTTTTACCATTTCGTCGGCTTTTACAGAACCTACTGCTCCTGTTAAATCACTTTTTTTAACTGTTCCATACCCAATCACCACTATCTCATCAAGCTGTTTAACATCTTCCAACAGGGTAATGGTAACAGGCTGCGTGTTGCTTACCAGATATTCCTGGGTTTCCATTCCCACCATTGAAAATACCAGAATGCTATTGAGTTCGGTTTCAATACTGAACTGACCGTCAATATTCGTGATGGTTCCCAGGTTGGTGTTTTTAACATGAATGGTAACACCCGGAATAGATTCGTTATGCTTATCTACTACGGTACCGCTTATAGTTAATGTTTGTGCATTTAGTACGATGGAGTTCATCAGGGCAAACCATAAAACAGCGAGTAGGTGTAGTTTGTGTTTCATATGCATCGGGTTTAGTTTTTGATTGAGCTAATTTAGCGCCACTTATCGCCAAAAGGCAATTATTCCGCGTCATATTGTATTCACAGCAGGTTAATTGCTTTTCAGGGTAACCACAACATTACCTATACAATACAGTGTAAGTAAAAGAAAAACAGCGCTTAGCATGTTTTTGTTTTAAAATTATTCGATTTACTTATTTTGTAAAAAGTTTATTTTTCAAACAATCCAAATACCCATCCCTTTCTTTTATAAGCAGCTTATCGGCTCAGCCAATAATGCAAGACACCTATCATGGGTATTTTAATTACTTTTTGCATGTAAAATGTTTTAACACTCAGCTTATTGTTGCTAAGTTGAACACAAAAAACAGTCACTTAAATTTTAATTTAAACAATTCGTCCTATTCGAGGAATTTTTTAAAAGTTTGTAGTCCATATTTTTCAAATTATTGTAATTTAGCGGTGCTTAAAAACATACTTTTAAAGCAAGAATTTGTACCGTAAATAATCGATTATCAAACATAAATTCAAATCATTATGACACAGAAAAAACGTGTTTATACCTTTGGGAACGGTAAAGCAGAAGGTAGAGCCGACATGAAAAACCTGTTGGGTGGAAAAGGAGCCAATCTGGCTGAGATGAACCTTATTGGAGTGCCAGTACCCGCCGGTTTCACCATTACAACCGAAGTTTGTACCGAATACAATTCCATTGGAAAAGATAAAGTTGTTGAGTTAATGAAATCTGAAGTGGAAGCAGGAATTGCCGCTACTGAGAAAGTAATGAATGCAAAATTTGGTTCAAAAGGCGAAGCTTTTCCTTTGTTGGTATCCGTACGTTCAGGTGCCCGCGCGTCTATGCCGGGAATGATGAATACCGTGCTTAACCTTGGAATGAATGATGATACGGTAAAATTGGTTGCTGAGAAATCAGGAAACGAGAAATTTGCCTACGATTCCTACCGACGTTTTATTCACATGTACGGCGATGTGGTTATGGGTGTGGTAGCTGATGAAGGTGAACACGATCCTTTTGAGCAGGTGTTGGATAAAATAAAAGCTGAAAAAGGTTATAAATCGGATACCGAGCTAACTGTAGCCGACTTAAAGAATGTGGTTGAAGCTTATAAGAAAGTAGTAAAAGCCAAAGCAGGAGTTGATTTCCCGACAAATCCCTGGGATCAATTATGGGGAGCCATTTGTGCCGTATTCGATTCATGGAATACCGAACGGGCTATTTTATACCGTCGTATGGAACAAATTCCCGATGAGTGGGGAACTGCAGTTAATGTGCAGGCCATGGTTTATGGTAATATGGGTGAAACCTCTGCAACCGGTGTTTGTTTTTCGCGCGATGCATCAACAGGAGAAAACCAGTTCAATGGGGAGTATCTGGTGAATGCTCAGGGCGAAGATGTGGTTGCCGGTATTCGTACACCACTCGAAATTACTAAAATTGGTTCCAAACGTTGGGCCGAACGTAATGGTACTTCAGAAGCCGATCGTCTGGCAAAATTCCCTTCGCTGGAAGAAGCCATGCCTGAAGTGTATAAACAATTGTTTGAAACTCAGCATAAACTGGAGCAACACTATAAAGACATGCAGGATATGGAGTTCACCGTTCAGGATGGTAAACTCTGGATGCTGCAAACCCGAAATGGTAAACGGACCGGAGCTGCTATGGTTAAAATGGCTGTCGATATGCTTAAAGAAGGATTAATTGACGAAAAAACAGCCATTTTACGTCAGGATGCCAACAAACTCGACGAATTGCTTCACCCGGTATTCGATGCCAAAGCGATTGCTGATGCCAAGGTGTTGTCAAAAGGTTTGCCGGCTTCTCCAGGAGCTGCAACCGGTAAGATTGTTTTCTCTGCTGAAGATGCCGAAATTGAAGCGGCAAAAGGTGAGAAAGTAATCCTTGTCCGTCGCGAAACTTCGCCTGAAGATTTAAAAGGAATGTATGCTGCTGTAGGTATTCTTACCGAACGGGGTGGAATGACCTCGCATGCTGCCGTAGTGGCCCGTGGAATGGGTAAATGCTGTATTTCCTCAGCTGCCGGATTAGCGGTTACCCATACTTCAATGACCATTAACGGGGTAACTTTCAAAAAAGGCGATTTTATTTCGCTTGATGGTTCTACCGGAGTGGTTTACGAAGGAAAAGTAGCTACCATTACCCCATCGTTGGATGGAGATTTTGGTAAGGTAATGGAACTGGCCGAGAAAAATACCCGGATGTATGTTCGTACCAATGCCGATTCCCCGAACGACGCAAAAATAGCCCGTGAGTTTGGAGCTAAGGGAATTGGGCTTTGCCGCACCGAGCACATGTTCTTTGAAGGAGACCGCATCTGGGCAATTCGTGAAATGATATTGGCTGAAAATTTAGCCGGTCGTAAAAAAGCTTTGGAGAAATTACTACCCATTCAGCGCGAAGATTTCTACGGAATTCTTAAAGCAATGGACGGCTTTGGGGTAACCATTCGTTTATTGGATCCTCCATTGCACGAGTTTACTCCAAACGACCTGGCTTCACAAAAAGAAATGGCCGATAAATTAGGTGTTGATGTTAAGATTGTAACAGAAAAAGTAGAATCGTTACATGAATTCAACCCCATGTTGGGTCACCGGGGTTGCCGTTTGGGAATCACTTATCCTGAAATTACCGAGATGCAGGCTCGCGCCATTATGGAAGCGGCTTGTGATCTTAAAAAAGAAGGGTTTAATCCCAAACCTGAAATTATGGTTCCTCTGATTGGAACAGCCAAGGAATTCCAGATGCAGGAAGCCATTATTCGTAAAGTAGCTGCCGAAGTTCAGGCTGAAAAAGGTGTGAAAGTCGACTTTATGGTGGGAACCATGATTGAGATTCCACGTGCAGCGCTTACTGCAAATGAAGTGGCTGCTAACGCTGAATTCTTCTCGTTCGGAACCAACGACCTTACGCAAATGACTTTTGGATATTCGCGTGACGATGCCGGTAAATTCTTACCCATTTACATCGAAAAAGGAGTATTAAAACAAGATCCATTCCAGGCCTTAGACCAGACAGGTGTTGGTCAGTTGGTTGAAATGGCTTGCCAAAAAGGTCGCTCAGTACGTTCAGACTTAAAACTGGGTATTTGTGGTGAACATGGTGGTGAACCTTCATCAGTTGAGTTCTGTCACCGTACAGGATTAGATTATGTTTCATGTTCTCCGTTCCGTGTGCCCATTGCCCGTTTAGCGGCTGCGCAGGCAAACTTACGTTAATACTTTAAAATAGTATACTAAATAAAAGCCCCTGAACTAGGGGCTTTTTTTATACCAGATAACGCACAACTGCGTGCTTAATTAGAAAAATGAATAAAATCGATCGCTTTACGAAACTAGGTATAAAGTAAAATACCAAAATAATGGGCAATGGCTCCGGCCAGTACAAAGAAATGAAAGATGGCGTGGTTGTAAGGAATCTTTTTAAACATATAAAGTACAGCTCCAATGGTGTAGAATAAACCGCCGGCAGCCAGCCACATCAATCCTTCAAACGAAAAGCGTTCAATTAAGGGTTTCAGGGCAAAAACAATAATCCAGCCCATGGCAACGTAACTAATGGTTGAAAGCAGGTTGTAACGGCCCGTAAAAAATAATTTCAAAATGATTCCTGCCAGGCCAATTCCCCAGGCTACGCCAAAAATGGTCCATCCCCAGGATCCCTGCAAGCCAAGCAGTGTAAAAGGGGTGTATGTACCGGCAATCAGAAAATAAATGGCAGCATGGTCGAAGATATTCAACTTTTTTCGTCGTTCGGGTTCTGTGGCAGCATGGTAAAGCGTTGAGGCAGAAAACAACACCAGCATGCTAGTACCGTATAGCGCATAACTTGCTATATGTATAGCACTTTGCAGATGAATCCCTTTTATTAATAAAATTACCGTGCCTATTAGGCTCAGTATTATGCCGGCAAAATGGCTCCAGATGTTTATCTGTTCTTCGGTTCGCGTATAGCGGTGAATGGGCGTTGTCATAGTTTTTTTTTAAATAAATTGGGATGCTAGTTACTACTTTTTTTGTATCCGAAAAGAAAAAACTTACTGAAGTGCGTAAAATAGAGGTTGAAATACAAGATGGCTGCTAAAATACATCATTTTATAGCTACCTTTACCTTATGAAAATCTTAAGCCGGTTTTTTGCTTTTATACTTATTATCCCGGTAAAGCTTTACCAGTGGGTGCTTTCGCCTTGGCTGCCCAATGCCTGTAGGTACAATCCCACGTGTTCGCATTATACCATCGAAGCCTTAAAGATTCATGGACCGGTTAAAGGTTTGTTTTTGGCGGTGCGTCGTATTTTCTCATGCCACCAATGGGGTGGATGGGGCTACGATCCGGTTCCCCGGAAAGAGGAGTTTACCTGGGAAAAACCGGAAGCACAAAAAAACCGTCCTTTTGAATAAACTTCTGGTTTAAAGACAAAACGCTGATAAAAATCATAATCATTTCCTTAAAAGCGTAACAATTATCACATTTTTGCAAGCCACATAATCGTATATTTGTTGCGTAATTCTAAAATAACGGAGGTATCGGTTATCGAGGAAACTTAACTAAAATCGGATCCGGAGGACTTGCTGACGGAAAAGAAACTTTGAATGGATTATATTCTATTGATACTTATCTATTCATAATTTTCCTTCCAAAATAATTTCCAGGAATCCGGCGAGAATAATGGTCTAAAATCTATTGTCTAAAATCTAATTGTCTAAACCATGATTTACCAACCGCAACAGTACGCCATTGCCGACGAACGGATGAAACCCTTTATCGATGAGCAGGAAATACAACGTTTTCTTGAAAATACGCATCCTACCAAAGAGCGGGTTCGTGAAGTAATTGCCAAATCGCTCGATAAGAATCGCCTGAGCCTCGAGGAAACAGCGGTGTTAATAAATGCTACCGATCCGGAATTGATTGAGGAGATTAAACAAGGAGCCAAAACCCTTAAGGAGAAAGTATATGGCAAACGTATTGTACTATTTGCTCCACTTTATGTGGGGAATTTTTGCACCAACAATTGTAAATACTGTGGTTTCCGCACAACCAACCGAAAGCAGGTGCGCACTACCTTAAGCGACGAGCAATTGGTAAAGGAAGTTGAGGCTTTGGAAGAAAACGGCCAAAAACGGCTGATTCTGGTTTATGGCGAGCATCCCAAATACAATGCAGAATTTATAGCCAATTCGGTACGCACGGTATATAAAGTAAAGAAAGGCAATGGCGAGATACGGCGGGTTAACATTAATGCGGCTCCAATGGAGATTGACGATTTCAGAACCGTGCATGAAGCCGGGATTGGAACCTATCAGATTTTTCAGGAAACATATCACCACGAAACCTACCAAAGTGTGCATCTGGCCGGTAAAAAAGCCGATTACAATTACCGCCTGACAGCTCTCGACCGTGCTCAGGAAGCCGGAATTGATGATGTGGGTATTGGTGCATTATTTGGCTTGTACGATTGGCGATTTGAGTTGCTGGCACTAATCCGCCATGTAAATCACTTTGAAGCCTGCTATAATGTGGGGCCGCATACCATTTCGTTTCCACGGATAAAAGATGCCAGCGAGTTCGCTATAGTGGATAAATGGCGTGTTTCTGACGGAGATTTTACCCGTTTGGTAGCTATTTTACGCCTGGCAGTTCCTTATACCGGGTTAATTCTTACCGCCCGCGAACCCATGGAAATACGTTCTGAGATAATGAGTTTTGGTGTTTCGCAGATTGATGGAGGAACTAAAATTGAAATGGGGGCCTATTCTAAAAAAGAAGATAATCAGGATTTGGATAAAGAACAATTCAAAATTAATGATAATCGCTCATTGGGCGATATTATTGACGAATTGCTCGATAAAGATTACCTGCCCTCGTTTTGTACGGCATGTTACCGTGCCGGACGAACCGGTGAGCATTTTATGGAATTTTCGGTACCCGGGTTTATCAAAAAATATTGCACACCCAATGCCATGCTTACTTTGGCCGAATACCTCGAAGATTATGCTACGCTTGATGTAAAAGCCAAAGGTGAAAGGGTAATAGCCAAAAATCTGGCTGAAATGGAAGAGGGAATGATAAAGCAATCGTTAATTGAACGGCTCGATAAAGTGAAAGCTGGCGAACGCGATTTGTATTTTTAACGGTTTCTGAGATTTACTCGATAAATACCCGGACCTTAATTGCTGAAAGCAATGAATAAAACCAGAATGAAAACTTTTACAACGATACTTTCTCAGAAAGAATTCTCAAAGCAGGATATTGTTACCCTGTTGGCTGCGCAGGGCAACGATGAAAAACTATTGTTTGCCCGGTCCAAGGAAATAAAAGAGCTGGAGGTAGGCAAAAAAGTATATTACCGCGGACTGGTTGAATTTTCGAATATTTGCTCCAAAGATTGTTTTTACTGTGGCATCCGTAAGGGAAATACCGGGGTAAGCCGCTTTAACCTGAGCGACGAACAGATTCTGAAAGCTGCCGATTTTGCCCACAAAAGTGGTTACGGTTCTTTTGTGATGCAAAGCGGTGAAATAAGTTCTCCGGCTTTTACCGGGCGAATCGAGAAGCTTTTACGCGAAATCAAGCATATGACTAACGATGAATTGGGGATTACCATTTCGTTGGGCGAACAAACCGAAGAAACCTACCAGCGATGGTTCAATGCCGGGGCACACCGCTATTTACTGCGAATTGAATCGAGTAATCGTGAGTTGTACCAAAAACTGCATCCAAACGATGAAACGCACGACTATCAAAAACGACTCGATTGTTTGTACACCCTTAAAAAAATTGGTTATCAAACCGGAACAGGCGTGATGATAGCTTTACCTTTCCAAACCCTCGAACATTTAGCCGATGATATACTGTTTATGAAGGAATTTGATGTTGATATGGTAGGCATGGGGCCATACATTGAACATCCCGATACGCCATTGTATCAGTATCGTAGCGAGTTGCTACCGTTAAACGAGCGTTTTAAACTGGCTTTGCGAATGATTGCTACATTACGCATTGTGATGCGCGATATAAATATTGCGGCCGCCACGGCTTTGCAGGCTATTGACCCGCTTGGACGCGAAAAAGCAGTTAAGGTGGGGGCTAATATTATTATGCCCAACATTACCCCGGGAACCTACCGAAACAATTATAAACTTTACGAAAACAAACCCTGTGTGGATGAAGAACCGCAGGATTGTGTGAAATGTCTCGATGTGCGAATTAAACTGGCCGATGCAGAAATCGGTTATGGTGAGTGGGGCGATTCACAGCATTTTTATAAGCGTAACGAATAATTTACCCCACCTTTTTTGATAATAATGCTACAAGGAGTGCATAATGTTCTAATATTTTGTAATTTGCTTACAACAAACAAACAATGTTTAACCAAATTATTTATTCATTATGAAATTACGCCGAGCCCTTGTGCTGTTCATTATCGTGGTAATGGCAGCCTGTGCCGAAAATGATGATTTTCAACAAATCCCTCAAAACCAACTTGAGTTAGAACCGCTTACCGGTTCTGAAATTAACGCTTACATTCATGGTGTTTTACAGCAAACTGGTACATTTACCTGGAGCGATGCCGACGATTTTGTATTGTGGAGTGCGCTAATGCGTGGCGACAGTATTTTAACCATTGGCTATGGTTCAACAGCTTATTCACAACACAAAAGTACCGCACTGTTGACACAAAAACAAGACATTCTTGATGTGGTACGCAGCCTTGAAGAGGAAAGCGGATTACGTCTGAAATCGGGTACCGATGTGGTGGTTTACGACGATGCTGTATTAAATTTTGTGGACGTGTGGGTTGGAAATATAGAAACCTTAACAGCCTTGCGGGCTATGCCAAATATTCGTTATCTTGAACCTGCCGGGTATCGTTTTTTTGCTTACGAACCCACTTTAAAAAGCTCGTCGGGTTGCGACAACACACCCGTAGCAGTTAATAGTTACGATTATCGTACCATTGCTCCCAATTGTCTGGTATCGTGGACTTACGATAAGCACAATATTACCCAGGCCTGGTCGTACAGTACTGGTTCAGGAATAACCGTTGGCCTTATTGATACCGGGGTTTCCCAGGATCAATCAATGTGGGGCTCGAATTTTAACGATGGTTATTCCAATGGACGTTCCATCTATAAATACGGTGTTTATGTTGATTCCTTCTGGCCATGGGTAACCACAACCGATGGTGTTTGGGACAAATGTGCCCACGGAAGTCTTATGGCAGCAACTATTGCCAGTCCGCGTAACGATAATTATTTGCCAGTAGGCGTAGCTTACAATTGCAACCTGGTAAGTTACAGGGCAACCAAAAATGTGGTTCTCGACGGTTATCATGAGCAGCGGGGCGTGGCCCGTGCTTTAACTGAGCTCGGTAACCGCAGCGATGTCAAGGTAATATCAATGTCGATTGGTCATATTTTTTCAGTAGGAAGCATTTCTGATGCGATAAAATATGCCTACGGAAAAGGTAAAATGATTGTTGCTGCCGGAGGAACTTCAACTGAGTTTACCAATTTTGTGGGTGTAATTTTCCCGGCCAGCATGGAAGAAACCATAGCAGTTACCGGTATTACCGATGGATCGGGTTATACTGAATGTGCCGTTTGCCATAAAGGAAGTAAAATTGATTTTACAGTTATTATGCAGCGTCATGGCGATGACAGCCGTCGTTCAGTTTGTCTGGGTTTTTTCGAAAATTCTAAAACCTATGTTGGCGGTTCATCGGTAGCTACCTCATTTACTGCTGGTATTGCTGCCTTAATTTGGGGCAAATATCCTACCTGGACCCGTGATCAGGTATTAAGCCGCATGAAGCAATCAGCCAGTTTGTATCCGAATAAAAGTTCTGATTTTGGTTATGGAAACATCAATGCACTATTAGCGGTACAATAAAGCAATTAAATACTAAATATAAAAGCCTGCACCCAATATCGGGTTGCAGGCTTTTATATTTTCTAATTGATTTTAAATGCGTACGCCAATTACAATTACATCGTCAATTTGCTCAATGGAGCCGCGCCAATCGTCAAAGGTTTTATCCAGAATTTCACGTTGTTCGGCCATAGGCTTTTGATGAATACTTATAAGAAGTTCCTTGAAATTTTTCGACATGAATTTACGGCCATCTTCACCTCCAAACTGGTCGGGATAACCATCGGATGAATTATACAGGCAATCGCCTTTTTGCAAGTCAAATTCTCGCATTTCGAAGGGGGCATCTTTTTTTATGTGGTATCCAATAGGCATCCTATCGGCTTTTAATGTTTCCAATTCGCTGTTACGTATAATATATAACGGGTTGTAAGCACCTGAAAAGCGCAATTTCATGTTTTTATGGTCGATAACATAAAGCGATACATCCATCCCGTCTTTCGATTCGCCTTCTTTTCCGGTTTGGTGTAGTTGTTTTATTACCTGTTCGCGAAGCCTGTCGAGAATGGCGTTGGGTTGGCAAATACCTTCTTTATTAACAATTTCGTTTAAAAATGCTATACCCAACATGCTCATAAAAGCACCCGGAACACCATGTCCGGTGCAGTCGGCTGCAACAATTATGGTTGTGTTATTACGACGGGTTGCCCAGTAATAATCACCACTTACAATATCGCGTGGACGGTAGAGCACAAAAAACTCATCAACCACTTCGGCAATTTGCTCAATAGGAGGTAATATGGCCGATTGAATTCGTTTGGCGTATTGAATACTGTCGGTAATATTTTTGTGTTGCTCATTAATTTTTTCATTCTGCGTGGCCAGTTCTTCTTTTTGTGCTTCAATTTCGGCGGTTCGTTCGCGTACTTTTTTTTCCAGAATACGCTTCTCTTCAATTAATTTGCGCTCACGAATAACAATAAACAACCAGATTCCTGAAGCTATTAGCAAGGCATAAATAATGTAAGCCAATATGGTTTTGTACCAGGGTGGCGAAATATTCACCTGGATTTTTACTCCTTCGTTGTTCCACGTTTTATCGTTGTTTGAACCTATTACGTGAAAGGTGTACTTTCCCGGAGGAATACCAGAATAAGTTGCCCTGCGGTTGTTGGCATCGGTTAAAATCCATTCTTCGTCGAGCCCTTCGAGCCGGTATTTGTATTTGTTGGCAGCTGGTTCGGTGTAATCGAGAACAGCAAATTCAAAAGCAATAAAGTTTTGATTGTATTTTAACTGAATGGAATTTTTATAATAAATCAGGCTGTCGAGTGGGTATTCTTTTCCACGAATGGTGAATTTATCGACCACCAGTTTGGGTACGTTCCGGTTGATGCTGTCGGGATAAAATGAAACAAAACCACGACTGGTAAACAACATCAGCTCGTTTGTTGGCGAACTAAATGATGGTCGGTTTCCAAGAAAGATGTGTTGCGAAAAATCGGAGGCCGTAAAATAGTTTTTTGCCTGCTCTTCTTCCAAATCAAGTTTTATCAAACCTTTTCCGGTAGTGAGCCAAACCTGTCCTTGTTCATCTTCATGAATCCCATTTATATTGTTGTCGATAAAGCCATTTTCGATGGAGTAGTATGAAAAATCCTCCAATTCTTTATTAAATCCATAGAGTCCGTTGGTGCCGTATATCCAGATGCTTTTTTTACCAATTTTCAGATGTGCCATGCCCCAATCATGTTCATAGGGACATTCCCACGACTGATGCTCAAGCGATTCGCCGTTTATCTTATGTAAGTAGGGCAGGGTAGCAAACCAAAGATTACCAGACGGATCAAGGTCCATAAAACCCTTGCTTAAAGGACCGTCCTGGAATTCAGCCGGATATTCAAATACCATTTCCAGCCTGCCTTTTGTGGAATTAAGCCGGTAAATCCCTTTAACCGTACGAATCCATATATTTCCCTGTTTGTCGCTTATTGCCGAAGAGAAAAAATTTAAATCCACCTCATCGATAAAATCATACTTTTGTTGAAAAGGGTAAAACGATTCAATGTTTAAGTCGCTATGGTTGATGATGTAAACCCCATTTGGGCAGAAAGCATAAAGTTTATTTGCTTTGCCGGCTATGAGTTTTCGAACAATATTTTTCAAGCTGTCATTACCAACAATAAGTGCACCGGTTTCTTTAACAAAATCGATTTTTTGCCCGGCCAGGTTGTAACGACTAATTTTATTGTCGGTAGCCAGCCAGATATTCTTATCGGTGGTGCGTACCATATCGTTGATAAAATAATTGGACTCTCCGGTGAATTCATCGTTACTAAAAATTTTATTGGGCAGCTTGTATTCGGTTTTTGTGGTTAGGTTTCGCGAATATTTTGCAATGTAATTGTCAATGGCAAACCAGATATTTGCTGCTTCGTCGTAACTTACCGGATAAGTAATGTCGGAGTTTATGCCCAAATTGGTAAAGCGAAACGGACTTTTAATCAGGCGGTTTAAGCCTTCGGTAGTGGCTACCCATATATTTTCTCCACTGTCTTCAAAAATCTGGATAATCCGGTTGTTGTAAAGCCGGTTATGAATGTCGGCCTTAACCTGTTCCAGGGTATTTTGCTCTTTGTTATAGATGTTGATGCCCTCATCGGTTCCAATCCAGATGTTCTGTTGATTGTCTTCGAAAACGGAGTAAATAATGTTGCTGGTAAGTACTTTTTTTTGAGGGGTGTTTTGAAAAACCACGAATTTCGACCAGAGGTGATCATATTTTATCAATCCATACATGGACCCAATCCAGAATATGCCTTCTTTATCCTGAAAAAGCCTCAGGTATTCCTTATCGACCGGGGTTCCTAAAAGTTCTTCGAAATTAATGGGGAAAAATTCAAAAGCTTGTTTTCTGTAATTGTATTTTTCGAGGCCTTTGTTGCTTAAAAACCAAAAACTTCCCTGTTTATCAATTAACAAATCTTTAATTTGATTCGATTCAATAAACAGCGAATCTTTATAAGGTTTTAGCAGGTTATTGGCAATGTAATTTTTATTATTTTCAGCAATGGGAAGCACTTTTATTCCACAAAAAACAATTTTATCAGGCCCTTTCCCATCCCAGTTCTGACAACTGTGGGTAATATCCGATTGGTAGCTGAGCTGGTAGTTTCCTTTTTCGAGAAATACCGGTTTAATCTGAAACCTGTTTTTTTCTTCACCCCCCGACCACATGCTTTCAGATTTTGTCAAAGTCCAGATGGTTTCCCCCTTTTGGCTTAGTGAACCAAAATCATAGGTTCCGTAGTCATCAATTTCACCGCTCGATGCAATTAAAAAATACCCAGCATGGTCAACGGTAAAGTTTATTGTTGTGTCGGTATTGTTGGCCGGATTTGTAATTTCGGCCAAACCGTTTTGGTTCACCAGCAGCGAATCGAAATATTGCCAGGCCTTTATTGTGTAAGTCTGAGGCGGACGGGAGTATGAAGTTACCTGCTTTTGTTCCGGATTATAGCGCAGCAGCCCCTCGCCGGTAGGCCCTATCCAGTAATTTCCTTTATGGTCTTGTACTATTTTAACTTCGATATCGTAATCGCGGTTTATTACGGAATCGAAATCAAATACGCGTTTTTCATCTTTAAATACCGACAATTGTTCGTAATGCCGCATCCATAGATGGTGCTGTTTGTCGTAGTACAAACAGGCAATATCGTTAAAAGGAAGCGAAGTACGGTCGTTTTTTTTGTGTTTAAAAAGTTTGTATGAGTAACCGTTGTAGCGGTACAATCCACTGCGGGTGGCAAACCACATAAATCCGTTGGTGTCCTGGCTTATACCGGTAATAAAACCCAGGCTCCGCCCGCTCTCGTTGGTAATTTGTTCAAAAACAAAATCCTGCTTCTGCCCTTTGGCTACTTGGCTTATCATCGCCAATAAACACATCCAAAGGATGAATCTTAGGTTAAACATCAAGGCTCAGTTTACAATAATTAGTGGTCTAAAGATAGGATTTTCGCAGCACTTTTAAAAGGAAGTTTTTAGCATTGGGCATCTGTAATTTTAACCAGCTGACTTAAATGGTTATTCACTAAAAAAAAACGGTTCTTTGCAGGATATTTTATTAATTTGCCAACTTTACAAATTAAACTATCCAAATAAAATGATAATTGCCCACGATAAAGGAGCCATAAGAATTACAAAGCAGGAACTGCTTAGCGAGATATTTGAAAAATGGTCAGGAACCAAAGCGGGTTCAATTAATAAATTGCCGGCTTCAGGTTCCAAGCGTGAGTATTACCGCATCAGCAACGATAAATCAAGTGTTATTGGGGCCATTAACGAAGACGAAGCCGAAAACAGGGCTTTTATTGGTTTTACCAAGTCGTTTGCGAAGATGGGCCTTGCTGTTCCTGCCGTGTATTTTGCCGATTTAAAACAACACGTTTACCTGCTCGAGGATTTGGGTGACACCACGCTTTTTAACTACCTGTTGGAAGTACGCACCAATGGGAATTTTCCTGACGAATTGCTAAAAGTATATAAAAAGGTGCTTACGGAATTGCCCCGTTTTCAGGTCGATGCAGCTCCAAACATCGACTATGCTATTTGTTATCCGCGCGAAAGTTTCGACCGCCAGTCGATGCAATGGGATTTGAGCTATTTTAAATATTATTTTCTGAAACTGGCCGATATTCCGTTTAACGAACAGTTACTCGAAGACGATTTCAATACCCTGATAAACTACTTGTTAAGCGAGCGGAGCGAATTCTTTTTGTACCGCGATTTTCAGTCACGAAATATCATGTTGCAAAACGATCAGGTGTATTTTATCGATTACCAGGGGGGACGCCGGGGTGCATTGCAATACGATGTGGCCTCGCTGCTATACGATGCCAAAGCCGATATTCCCCAAGAGGTGCGCGAAGAATTGCTGAGTTTTTATATCGAAAATCTGAAGAATCACCTCCCGGTCGATGAGAAAACATTCCGTGAATATTATTACGGATATGTGCTCATACGAATCATGCAGGCTATGGGTGCTTATGGCTTCCGTGGATTTTATGAAAAAAAGACTCATTTTTTGCAAAGTATTCCTTACGCACTTAAAAATCTGGCCTGGATTCTCCAAAATATTGATCTTCCCATTCAACTTCCGGTACTTACACAGGTATTTGAGCAATTAATCAACTCAAAAAAACTATTGAAATTTGTTCCCCAAAAGCGCCGCAAATCAAATTTATCGGTGTTTGTCAGTAGTTTTTCGTACAAACACGGTTTACCCGAAGACAATACCGGACATGGAGGCGGATATGTGTTTGATTGCCGTGCCATACATAATCCGGGAAAATATGAGGAATACAAACTGCTTACCGGTAAAGACAAACCGGTAATTGATTTTTTCGCCAAAGAAAGCGATATGCATGAGTTTTTGAATCATGTGTATGCTCTTATCGACATGTCGGTTGAAACTTACGAGGAGCGTAACTTTACCAACTTAATGGTTAGTTTTGGATGCACAGGAGGCCAGCATCGCTCGGTTTATTGTGCTGAACGTCTGGCTGCTCATCTGCGCGAAAAGTATTCGGTTCAGGTTTCACTCTGGCATCGGGAACAGGATTAAGAAAAAAGTAAGGTAAAATTTAAGTGAACATATTTAATTATTTAGATATGTTTGGTTACTTTTGCGCCCGGTTCAATTAAAATAGTAATTCAAATTTAATAGTATGAATATAGTTTTTATAATTATTGGCGCTCTGGTAGTTGTGTTTTTAGGAATGATTGTGTACTCCTATTATAAAATGAAAAATACACCTGACGTAAAAAACAGCGAACAAATTAAGATTTTAACTCCAAAAAACATAGGTTTTCAAATGAAACAGGGAACCATTCTTATCGATTACTGGGCCGCGTGGTGTGCTCCCTGTAAAATGATGGCTCCGGTGCTGAACGAAATTGCCGAAGAGCAAAATGGCCGCCTGACTGTTGGAAAAGTTAATGTGGAACAATACCAGCAATTGGCCAGCAAATATAAAATTAAGAACCTGCCAACTTTAGTGCTTTTCCAGAAAGGAAAAGAAGTACACCGTATAATTGGTTTTAAAAACAAGCGTACCCTGATGAAAGAAATTGAGCCCTTTTTGAATTAAGCGGATTCTTAACTTTTCAGAAGAAAGAAAACCGCCTCTAAATAAATGTTTACGGGTATCGCTTTTGTTTCAGGGATTTTATTTTACATTTGGTTGAAATTGCAATTACTCTTACAAACCTATGAATGAACAATCCAAAGCCTATTTAGCCCTAATAATTGGAGCTGTAATGATAGCCTTTTCGCCGGTATTAATTCGTATGGCCGGGGCTCCAGGAATTGTTGCCTCGTTTTATCGACTGGCTATAGGAACCGTGGTTTTAAGTCCGGTATTCTTTTATCAGTATAGCAAAAATAAAGCGGTACTTAACACTCGCGGTGTTTTATTTGCCCTATTGGCCGGTTTAAGCTTTGCGCTCGACATGGCATTTTGGACCACCGGAATTATGGAAACTAATGCCACCATACCAACACTGGCTGGTAATTTGGCTCCTTTATGGGTGGGAATTATGGCGATGGTTTTGTTTAAAGAACGCAATAAAAAAGGCTTTTGGCTGGGATTGCTTTTGGCCCTGGCTGGTGTTTCGATGCTGGTAATTCAGGATTTATACTATCCTAAGGGAATGTTTAAAGGATTAATGTTTGGTTTGTTGGGAGGAATTTTTTATGCGGTTTATATAATTCTTACACAACCCGGACGCAAACTGCTTTCCACCATTTCGTTTCTTTACCTGAGCACCTTGTCGGCTGCAGTTTTTTTGGGATTGTTTTTAATACTCATGGGGCATTCTTTCACCGGATACAGTACCCAGGCCTGGGTTTTGTTCTTTATTATGGGTGTGCTGATTCAGGCCGGAGCCTGGTTTCTGATTAATTATGCGCAGGGCTATTTGCCGGCATCACTGGTTTCGCCCACCTTGCTGGCACAACCCGTTTTGGCCGGAATATTTGCCTATTTAATGCTGGGCGAACGCCTTACCTTTTGGCAAATTGTGGGTGGAGTTATAGTAGTATCAGGAATTTATACCGTACATTTTTCAAGCGGCCGCAAGTAATTTAACCTAATTGAATTCTTCCAAATGCGGGAATAATTTTATTCCCTGCTTATTTACTTACTCTTTGGTGCAGTATTTTTTAATTACCGGATAGGCGTCTTCCATTCCCAGCTCACCGGCTTTGCTCATATCGAGACAGCCTTTTTCGCTGTCCTGAAGGTAAATTAGGGTTAATCCGCGATTGTAATAAGCTTGTGGTAACGTTGGCCCAACCTCAAGGGCTTTTGAATAATCGTCGATTGCCCCGGTAAAATCTTTGTTCATGCATTTTACATTACCCCGGTTGTAGTAAGCAAAACTAAACTCCGGATTCAGTTCAATAGCGCGGGATAAATCGCTCAGAACTTCCGTATAGTCGTTGAGTTGCACATTTTGGTTTCTATCGTCGTGGCGGGTGGTTGCTGTTCCTTCCAGGGTAATTACCTGCGAATAATCTTCGAGCGAGTTAATATAGTCAATCATAAGGTAGCGGGTGTTTGCCCGGTTAAAATACGCCAGTTCAAATTCAGGGTCGATGCTTATAGCGGTGGAATAGGCCTTAATGGATTGGTTGAAATTTTGAATGGTGCTGTTAAGTAAACCCTGATAAAAATAAAGTTGGGCATTAAACGAGTTGCGAAGTTTTTCCTGTTCGGTGGTGTTTAACAAGTACCGCACGGTATCAACATCAAAAGCGGGTAATTCGGTTGAGATGGTAAACCGGGCCCCCATGGGGTTAAGCCGGTTAAGTTCTTCCATGCTTTTCATGTAAAACGACAAATCGCCATCGCCTTGCTTGTCCTCTTTTTTGGTTATCAGCAAGATGGGTTTTAGTTCAATAACAATTCGTTTGTTTTGAATTTGTCCGTCGTCGAGATTGGCCCGGTAAAAGTCAGAATCGAATTCAATCAACTGGTTGAAATTATGCGATGTGTCCATAAATTGGGCCAGCGTGGTATCGCTTGTCGTGTTTTTCTGGTATGCTTCAATTTTCTTTTTGGCTGTTTCTTTGTCGTCCATGGCACCTATTACATCGCCCACCTGATACCTGGCCGATGAACGGGCCTGATAAGCCCGGGCAAAATCGGGAAAAATCTCGATAGCCTGACTCCAGTCCTGAATAGCGCCATAATAATCGCCCACATCGTATTTTACACCGCCCCGGTTAAAATAAGGTAAAATATTTCCCGGGTTTAGTTGGGCTGCCATGGAGTAATCTTCGATGGCTCCGGAGTTATCGCCAATCTCGGTTTTTAGTATGGCCCGGTTAAAATAGGTCAATGCGTTTTCGGGATCCAGTTCCAACACCTTATTGTAATCGGCCATGGTGCCATCAATATCTTTATTGTAGTATTTTATATAAGCCCGTTGAAAATAATAAAGGGTGTTGCTGTCGTCCATGTCCAGCGCGCGGTTTAAATCTTCGAGTGCTTCGGGGTACTTTTCCTGTTGTGCCAGGGCCAGTGCACGACGGGCAAAGCCATCGGGGCTGTAAGGGTTCAGTTTTATTCCTTCACTAAAATCTTTAATGGCTCCTTCAAAATCTTCGAGACTCATTTTAGCGTAACCGCGATGCAGGTAAGCATAAGGCAGTTCTTTTTTAATTTTTAATGCTTTGTTGAAGTCGTTAATGGCTTTTTGGTATTCTTTTATTAAAAGGAAGGTAAACCCGCGGCTTACGTAGTTGTCGGGGTTGGCTAAATCGAGCTCAATGGCTTTGTCGAAGTCCTCCATGGCGTCCTGATAATCCTGCATGGCGGCTTTGGTAATTCCGCGAAAACGATACCCCTCGCTAAAGTATGGATTCAGTTCAACCACCTTATTAAAGTCGTTGTAGCCACCCTGATAATCGCTTAGTGAGTATTTTGCAAAACCCCTGAAATAATAGGCTTCGAGCAAATCGGGTTTTATTTGAATAAGGGTGTTAAAGCGTTGAATGGCATTGGTGTAATTGGCTTTCATCAAATCGCGGTGCCCCTCAACCAGGTAATGCTGTACGTTAATCTGAGCATGCGACGACAACCAGACAAGGTTTATCAGAAGTAGTATAATTTTATTTTTTAAAGCCATGAACATAGGATTAACTAAATTATAGAAATGGCTAAAATTAATGAAATTAGCATACAAATTTGATTAGCGATTGGTTTTTTTGCGTAAGCCGGTGTCGCCAGTCAAAAATAGATTCCTTTAATCGGGCTTCTTTATTGACACCGGTTCAAACTTGTAAAAATAGGGAAGCAGGTATTTGTCACCATAAGCTTTTATGGCATAAGCAAAGAACACTCCCGATAAAACATCGATGCTGTAATGGCCCCGGGATAAAAACAGCGCTGAAATTATAACCAAAACACTGAACAGTAGAATCATACGGTATTTTTTATCTTTTGCCAGAATAAAATACATGTATGCTATTCCTGTATGACCCGAGGGATAAACACCCAATTCGTATTTCGAAAAACCGTTAAACAAACCTTCGGTTCCATCGAACATGGGCGGGTTGCCAAAAGGAGTTAGTACAATAAAAACCCCACGTACCAAATGAAAAATGCCGCACAATATTAAAAAGTAGGGAACCTTTTTGTATTCGCGTCGATGGATAACGTAGGTAATAAATACTATAACTGAAACCAGACTAAAAATATCGTAGAGGTAATCAATGTCCCAATAAGGAAGGTTGTCGAGAATTAAATCGGAAAGTACCGGAAGGGTTTTTCCTTCAATCATGTAATTGTGCAAATAGGTTTGTGACACAAAATTCAACTGAATGCCGCCAATTAAAAAACCCAGTCCCAGGTAAAACATCGGGTTTTTTATAAGAAGCACCATTTCACGGGCTATTTCACTGATTTTATGCGCTATCTTATAGGTTTTACTTTTAATAACTGCCATAATTGTAGGTAATTTCGTCGCGGAGTACCTCTTTTCCGGTAAACATACGGTAAGTATGTATTTTAATGTATTTTAACATCAAACCAATTTCTCCCTCGTTCAAAGCGCGGCGATCCGAAGTATAGAAAATTGGCGATAAAATCTGATAAGAAAACTGATGGTCGCGACGGGCCCGTTTCACGTAATTGCAATCTTCGCAAACACCCAGGTCTTCGCGGAAGCCGTTTATTTGCTGATGCACGGTTTTGGTAGTTATTAAGCAGGCTCCGTATGCCGCTGAATATAACGGACGCAAGCCTATCATAAACGCATTTAAAAACATGGCTCCCATATTCGATTTCACGGCTCCCTCGCGAATGCGAATGGGACAGGTAGCTACATCGGCCTGGGTTTTTGCCAACTCGTGTATTACTTTTTGTATAAAGTCGGGTTTAAAATGGGTGTCGGCATCTAAAAATATTAGCCGTTCATAACTGGCCGCCTCAGCTCCTTTATTCCGTGCATAAGCCGGTCCACGCGGTTTATCGAGCTTAATAAAACGAAAGTTTTCAAATTTTTCTTCAAATTGCATGGCAAGCTTTTCGGTATTATCAGTACTGTTGCTGTCAACAACAATCAACTCAAAGCGTTTAAAGGTTTGTTTGCTCAGCGAGTCCAGCAAAAACGGCAGGTATTTTTCCTCATTATAAGCAATTATTACGATGCTGAGCAAAGGTTTTCCCCATACATTCAGTGCGCTTTTTTGCTTATCATCTTTTGAAAGAAATCCGGGGATTAAGATATTTTCTTGTACCGTTTGATTACCCGAGAATCTTAATTGTTTAATAAAACCCATTTACCCTGATTTGATTAATTTGAGAAACGGATTAAAATTAAGTATAATTTTTAAGCATTAAGATACCTGTTGTGAAATAAATTAATTAACATAAATATTAGTCTAAATGAGGATTACTGGGTATAAATCTTTCCTGAAATAGGGTAAAAGGCATTAAATTATTTAATTAACTTCCACAGAAAAAAGGTACCATTAAACTAATATCCTGCTGCCTGTCCATCTTTTCTGCTTTCCGAAGCTCCTCGGTAAACCCGGTTTTCAGCATCCCACATAATGGCCTGATAGCCGCCGTAACCCCCATTCAAAAAACCTACTTTGTGCCCTTTTTGCATTAGTCCGCGAACGCTTTCGTAAGCAATGCCCGATTCAACCCTTACTTCGCCGGTTCCCTGAGCAGGTTGACCCGTGGGTTCCGACGTTCCGGTATGATCCCAGCGCGGTGCATCTCCGGCTTCCTGGAGGTTCATTCCAAAATCAATCAGGTTCATAATTATTTGGCAATGTCCCTGGGGCTGAAAATCGCCACCCATTACACCAAAGCTGACGTATGGATCTCCATTTTTTGTGATAAAGGCGGGTATAATGGTGTGGAAAGGGCGTTTGCCCGGTTCGTAGGTGTTTGCCTGTCCGGGTTTTAAGCTGAACAATTCCCCGCGGTCCTGAAGCATAAAACCCAATCCGGGAGGAACCATGCCCGAACCCATGCCCCGGTAATTGCTTTGAATTAGCGATACCATATTTCCTTCCTTATCGGCTACGGTGAGGTAAATGGTTTCGCCTGCACTAATGGCTCCGGCCTGGTAAGAGCCTGCCTGTTCACCAATCAGTTTCCGGCGTTCTTCGGCATAGCTTTCTGCCAGCAATTCTTTAACCGGAACTTTGGCAAAATCCATATCTGCATAATATTTTGCCCGGTCTTCAAAGGCCAGTTTCTTAGCCTCGATAAAAAGATGCAAATGTTCGGTGCTCCCGAAGGGAATTTTTGAGAAATCGTAAGCTTCGAGTATTTGCAGCATTTGCAAGGCAGCAATTCCCTGTCCGTTGGGTGGTAACTCCCAAACATAGTATCCCCGGTAGTTTACCGATACGGGTTCAACCCATTCTGAATGATGTTCGGCCAAATCAAGTTCCGATAAAAATCCGCCTTTTTCCTGAATAAAACCGGCCATAGTTTGGGCCAGAGACCCTTTATAAAAAGCTTCGCGGCCGCCCCGGGCAATTTTTTTATACGTCTCGGCCAGGTAAGGATTTTTATAGATTTCTCCTTCGTTGGGTAAACGTCCACCGTTTGGTTTTAGGTAGGTAGTTTCAATATTTGCATAGCCCGAACGCTGGTAATAGGGTATGGATAGCTGCATGTAATGGGCAATAAGTTCGGTGAGTGGAAACCCCTTTTCGGCATAAGCAACGGCAGGAGCCAGAATTTGTTCCATGGGTAAACTTCCAAATTTTTGATGCATTTCAAACCAGCCATCAACGGCTCCGGGAACGCTTACCGAAAGGGGACCGTGTGAAGGAATTTTTTCAAAACCTTCTTTCTCAAAATATTCCAGGGTAAGCGCTTTGGGCGATCGGCCGCTGGCGTTGAGGCCATACAATTTTTTGGTTTTTGCATCCCAAATTATGGCAAATAAATCGCCTCCCACACCACAGCCTGTGGGCTCCATCAATCCCAAAGCTGCGTTGGCTGCTATGGCTGCGTCAATAGCATTACCGCCTTGTTTAAGTATATCGAGTCCAATTTGCGTGGCCAGTGGGTGACTGGTGGCTACCATGCCATTTTGGGCCAGCACTTCGGAACGTGTAGCAAATAAGGCTCCGGTTACCCGGTCCTGTGCAAAGCCGGTGCTTATAAAAATAAAAGTCAGGTAAAGTAATGTGAAAAGGGTTTTCATAATGTAGTGATTTCGATTCATGGTAATTGGTAATAATGGATTGTTGAAAATTCTTTATGAGCCCTGATTCTTTTAATTCCTGGTTTACGGTTTTTCTTCGCGGCCATCGGCGTATTTTGCAAAGCGCCCAATGTTGGCAGGATGTACCTGATCTGTCCGTGACCAGGGCCAGCCACCGAATTGGGTAAGCCGGTAGTCGGCAAAAGCCTGGTGGATTTCTTCCATGCGGTTCATAACAAAGGGACCGTGTTGCACTACCGGTTCGTTTATGGGCTTTCCCTGAAGCAGGAGCAGGTAGCTTTCGGCAGGACCGTTAATAATGCTTAAGTCCTGCTCGGCCATAAGTTCTACCGAGTGGTACGATGGAACCGTAATTCCGGCCACGGTGATTTCAGTACCCTGATAAAAATACAGGGTGCGGTTTACCTCGGGCGATGCGGCAGGAAGTGTCCATTGAGCCTCTGGGTCCATTTTAATTATCCAGATGCCAACTTCGTTTTCAGGGTCACTGGCCCATGAATCGGGAACGGGAGCAGGTACTTTCGTTGATTTAAGTGAACCGCTGATTATCCGCAGGGTGGTTTTTTTCCCCCGGGCGTCGGTTTCGCTTATTACCAGTATGGATTCGTTCCATAGCATGTTGTAATGGGGTTCAACCATTTTATTTTTTTGCGGCAGGTTTAGCCAAATCTGAAAAAGTTCCAGGGGATTGGGTTTTGAGGCATCGAGCAGGGGAAACATTTCGGCATGTTGCAGTCCGGAGCCCGCGGTCATCCATTGCACATCGCCCTGGCCGTATCTTCCGGCTGCCCCGTGCGAATCGGAATGATCGACAAAGCCTGTGAGCACTACGGTAACAGTTTCGAAACCCCGGTGGGGATGCGCCGGAAAACCAGGAACCGTCTCGCCATGATACATCCGCCAGCCGTCTTTGGGTGTGAAATCGTTACCCAGATACCGTCCCGAAAGGGAAGCTGCAGGTCCTAACTGACTGTTGCCGGCCGGAAAATGGTCGTTATGGTGCACACAAAATAAAAAAGGGTCGCGCGTTTCCCAGGTAAAACCCAGAGGCTTTATTTGCTGAACTACTTTATGGTACATAATGCTACGTTTTGCGATTTTTTAATGAATAAATGTAAGCAATTTTTCTCACACTGTTTTTTTAACTTAAAACTTCCTGTTAAATGCTTTGCTATCAAATAATTTTATAGTTTTGGTTAACCGAAAACCAAAAATAAGAACCCAGACTGCACGAATAATAAAGATAAACACACCCAACTACTGATATTATCCCGAATTTGGGGGGATAAAGGGGGGTGGGGTGCGGATATTTTGTAGTTGTTGCCAATGTTGGAAAACGCAACCGATGTTCTGAGAGAAACATCTATCAACAGATAAAAATTACTAAAAAACCAAAACGTCATGAAGAAAATAAACTTACTTAATGTCGTGATTCTGTTGATTGGCTTTACAAGCTGTCATAAAGAAGATGTTCCAAATTATGACTTAAATACATATTCAATTTTTTGGGAAGAATCGAGCGCCTGGGCAGACTTCTATTATAAAGCCAATATTGACCAAAACGGAAAATTAGACGTTCAAGAAAAGTATAGATTAAGCAACCAATACAGGGAATCTCAATTCCAAGTTTCAACCGAGGACATGTCATTAATTAAAGAAAAATTGGAAAACTTACTTTCAATTGACATTTCGGATGAGTATGGATTTCTTGACAATGCAGCGACAGATGCACCGACAACAAAAATGAAATACATGACCATGAATAAAAGTGATTCAACCTATTTATATTATCCAAATGAAAATGAACTACCAGACAAACTGGATATATTTATGCAGGTTGTTTATGAAACTATTTCAAAAACTGACACATTAAAAAATTAAAACACTGGCTACAACACTTAGCCTCCAATAAAGCGTTGCTTGCATACGCTTTGCATTGGAGGGTATGTTGAACTAAACATTGCCAGC
>PHDD01000004.1 GCA_002840905.1 Bacteroidetes bacterium HGW-Bacteroidetes-4 | reverse complement strand
CTTGTCTTTAGTCTCTTGTCTTAAGTCTCTTGTCTTTAGTCTCGCGTCTTAAGTCTCTTGTCTTAAGTCTCTTGTCTTAGGTCTCTTGTCTTAAGTCTCGCGTCTTAAGTCTCGTGTCTTAGGTCTTTAGTCTAAAGTCTAAAGTCTAAATTCTAATCTCTAAACCCCATCAACTTTAGTCACTCCATGAACTTTAAGTACTTCTTCATTTTTTTTCCCTAACAGGTAATTATTTTTTAAAATTATGTTGTAACTTTCGTTTGACATATATTATTATAAACCAATAAAATCTAAAATTATGGCTAGTACCAGTGAATCCGGTCACGCCAAAAACGTGGCTACTTTCGAAGAATTAATTTCATCCGTAACAGCTTATGGAAGTTCTTACAATCCTTCCAAAACTGCCCTAACCCTTGCGGCATTGCAGACAGTTTATACAAATGCTAAAACCGCGAGCAGTGCATTAATTTCCGCAATTACAGCAAACAAAAACGCGGCCGGTGCGCGCGAGGCCGCCTTTAAACCTTTAAGCAAGCTTATCACGCGTATTTTCAATGCCCTTAAAGCTACCGATGCCCCCAAAAAAACCATCGAAAACGCACAATCCTTGGTTCGCAAACTTCAGGGCAAACGTGCTTCGGCAAAATTAACCGACGATGAAAAACAGGCCTTAATCAATCAGGGCATCGATACAAAAGAGATCTCAACTTCGCAGATGAGTTTCGACAACCGCATCGAAAACTTCGACAGTTTAATAGCGCTCTTAGCCAGTACCACAGAGTATGCGCCCAACGAAACCGATTTACAGGTCGAATCGCTCTCTACCCTCAGTACCGAATTAAAGGCCCTAAACAGTGCCGCAATCAATACCGCTACCCAATACAACAACGCTCTAATTGCCCGCAATCAAATCCTTTATGCGCCCGATAACGGTCTGTTCGATGTGGCTCGCGACACCAAAGCCTACGTCAAATCCGTTTTTGGTGCTTCAAGCCCGAAATACAAGCAAATTGCAAAACTCAGCTTTAAAAATTACAAGTTATAATTTTAAACTAAAAGCTGCGCTTGTTCAGCTTACAAACGCAGCTTTTCCTTATTGATTTTCAATTATTATTATTCCCCCGCCAAATATTAAATCACCAACAAAAAAAAGAAAATCACCACCACCATTTAGTTTTCTTGCATCGCCAAATAGTTATTTTGAAATGGCAATTAGTTTTCTTGCATCGCCAAATAGTTATTTTGAAATGGCAATTAGTTATTTCATGTTGGCAAATCGTGATATTGCGCTTCCATTTAATTATTTCATGTTGGCAAAAAGGAATCTTTAGTTAGCAGTTAGTTTACTTATATTGGCAAAAAGGAAGCTTGCGTTTACAATTAGTTTTTTTACGATGGAAACACGCAATAAGCGCACGCTATTTTTCCACTCAGCTCAGTGCAATAAAAAAGCTTTTTCGATAAAATTATGAACATTATAGTTTTTTAGCTGCTCAATGTCATAAACTCCCAATCAATCATTCGTTGCTTAATAAAGATAGGTTTATTACTTTTGCCCATATTTTTATTTATGGAACACGATATTGAGAACCGGGTTTATTCTGAGAACGTAATTGGTTTTACCACCTTAGCCGCTGAGTACTGTAACCTGCTCGACGGCGTAGCCTTACTCTCGCAAAAAAAATTTATCGACAAAGCACATCGCTTGTTGCCCCTGATTTATTTAAAAGCCATTATTCTGCCCGAAGTGGAACCCGAGATGCCCGATATGATTGATAAATCGGTTACTCAGGAGGAATGGGAAGCAGTGCATGCTACACTGTTAAAGAAGCTTAGCGGGGTCGATGAATACCAGGAAGTATGGGATGCCCTGAACGATTCACAGCAGATGAATAGTTTGTCGGAAGGCTTTACCGATATTTATCAGGATTTGAAAGATTACATCGCGCTTTATAATATGGGAACTCCCGAAATTATGAACGATGCCATTTGGGAGTGCAAAAACAATTTCAAACAGTTCTGGGGGCAACGCCTCATGAATATTACCCGGGTTTTGCATCATTTGTTGTATGGCGGAGTTTCACTTAACGAGACCGATGCCCTTAGTGAAGCTGATTTTGATCCCGAAAACTGGGGCAAAAAAGATTGGTCCGATTTGGGCTTGCAAAGCGAAAGTGAAGATACTTATGAATAAATCGATTTCAAAAGAAGAATTAAATGTACTTCCCGTACAAAGTTTCGAAGGCGAAATTGTAGTTATCGACTACGCCCGCGACCTTAAAAAAATACTTCCTTATTTGTTAAAGCAAAAGGTGCTGGGTTTTGATACCGAAACCAAACCAACCTTTGCCAAGGGAAAAAAAAACCAGGTTGCCTTACTGCAATTAGCTACCGAAAAGTCAGCTTTTCTTTTTCGAATCAATAAAATGGGCCTTCCTGCCGAATTGGTTGAGGTTTTGGAAAATCCCGACATCACCAAAGTAGGGGTGGCCATAAATGATGATATTAAGGCATTACGCTGTCTTACCAATTTCAAACCCGGTGGTTTTGTCGAAATTCAGGAAAAAGTTAAAGACTTTGATATTGAAAATTTTGGATTGAAAAAGCTTTCGGGCCTGCTCCTGGGTTTCCGCATCTCAAAAGCACAGCAAACTTCGAACTGGGAAGCCGAGCAACTTACCGAAGCGCAGCTTAAGTATGCAGCCACCGATGCCTGGGTTTCACTCGAAATTTACAACCGTCTGCTCGAGATTGAACAAGCATCGTAACCACACAAAACTAAACGGCTTTACACAGTAAACACATGGAACTGATTCAAGTGATTTTAAAATCGGGTAAGGAACAATCCATCCGCAGGTTACATCCCTGGGTTTTTTCGGGAGCCATTAAAGAAATGAGCCGGAAGCCTGCCGAAGGCGATGTGGTGGAAGTGCTCGACAACAAAAACGAATTCCTGGCCTTAGGGCATTTTCAGGTAGGTTCCATAGCCGTTCGTATATTTAGTTTCGAAAAAGTTCGCATCGACGATATTTTCTGGAAAAATAAATTAAAAGCAGCCATTCACTTCCGTCAGCAATTAGGATATTTTAATAATCCGGACTTAAATGTTTTTCGGCTGGTTCATGGCGAAGGCGATGATATGCCCGGCTTAATTGTCGATTATTACAATGGAACAGCAGTTCTGCAAGCCCATTCGGTGGGCATGTATTTGCTTCGCGAAAAACTGGCGTTGCTGTTAAAGCAATTGTTAACCGATAAACTTACCGCGGTTTACGACAAAAGCGAAGGAACTTTACCATTTAAAGCCGGTTTAGACCCCCACGACTCATACCTGCTTGGTGAACCGGATCAAAATGAAGTTTTGGAGTACGGCAACCGTTTTTCCATCGATTGGGAACAAGGCCAAAAGACCGGATTTTTTATCGATCAGCGGGAGAACCGCAAACTGCTTGCTGCTTATTCAGCAGGCAAAAAAGTGTGCAATGTGTTTGGTTACACCGGTGGTTTTTCGGTTTATGCGTTAAAAGCAGGTGCCACATTGGTCCATTCGGTCGATGCATCGAAACAGGCCATTGAGCTCACCCGTAAGAATGTCGAACTAAACTTTGGCAGCGAAGCACCCCATGAAGGTTTTGCAATGGACGCCTTCGATTTTTTTAACCAGACCCAGGAAACTTACGATGTGGTTGTTCTCGATCCACCCGCTTTTGCCAAACATCAGAAAGCCTTGCACAATGCCTTACAGGGCTATAAAAAGATTAACCAGAAAGCACTGGAACAGATAAAGCCGGGTGGCATCCTGTTTACTTTCAGTTGTTCTCAGGCAGTTAGCCGCGAGGAATTCCGCAAGTCGGTTTTTGCTGCCAGTGTAAATGCCCGACGTAAAGTGCGCATCCTGCATCAGCTCACTCAGCCGGCTGACCATCCCATCAGCATTTACCATCCCGAAAGTGAGTATTTAAAGGGGCTGGTGCTTCATGTAGAATAAATGGATTTACTTTGCTTTAATAGAAAAAAAACCTGCTGAGATTTCCTTTGCGCAGTAGACAGGTATTTGGCATTTTCTTATAAAAAAGAAGGGTTATACCGGTATCCTGAATCCGATTAAAAGCATGTCGTCAATTTGTTCTGCCGGCTTTGTGGTATCGGTTTCCATCCATCGGTTCATTTGGTTTTCAAGAAAGCGGTGCTGTTCTGAGCCATTTTGATTGCTAACCTGCAGAAGCCATTTTTTCAGATTCGTGGTCATCAGGCGTTTGCCTTTTGAATCTATCTGATCGGTGATGCCGTCGGTAAACATATAAATCATTTCGCCACCTTCTAAATTATGGGTGGTATTTGTAAAAAGCCGTTCGTTTAAATAAATGCCAATGGGCATGTTATCACCTTTAAAAACCTGGAGTATATTGTTTTTTATCAGATAAACCGGTCTTCGGGCTCCGGCAAATTCCATTTGTTTTTTGTCAGGATAGTAAAGGATTAACGAAAGGTCAATACCGTCGCGCTGTTCATCGGGCTTTCCGGTTTGGTTCAATGCCACTTTTATTTGCTCGCGCAATTGGTTTAAGATGTCAGCGGCGCTGGTAAACTGTTCGTCGCGAATAATATCGTTCAACAACGACATGCTTAAAATACTCATAAATCCTCCCGGAACTCCATGTCCGGTACAATCGGCACATACCAAGGCCAGACAGGTTTTTCCCTGGCTTTTTGTTTTTTTTAAGAAATAAAAATCACCACTCACAATGTCGCGGGGTCGGTAATACACAAAACTGTCGGTAAAGTATTGGTTTAAGCGCTCTTTTTCGGGCAACAAAGCGTTTTGTATCCGCTCGGCATAATGTATGCTGTTGGTAAGGTCGCTGTTTATTTTATTTATCTTGTGGTTGGCATTCTCGAGTTTCTTATTCTGAGCAAGTATTTGTTCTTCCGATTTGTTGTTTATGTGATTCAGAAAAGCAAAACCTGAAATCAGGAGGATTATGGGGAAAATGATTAAATAATTCAAACGATCGAAGGAATCAAAGGAAACTTTCGAAAAATCGAGACCCACACCCATGCTTTTATTCAGGCTGTCGACCCAGTAAATACAAGCCAGATTAACTAAAATGGCCAGTGCCAGGAGCAATTTACTTTTTGCATCGATAATTACCAGCGGAATGATAAGAAAACTAAGTAAAAATACTTTCGGAAAAATATACACCTCCAGAGGAAAAGGAGGTGGCATCAGGGTTTTATTCACACTGCTGAACAGGGTAAGCGAAATGGGCATAAGCACAGCAAATAAAAAGGCAGCCATTTTATGGTAACCCAGTTTATTTAGCAATGGGGTGCTTAAAATTATCAGGGAGCTGGCCAACCCAATGGAATCGAACGATACACTTTCAATAAAAATGAACGCGATATTCATGCCAAATACCACAATAAAGGTGATGTATGCCAACTGGTTGGTCAGAATTGCTTTACGGGCAGCAATCATGCTCAGGGAATGATCGATGCCAAAGTTTGAGAGCCGTGTCCAAAGTTGTTTTAGAATCAAAGCCTTACTTTTTATAATAACAGTCTGTTTTTTGTATGGAAAACAGGCAGGTCTCTAATGTTAAAGCGTAACAAATATAAGCAACAAACTAAGTGCTTTATCTTAAATTCGTATGCTTTACAAATTATAGTATTATTTATTATCATTTTAACGGTTAATACCCGGTTTTTTGCCCCTTATCCAAGGCCGGAATCCCTTTCAGCATCCATTCGGGTGCAGGAGCTCCTTTCAGGTAATGGTCGAAAAACTGGAGCATTCGGGTGCTTAAATCCATGCGATTGGCCCAGTATTTTGCTTCAATATTATGTTCCATACCGTTGTAGTTCAACAGCCAAACGGGTTTGTCGAGTCGGCGCAAAGCCACAAAAAACTCAATTCCCTGATACCAGGGAACGGCTCCGTCGTTGTCGTTGTGCATCATCAGCAATGGGGTATTTACTTTTGGCGCATAAAACAATGGCGAATTCTCGATGTAGTGCCAGGGTTTTTCCCACAACGTTCCCCCGATACGGCTTTGCGTATGCTCATACTGGAACATACGGCTCATACCGCTTCCCCAGCGAATACCTCCGTAAGCGCTGGTCATGTTACTGACCGGAGCACCCGCCATGGCTGCTGCATACATATTGGTACGGGTAATCAGGTAGGCCGTTTGATAACCGCCCCAGCTTTGTCCCTGTAAGCCAATTTTTTTTGCATCCACATAGGGAAAACAGTTAATCAGGTACTGGGTGCCGCTGACTATGGCATCGTAGGCATTGGAGCCGGGTGCTCCCGTAGTATAAACAATGTCGGGAACAAATACCAGGTAACCCTGGCTGGCATAAAACGTTTTGTTGATGATGGAACGGCTGGGTGAGGGAATGTAATACCGGTTGATGTCCTGCGAGCTGCGTTCGTAGAAATAAACTACCATCGGGTATTTCTTTTCGGGATCGAAATTCTCTGGTTTGTAGAGCAGACCCCGTAAGGTATCGTTGGCAAAGCTTTTCCACTGCACCAGTTCTACCGTGGCCCAATTGTATTTTTTTTGTTGCGGATTGGCTTGTGAAAGGGTGGTAACTGCTTTAAAATCGAGTTTGCTAAGCTTAATGTCAGGGTACTGGTTTACGGTCTGTGTCGACCAAATGGCCCAATCGCTTTTTTTGGCTTTTTCGATACTGCCCAGCATGTAGTTACCTTCAATTAAAACCCTGGGATTCTGTGCCTGATTCAAACGGGTTGAATAATAACCCTCAATGTAAGTTTCTTCGTTAAAGCCCTGTAGCATTACTTCCTGTTCAAAAGGAATAAATACCTCTTCGGGGTCGAGTTTCTGGTAGCGGAGTTGGGTGCTGTTTTTTCGTCCCCAATGGTTTGTAATGTTAACCGCACTTTGTTTTCCTCCGGGGTCGAGTTTCCATATATCGAAGCGGTCGTACACCAATACATAAGCATCGTCGGCAACCCAGCCGGCAAGGCCATAAGGGTAGGGATCGCTGGGGGTGTCATTCAGCTCGTCGCAGAAAAGTACCGGCAGGTGTTTAGTAAGCGACACCTGTTGACCGGTTTTGTTGTTAAGGCTGTAATAACTGCTGTCGGTTGTATTGTACCAAAGCAAATAGTTGCCGTTTGGCGACAGATGTACCTGGCTTTGCCCGTGTAGTACCTGTTTTTTATCCCCGGTTTTCAGGTTCAGCAGATAAACGTCCGACAAGCGCTTACCGGTCCACGACGATGCCCGGGCGTAAGGTTTGTTGTCGAAACCCAGCGCCCATTCTCCATTGTTTTGGTTAACCAGACGCACGTTTTCAATCAGGGTGTCGGCCAGTTGCAGCAGTTTCTTTTCCTTAATGCGATAAATGGCCAGGTAGGTTTGTTTCAGGTCTTTTTCGAGGTTTTTAAGCTGCATGGGTTGCAACTCGAGGTCGATCCAGCTCCATACATCGAGTTTGGCTTTCTCGTCGTCGGGTAGGGTATCTTTTTGCGGAACCCTTGGCCGGGGAGCAGTCCCCAGGTAGAGTTTGGTGGCATCGTCGGAGAAATACAGTGTTCCGTTTTCGCTGGGAGCCCATTGCCTGGGTAATCCTGTGCTCAGCGTGTCAACAATGCGTGCCGGGCTTGTTTTTCCGGGCTCACAAAGAAAAAGGGCATAGGTCTTTTGCTTTACGGTGTCAGCACTGGCCAGGTAGGCTAATTGCCTGCCTGCTTTATCAAAGGTGAGTGCCTTAAAGCTAAGTGAATCCTGTATGAGGGTATCGGTTGTTAACGTTTCAGTAGTTACGGTAATCAGTGCGAAGACCTTTGCGGTATCGTTTATTTTCGAAACCAAAGCAAGACGGTTTCCCTCGTCTGAAAGCACATAGCTCTCCACCCGGTTAAATACCAGTTGTTGTCCGCTAAGCGGGTTTATCAGCAATAAATCGTTGTTGTCTTTGGCCGGTTTCTTCTGACTTTTTTTCTTTTTAGCGTTGTCCTCATTTTTTTCAGGTTGTGCCAGGGTGTCGGCCGGAGCAGTAAGGGTATCTTTTTTAGGCTCTTGGTGTTTCAGCAAAGCGGCCATCCAGTTGCCTTTTTCTTTTGGCAACTGAAAGGAAATAAGGTCGGGGTATTTTTGCCAGCTTTTGTCAGATAAAATAAGTATGGCCAGCGAATCCTTAGGCATCTTGTCTTTGGCTGTTTTGGCCAGCTTTAATTTACGGATGCTGTCGGCTGGTGTAGTCAGTTTCAGTACAACAAAACCTTCGCCTGGGGCAAACTGGGCCTGATGTGCCAAAGGAAGGGTATCGTTGGTTCCGCTTTTAACCTGATGGATGATCAGTGCTCCGTCGCCTTTTTGGGGGTTAAGCTCGTACATGACATAAGCGCCCCGGTCAGATATCTGGCGGTTTTCGATACGTTTCCATGCGGCAAAATCGCTGGTCGACAGTACTTGTTTCTGGCTGAAAGCCTCAAGGCAAAAGGCTGCAAGAAGCAGCAGGAGTCCCGTTTTCTTCATGCTTATTGTGTTTGTAATTAACAAAACACAAGTATAGCAAAAATTAAGGAAAGCTCATTGTATAAGCTGTAAAGCAGGCTTAGCTTTAACGCTAAGCCCTGTTCATATAGCCGGTTTACTCCACAATCAGGTTTTTTTGTTTGGGAAACTTAACCACGTATTTTAAATCGAGTACTTTTTGTTCCCCGGGCTTGAGCTCAAATTCCCATTTTACTTCTCCTGTTTCTGCATCGGGTTTACCACCGGAAAGGTTTTGCAACTGTACTTCAATTTCCTGATTGGTTGATACGGGAACCTGGTCGAGCACGGTCATTTTTACGCTTTGGCTTTTGTTGTTCCGAACCGTAATCTTCCAGGCACGGCTTTCTTCCTTTTTACCGCCAATGAACTGCCGGGTGCTCAGGTCTTTCACCTTTTCGCGCTTAAGCGAAACCTGCTTGTCGCGCCCCAGCGATAGTTCCATGGTGTCGCTTGCATAGCGCACGTCGAGCAGGGTTTTACCCACGTAGGTATCTTCAAAAAATACATTGGCTTCGCCCTCCAGCAGGTTGTACTTTTCCCAATCGACCAGGTAGGCAATTAAAAAGGCATCTTTATCTATTTTTGGGATGCTGAAGTACTGAAATGCAGCCGGTAGTTGGTAGCTTTCCATATCGACCGTGTAGTTTTTGTTATTACTCTTAATGGTGTAGGGCACTTTAATTTCGAAATCGACGGTGGTTTGGTTCTCGCTTTGTGCAGTAGGCAGCGACAAACTGCTTTTTATAGCCTTTTTACCCGACAGTGATACGCCCGGGGCCCTTCCATCAGGCTGTCGCGAAAATGCTCGTTCCTCCACACCATAGCCCATAACCACCACTTCGTCCATTTGCAATTGCGCGGGTTGCAGTACCACATGCATGGTGTTTCCCTGAATGGGCAGGCTTTGGCTATCGAAGCCAATGTATGAATACTCCAGGTATTCGGCCTGTTGCGGAATGGTGATGCGGTAGTTGCCGTCGATGTCGGTAACCGCCCCGATGGTTGTTCCCTGTACCATTATTGTGGCACCGGGCAGGGGCTGGTGATCGTTATCGAGCACCCGGCCACTTACCTTATTCGAGGTTATTTTATAGCTGGGCGGACGGGTATTGTAATTTAAAAAATAGGGTTTAAGTTTTGGCGCCACGCCCGACACATTGGGGTTGGCCGACGAAAATTTCAGGCTTACGTTGTTCCAGTCGGTTTTGGTGTCTTGTTTAACATTGGCCTTGTAAGCCAGTTGCACGGGCTCACCAATGTTTTTTGCCCTGATATCGTAGCTGGGGTACCAACCGGCATTGCCTACCAGGTAGGTCAGTTCAAATACCGCGTTTACCGGGGTCTCGGCGTCAACCTTTACGCTGATTTCGCCGCTCGGAAATTCCTTTTTTTGCGTCAGTGTGCTCAGTTGTTTCTGAAGGTCGTTGCGCTTCAGGGTAAGTTCGGTAATGGTACGGTTGTGCTCAATCTCTTTCAGTTTTAAAGCGGTATAGCGTTTACCAAAAAAGTCAGCGGTTTGTTGCAGGGTAAGTAGGTTCACGGCCTCGTTTTTTCCGCTCAGGTCGCGGTTGTTGAGCAAAAAGGCCAGTTCCTCATTAAGAATTGCAAGGTAGGTTTGTTCCAGGTTTATTTTTTCGTTCAAGGCATCGATGGCCTCCTGAAGCTGGCTCGTTTCTTTTGATTTTTCGGCTTTGTTCAGATAGTTTTGCTGATGGTTTACACTTAGCACCGTTAATGCCCCCTCGGCCTTTACCTGCACGCTTTGTGCATCGATAAAGGGAGAAAGCTGGGTAAATTTAAGCAGGGTTTTGCCGGCGGGTACGTTCACTGTTTTTTTGCGTACTATTTGTGCCCCATCGATAAAGACGGTTACCTGACTTACGTCGGTTTTTACCTCTTTTTCGGGTAACTCCTGTGCGGCCAGTGCGCCTGCAAGCAGGCTTAAAATAATAACTACGGTTTTCTTCATCGTTTTATTGGTATGTTGGTAATTTGTTTCTTGCTGTTTTTAAAAGACTTTGCCAAAGGTAAAGCTTACACAAATATAAGCTTTTATACAAAGCGGGCTTTAAGTAAAAAAAACCATCCCAGCAAGGGGATGGTTTAAGCCTTACATTTTGTTATAAGCCGCTTACTCCTTTTTTGCTTTCTTGAGTTTCTTTTTAAGTTTCTTCACTTTTTGAATGGCGCCGTCGAGCTTTTTGCTCAGGGTTTTTGCGGTTTTTTCGCGGTCTTTGTTTTTTTTGGTTTTTTTAAGTTTCTTTTCAACTTTGGCAGCGGCTTCGCCACTTTCGGTAATTTGCTTCTCGGCTTTAATTACTTCGGCCTTTTTCTCTTTCTTTTTAGCTTTCTCTTTTTTCTCGCTCATAAGACATTCGTTTTAAGTGAATATTTTGTGGTAGCGGGCTTTTATACAGCTCCGTCTTTAGAAAGAATAACAAGCCAGGAGGCCTTATTGTTAATAAAAAACGGCTATTTAAAAGCAGAAAAAAAACCACCCGGCTTAGGGGTGGCTTTAGTATACTTTCGATGCACTTTGGGTTTGCCTGAAACATGTCCTGGAAACTTTAGAGCTTCGTTATTTTTTTTTATTGGCCCAATGTGGCAACCATTACCGCTTTAATGGTGTGCATACGGTTTTCGGCTTCGTCGAACACAATGCTGTGCTCGCTTTCGAACACGTCTTCGGTAACTTCCATACCATTGAGACCAAACTTCTGGAAGATTTCTTCGCCCACTTTGGTTTTACGGTTGTGGAAAGCCGGTAAGCAGTGCATAAACTTAACCTTGGGGTTGCCGGTGGCTTTAATTACATCCATATTCACCTGGTAGGGTTTCAGTAGTTTGATGCGCTCCACCCAAACACTGTCGGGTTCACCCATGCTTACCCAAACGTCGGTGTAAAGGAAGTCGCAATCTTTAACGCCTTCGGCTACTTTATCGGTGACAGTAATTTTAGCGCCGGTTTCTTTGGCAATTTCCAGGGCTTTGGCCACCAGTTCGGCATCGGGTTGAACCGATTTGGGAGCTACGGAACGGAAATCCATGCCCATTTTGGCAGCACCAATCAGCAGAGAGTTGCCCATGTTGTTGCGGGCATCGCCCAAATAGGCAAATTTAACCTGATGCAGGGGTTTGTCGCTGTGTTCCATCATGGTTAGGAAGTCGGCCAGAATTTGTGTGGGGTGGAATTCGTTGGTCAGGCCATTCCATACGGGAACCCCGGCGTATTTGGCCAGTTCTTCCACAATGTCCTGTCCGTAACCGCGGTATTCAATGCCATCGTACATGCGGCCTAAAACACGGGCGGTATCGGCCATACTTTCTTTTTGTCCGATTTGCGAACCTGAAGGGCCCAGGTAGGTTACGTGCGCTCCCTGGTCGAAAGCTGCCACTTCAAAAGCACAGCGGGTACGGGTCGACGCTTTTTCGAAAATTAAGGCAATGTTTTTACCTTTTAGGCGCTGTTGCTCTGTTCCTGCGTATTTGGCCTTTTTCAGGTCAACCGAAAGGTCGAGCAGGTATTTGATTTCCTTTGGACTAAAGTCCAGAAGTTTTAAAAAATGACGGTTTCTTAAATTGTAAGCCATAGTTGTATAGTTTAAAAAATTAGTCCTACTGTTTTTTTAATTGCTAAGTTAATGTTTTTACTTTTTCTTTAAATCGGCTTCATCGTATTCCATGGTAATTTTGGTACCATAGCTTTTGTCCTGAAGTTTACGGGCTTCGGTAATTACAGCTTTTTGTCCCCCTTGTTTTACGAAATCAAGACAAGCGTTAATTTTTGGGGCCATACTGCCTTCGCCAAACACACCCTGCTCCAGGTAGTTTTGGGCATCAGCGTAGTTCAGGAATTCCAGCACCTTTTCATCGGGTTTTTTGTAGTTCAGGTACACAAAAGGCACGTCGGTTAAAATATAGTATTCTTCGGCGTTAACTTTTTTTGCCACCATGGCGGCAGCCAAATCCTTGTCAATTACTGCATCGAGCGGACGTACACGGTTTTCCTCGTCGATGTAAACCGGCACACCACCGCCACCCACAGTAATTACAATGTTTCCTTCGCGGGCCATTTGTTCTACGGTTTCGGAGTTGAAAAAGTCAAGAGGTTTGGGTGAGGGAACCACACGGCGCCATCCGCCATGGGCTTTTACTTCTTCTTTAAAAATCCAGCCTTTATCGGCAGTCAGCTTTTCAGCCTCTTCTTTGGTATAGATTTTACCCACTCGTTTGGTAGGGTTTTGAAATGCCGGATCGTTTTTATCGACCATTACCTGGGTTACCAAAGTAATAATATTGCGTTTGATGTTGTGTTTACGCAATACATTTAAAAGGCAACGTTCCAACATAAAGCCAATGCCACCCTGAGAGTCAGCTACGCAGATATCCAAAGGCATCTGTGGAATTCCGTAGAGTTGTTCACCGGCATCGTTGCGCATCAGAATGTTTCCAACCTGGGGGCCGTTTCCGTGTGCAAAAATTACGTTGTATCCTTCTTTAAAGAGGTATACCAGGTTTTCAAAAGTTTCCGTGGCGTTATCTTCTTGTTCTTCAATGGTGCCTGCCTGGTCACCCCGCAAAAGGGCGTTTCCTCCTAAAGCAATTACAGCTAGTTTGTTCATAGTATTTTGTATTAAATATCAAATTTTCAGGAACTGCAAATCTAAACTATTTTTTGATAGGTTACTGCGCTTTTTACCGGCATATAAATATGATTAAATACCATAAATTCAATGTATTAAGCTCAACTATTTTATTAAACATGTTTTTGAAACAGCGGTTTCATGATTAACTAAAGAAAAAAGCAGAGAATCAGGCATTTTCGAGGATTGAAACGAACCAATTACTGAAGTGTTAATTAATTGAGTTTTGTAGGCTTAATATTTTATCTATATTTGTTTTGCAGTGTCAACTAAACTATCAGTAAAAAGTACGCTTACAAGTCATTTCTATGAATACCCTAACTCAGTTTACCCTATTCGTTTATGCAGTCGAGGCTTAAGTTGTTGTTGGTAATTGTTGTTGTAGCTCTTTTATCGGTCTCATGTCAGCTCAAGTTAGGGCAAAACGGTATTGACGAAGGTTCAATCCGTTACAAAATAACCTACCTACAGTCGGAGAAGGATAATCCCATTATAAGTCTGATGCCGGGTTATCTGACCATGCAGTTTAAGAATAACTCGGTGCGAATGGACGTAGAAGGATGGATGGGTGTTTTTAAATCGACCTTTATCCGGCAATACGAGAAGCAGAAGTCGGTAAACCTGCTCAAGATGATGAGCAAGCGTTATTACTATACCTCTACCGAAACTACGCAGTTCATGGGTATGGATACCTATCATTCGGTTGATGTTGCCTTTGATAATGAAGTACGGGATATACTCGATTTTAAATGCAAACATGCCAGAGTGTCGGTAAATAATGGGGCTGAAACCTTTAGCATTTATTATACCCGGCAAATAGCCATTAAAGAGCCCAATGCCCAAACTCCCTATTTCGAAATTCCGGGAGTGCTTATGGCTTTTCAGATTGAAGTTAACGGAATAGCCATGTATCTTGAGGCGGTTGAAGTGATCGAACGTGAAATACCGGATGCCATATTTGAGATTCCCGAAGGGTTTGAAGAAGTTCCCAAAGCCAGCATCGACGAAATATTCTCTGCGCTAAAGTAGGCGTTAACTTTCCCTGAGCTGTAAATAAAACCCGGTCGGGAAATAGGTAAGGCTTACCCAAAGGTTAAATACGAATGCTTAGGTTGAAGGCATTAAAATTAAAAGCCTCCCCGTTTTTTATTAATTGATTAAACATGTTATTTTTGCCTAATTAAACTACAATTCATGGCCGATAAGAAAAAAACACCAGGAAAAGGTGGAGAACGAAAAACAGTAAAAGGAAAAAGTTTAGCCAACGACGAGCGGGTAAAGATTATTGTAGGTGTTTTTCTGATTTCTTTGGCTGTTTACTTGCTGTTTGCCTTTGTGTCGTATTTTTTTACCTGGCAAATCGACCAAAGCAAACTCGATCTGTCACTGATTGAATTATTTAAAAATGCTGAACTGGTCGTCGAGAACTGGTCGGGCAAACTGGGTGCGCTGTTTGCCCACAAATTTATGCACGATTGGTTTGGTGTGGCTTCGCTGAGTTTTGTATTTCTAATGGCTTTGTTGGGTATCCGCTTGCTGGGTTACCGCCTGCTTCCGCTAAAACGTACTACAAAATATGTATTGGTGGCAACCTTATGGTTGTCGGTTAGTCTGGGCTTTATATTTCGCTCGTCCGATTTTGTCCCCGGTGGAGCCCATGGCTATTTTTTAAGCAACTGGTTCATTTCCTTAATCGGGAACATTGGAACCGGGTTTTTACTCGCCATTGTTTTGTTTGCTTACCTGGCCTTTTTATTTGAGGGCTTTATTGGTGGTGTTCGTGCGCTTATAAAGTCAGTATTCGAAGCCCGTGTAATTGACACCCGATTAAACCCTGACGATGAGGTGTTAATAAATATTCCTGAAGAAAAGGAACCGGAACCCGCAACAGCAATACTTCCCCAAAACGATGAAGTGGAAAATGAAGTTCAGATTCAGCCTGTTGAAGAGGATTCGGATGATGACGATTCCTTTATTGTGGATTATACTACTCGCCAGGAAGAATCATTAACGCCCGACGAAGGAATAAACAAAGCAGAACCATCGGACGATAACGATCCGTTCGACAATCTGGAAACGATCGAGATTAAGGTTGTGGAAAACGCACAGGAAACTCAGGAACAGTCTGTGAAACATGAAAAAGAGACTCCAACCGATGATGAGATTGAGCTGTCGATAGAAAACCGAACCAGCGACGATGATGCGCCGGTTAAGCATATTGGCGACAAACCTCAGGGCGATTACGATCCCACCATGGATTTGTCGCATTACAAACTGCCTCCCATTGAGTTGTTGGTTGAGCACAATGCGGGCAATGTAAGTGTTTCGGAAGATGAATTGCACAGCAACAAAAACCGGATTGTTGAAACTCTGGCCAATTATAAAATTCAGATTGATAAGATTAAAGCTATTGTTGGCCCCACCATTACCCTTTACGAGATTGTTCCCGCTCCGGGTGTGCGTATTTCAAAAATAAAGAACCTCGAAGACGATATTGCCCTGAGCCTGGCAGCTTTGGGTATTCGTATTATTGCACCCATCCCCGGAAGGGGAACCGTGGGGATTGAGGTGCCCAACCTGAAACCCGAAGTGGTGGCCATGCGCACCATTATTTCGTCGAAGCGTTTTCAGGAATCAAAATTTGAACTGCCTATTGCTTTAGGTAAAACCATATCGAACGAAACTTTTGTAGTTGATTTGACAAAAATGCCCCACCTTCTGGTAGCCGGAGCTACAGGCCAGGGAAAATCCGTAGGGCTGAATGCTATTTTAACTTCGTTACTATATAAAAAACACCCTGCGCAATTAAAGCTGGTTTTGGTCGATCCAAAGAAAGTGGAACTCACCCTGTATCAAAAACTGGAAAATCACTTTTTGGCCAAATTGCCCGATTCCGAGGAATCCATAATCACCGACACGTTAAAAGTGGTTAATACATTGAATTCGCTTTGCATCGAAATGGATAACCGATACGATTTGCTTAAGGAAGCACAGGTACGCAATATTAAGGAGTATAATGCCAAGTTTATCGGGCGCAAGTTGAATCCTCAGAAAGGGCACCATTTCCTACCTTATATTGTGGTGGTAATCGATGAGTTTGCCGACCTTATTATGACAGCCGGTAAAGAAGTTGAGTTGCCCATAGCGCGTTTGGCACAGTTAGCCCGGGCCATTGGTATTCATTTGATAATTGCCACACAACGGCCAACTACCAATATTATTACCGGTTTAATTAAGGCTAACTTCCCGGCACGGATTGCTTTTAGGGTTACCAGTATGATGGATTCGCGTACCATTCTCGATTCCCCGGGTGCTAATCAGCTGATTGGTCGGGGTGACATGCTCATCTCACAGGGCAGCGAAATGGTAAGGCTGCAATGTGCATTTATTGATACACCGGAACTTGAATCGATAGTAAATTATATTCAGGGACAGCAAAGTTATCCGGGTCCTTATCCTTTGCCCGAATATGTGGGTGAGGATTCGGGCAGTGATTTGGGCGATGTAGATTTGTCGAAACGTGATGCTTTATTCGATGATGCTGCCCGTATAATTGTGGCAAATCAGCAAGGTTCTACTTCCTTAATTCAACGAAAGTTCTCAATTGGTTACAACAGAGCGGGTCGTATTATAGACCAATTGGAAGCAGCGGGAGTAGTAGGCTCTTTCGAAGGGAGCAAGGCGCGCCAGGTTCTAATTCCCGACGAATATTCTTTGGAACAATTATTGAATGGATTGAACAAATAAAATCAGCATTAAAATAAATTATTTATGATAAAATATTTAATAATCAGTGTTTTTACGCTTTTTGTAGGGACAATTACCGCACAAAAAGATCCCGCAGCAGAGGCTTTATTAAAAGCTATGGCCAACAAAGCCCAAACCTATAAATCGATTGATGTTGAATTTGAGTACACCCTTGAAAACGGTCAAACCAATTCCAAAGAGAATTACAAGGGAAGCGTTCTGATAAAGGGAAATAAATTTAAAATGCAAATTGATGGCACCATTACCTTTAGCGATGGAAAAAGCCGATGGGTGTATCTGGAAGAAAGTAACGAAGTGAACATTTCGGCAGTAATTGAATCAGACGAATTGGAACCTGAAGAGCGCTTTATGAATGACCCGATGTCGTTATATACCCTTTACGAGAAAGGTTTTAAATATACCCTTTCCGGAACTGAAACGGTTGATGGTATGAATTATAATTTGATTGATTTAACGCCTGAAGACATTAGTAAGCCCTATTTTAAGATACGTTGCTGGATTACACCACAAGACGAACTGAATGCCTTAAAATACTTCCAGAAAGATGGAACACGGATTCTATTGAAATTTACATCGATAAAACTCGATAAAAAAGTAAAAGACAGTGATTTTGTTTTTTCTCCTAAGGATTATCCCGGAGTAGAAGTGATTGACCTTAGAGACTAAAACAACAAAAAGCGAAGAATTAAAGACCTTCGCTTTTTGTTGTTTTAACTGTTTAATTTCTTATTGATTACGAATAATTTCGTCGATAGCGTTTTTAACATTCTCAAACGCATTGTTGTCTTTTACTACATAGTTGGTAGCATTTTCGCGAACAAAATCGTAAACTAAATTTCCGTCTTCCTGCCCTGAAAGTATAATAACTTTCGCCTGAGGGTTTATGGAGTGAATCTCACGAAGAATTTCCAGGCCGTTTTTTGCTTTGGGATTCTCGCTATTCAGGTAATAATCGAGTACAATTACATCGGGATTCAGATGCATGTGATTGATACATTCTTCGCCAGTTTGAAAAGCTACAATGTTATAATCCGGATTATCAACCAACGATTCTTTAAGCATCTCCAAAAAAATAAAATCATCATCAACTAAGATGATATTGTACGTACTGTTCATATAATTTGACTGTTTAGGGTTATGATGGCTAAAATAACATTTTTTTATAAATTTTTGTAGCTTAATGTTTGTTTTTGTCTTTAACGTAATCTTTTGTGTCGGGTTACAAAATAAAATATTTTTTGTTTAAGCTCCTCTGGGTTAAAGGGTTTGATAATGTATTCGTCCATGCCATTTTCAAGAGCCTGATTTTTTTCACTGGCGAAGGCGTGGGCTGTCATGCCAATAATAGGAATTTGATTGAATGGTGCGTCCATTTGGGTTCTGATGTATTGTGTAGCTTCATGTCCATCCATCTCTGGCATTTGAATATCCATTAATATGAGATGGTATTTCTTTTTCTGAAGCGCTTCTATAGCTTCCTTACCGTTTTCTGCTATATCCACATCAAAGGGTTCCTTCCACGAAAGGATGGTGTCTTTTGCCAATTCCTGGTTTATCAGATTGTCTTCAACCAAAAGAATATGGATGTTTTCTCCTTCCTGAAACAAATGCTCTATTGGTTCATCATGAATCTGGCTTATTGTTGGTTCAGTTTCAGAGATCACGGGGAAAGGTATTTGAAACGAAAAAGTTGAGCCAACATTGGGTTTGCTATTCACTTCAAGGGTTCCGTTTTGTAAGCTTACCAATCGTTTAACAATAGCCAGTCCAAGTCCGGTTCCGCCGTAAAAGCGGCTGGTGTCGCTTTGTGCCTGAGTAAAACTCTCAAATATACTTTCCAGTTGGTTTTCATCAATGCCAATTCCCTGGTCGGTAACAGCGAATTGCAGATTGCACGTGTCGTTGTTTTCGGAACAATCAACTTCAATAGAAATATTTTGATTTTGATGAGAGAATTTAATGGCATTACTGATTAAATTGACAATAATTTGTGACAATCGGTTGGGATCGCCTTTTAAAACGCGAGGCAATTGCGGGTTGATGTGTATTTCGATAGAAACGTTTTTTTCTTCGGCTTTAAATTTAAGCGTTGAAATGGCTTGGGTAATAATCTCGAGTGGACGGAAATTTATGGTTTCAAGCACCATTTTTCCGGCTTCAATTTTCGAAAAATCGAGCAAATCATCAATAATAATTGACAGGTTATCGCTGGCCTGAATTATATTGAACAAATAGGGATTGGCTTCTTTTGTTTTCGATTTGGCCTCCATTAATTTGGCGTAACCAATTATGGCATTCAGGGGAGTGCGAATTTCGTGGCTAATGTTGGCTAAAAACTGGCTTTTAAAATCGGACAGCTGCTCGGCATTTATTTTTGCTTCAATTAACTGGAGGTTGGTGTTTTGCAAGTCTTTTTTTTGATTTTCAATTTTATCCTGCTGGTCGTGTAGCTTTTTGTATGCTTTTTTCATTGTAATTGAAAAATAGGCAATGTAAGCTAAAGCGGCCAATAATAATACAGTAACAATAATTGTTAGCAATGACATGATTTTGTTTTTAGTTAATGGTATTTTAATACCATTTGGTTACTTCATTATTCTACTTTCATTGGCATAAATAAATTGATATTGTGCATTCTGGAATCGGGTTCTGATGAGCAAAACGCAAAAACACCAATGTGCCAAAAGTACATAATAGTTAGTTAAAATAACTATTGTTTTGGAGCATTATTTTTACCTGTTTTTCTATTTCATTAACTCATTTGTAACCAGAAAATGGCTCAATCAGTTAAGTGGATTTGATTCAAGATAAGCCTCAATTTCTGGTGTGGCTTTTTCCCAATATGTTTTAATTTCAAGAATCAATTGTTCTATTTCCGGTTCTTTCGATTCGGGTTTTTGTGAAAGCAATTCAATGTTTTTAGCATTTTCCTGCATTTTTAGCATTCCAAGGTATCCCAGTTTAGGTTTTAGTGCATGTGCTTTATTTCGGAGCATGTTCCAGCCTTTCTGATTGAATGTATCCTGTATCTCAATCAGTTCATTAGGGATGCTGTCGAGACACATTTTTACAATCTTTGCAATCTTATCGTGGTTGTTTTGGTAAATTTTTACCAGGTTGTCGGTATTAAAATAATTAAAGGTAACCTTTGAAGCCAAAGGTTCCGTTTTTTTACTTTTGGGTTTTTCAGCTGGTATGCTTTGAGAAATAACGTTAATCTTGTTATTTGCAAACTGCAAAATCTTGGCAAATAGATCTTCCGGGTCAAAGGGTTTCGATATGTAATCGTTCATCCCTATAGTCAGGCAATTGTCTTTTTCGTTTTTAAGCGCATGAGCTGTCATGGCAACAATGGGTGTTTGGCTTTTTGAACCGGGAAGATTTCGAATGGTTTTTGTGGCTTCAATGCCGTCCATAACCGGCATTTGTATGTCCATAAGAACTAAATCGTAATCAATTTCTTTTATTTTATCAAGGGCTATGCTTCCATTTTCGGCTACATCAATTTTTATGTTTGGATTCCATGCTTTTATGGTGTCAAAAGCCAGTTGCTGATTAATTACATTGTCTTCAACCAATAAAATATGCATTTGATTGGCCGGCTCATGACCAAGTTTTTTAGAAGTGTGAACAACCTGCGATTGGGTATCGTCATTTCCTACCAGCATCAATATGTAAAAGGTGAATGCGGTTCCTTTGCCTGGTTGCGATTCCACGCTTATTTCACCTTTCTGTAATTCAATTAATTGTTTTACTATTGAGAGACCAAGCCCTGTTCCTCCGTATTTGCGTGTGGTGTCGCTTTCGCCCTGGGTAAAACTCTGAAAAATATTCTGAAGCTTGTCGTGGGCAATTCCTATCCCGTTGTCTTCAATTTTAAATAGTAGTTTAATTTTATCACCGGTGGTTTTTCCTTTGGTGGTTATAAGCCGAACATAGCCTCCCGGATTGGTAAACTTAATGGCATTGCCCAGCAGGTTAATTAAAATTTGGTTTAAACGAACCGGATCGCCAACAATAATTTGTGGAATGTCGTTTGAAATATCATAGCTTAATTGAATATTTTTTTCCTGCGATTTTACCGAAAGTGTACTAATAGTATGTTTTATCAGGTTTCTGAAATCGAATTCAATTTGTTCCAGTGTAAGCTTGCCCGATTCAATTTTTGAGAAGTCCAGAATATCGTTAATAACCACCAATAAATTGTTTCCCGATGCTTTAATGTTTTCGAGGTATTTTGTTTGGTTTTCTTCAAGTTTGGTACTCAGCAGCAGATTGGTAAATCCGATTATGGCATTTAATGGAGTACGAATTTCGTGGCTGGTGTTGGCCAGAAAAATTTCTTTCATTCGGCTGCTTTCCCTTATCTCCTGATTAGCCCGCTCCAGTTCTATTTTTTGCTGATTAATCGTATCGAGCGCGCTTTCGAGATCGTTTTTTTGAATTTCAATTTTTCGTAAAGCCTTTTGCAGCATAATGTGGTGCTTGCTCGATTTCTTAAAAGCTAACTCCAGTTCGCTTTTTTGTGCTTCAATTTCGTCAATTTGCCGAAGAGCAAAGTTCCTTTGTTCTTCAAGGGCTTTATTGGGTTCATTCCCCGATTGATGTGCTTTGGTCGAAATAAGCTCCTGAAGCACTAGTATTACACCTTGAATTTCATCTTCTTCAAAGATTGGTGTAAAAATTAAATCGCGTCGGGTGATCACATTTTTGTTGAGTTCTTCAAAAAGCTTAAGCGATATGTTTTTTTTGTATTTTATGGCTGAATCGAAATACTTATCGATATTTTTTAAGCGATGCAACTCGGTTATGTGTTGCCCGGTTTCAATTGTAAACAGGTTATTTAAATGGGGTTGATTGTTTGATTTTGAAAGCAATTTACCGTCAGGTGAAAAGAAAAAGGAATAGGTTTTTTTTTGAACCACTTTATCCTCTTTTAGTACATCTAAATCGTTTGATTTTTCTTGTTGTCGAAAGATGGTATAAAACAAAGTTCCAACCAATACCAGTAAAAAAATAATTGCCCCAATGAGTACCGATTCCATATGTTGGTGTGTTCCTTGTTAATTAAGTGTTGAAATTTAACAGTATTTGAAGATAAATTCAAGCAAAACGGGCTAAAATTTAAGCAGCAACAAAATGTAAATTATTTTTGTGAATAAAATTCTGGCATTATTATAATTAAAAAAAGCCTGACCCTTTTTGAGTCAGGCCTTTTTTAATATGCTTTGTTGTTAGAATAAGAAATTCAAGCCAATATATAAGCCCATACCTCCATCTTGTTCTTTAAGCGGGAAACCGGCATCAACGGCCACTATAAAATTCTGATTCATGGCAATACGGAATCCGGTACCATAGGTAATATGCACTTTGTCTTCTTTAAGTTCGTTGTCAAAGTATTCGTCTTGATTTACAGATAATGGAATTAACGATTTATCAATTTTTTTATCCTGAAGTACTTCTCCAAAGTCAATAAATGGACTTAAGGCCAGATAGAAGTTTTGGTTTTTAAAGGTAAAGTGGGTAAACTTCCAGCGTAATTCCAGGTTTCCAAACATCATGCCTTTCCCAACTACACGGTTACGCACCAAACCACGAACCGATTTTGAACCACCCAAACCGTCGGTGGTCGACGAGGGAATAAAGGAGAAAACCATATTGGGCAGCGCATAAAAAGGCGCATCGCCGGCAATTATTCCCTGGTAACCCAAACGATAAGCAAACGAAAGGTTTTCATCAATTAAAGTAAAATATTGACGATGCGTGATAGCAAGTTTGGTATAAGTAAAGTCAGAATTAAGCGATTGTGCTACTACTACTTCCGACCATAAACCTTTCATGGGATTTGGCTCGTTGTCGCGGGTGTCGAAAACCACTCCGGCTTTTATAGTGGTGAAAAATCCGCCATCGGTTTCTTCAGGTTTAATAATACCCCATTCAACATAATTATCAAACAAGGTAGCTGTATCAGGTAATATTTTATCGCCCGATTTTCCCTTGTTTAATTTGTCAATATCTACAGTTGAAATTACAATGTTGTTTAATTCAAGTCCGGCAGCCCAGTTCAGGTTTTCCAACCCGGTTTTTCCCTGAAAATCGAGTTTGGTGCGAAACATATTCCGCTTGTGTTTATAAAACATCCGTGTTTTATAGTCTGCGTGGGTATCATCTTCCCAGTTTTTATTATATACCGATTTGTATCCGTTGAATCCGTAAAAATCAAGCGCCTCATCGGGTAAATAAGCAATATCACCGGTAAACCGGATGTTGGGAATCAGAAATTTTGAGTCGTAAAAAAACCGGTAAATACCACTTCCTTTGGTAAAACGCGAAATTTCAGCATAAAACGAGTGATAATACATGGGGTAGGCTTTACCGTCGCCGTAATTATAAATATTGGTGAGTGCCCCATATTGGAGTCCCAGGTCGGTATTGTAGGTTATTACCGGCAAAGCTCCAAAATTCCATCCGGTTTTTGTTTTTGTTTCTTTTTCGGCTTCCTGCCCCAGAACAACCAGGCTACAAAGCAATAGCAGGGCAGCCAAAACTGTTTTTGATTGGCTCATACGTTTCTAATTTATAGTTTATGTTGTTTGCATTCCTAAGCAGCTAATATAAGTAGTTTTTTAATACCATTACCAGAAGTCGATTTTTTGTGCCAATTTTTCAATTGTTATAATGCTTTATAATAGACATAAACTTTAGGTTGTTAATGAGGCTTTCCTTATTTTCGGTTCCTGTAAAGGGAATCAATTTTAATTATTATTAGTTAAAAAAAGTAAAATGAAAACGGTTTTTACCCATATAAAGAATCTTATTCAGGTTGAGAAAACCCCTCGAAAATGGGTGGCTGGAACCGATATGGCCCTACTTCCGGTAATAGAAAATGCCTATTTGGTAGTCGACAACGGATTGATTCAGGATTTTGGATTGATGAGCGCCATGCCCGACTTTTCAGCCGATGATTCGCTTTTAGAAGTGGATGTTACCGGACGAATGATTTTACCTGCATTTTGCGATTCACACACGCATCTGGTTTATGCCGGAAGCCGTGAAATTGAATATGTCGATAAAATTAAAGGCCTAAGTTACGAAGAAATTGCCCGGCGGGGAGGTGGAATATTAAATTCATCAAAGCGTCTTGAGCAGGCCTCTGAAGAGGAGCTTTACTATGATGCTGTTGAACGGATTCGGGAAATTGTTTCCTTTGGTACCGGTGCTGTTGAAATAAAAAGTGGTTATGGTTTGTCAACCCAAAATGAGTTGAAAACCCTTAGGGTAATCAAAAAGCTAAAAGAAACCATGCCGGTTGAGATTAAAGCTACTTTTTTGGGAGCTCATGCAGTTCCAATGGAATATAAAGGGCGCCAGAGCGAGTATGTTGATTTGATAATTAACGAAATGATTCCTCAGGTTGCCTCCGAAAAATTAGCCGATTATGTTGATGTTTTCTGTGATAAAGGTTTTTTTACTGTTGACGAAACGGAACGCATCTTATTGGCAGCTAAGAAATATGGTTTACGTGGTAAAATCCATGCCAATGAACTCGATTATTCAGGAGGAATACAGGTGGGGGTAAAACACAACGCCCTTTCGGTTGACCATCTGGAATATGTAGGAGATGAAGAGATTCAAGCACTTTTAGGTTCTGAAACCATGCCAACCATTTTGCCGGGAGCTGCTTTTTTTCTGAATATGCCTTACTCTCCGGTTCGCAAAATGATGAAAGCAGGACTGCCACTTGCACTGGCCAGCGATTTTAATCCGGGTTCATCGCCATCGGGAAATATGAAATTTATTATGTCGCTGGGTTGCATCAATTACCGGATGACCCCCGAAGAAGTTATTAATGCTACCACCATTAATTCAGCTTATGCTATGGGAATTCAGGAAACACATGGCTCTATTTGCCGTGGAAAAGTGGCAAACCTTTACATAACCAAAGAAATTCCAACTTACCATTATCTGCCTTATGCTTATACCAGTCAGTTAATCGACCGGGTAATGCTGAACGGTGAGTTTGTTTAACGAAACACATATATAATATATAGTAGCTCCTTTTTTATCAATGAGAATAGGGCTTGAGAACAAAAACTAATTTATGTGACATGATGCAAAAAATGAAACAATAAAAAATTGTAAGTAAAAATTCAATTGTAATAATCCTGATATAATACTTTATAATAATGAATCAAAAACTTATAGAATGTGTTCCCAATTTTAGTGAGGGAAACGATATGCACGTGATTAACCAGATAACCGATGAAATTGAGTCGGTAGATGGAGTTAAATTAATTGATGTGGATCCGGGTAAAGCTACCAACCGCACCGTTGTAACAATGGTAGGGACTCCCGATGAAGTTTGCGAAGCGGCATTTCGTGCAGTTAAAAAAGCCTCGGAACTTATCGATATGAGAAAACACAAAGGAGCGCATCCACGTTTTGGTGCTACTGATGTTTGCCCTTTAATTCCGGTTTCGAACATTACCATGGAAGAAACTGTGGTTTATGCACACAAGTTGGCCGAGCGAATTGGTAGTGAATTAAACATTCCGGTTTACTGCTACGAATCGGCAGCAAAAGAGTCCAAGCGGAAAAATCTGGCCAATTGCCGAAGTGGAGAATACGAAGGATTGAAAGAAAAACTTTCCAATCCCGATTGGAAACCTGATTTCGGCCCTTCCAAATTCAATGAAAATGTTTCCCGTACTGGAGCAACAGCCGTTGGCGCACGTAATTTTTTGATTGCCTACAATGTAAATTTGAATACCACATCAACACGGCGGGCAAATGCGGTAGCTTTCGACCTAAGGGAACGGGGCAGGGCTAAAACCGATCCAAAAACAAACAAGCCGGTTCTTGATACCAAAGGAGAACCTGTTTTTGAGCCGGGAATGTTAAAATCAGTAAAAGCCATTGGTTGGTTTATCGAGGAGTTTGGTATTGCTCAAATCAGTATGAATCTTACCGACATATCTGTTACACCGCTTCATGTTGCGTTCGACACAGCTTGCGAACGGGCACAAGCCAGGGGACTGCGGGTAAGTGGTTCCGAATTGGTAGGTGTGGTTCCCCTCAATGCCATGCTCGAAGCCGGAAAATATTTTCTGCGCAAACAGCAACGTTCAGTAGGCGTTTCCGACAAAGAACTTTTAAAAATTGCCATTAAGTCGATGGGGCTCGACGAATTGTATCCTTTCGATCCCGATAAAAAAATAATAGAATACATACTGGCAAAAGAGGAGTTAAGTGGTAAAAAGCAATTGATTGACATGTCATTAACTGCTTTTGTTGAAGAAACGGCTTCTGAATCACCTGCCCCCGGCGGCGGTTCCATAGCAGCCTACATGGGAGCTTTGGGTGCATCATTGGGAGGAATGGTGGCAAATCTATCGTCGCACAAACGGGGATGGGATGATCGTTGGGAAGAATTCAGTAACTGGGCAGAACGTGCAAAAACCTTCCAGGTACAATTATTAAAGATGGTTGATAAAGACACCAATGCTTTTAATAAAATAATGGATGCCTTTGGTTTGCCCAAAAACTCAGATGAAGAGAAGCAGCATAGAACGAAAGCAATTCAGGAGGCTACCAAATATGCTACCGAAGTGCCTTTTCAAACCATGAAATTATGTTTCGAATCGATGCAGGTAATGAAAGCGATGGCTGAAAAAGGGAATCCAAATTCGGTAAGCGATGCCGGAGTGGGTGCCATAGCAGCCCGGGCGGGTGTTTCGGGTGCCTTTTTGAATGTTAAAATAAATGCCACCGGATTAAACGATAAGGAATTTGCTACATATATAATTAATGAGGCAGCTTTGTTGTTGAAAAAAGCCTGCGAATTAGAAGCTGAGATTCTCGATTTGGTTGAGAAAAAAATATAAACAAAACCCCCGAATTTAAGAAAAGGTGAATCTTTCAGGGGATTCACCTTTTTTATTATTACCTTAATTAAAAGAATTGAAGGTTATAATGCTCTATAACATTAGCTCCACGAATAAAAATTCAAGTTGTTTAAAATTAGCCAGTTTGCCTGATTTTATCATCGGATTATTACGATAAATAAAACTTTTAAAGGGGTGAAACCTTAGTAAAACATGAGTTTTCTCAATTAAAAGTTTGTTTGTTTCCAATTTTTTCCTCAATTTAGTGCCTGCATAACAACATTTAACAACTATTTATTAACTTAAATTTGTTTATTTATGAAGAAATTTACCATGCTATTTGTGTGCTTAGTTATGCTGGGTGTACATATAGTTAATGCGCAACAAAAGACGATTACCGGTACGGTAACCTCCTCTGAGGATGGTATGTCCTTACCTGGTGTATCTGTCGCTGTAAAAGGTACCACTGTGGGTACTATTACCAATATTAATGGTCAGTATTCATTAAGTGTTCCCGCCGATGCTCAGGCTTTGGTTTTCTCCTTTGTTGGGATGACCACAGTTGAACAAGCTATTGGAGGAAGAGCAGTTATTGATGTAGTACTTGAACCTGAAGTGTTTGGAGTTGATGAAGTAGTGATTACTGCTTTTGGTATTTCGCGTGAAAAGAAAGCTGTTACGTACCAAACGGAAACCGTATCAGGTGATAATCTAAGGTCAGCTCAGAGTACTGATGTTTCTACCGGTTTGGTAGGAAAGGTTGCAGGTCTGCAGGTTAACATCCAGGATAACGGAGTAAAACCAAATTCACAAATCTTATTACGTGGTTTACGCTCAATTTCTGCTAATAACGAAGCTTTGGTGGTAATTGATGGTTCAATTGCCAGTGCCGCTGCTTTAAATGACATGAACCCCAATGATATTGAAAGTGTGAATACCCTGAAAGGTGCTACTGCAGCAGCTTTGTACGGTTCAAATGCCGGTAACGGGGCGCTTATAGTTACTACTAAAAAAGGAAAAAAATCTGAGCGTTTTACAGCTGGTATTTTACATTCCACAACTTTTGAAAAAGTGGCTTACATGCCCGATTTTCAAACCGAACACGGTACAGGATGGGACGGTGAGTACAACAACATCGAGAATACCAACTGGGGTCCCCGTTTCGATGGTCAGGTAAGACAAATTGGTCCAACCTTTGCTGATGGTAGTTTCCAGGCAGTTCCTTATGCCCCGGTTAAAGACAATGTGAAAGATTTTTTCAATACCGGTTCTACCATGCAAAACACTGCTTACTTTACAGGTGGTGATGAAACTGGAAGTTTCTACATGTCAGTAGGTAATCAAAACACAAAAGGTATTGTTCCTGATGATGTATATAAGAAGAATACATTTAGGGTAAATGCCAATAAACTAATGGGTAAAGTGGAATTAGCAGCAAATGTTGCTTTCTCTACTGATGACCTTGATGTGGTGGGTAACACCATTGGTGATCAGGATAGGCCTTTGTACTGGTTCTTATTAAACACACCGGCTAACATCCCATTAACCAGTTATAAAGACTGGGATAATCCCGAAAGTTATGGTTATGCTGACAATTATTACAATGCCTTCTACCAAAACCCTTATTGGGCAATTGGAACTAACCGCAATAATGTGAAGTCCAATCGTCTTGTAGCTAACCTAAGTGCTTCATGGGATATTCTGGATAACCTGAATTTTGTTACTCGGGCCAGTGTTAATACTGTTTCAAATCGTGGAAAAAACTGGAGAGCTCGTCAAACCTATGATCCGGTATTACAACCCTACCATAGTACGGTTTCTTCATTCGTTGAAGATACAGAATCTGAAGCCACCACCTACAATGCTGATGCTTTATTACAGAGTGAATTTAAACTTACTGAAGACATTGGTTTAAAAGCCATTGCAGGTACTAACGTAAACACTTATCAATACAATTATAGCTACATTCGGGCCAATAACTTAAGTATTGAAGGGTTTTATGATATTTCGAACGGTACAGGACAGTTAGAAGGCGTTGTGGACGCATCACAAAGAAGAAGTGTTGGTTTCTTTGGTGACCTGACTTTTGATTTCCGTAAATGGGTTTACTTAAACCTTACCGGTCGTCAGGATTACGTGTCGACTTTGGCCAAAGGAAACAACGGATATTTTTATCCTTCAGTAAGTGCTTCTTTTATTTTATCGGATGCCATTTCTGCGCTGAATGATATGCCATTCCTGGAAATGTTTAAGGTATTTGGTAGTAATTCAACCGTATATAACGATTTGGCACCATATCGTATCAATGAAAGATATACGCAAGGTAGAACTGGATTCCCCTTTCCATTTGGAGCAATTAATGGTTTTGAAACCGCTACGACAGCCGTTGATGCCGATATTCAAAAAGAAAAGTTGAATTCTACTGAGGTAGGTACTAATATTAGTTTATTTAAAGGACGTTTGAATTTTGAAGCTACTTATTTTAACACTATAACAACAAACCTGATAACAACAACTACGCCTTCGTTTGCTTCAGGTGCATCAAGTTATTTAACAAACATTGGAAAGTTAACCAACAATGGTATAGAATTATCTATTGGTGGTACGGTTATTAAATCGGGTGACTTTAAATGGGATGTAGACTTTAATTACTATACAGCCACTACTGTTGTAGATGAAATTAAAGCTGGAATTACTGAAACATCTGTAGAATCTTATACTGCAGGGTACGGAACTTTTGCTATTGTAGGCGAAGTATTTCCGCAAATAAAAGCCGTTTCATACGTTCGCGATCCTCAGGGACGTATTGTAGTAGATGCCGGTACCGGTAACCCTGTTGTAGGCCCCCTTAAGATTATGGGACAAACTACTCCCAAACATACCCTATCGTTTAACACGCAATTACATTACAAAGGTTTTACTTTCTCAACTACCATGGATTACCGGACAGGACATGTGTATTATGCTCAGGGTTCTGATCAAATGGAATTCACCGGTCGTTCTATGGAAAGTGTAATGGGTGATCGTAAAGATTTTGTTTGGCCAAATTCAGTTATTGAAACCAGCCCTGGTGTGTATGTTGAGAATACAAGCATCCCAATTACCGGTGGTAAAATGGATTTCTGGCAAAATCAATACAACGTAATTAAAGAAAACTACGTAAAAGATGCTTCTGCCTTTAAAATTAGGGAGTTGTCGCTTAATTACACCTTACCTAAAAATTTGCTTGATAATACAGGTTTTATCAGTAAAGTTACTTTAGGTTTTGTTGCCCGTAATGTGTTAACTATTTTCCCCAAAGAAAAATACATATTCTCTGATCCGGAGTTTAGAAACACTCGTTCTTCAGACGCTGCAAATGGAATTGGTATTGGTGGATATTTTGCGCCTCCTCCAACTCGTTCATTCGGATTTAGTGTGAATGTTGAATTTTAAAAATTACTGAAATGAAAAAGATTATATTTATTTTACCCCTTGTATTGGCACTCTTTACGATGTCGTGCGAAGATTTTTTGGATGTGAATACCGATCCAAATAATCCGGTGAGTGTTACCCCCGATTTGATTTTGCCTGTGGGGCAGGTGTATACAGCTGATTACTATCAGGAAGACCGGGGATTAAATCACCTAGGCAACATGATTATGTATAACTGGAGCGAATCGTACGGCTTTTCGTGGTACGACGATGAGTTTAAGTATTTGGTGAATACCACTTTCTACGCCAGGCTTTTCGATAAAGCTTATTTACAGCCTTTGAAACTATACCAGGATTTGCAAAAATTTGGTGACGAATATGCCTATTACAAAGCCATTGGAATGATTATGAAAGCGTATCACTTCCAGATCTTGGTTGACCTATACGGAGATATTCCTTATTTTGATGCCTTGCAACGTGGAACAAACGCTACACCTGTTTATGACGACGCTCAGGCCATTTATGATGATTTAGTGGTACAGTTAACCAATGCCATTGCCATAATCAAAGCTGCAGCTGACGAAGCGACAACTATAGCAGTTGGTGCTGACGATGTAATGTTTGAAGGTGATATGGATAAGTGGATTCAATTTGCCAATACCGTTAAGTTGCGTATTTTGGTTCGTGAGTATGCTGTTAAACCAGCTACCTACATCAACGATGAATTAGCTGTTATTATTGCCGAAGGTTCTGGTTTTATTACTAAAGATGTAATGGTTCAACCCGGTTACATGAATGAGGTAAACAAACAAAATCCTTTCTGGGCTGAATTAGGCTGGGATGTTAGTGGAACAGTTATTATGAGCAATGATGCTACCTGTGCTACTCAATATGTTTTGGATTATTTAACTGGAATTGTGGATGCCCGTCGTGATCGTTTGTATGAAACACCAGATGATGGTCATAAAGGTGTTGAGCAGGGATTAGAGGTTGGTAAGGAATTTTCAGCCAATTTAGTATCAAATATTGGTCCTGGTATTTTAAAGGGTGCTGATATGGGAGCTAATATCTTCTCGTTAGCTGAATGTTATTTCTTACAAGCTGAGATGGCATTAAATAATGGTTTTGGTGGTGATCCTGCTTTGTTCTATGCTGCTGGTGTTACCGCTTCATTTGAATATTTAGATTTAACTGCTGCTCAGGCTGCTACTTATTTGGCTCAAACCTATGCCAATGTAGGTTGGGCAAACAGTCCCAATAAACTGGAAGCCATTATTACCCAAAAATGGATTGCCACCAATGGTATAAGTGCTGAACAATCGTGGTTCGATTATACCAGAACGGGTTATCCATTGAATTTGCCACTTTCAGCAATGGCAGATCCATTAAAAGGACGTCCGGTTCGTTTGGCCTACCCGGCTAGTGAGATCACTGGTAATACTATTAATCTACCGGAACAGCCAAATGCATTTACAAGTAAAATATTTTGGGCAAACTAAAAAAATAGAACAATGAAAAGATTTAATCACATATTTTTAATCCTCTTCCTTGGCGTTTTCTTTTTCGCTTCGTGCGACGATGAAGCCAAAGAGGTTGAGTTAGTACCCGATGGTAAGAACCTGGTGGTATTTGAGGCAACAACTCAGTCAGCTACTGAAGTTGCCGACGGAACAGAATATAAAGTTCTGGTAAAAGTAAAATTACAAGGTCCTTCTACTGATAAAGTTGAAGGTGATATTACGGTTAATGTTGGTTACGATGAAACATTAACTACTGCTGTAGAAGGTACCCATTTTAGATTGGATAATCCTTCAATAGTATTGAAGCAATCGAACAACTACTTAGGTTTGTATGAGTTTACTATGATAACAGATGGTATTGTTACCCCGTTAGCAAAATCCCCATTATTGTACCTAACCTTTAGTTCCGCTACTGGAGCTGAAAATGTTATTGCTTCAGGTAAACCCATTAGAATAACATTAAATTATGCCTGTCCTTCTGAATTACAAGGTTCTTATTCCGTGGTAATGGTTCGCGATGGAACAACTACCTATACCTTCCAGGATAACATTATTAAAACTGGTGTAGGTACTTACCGTACTTCTGAAGTTGGACACTGGATTGGTGGTCTTGGAGTTGGTACAAATGGTTATACTTTTACAGATGTATGCGGTGTTATCAATGTTCCTGAACAAAATTTGGTTGATTACTATAGCAATAAAGTATATGGTAATGGTCCGGGTACAGTAGATGAAGAAACAGGTGTTATTACTATTTCCTACACAATTACTTTTGCAGCTGGAGATAGAGTTTATGAGTGTGTTTATACTCCTAATTAACATCTGAATTATTAATTATTAAATTGAATAGTAATGAAGAAAAATTTTATAATTCCAATTTTAAGTTGGGTATTTATAGCCTTCCTGTTTTTTGCCTGCGATGAGCAAGAAGTAGCGGATCCTATCAGTACCGACAATTACCCTGTAGCTACAATCACATCTGATTTTACAGGTACAGAGGTAACCGAAGGCGACACCATTGTGTTTACCATCACCTTGGACAAGATGTTGGATGCCGATCTCAATTTTGAGCTAGTTTTGGATGGTTCTTCTACCGTTAGCGATATGGATTATGTTGTAAATGCAGTTACCATTGCACCTTATACTCTTGAAGGTACTATGACATTAATTGTACCTTATGATGGTATTGCTGAAAACGATGAAGTTTTAAGTTTTGAAATCGGTATGTTTGACCTTGCCGAAAGATATCTGGTAAAACCTGGTACTTCACGGTTGACTCAGAATTTAACAGTTAAAAATTATAACGATCCAAATTTGGTTGTTGTAGCAATTGGTTGGGAAAATCATGACAACGATTTTGATATCTTTACCATTCACGAAACTGAAGGTGACTGGAGTTTAGCTGGTTCTTCTGATAATCCTGAGATTATGACAGTTATTGAAGTAGATGGCGATAATCCAGATGGAAAGTATTACATCACTGTTGATCCTTATTATTTTGAAGGATTTACCGATGATTTAACTTTCTACATAAGTTATCCTGATGGTTCTATCGAAATATTAACAGCAGTTTTCGACATCACAAAATTAGATGAATATACCGTTGATTATTTTGCTTATTGGGACGTAAATACCTACCGTGTATTAACATTAACTAAAACAGGTACATCGTATTCTGTAGCGTTAGATATTTAATCTAAAACAATAATTAAATAGAGGCAGCCCAAACGGGCTGCCTTTTTTTATTCCCATCTCTTAGGTATTTAAAAAAAAAATGCCCAAATTCAACCGTACAATAATTTCAAATAATCCTTTATTACTTACAAATCAGGGGAAAATGGTTGAAGACAGAATTTTACTTGTTGGGCAAAGCACCCAACTGCTTAATAGCCTGAAAAATGCTTTCCCCCAGCTTACGGTTTTTACCTTAGCTGATATGCAACAGACCTTTGATTTTATTTTAAGTCAGGATGTTGAAATTATTCTGTTGGTGGTTACTGATAATTTTATTGAAGCCATTACTTTAGTTAGTAAGATTCGTTCTTTGCCCGATTATTCAAACACACCCATTCTAATTTTCGATAAGTCGCCTTTTGCTATTCCCGATAATTTAAAATTGGCCTTTCAATCGGGAGCCAACGATTATTTTTCCGATGCTACCCAAGAGAATGAACTCTTTGCTCGTATCGAATTGCAAATAAAGAACGCCCGCCGTTTGGCAGAACTGTCAGAACATAACCGTAATTTATCACAAACCCTGGGCATCATGGATAAGTTGGTGCTTTTTATCGATCGGGCCGATAATTCCTTTGTTATATTCGACAGACATGGCGAAATGGAGTGGGTTAATGAAGGATTTAAACGATTGTATGGCTATCAAATCGATGAATTTAAACGCAAATTCGGTCGTACCATTTTCGATGCCAGTAAAAACTCTGAAATAGTAAAAAAGGTTAACCAGTGTGTAGAAACAAAAAAGTCAGTAAACTACATAGCTGAATGCCAGATTCGTTCGGGTGAATTTAAATGGATTCAAACAACGTTAACACCAATTATAGATGCTGATGGAGTGGTTGAGCGTTTCATTGCCATTGAAACCGATATAACCAAACTAAAAGAAACCGAAGAAGCTTTAAATCAGAAAAACGAATACATGCTGGCACTTACTAATCACCTGAAAAGTGCTAACACCTTACTCGAAGAGCAACAAAAAGAAATTAATGTTCAGAACAAACAAATTGAATCGGAACGCAAAAAGTCAGACGATTTATTGCTTAATATTCTGCCTTTTGAGGTAGCCCGGCAATTAAAATCGAAAGGTGAAGCCCGCCCTCGAAGCTACAAATTAGCTTCGGTGCTTTTTCTCGATTTTGTAAGTTTCTCCGATATCACCCGGGAGCTTTCACCAAAGGATTTAATTCACGTTCTTGACTCATATTTTAAAGCCTTTGATGATATAGTGGAAAAACATTTTATAGAGAAAATTAAAACCATTGGCGATGCCTACATGTGCGTAGGTGGTTTGCCGTTAAGTAATAAAAGTAATCCATTTAACAGCGTGTTGGCTGCTTTTGAAATGCTAAATTATGTAAAAAGCAAGATGGATGAAACACGTACACCAAATGGATTAGAATGGAAATGTAAAACCGGAATAAGTACCGGAGAACTCATTGCGGGTGTAGTTGGTAAAAAGAAATACATTTACGATGTTTGGGGAAATACAGTTAATATTGCCGCCCGCATGCAGGAACAAGGACAGGATGGCCGGATTAATGTTTCAGAATACACCTATCATTATATTAAAAATTATTTTGAATGTTCGAGTAGAGGAATGGTAGCAACAAAACGGGGATACAACCTGAAAATGTACTATGTTGATCGGATAAAACCCAATTATTCGGCCGATGCCGATGGTTTTTTCCCCAACGATGAATTTTTGAAAATGATTAATTCCTTATAATAGCTTTTCAAGATTCCAGCCATGCGATTGCTTAGTAAGATTTTCATTCTTTTTCTGCTTTTGTTTTTTTTAACGGGACAACCTTTTAAAGAACGCCATTCCTCATTTACATTTAAAGAATTTGGTCCGCCCATTAAGGTTCAGGAAAGTGCATGGGTCGATTCCGTATTAAATTCTCTCAATTTGCGGCAGCGTATTGCCCAGCTTTTTATGATTGATGTGTATTCCAATCAAAACAAAGCTTATTTAAACCGACTAAAAAAGCAAATTACCGAACTGCAACCGGGTGGCCTGGTTTTTATGAAGGGAACTCCTACCGCGCAGTTAAATATTACCAATACACTTCAACAAATTACACAGGTTCCGTTATTTATTGGTATTGATGCCGAAACGGGTTTGGCCATGCGCTTAGACAGCCTGATAGCTTTGCCAAAACCAATGGCTGTGGGAGCAGTTCAGGACGATCAACTGGTTTTTGAAATGGGTGAGGCCGTAGGCTTGCAATGTCAGCGCATGGGGATTCACATTAATTTTGCACCGGTGCTCGATGTGAATAATAACCCCGACAATCCCATCATAAATTACCGTTCTTACGGTGAAGACAAACGCAATGTTGCCCGAAAAGGTTTGGCTTATGTTAGTGGAATGCAAAGTCAACAGGTAATTGCGGTGGGTAAACATTTCCCGGGGCATGGCGATACCCATACCGATTCGCACGAAACATTGCCAGTGATACGGCATTCAAAAGAACGCCTTTTTGATATAGAATTATATCCTTTTAAAAACCTAATAGACAACGAAATAATCGGTATTATGACCGGGCATATTGCCGTACCGTCGCTTGATAGCGGAAATTACCGCCCGGCTTCGTTATCACCAATTATTGTGCAGCATTTGTTGAAAAACCGGATGGGTTTCAAAGGATTGGTATTTACCGATGCATTGAATATGCGCGGCGTAACACGCGATCAGGTTCCAGGCGAAATTGAAGTTCAGGCTTTGTTGGCCGGAAACGATGTGTTATTATTTCCAACCAACCTTGAATTAGCTATCAATGCAATTGAGAAGGCTGTTGCCGATAAACGAATACCTGAATCCCTAATTAATCAAAAGTGTAAAACAATATTGCAGGCAAAGCTTTGGAGTGGGCTTGCTTCCTACAAATCGCCCACAACTCAAAATCTGGTTATGGAAATAAACGGAACAAAAATTAAAAAGAATCAGCGATTGCTTACCGAGGCCTTACAAACACTGGTTTATAACCACAATACCATTCCCATATCAGGTCTTGACAAAAAACGAATTCTATGTATCGCTCAAGGAACTGCCAATGCAAGCCCATATTTTACCCAGCTTAACCAATACGCCAGGGTCGATACATTATTGTTGTCATCGGCTCTGGGATTTAATAAAAAGGAATTAAATGAATTGCTTGCGCCTTATCAGTTAATTATTGTAGGACAATTTGGTTTGAGTGAAGTACCCGGCAGGCAGTTTGGAATTTCATCTGCTGAGTTGGAGGTAATAAATCACTTGATAGCGAGCAAACCGGTTATTCTGAATTGGTTTGGAAACCCTTATGGACTGAAGTATCTTGAATCAGCAGACAAAGCAGCAGCTTTGTTGGTTTCCTTTGGCAACACAAAAATTGATCAGGAAATTGCCGCACAGGCACTTTTTGGAGGTGTTCAGCTAAGCGGAATTTTACCGGTATCGGTTCGTAACTTTAAAGCCGGTTCTGTTCTTTCGGGCAATGTTCAGCAAGTTCGTCTGAATTATGCAGGTCCTGAGGTTTTTGATTTGGACGAAAAAGCTTTTTCAAAAGTTGATTCGCTTGCACAATTTGCTATTGATACAGGCGCAACTCCCGGTTGCCAGATAATTTACGTTAAAGACGGAAGGGTAATCTACAACAAATGCTTTGGTTACCATACGTACACCAAAAAACAAGCTGTTAAACCTGGCGATATCTACGATTTGGCATCGGTAACTAAAATTGCAGCCACTACTTTAGCCCTGGTGAAACTAACCAGTGAACAAAAATTCGATCCTTCGTTCCGTTTAATTCAGTATTTACCGGAACTTGAAGGTACCGATAAAGATAAAATTAAAATAAGTCAGCTGTTAGCCCATCAGGCAGGATTAAAATCGTGGATTCCATTTTACCGAAACACCCTCGATTCGTTGGGGAAAATAAAGCCAGAATGGTACAGGAATCAAAGAACCGATTCATTTAACATTCCGGTGGCACGCGATTTATACCTAAAGCAGTCGTTTGTTGATTCGGTTTTTAAGAGTATAGCCGATACTCCCTTGTATCATAAAAACCGGTATTTCTACAGCGATTTGGGTTTTTACTGGCTCGGAAAGATAATCAGGAACCTGACAGCTGATTCGCTGCAAAACTACGTACAGTCAAATTTTTATTCCAAATTGGGCATGCAGCATACCGGATATTTTCCTTTACAAAGGTTTAATCCAGATCGTATAGTCCCAACTGAGAACGACTTATTTTTTCGAAAGCAGGTAATTCACGGTTATGTTCACGACCAGGGAGCAGCAGTTTTGGGTGGAGCGGCAGGCCATGCCGGATTGTTTTCGAATACTAACGATATGGCTATTTTAGGGCAACTGTTTTTAAATAAAGGAACCTATGGTGGTGAAAATTATTTTTCGCCACGTTCGTTCGAATTATTTACCCGACCTTATTTTTCGCGTCGGCACAATCGCAGGGCTTTGGGTTTTGATAAACCAGCATTAAAAACCAGCGATCCGGGTCCAACCTCTGCCTCTGCTTCACCCGAAAGTTTTGGCCATTCCGGATTCACCGGAACTTTTCTTTGGGTTGATCCACAAAACCAATCGGTTTATGTATTTTTAAGTAACCGAACTTTCCCAAATGCTGAAAATAAATTGTTGTTGGATTTAAATATTCGAACCGAAATTCAACAAGCTTTTTACGATGTTCTTCAGCATTAAAAATTATGATTTATAAGAGGTTTTTGCTTTTTTCTTTCAGATTGATGCTTATGTTGAATAACAACTGCAAATAGTGTGGTTTTGTCATGGTTTCTGAATTCTACTTTAATATTTTTGCTCCATAATAATTCAAAGCTAATGGGTATTTAAAATTCAGATTTACAGCCTTTGATGATTAGATGAGTGTAATCAGCTAACATTTTTTTTGGATCAATTACTTAACGGCTTTTAAATTGAAAGCTAATTAACAGATAAAACTGATTTTTGAATATGGATCAGAAATCATCATCATAATAATAATAATAACAACCTTAAAATATTTAATAATGAAGCCTACACACATTGAACACATTGGAATTGCGGTTAATAGTCTCGAAGAATCGATTCCCTTTTACGAAAAAGTTTTGGGATTAAAATGCTATGCGGTTGAAGAGGTTAAAGATCAGAAAGTAAAAACAGCCTTTTTTAAAGTGGGCGACACAAAAATTGAACTTTTGGAATCAACTGATCCGGAAGGCCCCATAGGCAAATTTTTAGAGAAAAAAGGACAAGGCATCCACCACATTGCTTTTGCGGTTGATGATGTGAATACAGCCCTTAAAAACGCAGAACAAGCCGGTGTTCAACTTATCGACAAAACAGCTCGTAAAGGAGCTGAAGGGTTAAATATAGGATTTCTCCATCCCAAATCAACTTTAGGAGTGCTTACCGAACTGTGCGACAATAAATAAAATACATATAAACGATTTACTATGGCAAATCAGGATAAAATAAAAGAATTAATTGATAAACGGGTGCAGGCTCGTTTGGGAGGCGGCGAAAAACGAATTGAAGCGCAACATCAAAAGGGTAAGTTTACCGCACGTGAGCGCATCGATATGTTGTTGGACGAAGGCAGTTTTGAAGAGTTTGATATGTTTGTTACTCACCGGTGCACCAATTTTGGACTGGAGAAAACAAAATTCCTGGGCGATGGCGTGGTTACCGGCCACGGAACTATCGACGGACGCGTAGTGTATTTGTTTTCGCAAGATTTTACCGTTTTTGGAGGCTCACTTTCAGAAACATTTGCTCAAAAAATTTGCAAAGTTATGGATATGGCCATGAAAGTTGGTGCTCCGGTTATCGGAATTAACGACAGTGGAGGTGCCCGTATTCAGGAAGGAGTAACTTCGTTGGCCGGCTATGCTGAGATTTTTGAGCGCAACATATTGGCTTCGGGCGTTATTCCTCAGATTTCAGCTATTTTTGGACCCTGTGCCGGTGGAGCTGTTTATTCTCCAGCTTTGACTGATTTTGTGCTGATGTCAGACAAATCGAGCTACATGTTTGTAACCGGGCCAAAAGTGGTAAAAACAGTTACCGGCGAAGATATTTCGACTGAAGATTTGGGAGGAGCCACCATTCATGCTACCAAATCGGGTGTTTCACACTTTCTTTGCGAGGATGAAAAAGAAGGCATCTTAATTATCCGAAAATTACTTTCTTACCTTCCGCAAAACAATCTTGAAGAACCCCCTATAACACCTTGTTCCGACCCGATTGATCGCCTGGAAGATTCATTGAACGAAATTATTCCTGAAAATCCGAATCATCCTTACGATATGAAGGATGTAATTTATACGATTGTCGATTCACAGGAATTTTTAGAAGTACATAGAAACTACGCCAAAAACATTATTGTAGGTTTTGCTAAATTCAATGGAGTACCTACCGGAATTATTGCCAACCAGCCCAATTACCTGGCCGGAGTCCTCGATATTGAAGCATCGCGTAAAGCCGCACGTTTTGTTCGTTTTTGCGATGCTTTTAACATTCAGATTTTAACGCTGGTTGATGTTCCCGGATTTTTACCCGGAAGTGGACAGGAATACGGAGGCATTATTATTCATGGAGCAAAACTAATGTTTGCCTACGGTGAAGCCACCGTGCCTAAAATTACTATAACCCTGCGCAAATCGTACGGTGGAGCACATGATGTAATGTCGTGTAAACAATTACGGGGCGATTTGAACTATGCCTGGCCAACCGCTGAAATTGCAGTTATGGGAGCCTCTGGTGCCATTGAAGTGTTGGAAGGTCGAAAACTGGCTGAACTTACCGATCCGGAAGAACGTGCAAAATTTGTAGATGAAAAAGTAACCGAGTATAAAGACAAGTTTGCCAACCCTTATCAGGCAGCTGCCTATGGATACATCGACGATATAATTGAACCGCGAAATTCAAGATTCCGCATTATCCGTGGATTTGAAAGTCTGGCAACAAAAAAACTCTCGAATCCTCCAAAAAAACATTGTAATATACCCCTTTAAAAACCAGTATTATGATTGAATCAGTAGCAAATCAAGGTGGTTTCACGGTGGCATTGGTAGGTTATATCATTGTGTTTCTGGTATTGGTAATTTTAATTTTAATTTTCACCGCAATTCCGCGGATTATCAATATGAAAGTCAGGACAGAGCTTCGCCGTAAAGGCAAGGAGGTAATCAACCAACCCAATGAGTTATCGGTGGGTGGCGATGTAAGTGCGGCCATAAGTATGGCGCTGCATCTTTATTTAAGCGACATGCACGATGAGGAACCCAATGTAATTACCATAAGTCGCATTCAGCGAAGGTATTCGCCCTGGAGTTCAAAAATTTACAATATCTACAATACCCCATTAAAATAATTTAGCGATGAAAAAATTCGATTTCACCATAAAAGGTCAAAAATACGAGGTTCTGGTTAAGGACTTTGATGAAAACATTGCTCATCTCGAAGTAAACGGTACCAGCTACGAGGTGGAGGTTCATAAGGAAATGAAAGTGACCAAAACGCCAAAGCTGGTTCGTCAACCGGTGGTTTCAAAACCAGGCGAAGGAACCATTACCAAAAAAGATTCGGCAGGATACAAAGTAAAAGCCCCGCTGCCCGGTTCAATTTTTAAACTGAAAGTGGCTGTTGGCGATACGGTTAAACGCGGTGATGTGCTGCTGATAATGGAAGCCATGAAAATGGAAAATAACATCATGTCTGAAAAAGACGGGGTGGTAAAATCTATTAAAGTAGCCGTTGGCGATGCTGTATTGCAGGAGGATGTGTTACTCGAGTTGGAATAAACCGGAAAATTGAAAGTTATGTTTAAAATAAAAATAGTTTCTTTTTTAATCTTGTTAGCAGGTTTATTTTTCTGGAATCCGTTACGGGCCGAAGATAATTTCGAAAAGCAAATCAAATCTGGTAAATGGATAAACAAAGCAGGTGGATACATTCCCAATGCAACAATAAACCCCGATACCATTTCTGATTGGTCGGCTGTTCGAACTGTTGAACGCTACAAAACCATTGAATTTAAGGAAGATCTAATTTATGGAATAAAAGTTAAGACTTTTGTGATGGACTCGGTAAAGCAGCGCTTCTCAGGGCGTTGGCACCTTGAGGGCAACCAGTTGATTATGGATTTTAATCCCTTAAATGTAATCCATTACAGAAAAAACCTAGATCCCAATGCTACAAGTTATCGGTACGCTACAATCCCGGAGACCATTCAGTTACCACAGCGTGTATTAACTTTGGTTAACGGAACGCTAGTTGATGCCGATGGAGTGAATTACAAACATGTTTCAGGAGCTGTACACGGTATTTTGAATTTTTACGAATTTACTGGATTTTCCAATGCTACCCCTGGCCACCTGATTATGGTACTCATTGGTATCTTCTTTATTTTTCTGGCCATTAAATACGATTACGAACCCTTATTGCTTATACCTATCGGGATGGGAATTTTGATTGGAAACATTCCCATGTTCCAGGCCGTGGATTTTAACTTGAAATTAGGAATTTATGAGCCGGGAAGTGTAATGAACATATTGTATCAGGGAGTATTGCAAGGTTGGTACCCACCACTCATTTTTATGGGAATTGGTGCCATGACCGACTTTTCATCTTTAATATCAAATCCCAAACTAATGCTTTTGGGTGCAGCGGCTCAGGTAGGTATATTTGTTACCTTTCTCGGTTCCTTGTTGTTGGGATTTGCTCCTCCTGAAGCCGGAGCTATTGGTATTATTGGTGGTGCCGACGGACCTACAGCCATCTTTCTATCATCGAAACTGGCAAACGGTGTAAATGTAATGGCCAATGGCGAAGTAGTGAAAAACCTTATTGGTCCCATTGCAATTGCTGCATATTCCTATATGGCACTTGTTCCGGTTATTCAGCCTCCTATTATTAAATTGCTTACCACTAAAAAAGAGCGGTTAATACGTATGCGACCACCCAGAGCTGTTTCTCGTTTGGAAAAAATTATGTTCCCCGTGATTGCTCTGTTAATTACAGCTTACATTGCTCCAACGGCTTTACCTCTTTTGGGCATGCTTTTCCTCGGAAATCTTTTTAAAGAATGTGGGGTAACCAACCGTTTAGCCGACACGGCAAGCAACGCTTTAATAAATACCATCACTATTTTATTGGGAATTACCGTGGGAGCATCAACCCAGGCCGATGTATTTTTAACGCCCGATTCCATCATGATTTTTGGGTTGGGAGCAGCATCGTTTATGGTGGCCACAGCGGGTGGTGTAATATTTGCTAAAGTAATGAACTTTTTTTCAAACAAAAGTAATCCCATCAATCCCATGATTGGCGCTGCTGGTGTTTCAGCTGTTCCCGACAGTGCCCGGGTGGTGCAGAATATGGGCTTGGCCGAAGATCCCACCAACCACCTGCTAATGCATGCTATGGCTCCCAATGTTTCTGGAGTTATTGGTTCTGCAGTAGCTGCAGGTATTTTGCTGAGTTTTTTAATGTAAATAGCTCGAAAGTATATTTTAAAAGGCAGCCATTTTGGTTGCCTTTTGTTTTTATATAAAGTCAATATTTTAATTACTTTTGCCTCGGCAATATCAAATTGCCGTGTGAGCTTATGAGGTATTATTACAAACAATTGTATCAGTTAGGGTTACGTCTGTTGCTGGTAATGGTTTTTTTAACGCTTACCCGACTGGTTTTTTATATTTTTAACCTTGATCTTTACTCCGATTTAAGTTTCTTTCAGGTTATACTTCATTTTATATATGGGCTTCGCTTTGATTTAGCTACCGTAGCACTTTTTAACCTGGTGTTTGTACTTTTTAGTGTGTTACCTGCGCCTTTGGTTAGCAGATCGTGGTATCAGCTTCTGCTTAAAATTCTTTTCCTGGGGGTGAATTCTTTTGTATTGGCTTTGAATATGATCGATGTCAAATTTTATGAATTTGAAGGAAAGCGTTTGGGAGCCGATTTTTTTACCAAAGAATGGCTGGGAAACGATTTTATTGCCCTTTTGCCCGAGTTTATTAAAGATTATTGGTTCCTGTTCCTGTTTTTTGCTTTGTTTATATATGTTTTTGCCCGTCTTTATCCAAATCAAATAGAAGAAGCTAAGCCCGAAAAACGATTCTCGGCATCAAAACTCGGATTGCAACTATTAATAGGCGCTGTTGTGCTTTTTTTTATGATTATTTTTGGTCGGGGTGGTTTTCAGCTTAAGCCAATAGGTGTAATTGCCGCTGTTAAATATACTTCGCCCGAATATGCCGGATTGGTTTTAAACTCACCTTTTACCGTAGTAAAAACCTGGGGACGAAAAGTTTTACCCAATCCAAATTATTTTGATTCACAACAACTCGATTCCATTTTTAATCCGGAAATTAAGCTGAATCACAAGCAAAAATTTAGAAATAAGAATGTAGTAATTATAATTTTAGAAAGTTTTGGCCGCGAATACAGTGGCTTTTTGAATAATAACCAGGGATATACGCCCAACCTCGATTCCATTATGCAACAGGGATTAACCTTTACCAATGCTTTTGCTAACGGGAAACGATCTATTGAAGCCCTGCCATCCATTTTAAGCAGCCTGCCTGCCATTATGGACAATGCATTTGTAACTTCGCTTTACAGTTCGAACCCTATCGAAAGTCTGGCTGCAATTCTTAAAAATAAAGGTTACCAAACTTCGTTTTTCCATGGGGGCAAAAATGGAACTATGGGATTCGATAATTTTACGAAATTGGTTGGCATTGATGCATATTTTGGATTGAATGAATACCCAAATGAAGAGGATTACGACGGAAACTGGGGAATTTATGATGAACCTTACCTGCAATATTTTTGCAATCAAATTTCGCTGATGAAAGAACCCTTTTTTACTTCGGTTTTTACCCTGAGTTCACATCATCCGTATAGTATTCCGGAAAAATATGCCGGCAAATTTCCCAAAGGAAATCTGATCAATTTGGAAAGTATAGGTTATACCGATTATGCCCTGAAACGTTTTTTCGAAACCGCTGAAAAACAACCCTGGTATAAAAACACACTTTTTATATTAACTGCCGACCATACTGCTCAGGCTGATGCCGATTTTTATAAAACCAATGTGGGCAAATATGCAGTTCCACTGGTGTTTTTTGCTCCCGGCGATAAAAAACTTAATGGATTGTCGGATAGGATTTGTCAGCAAACTGATATTTTTCCCTCAGTGCTCGACTATTTGCGTTATGCTGAACCCTTTGTAGCTTTTGGAACCAGTGTTTTTCGAAATAATCCCGAAGGTTTTGCAATTGCTTATTCAAACGGCTTGTATCAGTTAGTTCACGACAATTATGCCATACATTTTAATGGGAGCAAGGTAGTTTCGGTCGATACACTTTTATATCAACCTTTAAATCCTTTGCAAACTGCAGATTCGGTGATTGTTGATACACAGAAAGGTGAGCAGTTGTTAAAAGGAATTGTTCAGCAATTTAATGTGAGGATGGAAAAAAATCTGATGAAATATAATTCTGATATAAGCTATAGTAATACTAAGCATGAATAAAAAACGAGTTCTTTTTATTATAAATCCCATTTCTGGAACAGGCAAACAAGAAGGCTTTTCAGAAGTGTTAAATGCTTTAATTGACAGGCAACTGTACGATTTTGATATGGTGTTTAGTGAATATCGCGGACATGCAACTTTGTTGAGTCAAAATGCAGTAGCCGATTATCAGATGGTTGTGGCAGTTGGCGGTGACGGAACCGTAAACGAGGTAGCTAAAGGACTAATAAATAGCTCTTGTATTATGGGAATTGTTCCTGTGGGTTCAGGAAATGGATTGGCAAGACACCTGAATATTCCCATGCGGGTAAAAGAAGCCATTGAACTTATAAACGAACCGCACATCCAAAAAATTGACATGGCCTCGCTTAATGGCGAATATTTTGTAAATGTAGCCGGAATAGGGTTCGATGCGCATATTGCTCACCTTTTTGCAGCCGCATCAAAACGGGGTCCAATTCCTTATGCAAAACTGGCAACTGTTGAATTTCAAAAATACAAACCCGCTGATTATAAGGTTTTTATTGAAGGTAAAGAATATTTTTTGAAAGCATTTTTAATCAGCTTTGCCAATTCGGCTCAATTCGGAAACAACGCCTATATTTCGCCGCACGCTATTATTAACGATGGTTTGTTGGATATTTGCCTGATGAGCGAATTTCCCAAAGTGGAAGCCGGCCAATTGGCTATTAAATTATTCAACAAGCGGCTCGATAAATCGAAATACATGAAAATCATCCGGGGAACCCGGGTTAAAATTGTTGCCAAAGAGAATCTTAAAGGGCATCTCGACGGTGAACCCATTAACCTGCCCAATGAACTCGATATTCAGATAATCCCCAATGCACTTCACGTAATTTATAACCCCAAAAAGCCATTCTTCGAATCGATTGGAAAAATGATTAAAAACAAATTACCGAACATTTAGTACAAATTATTAAATAATTTGGAGTAACTTTTATCAATTTTTTAACGGTTGTTCAAAAAGTATTTTTAGATAGTTCTATTAAAGTAGACTTAACAATAAATTAACATTGGGCCGCTTTAAATAGTATACTTTTGCGGCGTAACCAAAAACTTTAAAATATGGATATCTATTTGGTATTAGTGTTTATTCTATTTGCTTTGGCAATTTCTGATTTGATTGTTGGAGTAAGTAATGATGCTGTTAATTTTCTAAATTCTGCCATCGGTTCTAAAGTTGCTCCCAGGTATGTTATTATGATAGTGGCCAGTATTGGTATCCTTATCGGAGCAACCTTTTCGAGCGGAATGATGGAAGTTGCCCGTAAAGGGATTTTCCATCCCCAACATTTTTACTTTACCGAGATTATGGTAGTATTTATGGCAGTTATGCTTACTGACATTCTACTGCTCGATTTCTTTAACACCATTGGCTTACCCACATCAACCACCGTATCCATTGTTTTTGAATTATTGGGAGCTTCAGTTGCAGTAGCCCTGGTTAAAGTGGGGTTTAGCGGCGAAACAACCTTGTTAATCGAAGGGGTTGAACGGGTGGCCACCGTTGGCGATTTTATCAATTCCAGCAAAGCGCTGGCAATTATTTCGGGAATTCTGCTTTCGGTGGTAATATCCTTTACCGTAGGTTTACTGGTTCAGGCAATTTCGCGCTTTATCTTTACCTTTAATTATAAAAGGCCCATGAAGTATTTTGGTGCAATATGGGGTGGTTTTGCCATAACAGCCATTACATATTTTATTCTGATTAAAGGAGCTAAAGGGGCTTCGTTTATGTCTGATGCCACTACCGATTATATAAAACACAATACCTCACAAATATTATTTGTAAGCTTAATTGGCTGGACCATATTAATGCAATTGTTCCACTGGTTATTTAAAACCAATATTCTAAAAGTAATTGTATTGGTAGGTACTTTTGCTTTGGCCATGGCCTTTGCCGGTAACGACCTGGTAAACTTTATCGGGGTTCCTTTGGCAGGTTTTGAATCGTTTAAACTGTTTCAGGCCAATGGAGGTAACGATATTTTGATGACCGGTTTGTCGGGGCAAGTACATACTCCTACCATATTCTTAATTATTTCCGGGTTGATAATGGTTATTACTTTGTGGTTATCACGTAAAGCCCGTTCGGTTACCGAAACAGAACTTAATTTAAGCCGTCAGGATGAAGGTTACGAACGTTTTGGTTCGTCCTTTATGGCACGCATTATCGTGGGTCGTTCCATTGCGGCAGGTACTTTCTTCGGAACCCTTATCCCAGCATCTGTTCGCGAGGGCATAAAAAAAAGATTCAATCAGGAAGAAATTCAAAAGAAAATTAAAAAGCAGGAAAACCCACCCATGTTCGACCTGGTTCGCGCATCGGTAAACCTGACTGTGGCATCCATCTTAATTTCGTTGGCAACCTCTTTTAAACTTCCATTGTCAACTACCTATGTTACCTTTATGGTTGCTATGGGTACATCGTTGGCCGATGGGGCTTGGGGTCGCGACAGTGCGGTGTATCGAATTACCGGAGTGTTTGCCGTGATTGGTGGATGGTTTTTAACCGCTTTAATAGCTTTTACCGCTGCTTTTATTATAGCTTTAATACTTAGCTGGGGAGGTTTTTATGCGGTAATAGCTTTGGTTCTGCTGGCTGTATACGCTGTTTACAAATCGGGGGAATCGCACAGCAAAAAAGAACAGGAAAAGAAACTTGATGCTGTAGCCGAAACCATAACTTCTGCCAGTAAAATTGTTGATAAATGCAATACTGGTGTATCAAATCTTATAATTGAAACTGCTGAAATTTTCAATAATACAATGCAGGGTTTAATTGGAGAAGATAAAAAACTGCTAAAGAAACAGGTGCAACTGGCTGACGAGATTAATATGAAAACAAAAGCCCTGAAGAATAACCTGCCCAAGACCATTGCAAAACTCCAGAAAGATTCGGTTGAAACAGGGCACTACTATGTACAGGTACTTGACTATGAACGTGAAATTTCACATTCTCTAAATTACATTGTAGAACCGGTTTTCCGCCATGTTGATAATCACCATAAAGCAATTATTGCTGAGCAAATTACCGAACTGGAATCTGTTGCTGATGGCATCAGTCAGTTTGCCGGGTACCTTCAGAAATTAATTACCAAAGGAAAACTTGACAATTTGGATGACTTGATTCAAAAACAAAACACTTTGTTGCAGTTAGTTAAAACCATTCGAAAGAATCAGATTAAGCGTATAAAAAACAAAGAAGTAGGTACACGAAACAGCATGTTGTATCTGAATATTTTAAGCGAAGCCCGCAATTTATTGCTTTACATGGTTAATATGGCCAAAGCGCAGCGCGATTTTACTCAGTTTTCGAACGGTGAAGAAGAATTATAAGTAAGTAGCTTTAGGGTTTTTGGTTACCCTTTGAGCCCCGACACTGGATTACTCTGGTTCGGGGCTTTTTTAATGGTGTAAAATATGAATTCATCTAGCTGGAGTAAAGGGAGAATCGAATAGTGAAATCTTATAGTGAAAAATCAACAGTAGCCAGTAATCCGTCTATAGTCTAAAATCTAAATTCCAAAGTCTGGAGTCTGCTGTGCTATTGGCCAATATGATCTTTATGAACGAATTCGCAACGGCTATGTCCGGCAACCCGCATCCGCTGATAAGTAATTGTTGGCATGCCTTGGCGTTCCCAGGCAACCAGTCCGCCTGCCAGGTTGGCAATGTTTGCAAGTCCCATTTCGCTGGCATATTCCATGGCGTGCTTGCTTTTTATACCGGTTGCATCTACAAAAATAAGCAGTTTATTTTTAGGTAATTTTTCAAGCCCTTCTTTAAAGGTTCGCAGGGGTGCAATAAAAATTTTTGTTACATCAAAAGTTTTAATATGACTCATAAATTCCTCACGAACATCCACAAAAACAGCTCCCTGCAAGCTAAGTTCATGAGCTTCTTTGGGCGACAAGTGCACCTGCCCGTTAATCAAAATTCCCTTGTTTCTTAATAAATCATCCATGACTTGTTTTGCTTATTAATTGTTTGTAAAGTTAATCTTAATTACACCAAAAACCAGCATAAAAGGAGCTTTTACAGCAATGCTATGCTGACAGACTGCTGAATAGCTCATCGGGTTTAAACTTTAAATAAAATATGTAATGCTTTTGTAACACATATAACATTGAAGGTTAATGTTCGCATAATCTCCAAAAAACATGATGTGGCTAACATTGTTGCAGATTTTTGAAACACTGTTTTATTGAATGTTTGAATTGAATTGTAGAATGAAAAGAAAATTAGTATTTATTTTTTTAACCCTTTTTATGGGTGTAAATGGAATTGCACAAAAAGGTATTATTCAGGGTGTTTTAACTGAGGAGATAAACAACCAGCAGGTTCCGCTTCCGTTTGCCAACGTTTATTTTGAAGGAACTACCATTGGAACCACCAGCGATTTTGACGGTAATTTTTCTATAAGCACTCAACCCGGAAGTTATGTATTGATATGTGCTTTTATGGGTTACGAAACTTTTAAAAAACAAGTTGAAATTACTGCCGGAGGAACGGTTACAGTAAATATTCAAATGAAACCTGAGGGGATTGCCATTGAAGGAGTTGAAGTAGTAGCCAAAATGAATCGCGAAAGCGAAGTGGCTTTAATTCTGGAACAAAAAAATGCGGGTTTAATAAAAGAAAGTATCGGTGCTCAGCAGCTTTCAGCCATGGGTGTTTCTGATGCAGCTGCTGCCAGCACTAAAATTTCGGGAGTAACCAAAAGCGAAGGTTCCAGCGAAATATATATTCGCGGGCTGGGGGACCGGTATTTATTAACTACCATGAATGGCCTGCCCATACCATCGGACGATGTAGATAAAAAGAACATCGACCTGAATTTGTTTCCCACCGATATTATCGAAAACCTGGGCATTAGTAAAACGTATTCCGTGGCAAGCTATGCCGATCAAACTTCAGGTCTGGTCGATATCAGTTCAAAAAATACCGCGCAAAAGCTTACACTTAACTTATCCTCAGGAACCAATACCAATATACTAACCAATGGCTTTGGAGCATTTAAGTCTACGCAAAACTTCAACGATTTATCTTTAGGTTTCTACCATCGTAAGTACAGCACAACCGATGCCGTAAGCCGGCAGAGTTGGAATACTCTTTCGCGAAGCCTTCCCTTGAATTACGGGTTTTCGCTGGCGGGCGGTAAGCAATTGAAAGTTTTTAACAACAATTTATCATTCTTTGCTACACTTTCTCATAATGTTTCGTCCGATTATTCTCAGGGAATATTTAAAAAATACCGCTCTAATGTGTTGGATAATTCTTTTACCGATGTGGAAGAGTTTGAAACAAAGATGAACACCACCGGGCTTTTAAACCTGGTTTATCAAATCAACAATAAGCATCAGATTAGTTTGAATAGCCTGATGCTTTTTAAATCCAGCGATCAGTTGTATGAGCAGGGCCGCAATGGTGAAGGCTATGTATTTGATCAGGATCCTTCGGAATATGGAGCTTTTGTACGCGATCAAAACCTAAAGCAAACCCAAATCAGTATAAATCAATTGCTGGGTTCACATGAGTTGAGTAAAAAGAACATCGCACGATGGGCCTTAGCCTTTAATCGGGTAAAAGCCGATGAGCCCAACCGAATTCGGAATGAATTTAACCGGATGGATGATGGGAGCTATCAGTTTGCCCATGTAGGCGACTTTCAGCAGCGAAAATCGCAACAAAATATTACCGATGTGGAACTTACAGGATATATAAAAGATGAGTTTCGGTTTATTGATAACGATAATTCCCGGTTAATTGCAAATGTAGGTACGGACTTTCGAAACAAGCATCGCGATTTTAATTCGCTTTTTATTGGCGTAAGAGCTAAAGGTGTGAGAGTGGAATCGGCCGATAATATAGACGAAGCCCTTTTGAATGAAACTTTATATCAGTCGGGCGATTTAATTCTTAGGGAACGTCCATTTGATTTTTATTCAGCCCGCTTGGGAGTTTATGCCGGGTATGCCAACATCGATTTTTTATTTACCCGGTTTAGTGGCAATCTGGGATTACGCTACGAAAGGGATCAGATTAAGGTGGATTGGGATGTGGCTAATTATGTTGGCCGGATAGGAGCGGGTTCGAACACCTATGAAAACCTGTTGCCAGCTTTAAACTTAAAATACCAGTTAAGTGAAAAAAGTGCGTTGCGCTTTGCAGGCAGTAAAACCATTACCCTGCCCGAATTTAAAGAGCTGGCTCCATTTGAATATGTTTCGCCGGTAGGGCGCGTTACCAAGGGAAACCCTGATTTACAAAGTTCAACAAACTACAATTTCGATGTAAAATGGGAGCTGTTTCCCAAGCCAAAAGAACTCGTTTCTTTAGCCGGTTTTTATAAAGTAATAAACCAGCCCATCAACCTAACCCAAACACGTGGATCGTCGGGTAATTTTATTTATGAAAACACCGGCGATAAAGCTGAGGTTTATGGCTTTGAGTTCGAAACTCGAATCGATTTATTTGAATCAGTAGCTTTGGGTAAACCCGGATTAAAATTAAGCTTTAATGCTACAAAAATGTGGTTTCGTCAGGATTTGCTTGAAGAATTTCAATACAATAACAAAACCACCATTGGTTTGCAGGGAGCCTCCGACTTTATTGTAAACAGTTCCCTGGGTTTTTCAAGCAATACACTAAACGAATTTACGGCAACACTTACTGCTAATTACGCTTCCGATAGAATTTTTGCTTTAGGTTCGCCCGAAGATTTTACAAACAGTGCCACCTTGTTTAACAGCGAAATCATCGAAAAAGGTTTTGTGTCGCTCGATGTGGTATTAACTAAAAAGTTCTCAGACAGGGTGTCAGTTAAGCTTTACGGGAAAAACTTACTGAATCCTGACATTGAACAAACCCAGGAAATTAAATCGCTGAACAATGGCGTGGTAACAAACGAAGTGCTTATGTCTTATAAAAAAGGAGTCCGGCTGGGGCTGGGCATCAATATAAACTTGAATTAAACTTTTACTATTTATTAATTAAACAATCTTGAAAAATGAAAAACATTGCATTTAAAATTTTTGGTCTTGCTTTACTGGCAACTATGGTATTATCAGCTTGCGACAGTGAAGAAACGCCCCAACCCAAACAAGCGGTTATTGAGAATCTTGAAAAAGGTATTATGAGTGGTACTTTAACCGAAAATTACACCTTAAGCGCCACAGTACAATACCAGCTTACAGGTTCGTTTATTGTTCCCGATGGATTTACTTTGACCATTCCGGCCGGAACTAAAATTAATGCTGTTGCCGCTGGAACCGAAGTGTATGTGGCTGTTTTAATGGGAGGTAAAATTGATATACAGGGAACTGCAACCAATCCCGTTGTCATGTCATCGGCTGATGCTAAACCAGGCGACTGGGGCGGTTTAACCATTTGTGGAAAAGCAACAACGACTGCCGGGGTTAATGCCGAAGCCGAAGTGGGCGGATTCAAATACGGTGGAACTGTAGATACAGACAATTCTGGTTCGGTAAAATACCTGGTAATTAAAGGAACCGGAGCCCAGATTAATTCCGAATCGCAATACAACGGCGTTTCTTTATATGCCGTGGGTTCACAAACAACGCTCGAAAACATTGCCATAATTAACGGAGCCGACGATGGTATTGAGTTTTTTGGCGGAACCGTTTCTGTTACCAACCTTTACCTCGAGAACAACGAAGACGACGCCATCGACTGGACCGAAGGATGGAACGGAACCGTTGAAAATGCATATGTGGAGCATACCATCGAGGGATTTTCAACTGTTGTTGAAGGCGATAAAGACAATCAAAATCCAAAGTTGATTAACTTAACTGCTGTTTCAACCACCGGTGGAACTGCACTGCAATTCAAAAAAGAATCGGGTGCCACAATTACCGGCCTGTATCTCGAAGGTTATGCAGCTGATTTGGACATGAAAGATGGTGGAGCTTTAGCTAACGTACAGATTGATGGTGCTGATGCCGATGCTACGCTTATTGAAGGCCAAACAACCTTATACACGTTGAATTCAGGTAAAAACAATATCAAATTGGATATCTCAACCTGGACTTGGTTTAGTATCAACTAATTTTTTATTATTAGGGCTGCCCCCAGTTTAGTGTTTCAAAAATCTAAATAAACTAAATGTTGTTAGTGTAATTCAAACAATCGGGGGCAGCTTAATACCTTTAAACTTCAGGTTAACTTAATATTGAGTTAACCTGTTTTATTTTCTCTTGTAATATTTTTGTCAGGAAAAATTAATATAGCGTTTCAAGCCGTATGAACATAAAAGAATACAAACAAACAACACGGATTCTGGTGGTTGATGATGAGCCCGATTTGTGTCAGATATTGCAATTCAACCTCGAAGCAAACGGTTATCAGGTCGATGTGGTAAATTCAGCGGAGGAAGCTTTGCAGTTGAATCTGTTAAAGTACAATCTTATTTTATTGGATGTAATGATGGAAAAAATTTCCGGGTTCGAGATGCTTTCCATTATCCGGAATGAGAAAAAATTGAAAATGCCGGTCATTTTTGTTACTGCCATGAGTTCCGAGAGCCATTTGCTCAAAGGGTTTACCATTGGTGCCGACGATTATGTGCGCAAACCTTTTTCCATAAACGAAGTCTTGGTTCGGGTTAAGGCCGTACTTGACCGCTATCAAATGCAGGTCCAAACTACTGTAAATAATTCATCGGGTTTTCAGATTGATGCCCAGCAAAAAAAGGTGTTCATTGGAAAAACAGCCATCGATTTAACACGTACCGAATACGATATTTTAACAACGCTTTATCAACAGCCCGGAAAAGTATATTCACGCGACGACCTTATAAACAGCATTTGGAGCGATCAGCCTTACATTTCCGATCGTGCGGTTGATGTGAATATTACCCGGATACGCAAAAAACTGGGAGCCTGGGGTAAATGCATTGTTACACGCTCAGGTTATGGTTATTATTTTGATGCCCAGCCTTTGGCTACAGTAAATACCTAAGTTTTTGAACCAATCTAATTTTTTACTTTTAACTTTACCCAAAATTATTGTATTGTTGTAATGATTAAACTGAAAAATGTATCGCGTTACCGGCGAAAGCTTTTTTATAATTTCTTTTTTCTTTTTGTTGCTTTTGCTATGGCCATTGGCGGTTTTCAGTATCAGCGCGAGCGCCTTTACCGGGTAACCCAACTCGAAAACACGCTGCTCACTTACATCAATATTTTAAACGGGTATATTTTAGAAAATAATTTATTTGAAAAAAAAGAACTCGAAACCCTGAGTAAGTTTATCCATACCTTTCCGCAATCCGATTTGCGAATGACGGTAATCGATAAGCGGGGTTCGGTATTGTTCGATTCTTTTGTTGAAGATTATGAAGCCCTGGAAAACCATTTGCAACGGCCCGAAATTCAGGAATCGTTGCACAAGGATTTTGGAAAAAGCATCCGCTTTTCAACCTCAACCAAACGCGATTATTACTACTGTGCCATTAATTTTAACCGCTACTTTGTTCGCGCGGCTTTGCCCTATAACATTCAGGTTGAGAATTACCTGAAGGTAGACACCTTTTTTATCTATGTTATTTTGTTTCTGTTTGTGCTTTTTGCGGTATTCTTAATTTACCTTTCTGACCGCTTTGGCAAATCGATTTCTACCCTGCATCAGTTTGCCACTCAGGCAGCCGATGGAAAAAATGTGGATTTTGAAGTGAAATTTCCCAATAATGAACTGGGGATTATCGGCAATCAGATTGTTGAAGTGTACCGTCGTTTGCAGCTTACCAAACAGGAACTGGCAGCCGAGCGTGAAAAATTGTTCCGGCATTTACAGATATCGCACGAGGGAATTGCCGTTTTTTCCAAAAAGAAAAAACAACTTCTGGCAAATAATCATTTTATTCAATACCTGAATGTTATATCTGATGTTTCGTCGGTTACTCCACGCAAATTCTTCGAAATAAAAGAATTAAAACCCATCAACGATTTTATCAATCAAAATCTCGATAAGGATAGCGATAGTTTTTTGTCCGATTTATCGAGCAATATTCTAACCATACACAAAAGTGGAAAGTATTTTGTGATTCAGGCCATTGTGTTTAAAGACCGTAGTTTCGAGATTTCGATAAACGATGTTACCAAACTCGAAAAAGAGAAAAAACTGAAGCAGCAAATGACCAGCAATATTGCCCACGAATTAAAAACTCCGGTAAGTAGCATTCTGGGTTACCTCGAAACCATGCTGAATACAAAAATGAGTGACGAGCAGCACCTGTTTTTTATGGAAAGGGCTTATGCTCAATCGCAACGCTTAACCTCGTTGATACAAGACCTTTCCCTGCTCAATAAAATTGAAGAAGCGTCCGATTTGTTCGAATTGGAACCGGTTGATGTTAAAACCGTTATTAATGAAGCCATCGATGATTTACGGACACGAATTGAGGAGCAGCAAATTACCGTTAAATCCGATTTACCTTCTAATTTAATGATAAAGGCAAATCGTTCAGTGTTTTTCTCCATTTGGCGAAACCTTTTGGAAAACTCGGTAAATTACGCCGGGGCCGGAATAACAATCAGCATTAAAAACTACCACGAAGACGAAAAGTTTTTATATTTCTCCTACGCCGATTCTGGTACCGGAATTCCCGAAAAGCACCTGATACGTATTTTTGAACGCTTTTACAGGGTCGACAGCGGACGTTCGCGTTCTATGGGTGGCACAGGCTTGGGTTTGGCCATTGTTAAAAATGGGGTGTTGTTTCATAAAGGCGAGATTTCGGCTAAAAATTTAAAAACCGGAGGCATCGAATTCGTCTTCTCTATTTGTAAGGAATAAGTAATCAACTAGCCGGTTATTTTAAAAACTGTTCCAGACTTTTTATATTGTTTTTTAACGAGCTGATGTTTTGCTTGCAAATAGTGGCGGCATTTTTCCCCTGTGCCGATTTGCTTTGTTTTAAATATCCGTAAGCTTTTTGATTGATAAGCAACAGATGTTGATTCAGTTCAAGCGCTTTTTTGTAATCTTTATTATCGTAATGTTTTTTGAGTTCACTGCCCATTTCAAAAGCCATGTTCAGGTAGGCAAAACCAGGGGCTTCAACGTTGGTGGGGTTAAAGCGGTAAGCCCGGTCGGCCGAATTTGTCATTTGTTCCACCTTGTTTAGTTGTTGAAAAGCGGCAAGCGTATCATTGAAATTAAAACAGGGTTTACTTTCATTAATTTTAGCTGTAATGGCCGCATCGTTTTTAGCAAAATCGGCTAACGAAATAGGGCAAGGGAGCAATTGCCACATGGGATCGGAAGGCAGGTGTTTTAAGATAAAAATTTCAGGAGGAGTTAAAAAGAAATCGTAGGTGGTTTCATGAATAAATTTTTGCATGTCGTCCACATGGCCTGCACCCCAGGTAGCATCGAGCAATTGCCATTGCTGGTCAACAAAAACCACGTTCCAGGCATGATCGGCTTCAATAAATTTCTTGCCCTCACGGTAGCCGTATCCCTTGCTGTAGCCCGAAACTATGTAACAGGGAATGTTGCTGTAATCGCACAAGGCTTTAAACAATTCGGAATAGCCCTGGCAAATGGCCTTGCGGTTTTTTAAGGTGTTTTCGGCGTTTGTTTCCGGTGTCGACTTACCGCTAAAAAACGATTTTGTGTCGTAAGCAATATGATTGGTAATCCAGGTGTAATAGGAGCGAACCTTTTCCAAATCGGTTTGGGTGTTTTGGTTTAAGTACGCCGCAAGTTTTTCAATCGTTCGTGTGGCCGATGCCGGAGTATTTTTGGCGTGATGGTCAATGGCGTTGAAAGTCTGCCCTCGAACTTGTCCCCAAACGCTTGTGCTGATAACAAAAAGAAGTGGTAAAGTAATAAATAAACGCATGGTATAAGTTTTAATGATTAACAATACAAAAATACGAAATGTTTTATTGATGCAGGAGCATGGAGAACCAAACTCGCTATAGTAACTGGCAGTTAGAGTTCGTTCATCCATTTTATCATTATTTCTATGTTCACTGGCTCAAATGTTGCTGAATTTCCTCCCTTTTTTATTGAAATAAAGTACTTTCTAACGGATATTGATTGTAAAGTTGCTATTCCATTTTATAGTTAAGGTATTCGATAGGGACCAAACGACTATAAATCGGCAGAAAAGGTCGATTATTCCAATACCTGGAATGTGGGAACAGCTATAGCCTGAGCAAACACAACTTATTCAAGGATTCCAGACCTGGTATGTAAATATGTGTTGAACGGTATTCATAATATTTGCGATTACCTGGGTGTCGATTTCGATACCATGGATGAGCTCTTTAAAGCGGAAAGTGTGGCACTTACCAAAGCTTATGTGTTTGACTCCTGCTGGCAATCCAGACAAATTTCTCCCGGCCGTTTTAACGTACGAAAGTCTATATAAGATTTATACGCGGTGACTTTTTTATTAAGAAATCAATGGAGGAAAACCAAATTGCTGACATTAAATCCCTGCACTCTATTGAGTTGATCAATTTGTTAATTCGTTCGATAGAAGGCGTGTTGATGTTGCAAAAGCATCTTGGAACAGCATTTTATTTTGGTTATTACTTGGTTTTAGGTTTCACTTTCAAAAAAAGGGAAAGCAGGAGTCAAAAAATTACTAACATTTATGAAAAACTAAGGATGACTTGCCTCCCTCTGTGAATAATATCCTTAATTCAAGTGTAAATGACGCTAAACTAGCTGGGAATGGGTCGAATTCAAGGGGTTGCAGAACTTTTTAATCAATTACATAAATGTCACATACAATGTTTGGACAAAACGGGTGAATGTTATCAAATAGATGTTGAGTCAAAACAAAATATTGTTTACCATTGATAAAACAGCAAGGTTTAAAAATCAAAAGTAACCACCAAAAAAACAAGTAAATTATCAAGATTTGGCTTGTAATAATAAGGCTGCATCAAAAATTAATCATTTCTGATGCAGCCCTTTTTTTAGATCATAAAGTATTTTTCTTTTGACGTTTGGCAAAATGCACATTTGTCATCAATATTGGCAGCATCATAAGTATTTCCACAAACAGGACAAACAGCATATTCGAAAGGCAAGGTATTTTCTGCATTAGCATTCAATGCAGTTAGTGCTTTAGCATAAAAATCACCATGTTTTTTTTCGGTATCCATAGCCCATGTAAACGATTTGGTAGCTTTTTCAATTTTCTCTGCTTTAGCATCAGCTAAAAATTGAGGATACATTGTGGTAACTTCATAGGTTTCTCCATCAATAGCAGCCTGAAGGTTTTCAGCGGTGGTTTTAACTTCAAATTCTGGAGTAAATGCATCCATGGTTATACCCAGCGATTCAAGTACTTTCTTGTGATTATCGGCATGAATGGCTTCAGCTTTTGATGCGGCATCAAAAAGTTTAGCTATCGTGTCATTTCCTTCTTCCCTGGCTTTGTTTGCAAACGCAGCATACTTCGCACTTGCAGTTGTTTCACCAATAATTCCTGCTTTAAGATTTTCTATGGTTTTAACCGGTTTTACCGGGTTGCAGCTTGAAAATGAAATCAAGCCAACCAACGCAACGAATAAGAGTTTTCTCATAGTTGTTATTTTTAAGATAAGTATTAAAGTGGCATCATGTAATTAAAAACCAATGTTCCTCCAAAAAAACCAGTGCCCCCAACCGATATAGCAGCTAATGCATACAATATAAAGGCAATTTTCATGAGAGTTTTGTGCTCTTCTTTTTTGATTACCAAATACGTTCTAATAATTGACGTTACCAATAACAACCCCAGGGTGGTAAAGGCAAACAATTCGTGAAGTTCCAACACGTCGTGTGCTGCACCACTCATTTCGTCAGTGAAAATTAGGCCTGAGAGCAATGCAAATATTGCAGAAATAGTGCCTGCCAGGAGCAAATAGAATCCCAATTTTGAAAAGCAAACTTCTTTTTTTACATACATTGAAAGTAGCTCGGCAAAAAATCCAACGGTAACCAATGCAATGGGAAAATGAACCAGCATAGGATGAAAATGGCTTGTAGATATCATATGTTCCAGTTTTTTTGATTGTTCTTTAAAGGTACACTTAATTTATTAGAAACGAATGAATAGGTTTAAAAATAAATTGACCACAAACCTTCGAAAATCGCTGAAACGTTCGAAGAGAGCTCAACGAAGCTTAATCCGTTCGAACTATACCTTGTATTAGGCAAAGCGGTATTTTAATAGCTCCTTTTGTATATCCGATATGAATTAATTAATCAAGTGCTGATTGTTGTTGTTGTACATACCAATATGGATGTTGAAATTTAAGCCGGTATTCAGGTACCTTTCTGGCACTATACTTAACAAGCTTTATAAATTTTCTCTTAAGAAATTTTCCGGTCTTTTTTGCTATGTTAGTTTTAGTAAGCTGAATGTGTGGCAAACGCACTTAAAGCCATTCCAGTTGTAAAATGTGAAGATTGATTTCCAATTATCTATTCTTGTTTATAAAAGCTGTGGGCTTTTTGCCACGGCTGAGGGCGTGCCCAGTGGGGAGAAAGGCGCCAAATAATTTATTCCTCACATTGGGTTCACCCTAAAGTGCTGGCGAATTTAATTATATTCGATTAGTTTTCAGGCTTTACGCCAACATTTGTTTGAACCACTTTCTGTATTGTCCCATCCGGATTATAATACATATAATCAACACATATCGATCGTCTGTAACTACCACCTGTAGGCAGTAATCCATTATGATAAAAGAAATAAGTTTTATTCTTATAATCAATAATCCCTGGATGGATAGTAAAACTATTGGGTGCATTATCTGCAATAATTCCCTTGTATGTCCATGGGCCTTCAGGACTTTCTGCAGTGCAATATTCAATCATTTCAGGTTTGTTCCCAGCACCGGCATAAACCAAATAATACAACCCATTCCTTTGGTATACCCATGGCCCTTCAATAAAATTTTTTGGAATAAAAGTTTGTATTGTATCTTCTATTTCAACCATGTTTTCTTTTAATCTTACCCATTTGCAACTGCCATTACCCCAAAAAAGATAGGCTTTATTGTTCTCGTCAATAAAAACTGTTGGGTCAATATCATCCCAACTATGTTTCATGTCCGTTGTCATTTCATTAACAATTAGTGCTTTACCAATTGCATCTTTAAAAGGTCCGTTGGGTCGTTCAGAAACAGCTACGCCTATTGCTGCTCCACCTTTACTGTTTTCATTGTTTTGATGAAAAGTGGATACATACCAAAAGAATTTTCCATTTCGAAAAACACATTGAGCAGCATAGGCATCACCTGTTGCCCATGAAAATGTTTTAGGAGAAAGACAAACACCATGATTTGTCCAGTTTACCATATCGGATGTTGAAAATACATACCAATCGGGCATTTTGTAATTCGTAGCATCAATAGAAGCTGTATCATGACCCGTATATAAAAACAATGTATCATTATAAACTAATGGAGCAGGGTCAGCGGTAAATAAATCCCGAATTATTGGATTTTGGGCCAATATTCTCTCAATAGTTAAAACCAATAGTAAAACTAAAACAGAAACCTTACTTTTATGCATTTCTTCAATTATTTTTATTGAAAGATGTAATATCACTTTACGGAATTGGCCGTTAGAAAGCCATTAACATTTAACCAGTGTATAAAGGCATTAAACCAACGATTACTGGTTCGATTGGGATTTCCCAGGCCAAACCCATGACCTCCATTTTGGTACAGATGAAATTCAACAGGTATGCCTGCTTTGTACCAGGACTCAATTATACCAAACTGACCCCTGAAAAGAAAATCATCGGTGGCTATAACATTGAACATGGGAGGTGCATCTTTTGGTACTTCTACCGTTCCCATTCCGCCATAAACAGGGGCGATAAAGGCCAAGTCCATGGTTTTGGAGTTCAGTGTAGCGTGAAGGGTGAGACCAGCACCGGCTGAAAATCCAATCATACCTATTCTGTTTGTGTCAACACCCCATTCCTTAGCTCGTTTAACTATCATAGCATATGCGGCTTCAGCATCCTTGAGTTGGTTGGAGAGGTTAAAGCGCAATGGACTTGCTGGTGCTGCTTCTTTTGTAGAATCGGAGGGTTCAGTTGGAGGTGTGAATGCGCGGTTCATCATGGCAGTGAAGTCATCGAGTGACGCCGGAGTTGGATTGAGTCGGTATTTGAGTACAAAAGCAGCTATTCCCTGTTTTGCGAGTGCTTCTGCTACTTCCCATCCTTCGTTACCCATTGAAAGCCACATAAAGCCTCCACCTGGAGCCACAATCACGGCAGCACCATTTCCTTTTCCAGTTTCGGGTAAGAATGGGGTAAGGGTTGCAGTAGTTATGTTTCGGGCCATGGGGTCGCCCCACTGACGGAACCAGGTTTCTGAGGCGGGTTGGTTATCCACACCACCGGTACCGAGCAGAATAGCATTAGGTTCGGCCGGGGGGGCGAGTGGGTAGATTGTTCCATCTTGGGCCATTGTATGTTCTGCATAGAAGAGTAAGAAACCCAAAATAAACGTTTTTGCCAGGTATTTAGGTCTATGATGCATAGTAAGGTAAATTAATTATTATTCAAATATATTACTTTTACATTTAATTTGTTATTTACCATCATTTTATGTGTTGGTTATGATTTCATTTTTTTATTGATTGGTTTTATTTTTAAGTTACACGGTCAATGGCAATTGTGTTTGTACTTAAAAACTGCTATAATTTTTTTATCTATAATAATTAACCAAAAGCCTTCGATATATACATAGAAAAACGGGATGCCTGAGTTGTAGTTCAACCAGATACAATCGCTGAGTCTTCCCGACCGCTTCAAGGAGAACTTAACCCTGTGAATATTCATTATCCAACCAATATCCAGCAATAGCATATACTGGCTGTGTGCGACCTGCATGATTAGTAGTACACCCGCTGAAAGCGATAAAAGAAAATTAAATATATAAATATTACTAAACGAAGTTAAGGACTTACTTTTTGAGGATTGAATACAAATTCCTGTTTACTGAAAGGTTAGTTTATTTTTTTTAATCCACTTGAATTCGTAATTCCTTAAAAATATGTTGCATCAGTTCGGGTAAGTTGAAGGCCAGATTTTGTAATAGTTCCAACACCTTGCGGTGGCGGAATTTGTTTTGTCCTAAATCGGTAATTTGTTGCATTATCTGCTTTTTCACCAATTCCTGAGAAAGATTCCCTTCCATGTATTCAGATGCGGCCAGGTAAATCTGTATAAATGGAATGTATTGCGCGGTTCCGTAAAGTTGTTTTTCTTTGGAAACCAGTTTGTAACGCTTGATAAGGGAGGCTATTTTGGCATATTTTTCGGCCCGGAAAAGAGCTGAAATGTAAGTAGTGAAGAACAAATGCCAGCGGAACTCAAAAATCTCCCGTTTGTAAGCGTTTAGAAAAATCTCACCATAATCGTGCGCCTTATCAATCATTTGGTTGGCCAATAAGGTTTTGATATAAAAAACAGCAAATCCAATTTTGTAATAAAAGTTACCCGATTTTTTAAACTCGGCAAACGACTGGATTAGTATTTCTAATGCTTCGGCAGCCTTGTTACTGCGTAATAAAATATCGGCGACATTGGCCAGGTAAAAAAGGTAATCGCTGTTTTTATAGCGGATTGAAAGCATACCATATTTTTCAGCTTCGTTTAGCTCATTCAGCTTGGAGTGCATCATGGCCCTATTGGCATAGTAGTTGGCCAGGATGCGTTTGGAATAAAAAACCGGTGTTTTAAACTGACGATCGAGGTGCTGATATACATTTCGAAGCTTATCGAATTCGCGATTGGTGTAGTACAATATGGTAAGCCTTACTACAGCCCTATAACGGGTGTAACCATCGAGGGTTTCGTTAAAATAAATTTCCGAGAACAAAGTTTCCCAAACGGTAAATTCTTCAGCAATCAATATCTTTTTAAAGACCACTTTTTCTGTGGCTTCGTTCATTTTGTTATTCAGCGACTGTGAAATAAGGTAGTTGTTTTTATTCTGTTCCAGGTAATTATTGATGATTGCGTAATTTCGGGTACGATTCCGAACAATAAGGTAATCGCGATAGTGTTGCAAGACCCTGAAAAACTTCATAAAATAATAGCTCGAAGGAGAAATATTTTCAAGCTCTTTGAGCAAGCGTTTTTCGTGATGGGTTTCAATCCGGTCGGTCATAATATCTTGCTCTACACCGATTATCCAATCGTAATAAACATCGACATTGGTTTTTTCAAGACTTTCTGAAATCCAGTTTTTCAGGTAGGAGTATGTTCTTTTGTCAATAGCTTTGTTGAAAGAAAGCTGATTTTTGGGATTATGACTGTTGTAGTTTATCTGGTTCAGTATCTTTAGATTATCCTCTTTCTGGAATTGTTGAATGCTCAAGAGGTATTCAATTTCGTGGGGATATAAGGCTGAGGTGAATTCAGTAAACGATTCGAGTTTGTTTTTCATAATAAACCTAATTGAAAGCACTGCAAGGTAAAAAAAAACCGGCATTCGCCGGTTTGTATTTATGCTACACCGGAAAGCCAGTCAACAGCATCGTTCATATGGTAAAAAAACTCAGCCTGAAAATGTGTCGCATCTCTTTTCGACATAATGTTTTTTACCGCAAAGCTTACAAAAGGGTCGTTTTCTTTTACCAGAACTGCTGAATACCGATAACCCTGTTTTTGGGCTTTGGGCAACCATTCCTGGTTGAGCCATCGCTGGTCGTCCATTGAAAAAACTTTTGCCATGGTATTGTCGGTAATTACTTTTGTAAGGCCATTGCACTTCATTAAATCAAGTACTGCTAAACAGCCTTTGCGGAATTCCTCACTGGGAGGAAGCCCATTCCACCGGATTACCACACATGGAACGGTTTCTAAAAGTTCAACAGTACAGTGTTTGCCAATAACAAGGGGCTCCATTAATTTATTTTTGTTGAATAAATGTTTTTACTTCGGTATTAAATGTTTCTGCCTTTTCGAACATCATAAAATGCCCACACTCAGGAACCATTATCAGCTTGCTGTTTGGGATTTTATTGGCTCCATTTTTGGCAATGTTCACAGTAAACCCTGGATTTAAATAACGGTTAGGAATCAGGTTGTCGTTTTCGCCAAAAAAAATTAAAGTAGGAACTTTTATGTCTTGTAAATAATCCAATACCGGTTCATCTACCATTCCGTTTACCGATTGAACTACGGTGTAGCAATACGCATCAAAATCAGATGCGCTGCGCATGGCTATACGGTCGGTAATCATAAAATCGGCATCTTCGGGTAAGCGGTAAAAATTCGTAGCCAGATTGTTCTGAATGGCTTCAGTAGTGGTCAAGCGAACCCCATCAAATGTCATAACTTCACGAAACCATTGTTTTTGTCCTTTGTTAAAAGATTCAAAACCAGCCGGATCGACCAAAATCAGACCGGCTACAATTTCCGGATAGTTCAAAGCAGTGGTTATTGATATTTGCCCTCCCATGGAATGGCCTGAAAGATAAACTTTGCCAAGATTGAGTTGATTAACCAACTCGTTAACAATGGAGGCATAAAAAGTCATTTTACCACTGTGCGGTTGTTTACCCGATTTGCCATACCCAGGCAAATCAATCGATATGCAGCGGTAATTGTTTCTTAAGACCTCAACATTTTTTGTCCAGGCTTGTAGGTAACTGCCCAAACCATGAATAAAAATTAGGGTTTCGTCACCTTTACCTTCGTCGGTGTAGGCAATATCGTAACCACTTTGCGGCAGATGAATTTTTTTAACCGGATGCAGGTATTGCATGTCGTCCATTTTTGAGAATGGTTGTACCGATTGGTAAGGAGTACTGCAACTGCTCATGAATAATAGCGTTATTACCACTCCTAAATATATATGCTTGTTCATTTTTACCATTTTTTAAAACTTAAAACATGAGCCATTTAAAAACAACAAAAGTAGTCCATGGATTCACCGGGCGTTCGGCAGAATTGCCATTTACCGGACTTCCATAGGAACTTTGGGTGCTGTCGTAAAAATCGCCCAAAACCAAATAAGCGGCATGCCATTCGAGGCTCATAAACGGACCAAAGTTATAGGCAATGTTCCCGTTAAACTCAGTTCCAATTAAATTTCCGCCGCCCGCAGGTTGTACATTGCTTAAGGCAATAGCACTGCCTAGTTTGGCATTTAGTTTATGGGGAATTATTCCTTTCGATGCATTCAAATTTACCGAAGTTAATCCATAACCCATATTCGAAATATCCATAATAGCCGGTGTAAAACGGTTAACGACATTTCCGTGGGGCATAAGCAGATAGGATCCTGAACTTACGTGAATAGCTCCGGGTGCTCCCCATTGATTACCGGTAATTACTCCATTGTATTTTCCATCCTGCAAACCATTGGCATCGCCCGACGAATACATGGCGTCCAAAGTAAAATTATCGCTTGTTGTTTGCCCGTAGCGGTACGAAAGACGTAAGTTTCCGGCGTAACCAAAAATATCGGTAGTACGGCTCCATTCTTTGTCCGATAGGGCCTGATTCGTTAAAGTGTCTGCTTTTCCTAAATTGAAATTTACAAACCCGGTAACCATCCATCGGTCGAGCCAGTGTTCGGTATTGCGTCCAAAATAACTTCCCAGCCAAACCACATCGGCTTTGTAAGGTACATCGCCATAAGCGAATTTGTATACTCCATTATGGGTTGCCAAAAGACTGTTAAATCCCTGGCTTAATATGGATACCCCGCCGGCACCCGAAGCCCGGTCGCGCATGTAGTAGGCTGAAGCTCCCAGTTTCCATTCTTTTGTAATGTCTTTTTCGCCGGTAAGTTCCATCAGGGTAACGTCGTCGTTGAGTTGAACGTAATTTTCGTAGAGCTTGTAATAACCCGATTTGATTCGGGCAAAATCCCAATCTTTACGAACCGAAATGCCTACACCGTCGGTTCCAAAATAGGTGAGCCGGTAACCCGTGGTAGTCATTTTGTCGAACATGGTCTTGTAGGGATTGTATGGCGTATCGAAAATACGTTGCAATCCCACATTTATGTACCAGCCTTTAAGCGGATTAAATTCCAGTTCCAGGTTTTGGGTCTGAAGGTTTACCTGATCGGCTGAAAAAGCTCCTCCAAAGTTTCCTCCAACACCATAGGCCACATCTCCCCAGGTCCAGTCAATTTCGAACGAAGCCCGTAAAGTGGCTTTACCATTGAAAAGGTGAGGCTGATAAATAAAAAAGGGAATCAACCTTTGCTCAATGTAACTGCTTGTAAATTCGTTACTGGTTGTGGTGGTGTTACCTCCAAATAAGCGACCCACAACCTGTCCTTTGAGAAAATCATTTTTGGGATAGCTGTTCGAAATTACAGCCTGGTTAATGTAGAAAGCCAAAAATTGAAATTCTTTGTTTGCCTTTTCGGGAATTTCTCCGCTGAAATATTGGTTCGAAGGGTTCTGACCCCATATGCTTAGGACAAAACTCAGAAACAATACGATGCCGAATGTTTTTTTCATCAATCTCAATGATTTTAATTTGTGAAAACAAAGCAAAAAAGTCAGCATAAATTAGAATTAAAATTTATGCTGACTTCTAAAAGAGATTCAATTATTCTTGAATTTTAATAAAATTTTGAATATTCATTGTTCCTAAAGCACCGCTGCTTGTGCTTCCAAATCCGGCCTCAGCTGTGGGTGCAGTAGCTCCAATATTTGGCTCGGTTTGAGCAACTTCGTATTTCATGGTAAAAGCGTTATTTGCTTCAGTAATCTCAAAAATTCCTTCACTGGTAACCGCTGAGGGAGTGCTTTGGTTTAATGCAATGTTCCAAATGCTGCCGGTTCCTGATTTTTCCTGCGTATAAGTTCCGGAATAAGTGGTCTTCGCTCCATCAGCATACGATTCTACGGTATAGGTATTGTTCGATTCAAAATTAGCATAGATAGAATCAACCCCAAAATAAGTAACCAATAGAACCGCTACATTCTCACCCGATGAATACCATTCACCGGTTATTCCATCGTTTGAAGGATTGTAGGTTGACTCTTCATCACTTTTTTCACAAGCCGCAAATACCATTAAAAATAATACGAATATTGCTACTGGTTTTTTCATAATTGTAAAGTTTAGATTGTTATGTTTTTTTATAAATGTAAATGTGGTACCAATTAATAAAACTTAGTTTGCTTAGTCAACTTTTTAAGCAAATATAGGTGGTTGACTTAATTTTATGTTTTCAGGTATTGTTTTAGTAATATACATTATAACAGTCTTTTAGTATTTTTATATATTGCTGCGACTACTTTTGTTTTCCCCAGCGGATAACATTGGCTCCCCAGGCATATCCAATTCCGGCTGCAATCATCGAAATAACCGTTCCGTCTTTAATTTTTCCTTGTTGCAGGCCTAAATGTAAAGACAGAATCTGGTCAATTTGTCCTAAATGACCAAAGTTTTCCAAATAAACGGTTTGTTCCATGCTTAGTCCCAGCTCGGTTACCATGTATTCATACATGGAACGTTTAAAATGCAGGCAGGCCAGGTAACCCATTTCAGAACGCTCGATTCCTGATTTTTCAAATGCCCGGTTAATGCAATGCATCCAGTTATCCATTGATACTTCATTTAAACGGTCTTTCATGTGTTTTTCGTTAAATACCCGCAATGATTTATAGGCTTGCGATGCATTCTCACAGCTAACCGGATTCACCGTTCCGCCATATTCCACCGCCACATCACGAGCCAGAGAGCCATCGGTTATGATATGTGTTCCCAGCAGAAGATTACTATCCATTCCTTTTTTCATTATAAGTGCACCAGCACCGGCTGAAAGATTGTACATAAAGGAAACCGAAGGATCGGTAAAATCGATGAAATCGCCGTTACGGTACCCACCAACAATCATTACCGTGTTTATTTCATCATCTGCAATCATAAGGTCTTTGGCCATTTTCATGCCTGCCACGGTGGTTCCGCAACGCTGCTGAATGTCGATAGCCCAGGCGTTGGAAGCGCCAATTTGTTCCTGAATATAAATGCCCGATGTGGTTAGCGGGTATTCTTTCCATTCTTCGCCAATACACAAAATTAAATCAATGGTTTTGGCATCGGTTCCGGTGTTTTTTAAACAATCGAGCGCCGCTTTAACGCCCATCTCCTGGGTTCCGTCTTCGGGTCCCGGAATTACGATTTCGCGAATGCCTAATTTTTCAATTATAGCCTCTTCAGTCCACCTGCCTTGGGTAGCTCGAGCTATATCGTTGGCCGACATACGTTTTTCTGGAACATAAATTCCGGTTCCTAAAATGCCTATGTAGTGTTTCATCTTAATTATTTCAGATTAGTATATAAACAGGTTACTGCCTACGGCCAATCCGGCTCCGGATGCCATAAACACTATTTTATCACCTCGCTTTATGGTTCCCTCTTTTACGGCATGATGGAAAGCCATGGGAACACAACCCGAACCGGTGTATCCGTATTTATCCATTACAAAGGTGGTTTTTGAAAGCGGTTGGTTTAATGCTTCCATTACTTTAACAATCACCGATTTATTAATTTGTGTGAAGATGAAATGATCTACTTCATCAACTTGCACCTTATGATTGGCTAAAAGTTGCTTAACCACCATGGGCCACAAACGAACATTTCGGTCGCCCGGAAGGGGTTTGAGGCTTAACAGACCCTGTTCATTAGCGTCAATCACTTCTTTGGTAACCGGATTGTGTGCGCCGCCGGCATAAATACCGATAAAATCCCATTGGGTACCGTCGGCTAATTGCTGGCCACCAAGGTACGCTGAAGGGGTGTTTTCGTCGCGCTCAATTACAACAGCTCCGGCGCCATCGGCAAAAATAGGATATGAAAAATTATCGTCGTTGCGAATAAAAGCAGGCATGTTGTAAACGCCAATAACTAACGCATATTTTATGCTTGTATTTGTGGCCAGTATGCGAACGGCATTGTCGTAAGCAATGGCAAAACTGGCACACGATGCATTAACATCAAAAACGGCGCACCATTTTTCGGCACCTTGCAAACGGCCTTGCACCACAATCGCTGTGGCTGGCGAGATAAACTCCGGAGTGTCGGTTCCTACAATTACCAAACCCAGGTCGCCGGGAGAGATGCCCGCATCTTTTATGGCTGCCTGAGCTGCTTTGGTAGCAAAATCGGCAGTACTTTCTTTAATGTCTTGTAAATGCGCAATATGCCGATGGGTAATGCCAATTTTGTTTTGGAATTTATCCTCATCAAAGGTAAGTCCGGTCAATTGCATCAGCTCCTTATTGCTGATGGATTTTCCGGGGACATAAATACCGGTTCCTTTTATTTTTATGGGTAACATAACTTTCAGTTTATAAATAGCCTAATTTTTTGGCTTGTTCGGTTAATTCATTTCTAAAATCAGGATGTGCAATTGATATCAGTGCTTTGGTGCGTTCTTTAACCGTCAAACCGGTTAAGCGAACCGAGCCCCATTCTGTGACAATGTAGTCGGTATGGCTGCGGTGTAAAGTTACCGCTGTTCCTTCGGGGAAAACCGGAACGATAGTCGATAGTTGTCCTTTTTTTGCAGTAGATCTACATGCAATAATTGATTTTCCCAAACCATCAAATCCTTCGATGGCTCCAACGGCCGTATCGGTTTGACCGCCAGTGCCTGAGTATTGATTAGTACCAATTGATTCACTTGCTACCTGACCGGTAAAATCGACCATGATGCAAGTGTTGATAGATACCATTTTAGAATTTTGGCGGATAAGGCAGGGGTCGTTGGCATATTTTCCGCGTACAAATTCCACCGAAGGGTTGTTATTTAACCATTGGTACATTTTTTCGGAACCCATGGCAAAGGTGCATACAAATTTTCCGTTGTAGAAGGCCTTTTCCTTGTTGGTAATTACGCCTTGTTCGTAAAGTTCCATCATCGAATCGACCAGCATCTCGGTATGAACGCCCAGGTTTTTCTTTCCTTTAAGTGAAAGTGCCGCAGCATTGGGAATTTCACCAATGCCCAGCTGAATGGTTGAACCATCTTCCACCAGATTGGCAATATTTTCGCCAATACGCAGTGCTTCTTCGTCAGGTTCTGGCGAAGGCAAGGTTGGCGGTGTTTGGTGGTGTTCTACAAAAAAATCCACTTCACTTATGTGTACATGGGTGTCGCCCTGTGTTCGGGGCAATCGGTTATTTACTTCCAATACCGAAATGGTGGCATTTTCCAGTATATCTTTTTCGTAGGTAATGCCCAACGAAAGCGATACAAAACCTTTGTCGTCGGGTGGCGTGCAGGTTCCCACAAACAAATGGGGCTTTCGAACTTTCAGTCGATCGGTAGCCGCACGGTGCAGCATGTTGGGAACATAACTTACCGTTCCGGTTCCCAGGTTAATTGCCTGGCGCGAACCCTGAGCATGAAACCAGCTGCAAAGTTCAAAGTGACCTTTCATTTCAGGGTTTATGTAAAACTCGTAAGGCTTTAAGGTAAGTACTGAAAATACATTAACATTTTCAACCCGGTCTTTGGCCAAATGGAATTTGCTCATGCAACCCTGGGGTTCCGAGGCACATTGCGCTACAATAATATCCGTATTGCTTTGTATTAAGTCGGCAACCTGTTCGGTGCTAATAAGTTTGCTTTGGTATAGTTTAACTAAATCTTTCATATAGAAACTTCGGTTTTTTTGCTTTGTAATTTAGAGATGCCCAACAGGCCAAACCCAACAAGGAGCGATAGAATTATGGCTGTTGATGCGGCAATGGCAGGATTGCGAACTTGTCCCTGTAAAAAAATATCGAAGGCGCCAAAATGAAGGCCCTTGCTTACCAAAAATGGCAGAAAATAATACACCCCAAAATGGGTAAGGGTGGCTACAATAGCAGCGGTAAAAGGAATCCACACCTTAACCTCTTTCATGAATATTCCCATTAGAATTGGAATAAAAATGATTGAAAAGTAAGCATAAACCCCATTTTGAGCCAGAATGGCCACACTCAGTTTGGGGTGTAACAATTGGTCGCGCGACATTAGGAAAGCAACCACGGCTAAAATGGCAATGGTTATTTTATTCAGCTTAATGTATCGGGCATCCGAGAGCTTCCTTTTTTCGCCCCAGAGCGGTTTTATCAAATCGTTTGAGATGCTGGAACTCAGGCTTTGAATTAATCCTTCTAAAGTGGATAACCCGGCTGAAACCAGACCCATAATAACCAATAAGCCAACCAACGTGGCTATGGTTCCGTTCGAAAATACTTTTACCACATAATTGGGAATAATGCTGTCTGTCATCATGCGTTCACCGTTGACACTTAAGTCAGGAAATTCGATGCGTGCATACAAACCGGCAATTACCACCGAAAAGAAAAGCAATTCAACAACAACCGCTGTAATGAGGAATTTATTTACATCGGTTTCTTTTTTTAGCAATAGGCTTTTGGTGATGATGTGAGGCTGACAAACTACAGCTATTCCTATAATAATTTGTGCAAAAGCTATTTCATAAAAATTGCGGAAAAGCGGACTGTTTGCATTGGTATTGCTAACCAGGTTCGGGTCGATGGCGGTAAGTTTCTGGAAAAATCCTCCAATGCCTTCCTGAAAATGCGAAATTCCGGAGAATATAAGAATAACAGCTACAACAATCATGATGCTTGATTGAATCATATTGGTGTAAACCATGGAGTTGGCTCCTCCAAACATCATGTATCCAAAAACAAATAATATAATGGCAGCTAAGGTGGCGACTTCGTTGGTGTTTAAAGCGCTGGCAAATACTTTGGTTAAAGCTACCAATATGAGTACAATGAATGTTATTAGCAGCACCGATAAAAAGGCAATAAACAGAGCAAACTTTTCGCTGTTAAAACGCTTGCCTATCCAGCTGGCCAAAGAAACAGCACTAACCGATTCTCCATAGCGGCGAAAGCTTTTGGTTAAAACAGTCAGCGAAATTACTGAAGCGAGTGGGAAAAACAAGCCGAATGATAGTACGCCACTCCAGCCGTATGTGGCAATTAGCCCCGGGTTGATAACAAAAGTAGCGGCACTGGTCATGGCCGCAGCTAATGAGAGTCCTACAAAAAAAGGGGAAAAACTGACGTTTCCTACCGCATAATCTTTCATGTTTTTTATGCTACTGGCTCCTTTTATCACAAAATAGATAATGGCAGAAGCATAAAGGATGATTAAAATCCAGGTTCCGATTACTTGTCCTGTTGTTGCCATTGAAGGTTTGTTTTAGATAAAGATAATGAAAAATGATGCGGACTAAAAAACTCTGTGGAACTCGGTGCTTCTTTGGGAATCTTTGTGGTATAGTAATTAAAGTTATAACACAGAGACTCACAAAATTTACACAGAGACTCACAGAGAATTTTAGTAGACATTTGTTGTTGGGTTTATTTAAATAGTTATTCCGCCGTCAACACTTAATACGGTTCCATTAATATAGGCAGCCTCGTCGCTGGCCAGGAACAGGTAAGCATTGGCAATTTCTTCGGGCAGGCCCAAACGACCCACCGGAACTTTATCTTCCATAGCTTTTAATACATTCTCAGGCATTTTTTTAACCATTTCGGTAGCAATAAATCCGGGGGCTACGGCATTAACAGTTATGCTTTTACGTCCCAATTCTTTTCCCCAGGTTTTGGTCATGCCAATTAAACCGGCTTTGGTAGCTACGTAATTAGTTTGTCCAAAATTTCCGTAAAGGGCAACCACCGATGAGGTATTAATAATGCGCCCATACATTTTTTCAACCATGTAAGCACTTACACATTTGGTGCAATTAAAAACACCGGTCAGGTTCACATCAATTACTTGTTGCCACTGTTCCGACGTCATCTTTTTTAATGAAGCATCGCGGGTGATGCCGGCGTTATTTACCAGGATGTCGATGCGGCCATAGGTTTTGGCAGCTTGCTTTGATGCCTGGTCAACTTCTTCAAAATTAGCGGTGTTTACCTTGACAAAAGTTGCTAAGCCTCCATTTTTTTGAATCTCAGTTGCTGTTTCTTCTCCTTTATTAGAGTTCATATCCCAAATTACTACTGTAGCACCTTCAGCAGCAAAACGTGTTGCAGCTGCTTTGCCAATTCCGTCGGCTCCACCGGTAATAATGGCTATTTTATTTTCTAAACGTTTCATTGTAAGTGTATTTTATGTTTATATGTTTTCAATTATCAGGGCAGTTCCTTGTCCACCACCAATGCAAAGGGTTGCTAAACCGGTTTTGGCATTTCGGCGTTTCATTTCGTAAATCAGCGTGGTTAAAATTCGGGCTCCCGATGCTCCAATTGGGTGTCCCAAAGCTATAGCGCCACCATTTACATTTACTTTTTCGGGATTAAGTTTCAAGTCGCGGACAACGGCAATGGATTGTGCCGCAAAAGCTTCGTTGGCTTCAATCAAATCTATATCGTCGATGGTCATGTTGGCTTTTAATAATGCCTGGCGGGTGGCAGGAACAGGGCCATACCCCATAATCCGCGGGTCGAGGGCAGCATTACCATACGAAATAATTTTTACCAAAGGTTTTAAGCCCAGTATCTTGGCTTTTTCGAGCGACATAATTAGCAGCATTGCTGCGCCATCGTTTATGCCCGATGCATTTCCGGCAGTCACGGTTCCGTCGTTTTTAAAAGCAGGGCGAAGTTTTTCAAGCTTTTCAGGGTTCATGCCCGGTTTTATAAACTCATCGTTTTCAATAGTTATTGGGTCGCCTTTTCGCTGTGGAATAACCACCGGAACAATTTCGTCTTTAAATTTACCGGCTTTTTGAGCAGCTTCTGCTTTATTCTGACTGGCAGCGGCAAAAGCATCCTGTTCCTGGCGACTTATATTCCATTGTTCGGCTATGTTTTCGGCAGTAATGCCCATGTGGTAATTGTTAAAGGCATCGGTCAACCCATCCAGAATCATACTGTCTGTAATCTGTCCGTGTCCCATACGAAAACCGTTCCGGGCTTTATCGAGCAAATAAGGAGCATTGCTCATGCTTTCGGTCCCACCTGCCAGTATTGCATCGGCATCGCCAAGCATAATAAACTGAGCTGCCATAGAAACGGCACGCAGTCCGGAACCACAAAGTTTATTAATGGTAATGGCCTGACTTGTTTCGGGTAAGCCGGCTTTAATGGAAATTTGGCGGGCAATATTTTGTCCCAACCCGGCCGAAAGGATGTTTCCTATGATAGCTTCGTTAATTTCCGTCGGATTTATTCCTGCCCGGGCAATGGCTTCTTTGGCTGCAATGGTTCCCAGTTCCACGGCACTTAATCCGGATAGTCCACCGCTAAAATTGCCGATTGCCGTGCGGGCTGCTGATACAATTACTACTTCTTTCATCTATCATTAAAATTTTTTGGTTTCGAATAGTATGACACGAAGAAACAGCTTAACAACTACTCCGGAACCATGGCTTGAAATATTGTAGGGGTGGACAAAAAACACCTTTTATCAACCGAATAATTATAAATTACTGGAAAACAGCAACTGATAATTATTTATACTGGGGTTGACAAGACCTGATTTCAACTCGGTGTTTATGATTTTATAAACATTGTGCTGTTTCGGACGGCTGCATCGTAACAACAGCTATACCTGCTGGCAATGCGGGGGTAGCTTTTTTTTACCCGCCAATCCTTTTTGCGGGGCTAAGTACAAACTTTATGTTGATTCCCTGTTTTATCAAAGGATAGCAAAACCTGCTTCAATTGACAGAAATGATAAGCTGGTGTAACATCATATTTCCTGCAGAGTCTTTTCCCAAACTTAATTTAAGAAGGATGAAAAACTTACTAATCCTGGCTCTCTCCCTTTGTTTTTTTGAAAATGCAATCGGGCAACAACCCAATAAGCAGGCACAAACAAAAATTATGACCCTTGGCGTGTTTCACTTTGCCTATCATAATCTGGATGCTGTTAAAACCTTAAAAGAAGATCAGGTTTCGGTATTCGATGAGCCTTATCAGTCCGAAATTAAAGCCATTGCCAATGCCATTTGTGCCTTCAAACCTACCCATATTGCCATTGAGCTCACCCCCGATCAACAAGCTCGCATTGACTCACTTTATGCCTTATACCTGGCGGGTAAATTCGATTTACAGCGCAGCGAGGTGTATCAGCTGGCTTTTAGAATCGGCCAGCAATCAAAAGTCCCGACTATTTATTGTGTGAACGATTGGGGCCGGCATTACGATAATATTCAGGAATTGTTCGCCGACAGCATCCGTGGAGCCCGGTTGGAATCCTATTATTTAAACTCGCCCGATTCGGTTTATGGCGCTTCCGGCAAAGCAAAAAAGGTAACCAGTATGGTAAATGAATTGATAAGCTTAAACAATCCGGAGCAGATAAAAGAACGCTTAGCCATTTATTTACTAAATCCCTTTAAGTACGAAGAGCAGGCAGGCGACTTTACCGGTGTAGATTTTGAAACCGGACGGTGGTTCAACCGCAACTTGCGTATATTCAGAAATATTCAACGGATACCTCATAAGCCGGAGGATAGGATTTTATTGATTATAGGCCGTGAGCACCTGAATCTTTTAAACCCCTTTTTCGAAGTATCGAAAGAATTTGAATGGGTTTCACCCTTGCCTTATTTGGAATCATCAAGGCAGGATAATTGATTATAGCCTTTAAACCGATTACCGGGCCACGAAATACGGAATATGAATTACGTAATAGTACGCTGGTCATTTATGAAAACAACGGATTTATGTAGAAAGTACTTAGAGTGACAAAAGTTGGTGGAGACCTGAATTTAGAAAGGAAGAGTAAAATAAACTCTGTCGGAAGGGAAGTGTAAAATATACTCTGTCTGACTTTTTTATTCTTAATATTCAAATCTACTGTTTTTTTGATTTCAACTCTTAAATTGGCTATTTCGGTCAGAACATGCCACTATTAACTTTTCACTCTTCACTTTTCACTCTTTTCTATGTAACCTTTTTACCGCCAAACAGCACAGTCGCTAAGGAAATAGTACACTGATCTTTTTAAGAGAATACCAGATTTATTTAGATAAGCTCCGTGTAACTTTTATAACTGCCAGGTCGCAGTCTTAAGTCTACAGTCTTTAGTCTATTCTCTCAATTAATTGCTATTTTTGAGCCAGAAACAGGCAACGTGCACTGTTTTTTTAATTAAAGAAACTCTAATTACCCGTTTTATGGGAGCACCAGTTTACCTCGATTACAATGCCACCACACCGGTCGACCCGGAAGTGCTGGGCGAAATGTTGCCTTTCCTGCAAACGCACTTTGGAAATCCTTCGAGTGCCTATGCCATGGGGCAAGCGAATAAAGAGGCCATAAACAAGGCAAGGCAGCAGGTTGCCGCGCTTATTAATGCCACTCCCGACGAGATTTATTTTACCAGTTGTGCTACCGAGTCAAACAATCTGGCCATTCAGGGAGTTGCCCGGGCCAATCGCGATAAGGGAAAACATATCATAACTTCATCAACTGAACATCCGGCAGTTATTCAAGTATGCAAATATATGGAATCGCAGGGATTCGAGGTTTCTTACCTTCCGGTAGATGCCAAGGGATTGGTACAGCCCGAAGTACTCAAAAAGGCTATCCGAAAAGATACAGTGCTTGTTTCCATCATGCTTGCCAATAACGAAGTGGGAACCCTGCAGCCCATAAACGAACTGGCAGCCATTGCCCGGCAGCATAAGGTTTTATTCCATACCGATGCGGCGCAGGCTCTCGGTAAAATTGAAACCGACGTGCAGCAGCTTGGGGTTGATTTATTAAGCATTGCAGGGCACAAATTGTATGCGCCCAAAGGGATTGGTGCTTTGTATGTGAAAAAGGGAACCCCCATTAAACCCATACTTTTTGGTGCCAGTCAGGAAAACGGTTTGCGGCCCGGAACCGAGAATGTTCCTTATATGGTGGCTCTGGGCAAAGCCTGCGAAATTGCCGGCCGCGATTATAAAAAGAATGTAAGTGCCATGCTTTCGGCAAAAGAACGCTTGCTCAATGGCTTGAAAAATAATTTGGGCGAGCTCATTGTTGTAAACGGCGAAGCTGCCCCAACGCTACCCAACACACTTAATTTGGCTTTTAAAGGAATCGATGCGCATTGGCTGGCTGCTGCATTAAGCGAAGACGTATTGCTGGCTACCGGCTCAGCTTGTCATGCCCATTCCATTGAACCTTCGGCAGTTCTTAAAGCCATGAATCTGGATGCGGCCACGGCCTTATCCTCCGTACGTATTTCAACCGGAAAATATACTTCGTTTGATAAAATTGACCAGACCATAGCAGTTATTGTAAAAAATGTAAGGAGATTTTTAGTTTCAGAAATATAAACATTAAGGTTTTTAACAAATTCTTGTGGCTTTTACAGAGTCTTTCTATACATACAAGTAATACCAACCAGGAATTGAATTATGCATTTATTCACCTGTTTTATCTTTATTTTCAACCCACCAGTGGTTTTATTTTACCGGGTTTTTAAAATGAATAAGCGTAGTCTGATTCGTGAAGGTGGTACCCGATTCCAACTGAACTTCGGCTTCAAAAACCACATCGGACGGAACCGATTGGTAATCGCTCAGTTCTATTTGAAAACCATCGTGCCATAGCTCCCGAATCTTCATAAATTCTTCCAGTCCCAATAAATCGCTGTTGTATCCGTAGATAGAGAACCACGAAGTGGCATTGATTTTTTCTGAATGGTCAGGGTTAATAGCATAAATTTCCAGGTTTTTAATGGGGTCGGGGTAGAGGTACGTATCTTCCTCGCAGCTGAATGCATAAGCACTTTTAAATTCAGGAATAAGTCTCGGTTTTGTGGCAGCAATTTGTTTTGTTTCAAAATTTACGGATACCGTTAATCCAAAGGCATTTTTATAAACACTATCAACAACTTCGACGGGATAAAAACCCGCAGTATTAAATGCCGTAATTGTAACGCCGTAGTAAATGTTTTCAAAGGTTCCTGGATCGGGGCAACGGAATAGACAGCTATTCATAAGTTGCAAAAGGAACACAGCGAAAAAGAAAATAAATGATTTTTTTAACATAAAGTTGTTTTATTTTAGTTTCTAGCCCTGAGTAATTATTCCCGTTTCATGGTTTAGTTCCGATCCAAACATGCTATGCGGAATCGAAAATATGATAAGTGTTATTAAAGCAGCAACAATAATAGACTTGAAATTAACCTGATTCCGGTTTTTATAAACGGCAATTATCCAGAAAATAAACGCTATCAGCGTTTTATTGTCGGTAAGGTCCCATCCAAAGGGGGCACCTGTCCAGAGTTCACCAAAAGCATGCAATTGTACTAAGGGGCCAAAAATCATCCCGCCAAGGGTTAGCATACCTAAAGTGATAAAAGCATAAAGTCGGGCGCTGTTTTTGCGGGCCAATGCCAGTAAAGCGCTAAAATTGGCCAGCAGCATAGCCAAAAATATGGCAATAACATGCGGAATAAGAATGTTTGTAGGTACCGCTCCTTTAAACCGTACAATTACATGCATGGGCTCTGAGGGCGTGAGTGTTTTACCAGCTTTATAAAATGTAAGTTTGTATTCAATCTTACCCGCCGGTGGCTGCATGGGAAGCATGCCCACCAACAGTTCTCCCTTTCGCACAAGAGAATCTTTCTGCCAGCTTTCGTTGGTTGGGAAACGCCGGTATTCCAAAAAAGCATAAATGGCGGAATCGGGCAGAGAAAATTCCAGATGCAAATCGCCTGTGCTTTCAGCACTGCGCGTCAACTTTAATGCATAGTTTTGAGTCCCATCATTCAGACTGATTTTTTTTGGATAGGTAGGTCCTGTCACACGTTGATAAATGGCTGCACTCAGGGTTATTAGCAGTGCAAGCAGCCAAAATGAGGCGGTCAGTAAATATTTTTTCATTATATTCTTAGTTTTGAACTTCAGTGATGTTGTGTTTAAAATAATGGTTTATCCACTTTAGTGATGCCCAGCCCACCACAAGGGCTATAAACAGCGTGAAAATATAAATGCCTCCACCGCCCAACAGTTCGCTAAAACTGGTGTTGATGTTCTGAAAACGGTAGCCCACATAAAAGCTAAACGAGTTATTTACAAAATGGATAAATACACCCGGCCATACCGATAGGGTTTTCCAATAAATCCAACCGATAAACAAACCAATAATAAAAGCCGGAACAAATTGCCAGGGATTCAAATGAATCACCCCAAAAATAACGGCCGACCAAACAATGGCTTTCTTTGCCTGGTAACGTTGTAATAGTCCTTTCAGGATCAATCCCCTGAAAATTAGTTCTTCAAGAATGGGAGCGGCAATGCCTACCGTAAGATATCCTTTCAGGTCAAGACTTATCATACCCGAAAACAATTCCTCTATGTATTTGGGCATGGGAATTAAACTCACCAGCGCTTCGGTTAGAAACAGGAGCGCTAATAAAGCAGGTAATAGGAGCAGGTAAACATCAAGCGATACTTTTTTAGTATCAAGGCGGTCAATTTTCCATAGTTTCTGAACTACAAAATATAAAGTTCCAAACGATAAAAGGTAATTCAGTAAAATGGAATATTCGCCAACCAAAGGAACAAAGCGGGCTGTCAGGTTTATCAGTAAGCCCGAAAGCAAGGCCAGTAAAATGGCGATAAGTATTAGTATTAAGGTTTGCCCAAAGGGAGTCAGATTTTTTGCATCAAATTGATTTTCCATTCAAATAACTTACAAGAGAATTAAAACTACTTCTTTTTTGTGATTCCGTTCAAACTCAACCACAGCAGTGGTTCCTGTTTTGAGTTTGGCCATCCGGTACATGTAATCGTAAATATTGGTAACCGGTTCTCCGTTTATGCTGGTTATTTTATCGCCTTTCAACAGGCCGTTTTTATAGGCAAGTCCTCCGGGACGCACCCCATCAATACCTAATCCGTTTTTTTGTACACCATTCATATCGGGAATAATTCCCAAAGTAATTTTTAAACGGGTGCGCCGTTGACTGCCCTGGGGTAGTCCGGTACTCTGAAAAGTAAGGCTGTTGGTGTCGGCAACCAACGAACCAATCAGGCGGGCACTGTAATGCAACAGTTCGGCCTCTTTACCGGTATCAATTTTATCGATATCATCAATTGGCGTATGGTAATCTTCGTGTGCTCCTGTGCTCACAAACAATACCGGAATATCCAGTGAGTAAAACGAAGCGTGGTCGCTGGGTCCATAGCCATCGGGATTCGATGTTACATTAAAGGCCGGTTGATGCAAGGCAAGCAGTGAATCAAACTCGGCAGCAGTTCCGGTTCCACCTACGGTAATGCCAATGCTGTCGGCTTTCATCCGGCCAATCATATCGAAGTTTATCATGGCCGTTATTTGCTCTTTGGGAACGGGCAGATTTTGGGTAAAATATTTGGAACCTAAAATTCCCATTTCTTCGCCATCAAAGGCAACAAAAATCAGGTTCTTTTGCAGCGTATCGCTTTTTGCTGCAAAGTATCCGGCCAGTTCAATAATTCCGGCAACGCCCGATGCATTATCGTCAGCTCCGTTGTGAACAGCTACTGTATCGGGTTGCCGCGACGAAACCCCTTTGCCACCCATTCCCAAATGGTCAAAATGGGCCCCGAACACAACGTATTTGGCGTCGGGAACTTTTGAATGAATGGCAAAAACAACATTCGAAGCCTGAACAGTTTCCTGAATTACATCGGTCTTGGCGCTAACCACGGTTTTGGTACGGATAACCACAGGACTTTTTTTGTCCATAATCTTCTTTTCAAGCGCTTCAATACTTTCGGTTCCGGCCAGAATTTTATTGGCAACATGGCGTGTAATGCTTATCAGGGGGATGCCGGCATCGCTTAAATTTTGATCGTAATTTAGTTCCAGTGGCTTGTCGGTTTTCGAAGTGGCAAGTCCGTTTACAAACAGAACGCCTGCGGTGCCTTTGTCTTTGGCTAGCGTGGCTTTTACCCTGTCGTTTGCAAAAGGAATAAACGCACTTTCCATGTTTTCGGGTTCCGGATCTTCTCGCAAAATCATAACCCATTTTCCGGCGACATCGAGCATGGCGTAGTCGTTCCACTTCAGATTATTGGTCTCGATATCAAAACCGTATCCGGCAAAAACTACCCGGGAACTTAGTTCTGCGTTGGCCGAAAAAGCCAGGGGAAGGTAGTCGGTGCCTGGAATCAGGGTGTCATTGTTAAGTACCATATAATTCTCCTTACCCGTTGAGCAACCTGTAGTTACAGTAAAATATTGAAAACCTTCGTTGAAAAGGGGTTTAAGTCTGTAATCAGTAAACTGTTGATGAATGTAAGCACTTGCCTGCTTTCCTCCGGTACTGCCGGGAAACCGGCCCTGTAAACTATCTGATGCCAGATAGGCAATATGCTCATAAATTTCGTCGGCAGTAATGGCTGGATTTTTTTTTGTTTTCTGACTGCAAAAAGTTAACAGTAAAATACTACTGAATGCAAGAACTGCCAAAATAATTTTCTTCATAATATTAGTTTATAAGTTAATTTCGTTGGGTTTTCTGATAATATACACCAAATAGTCGCCCAGGTAGGTAAACCCGGCTTTTTTATATAAAGTAAGGGCCGGCAGGTTGTCGCGATTAACTTCGAGCTTAATTTGCCGGTTCATTTGTTTGGCAAATTCGAGCGATTTCTTTAATAAGGGTTTCGATAGTCCCTGTTTTTGGTATTCGGGTTTAATTCCAAAATGGTGCAGGTAAAGCCGGCGACCATCGTTGGTAATCCACGAAGTTCCAATGAGTTCGTTTTCGGGTTCCGTTTTCATCACATACAAAACGCCGCCAAGAGCCAGGGTTTCGGCAATGGTCTGCTGATTGTCGCCCCGTGCTGCATTACCTAATCCGGTGCTAATCCACAGGGCTTCCAGCGCTTCATAATCGGAGGACTGATAAGTTGTTATGTAATAATTCAAGGCTATAGAATTTAAATCTTCATTACATAAATCTGGCTGGTTTCAAATCGGGTAACCACTACGTTTTGTCCCTTTTCAATAAAACCAAATTCTGCTTTGGCATCGTAAGTTTCGCCATCAATAATTACAGTTCCCGACGGACGTAAGCTGTTTTCAGTAATTCCCTGTTTGCCAATCAGGTATTTCAATGAAGCATCGACACCCAAATAGCCTTCGCTGGTTGTTTGCACTGCCTGAAGCGATATTTTGCTGCCCAGGTAACTCGACTCAAACAGGCGTTTGCCCAGGTAAAGCGAGGCCAGGAAGGAAACAAAAATGGAACCGATAACCAGTAGCATCGACTTTAATAGCAAACTCACAAATAATCCGGATCCTCCAAAATCGAAATCAAAAGCATCGACCATAGCCAGCGACAAACCAAAAATGGCCAGTACAATGCCTGAAACACCAGCAACTCCAAATCCGGGAATTACAAAAAGCTCTAAAGCAATCAGCAGGATTCCCAGAATAAAAACAGCAATTTCCCAATGGGCGGCAATGCCTTCGAGGTATAGCGGGGCGAAATAAAGAATAGCAGCTAAAATGGCTATTCCCAAAGGGAATCCAACACCCGGTGTTTGTAATTCAAAGTAGATACCCCCAAAAATAGCCATAATCAGTAAGCTTTGAAAAACCGGGTGCATCATCATTCCAATAAGCTTGTCGAGCCGGGTGGGTTGGTAATCTGTTATTACAGCAGGGTTCAGGGCTGCCTCTTCAATCAGTTCCTGAATGTTATCTACAATTCCATCGCAAAAACCATGTTCTGAGGCTTCAAGCGCAGTAAAAGTAATTACCTTGCCTGTATCAATTACTCCAACTACTACCATATCTGGGTCAACCATGGCTTCAGCAATTTTTGGATCGCGTTTCCATCGGTACGTGGTATCGTTTCCAACAATAAGGGTGTCTTTTCCTTGAGCTTCGGCTGTAGCACGCATGGTACTGCGCATATAACTCTGGTATTTGTCGGGCATGGCTTGCCCGGTTTGATTCACCACTGTTGCCGCTCCAATATTTGCTCCGGGCCGCATGTAAATTTTATCGCAGGCTATCGATATTAATGCACCGGCCGATGCTGCGTTATTGTCGATAAAAACATATACCGGAATTTTACTGTTAAGTATCTTTGTGCGGATGGAATCGGCACTAACTACCATTCCGCCGTAGGTATTCATCTGGATGATGATTAAGTTGGCATTTATCCTTTCCGCTTCTTCGAAAGCTTTTTGAGTTTTTCGCCATAGAGCAGGCGCCACCTCTTCTTTCATATCGAAAGTTAGGATTACCGTGGTGTCGTTTTGTTGCGCATCAAGCGGTGACAGGAAAGCCAGGTTAAAAAGTAACGTCAGTAGAATTAGCATTCGTTTTTGCATAGCTGGAGCAGATTAGTTGGGTGTGATTTGATAGTTTTTGGTTCGTTCTTTAATTTCCGGAAGCTCATTCATCGACAATGTGGCTCCTACGGTAGCAATAATTGCCGTAAAACCACCTAACATTACCCCGCAAAAAGGAATCAGTAGCGATAAAGAAAAAAGCGAGCCGTTGGCAATGGCCATGCCGCGGTATTTTCGCATCAGTTTTATGCTGTCTTTTACCGGAAGTCTGACGCGTTCGTTGGTGTAATCCATGTAAGAGAAACCGTAAAAATAGCTTGATACAATAAATATAAACACAGCGCCTGCAGGTGCTGAAATAAAGTTAAGTACAGGAATTAACGAGGCGATAAAAACAAGAATTATAATTCCGGTTTCGTAAATAAGGTTGCGCAGCGCAATCACCATTCCCCGCCAAATATCGCGAATAAATTGCTTAAATTGGAAAGGATAATTGGTTTTGTTAAGCAGTTGATCGGTACGTTCCGAGAGCCAGGCAAAAAGGGGCGAGAGCAGAATTAGAATTACATATCCGCTGAAATAAGCAAAAATGAAAAAGAAACCGATTTGTATCAATATTTTGGCAAATCCGGCTAAGAATCCAGGGAGTAGTTGCATGAGCCCGTTTTCAGAATCAGTTTTAACCCATTCGTCAATTTTAAGTCCCAACATGTCGCCCAGCGAATCCATCAGGGCAAAACCACTAAAGTAAAGCATCAGGTTTAAAACAATGGGAATTAAAAAAGCCCACCAAAGCCCGTTGTTAAATATAAAGGGAATGGCTTTAAAGAAATTCCTGAATCCGGCATTAAACCCGTTTATGGGTGATTTTTGCTGCATCGGGTAAAAAATAAAACAGTTTCACAATATTAGCCGTATGGCCAATGAATGCTGCAATTTATCGAATTTTAATGAATTTTAAATCCTTTATTTTACTTTGTTACCTATTGTTTTATTACCGCTCTTGGTAATGGTTTTATTATCTGTTATTTTTGCTTGCTTTAAAAGTGAGCTTAATAATACGAAGAGTTTTAGGCGAAACGTTTGCCGGTTTTATGTTTTATTTTTTGATATGAGGTTAAAATGAAAGTTACAGGTTTTTCGTTTATCAGAAACGCAATAAAGTTCGATTACCCCGTGGTTGAAGCCATTCAGTCGGTTTTGCCTCTTTGCGACAATTTTGTGGTGGCCGTTGGTAACAGCGAAGATGAAACGCTGGAATTGATACAAAATATCAGTCCGAAAATTAAAATTGTAGAAACCGTTTGGGACGATTCGCTACGTGAGGGGGGACGCGTTTTGGCGATAGAAACCGATAAAGCGTTTCAGGCAATTGATGCCGATACCGATTGGTGTTTTTATATCCAGGGCGATGAAGTAATGCATGAAAAATACCTTGACGTGGTTAAAAATGCCATGAAAAAGCACAAAGATGATTCCCGGGTAGACGGCTTGTTGTTTAATTACCTGCATTTTTATGGCTCGTACGACTATGTGGGCTCGGCATCGAACTGGTATCCGCATGAGATTCGCGTGGTGAGAAACAATAAAAATATTTTCTCCTATCGCGATGCCCAGGGCTTTCGGAAAGATGACAATCAAAAACTCAATGTAAAAGCCATCGATGCTTATATTTATCATTATGGCTGGGTAAAAGACCCACGTGCTATGCAACGAAAACAGGAAAGTTTTCATAAACTCTGGCACAACGATGAGTGGCTCGATAAAAATGTTGCTAAAGCCGAGGTGTTCGACTATTCCCATATCGATGCGCTCGAAAAATTTCAGGGTAGCCATCCGCAGGTAATGCTTGAACGAATTGCTAAACTAAACTGGAAATTTGACCACGATATTTCGATGAACCGGATATCGCTTAAAGAAAGATTTAAACAATTGGTAAAAAAACTTTTTGGAATCACCATCGGTTATAAAAATTATCAACTCATTTAATTTTTTTCTATTGAAACAGGCCTTATCCAGACCAGGCAACAAATAAATTGGGACAGGGCGAAAATAAGTCCTTAGGGCTGTGAGTTTTTTTTTACTTTTGTGCTGAATTTTGTTGAAAAAATATAGAATCATGCAACTGAACGATTTAACTGCAGTTTCACCCATCGATGGAAGATACCGATCAAAAATTGAAGCCTTAGATAGCTACTTTTCTGAATTTGGCCTTATCAGGTACCGGGTTTTGGTTGAAATTGAATATTTTATTGAATTGTGTAAAATTCCATTAAAACCTCTTCAGGGAATATTACCTGATTTATTTCCTGAATTTCGTAAAATCTACCAGGAGTTTTCATTGGCCGATGCGCAAAGAATTAAAGAAATTGAAGCAGTTACCAACCACGACGTTAAAGCCGTGGAATATTTTATTAAGGAAAAATTCGAAGCCCTGAATGTGGGTGAATCCCTTGAGTTTGTTCATTTTGGCCTGACCTCGCAGGACATTAACAATACAGCCATTCCCTATTCGTTGCGCGATGCCATTCAGGAAGTTTTTTACCCAATTCTTGAGGATGTTGTGGGACAATTAACCGACTTGGGACGCGACTGGGAAAAAGTTCCCATGCTGGCCCGAACTCATGGACAACCTGCCAGCCCAACACGTTTAGGAAAAGAAATTATGGTGTTTGTTGAACGCTTAAACAAACAGCTCGATTTATTAAAAAATGTTCCCTGTTCAGCAAAATTTGGCGGTGCAACTGGTAATTTCAACGCGCATGTTGTAGCTTTCCCCGATATTGATTGGGTCGATTTTTCGAACAATTTTGTTAGCGAGGTTTTGCATTTGGAACGACTGCAAACCACAACACAGATTTCGCATTACGACGACATGGCGGCAATTTTCGACAACCTGAAACGGATTAACACCATACTTATCGATTTAAGTCGCGATGTGTGGACTTACATTTCGATGGAATATTTTAAACAAAAAATTAAAAAGGGCGAAGTGGGCTCGTCGGCCATGCCTCATAAAGTGAATCCCATCGATTTTGAAAATGCTGAAGGAAATCTGGGAATTGCCAACGCCGTATTTGATCATCTTTCGAATAAACTCCCCGTATCGCGTTTGCAGCGCGACTTAACCGATTCAACTGTTTTGCGTAACATAGGAGTGCCCATGGCGCACACACTTATTGCTTTGGCATCGATAAAAAAAGGATTGGGAAAACTTATACTGAACGAAGATAAAATAAAAGCCGATCTTGAAGCCAATTGGTCGGTGGTAGCCGAAGCCATACAAACCATTTTGCGACGCGAAGGTTATCCAAAACCCTACGAAGCATTAAAAGAACTGACTCGAACCAATCATAAAATTGATAAAGAAGCCATTCATCAATTTATCGATGGCTTAAAGGTGTCAGATGCTATAAAAGATGAGTTAAAAAAAATATCACCTCAGAATTATACCGGAATCTATTGTTAAGTGAGTCCGATTGATAGCAAAGTAAAATTATTGTAATTAATAACAGGACTTAATTTATTTAACTTTTAAAAACACAAACTTTGAAATATTTAAAGCAAATATTAAAATATGTTTTCCCTAAATACTGGAAAAACGCAGCCTTAAATTTCCTGTTCATCCTATTGATGGTTGTTTTTGGGCTTTTCTCATTTACCATGGTAATCCCTTTTCTGCAAGTGCTGTTTAACGACCAGCCGGTAGTTGCCAATCCGGTTCCCTTTGCCTTTAGTATGGACGCCATTCAGCATAATTTTAATTATTATTTGCATCAGGTGGTTATTAATTATGGCAAAGCAAATGCATTATTGTATGTATCAATTTTTGTAGTTATAGCCGTATTTTTTAAAACCGGATTTTGGTACGCGGCACGTTATGTAATGGCTCCACTCAGGGTGGGAGCCATTAAAGACATTCGGAATAAAATGTATTCTAAAATTCTTGGATTGCCATTGTCGTACTTTTCTGAAGAGCGCAAAGGCGATATTATTTCACGAATGACCAACGATTTACATGAAGTAGAGGCGTCAATCATACGTTCCATCGACGTGATTTTTAAAGAACCCATTTCCATCATTATTTCCTTGGGTGTTTTAATATATATGAGCCCGCAATTAACACTTTTTGTATTGATATTATTGCCGGTAACCGGTTTTATTATTGGTCGCGTTGGCAGCAGCCTGAGGCGTAGTTCCATGTTGGCCCAAAATAAACTGGGCGATATTTTATCACTCATCGACGAAACACTGGGAGGTTTACGTATAATAAAAGCTTTTGTGGCTGAAAAGAAAATGGATGTCAAATTTAAAAGTGAAAATCAAACCTATGCCAGCATTATGATAAAAATGTGGCGTCGTCGCGATTTGGCCGGCCCTTTAAGTGAGTTTTTGGGAACAGTGGTTATGGTTTTGGTGCTTTGGTATGGCGGTAGGCTGGTATTAGAGGGAGGCTCAAAAATGTCAGGTCCGGGTTTGATAGGTTTTATTGTTATTTTTTCACAAATAATTAATCCGGCCAAAGCATTCTCCGATGCCTTTTACAACATACAGAAAGGGATTGCCTCAAGCGAGCGTATCGACGAGATTATGATTGCCATGGAAAAAATTGTGGATGCTGAAAATGCCGTTCCAATTTCGGAATTTAAAAGTAGCCTGAAATACAACAACATCTTTTTCCGCTATAAAGATGAATTTGTGATAAATGGCATTTCACTCGAAATAGAAAAAGGAAAAACCGTGGCACTGGTAGGGCAATCGGGTTCAGGAAAATCAACCCTGGTCGATTTGTTACCCCGTTTTTACGATGTAAATCAGGGCAGTATAACCATCGATGGCATCGACATTAAAAACTACCAGTTAAAAACCCTTCGAAAACTAATGGGAGTAGTTAACCAGGAAAGTATTTTATTTAACGATACCATATTTAATAACATTGCTTTTGGGGTAAAAGGAGCAACCATGGAACAAGTGGTTGAGGCAGCAAAAATTGCCAATGCCCACGAATTTATTTCTGAAATGACCTATGGTTACGAATCGAATATTGGAGACCGGGGCTCCAAACTATCAGGTGGACAACGCCAGCGCCTAAGTATTGCCAGGGCCATTTTAGCCAATCCGCCCATCATGATACTCGATGAAGCCACTTCAGCACTCGATACCGAATCGGAAAAACTGGTTCAGGAATCGCTTACCCGGCTCATGGAAAACCGGACTTCCATTGTGATTGCGCACCGTCTGTCTACGGTTATTCATGCCGATCTTATCTGTGTTATACATGAAGGAAAAATAGTAGAGCAGGGAACTCATCGGGAATTAATTGAACTAAAAGGCTACTATAAAAAACTTCACGATGCACAAATGTTTGCTTAATAATAAAAAATAAGCCGTTGGCGTAATTTAAAGGTAAAACGTTAGAAAATTATTGTTTAAGTTCTTGTATCTAAAAAAAATATCTTATTTTTAGCCAGATAATAATAATTTATGCAACTTGAATCCAGTAAAAATACTATGAGTGCCGATATTAACTTTATAAAATCTGTATTGTCGCTGCACGATGAAATGGCTAGTAATGGTTTTTCATTGGTGTACGAGGGAGAGTTTAGTCATGAAGTAATGAAAATGTTTACCTCAATGGCTGAACGCGATATGGACAAAACAAATGAGGAGCGATCTGTTAAACGTAAAGTATTCCACGTAATGGTTGAATGTTTGCAGAACATGACCAAACATTCTGACGATTACGACGACGATGACCGGATTGGCAATGGTTTGTTTATTGTTGGAAAAAAAGATGGCTTTTGGAATGTGATAACAGCCAATAAAATTTTAAACAGCCGGATTGACGACCTGAAAAATTCAATCGATTACATCAATTCCTTGTCGAAAGATGAGTTGAATGCCCTTTACAAAAAACAAATCCGCGAGGGTTCTCTTTCCGATAAAGGCGGTGCCGGCTTAGGATTAATTGATATTGCTCGTAAAACAGGGCGTAAACTTGATTATCAGTTTCTACCGCTCGAAGACACCAAAAACTATTTCTTTTTACTTAAAGTAAGAATTAGTTCAAAACCAGACAACGAATAAAATAGTAAGGCCGTTTTTTAACGGCCTTTTTTTTCATTTTGATTTTGATCCGGCATTTCTTATCTTTCCGCCAATTAAAAGTAACAATATATAAAACGGATTTATCAAATTACCCAATAAACCGTTTAACAAAAAATAACCCATATTTGAAGTTGCATGGCATTCTTAAGTGTGATTAGCATCTTTACCTTAACCTGGTTGCCTATACTATTTCTGGTAGGTATTATGTTCGTACTTGCTTATTTCATTAAAAAAACACGAAACCTACTTAATCGGTATAAAAAAATTCTGTTCAGGTATAAAGAGAATATGAACGCTTTAAGGAGTTCGCTTTTGCTTGAAAATCAAACAGTAGCTCTTCATCGCGAAGAATTGCTTGCCCAGGCTGAGCACTTGCAGGAGCTAAATGTGGAATTGGAACGCTTATCGCTGGTGGCCAGTAAAACCGATACGGCGGTAATTATTGCCGACCAAAAAGGACGGTTTACCTGGGTGAACCAGGGCTTCGTTAATCTTTATGGTTACACACTGTCCGAAGTTCTAAACGAAGTTGGCCCCGATATTTATAGCGCCAGCAACGAAATGAATATCAAACCGGTGGTCGATAGGGCTATAAAAGCCAAAAAGTCACTGAATTATACTTCCATGATCCAAACCAAGAGTGGCGAGTCAAAGTGGATTAAAACCACCCTGAATCCCATTTTAAATGAGAACAAACAAATTCAACAGTATATAATATTACAAACCGATGTTTCGGAATTGAAACAAATAAACGATAAGCTAAAAAAACTTTCGTTGGTAGCCAGCAAAACCAGCAATTCGGTGTTGATTTTTGATGCCGCTGAGCAAATAGACTGGGTAAACGAGGGCTTTCATAATTTATATGGTTATACAAAAAGCGAGTTTATTGCTCTGCATGGCGATTCTCTTAAAAATTTTCTTAAAGTAAGCGGCCATGAAAACCTTTACAACAAGGTACTTAATGTAAAAAACACCTACACTTTTGTTTCATCTATTGTGAACCGGGATGGTGAACCCAAATGGAAGCAAACTTCAATAACACCCATTCATAGCGATGCAGAAAATATTGTAAATTTTATTGTGGTTGAATCCGATATTACCAAGATAAAGGAAGCTGAAGCACGGATTGAAGAAGAGCGCGATAAAGCCGATCGTTTATTGCTTAATATTTTACCCGAAGAAACCGCTGAAGAGTTGAAGTCGAAAGGTGAGGCTACACCTCGTTTCTACAGAAGTGTTTCGGTACTTTTTGCCGACATTCAGGATTTTACCAAATTGGCTGAAAACCTTACGCCAAAAGAATTGGTTGAAGAATTACAATCGTATTTTTCACGTTTCGACGATGTGGTGAACCGGAATTTTGTTGAAAAAATTAAAACCATGGGCGATGCATTTTTGTGCGTGGGAGGTATCCCCATGCGAAATAAGAGTCATCCCTTCGATGCCGTTTTAGTTGGATTAAATCTTCAGCGCATTATCAGGGAACTGGGGCAAGAGCGTGAAGAACTAGGCAAACATGCCTGGAATTTACGTGTGGGAATCCATTCCGGGCCTATTGTTGCAGGGGTGGTGGGCAAGCAAAAAATGACTTACGATATTTGGGGTGATACTGTAAACATTGCCAAACGTATTGAATCGGCATGTGTTCCGGGAATGGTCAATGTATCGGCAACTACTTACGAAATTATTAAAGATTATTTTGAATGCGAAAACCGGGGAAAAATTCTGGCCAAACACAAAGGCCATATCGACATGTACTTTGTCCATCGCATAAAGCCTGAATTTTCAGAAAACCACGACGGTATTACTCCCAATACCTATTTTAAAGAAATGTTGGCGCGTTTGTAAACAGAACCGGCATTACTTGTTTTTAAAATAAACATCGAGCAGGTTACCGGCTGCTTCAAATGAACTCATGCGGTCGTTTAAAACATCCGATTCCATTTGCTGAATCAGATTTTTTACCCCTTCGTGTTGGTAGAAATTATCGCGCAGGTAATTGTTTATGGTTTCGTACATCCAATAGCGGGCCTGTTCGCTTCGGCGTTTATCGAAAAACAGATTTTTCTGAGTGTGTTCAAAGTAATCGCCTATCATTTTCCAAACTTCATCAATATGGGTTTTGTAAAGCGATGAGCAGGTTAATACTTTGGGATACCAGCCCGATTGTGTTGGCGGAAACAAATGCAGGGCACTTCGGAATTCAGTAGCTGCTAATTTGGCTTTTTCAATATTGCTTCCATCGGCTTTGTTAATCACAATACCATCGGCCATTTCCATAATACCGCGTTTAATTCCCTGCAACTCGTCGCCGGCTCCGGCAATCTGAACCAGCAAAAAGAAATCAACCATTGAATGTACGGCCGTTTCCGATTGACCTACGCCTACCGTTTCAATAAATATTACATCAAAACCCGCAGCTTCACATAACAGGGTTGTTTCGCGTGTTTTACGGGCAACACCTCCCAGCGAACCAGCCGAAGGGCTGGGCCTGATGAATGCATTTTTATCGTTGCTCAGTTCTTCCATCCGGGTTTTATCGCCCAAAATACTTCCTTTTGAACGTTCGCTACTGGGGTCAATAGCCAAGACAGCTAATTGGTGATGTTGGCTGGTAATAAATTTGCCCAATGCTTCAATAAAAGTGCTTTTTCCAGCTCCGGGAACTCCTGAAATACCAATTCGGATTGATTTTCCTGAGTGTGGAAGGCATTTCTCGATAATTTGTTTGGCCATTAGCTGGTGTTCCGGCAGCGAACTCTCAATCAGGGTAATAGCCTTACTTAAAATGGTACGGTCGCCGCGAATTATCCCATCAAAATATTCATCGGCAGTTAATTTTTTCCGTTTTATATTAAGAAACCGTTGGGCAGCACCTTCGTCAACCGATGGCGGCTGTTCAATTCCCTGGTTTACTTTTAATGCGCTTTCTGTTTTTGGTTTTTGCTGCTTCATGATGCTAAATAAGATGCTTCAAATTTAGAACTAATCGGAACACCATTTCCGATAATGTAGTATTTTTTGTTAACCTCCGATTGTTGAAAATTTTGTTCAGAGTTTTGCAAAATAATAAAAGCCATTGAACGCATCCAATGGCTTTTGTCAGTTATTGTAAACTTATGTTTTAACTTCCGCTGGCCGGTTCAACCATTCCGGTAACCCGCAATGTAACCTGGGGTTGACTGGGATCGTTGGTAATTACGGTTATACTTTTATTTTGTCGGTTTAGTTTGCCTGTGGAATTAAATTTCACTTTTAAATCGGCTGTTTCTCCGGGTTTCAGCAGGCTTTTCGATGGATTAATTACGGTACATCCGCACGAAGCTTTGGTTTTTCGAATAACTAAATCGCTTTTCCCGGTGTTTTTAAATTCAAAGGTGTAATCAACGCTTTGTCCCTGGGTGATGGTTCCAAAATTGAAGGTGTTTTCGTTGAACTCAATTTTGGGAGCTTTCGCTTTTTCTGCTTCGCTTAGGTTTGAAAAATCTTCTTCAATATTAGCGCTTATCGAGAGTAAGTTCCGGTTTTGTTGGGTGTCGCCGTTTATGGCTACCGTAATTCGATCCATTAAAAAACCCCAGTCGTTTTTCTTTTTGGCATCGTACCAAACTTTAATAACGCCTTTTTCTCCGGGCTTTAGTGTTTCGGGAACTGCTTCTGCTTTAATATGGCTGGGAAGATTACGGAACGATACATTCACAAGTTTACTACTTGTATTTATCATTTCCAGTTCACCCTCTTTCACTTCATCAATATTAACTTTCATTAAAGCCAGATGGTTTGTTTTTAATCGCAATTCGCCCAAAACCCGTGGGTATTCATCTTCAATGGTAGCTTGTTTGGGAATTACATTGCCTACAATTCGCAGGGTAGATGTGGGTGGATTGCTGTTGGTGGTTATACTTATCGATTTTGAAAAGCGGTTTGGGCGGTTCATCGGATTAAAGACTGCCGATACAAAACCTTTTTGACCGGGCATTACCGGTTCTTTGGTATAGTCCGATGTGGTGCAACCGCACGATGGACGAACCTGGGTAATTACTAAAGGTGCATTTCCGGTATTGGTAAAGCTAAAGTTATGGGAAACTTTTCCTCCGTCTTCTTTAATATCACCAAAATCGTGAGTGTCGTTGTCCCACGAAATATTTGGACCCACTTGCTGGGCTTGTGCCAGACCAAGTGATGCGGTAACTATGAGTAAAATAAAGATTAAATGTTTCATCATAATAAAATTTAATTTTTAAGGAATGATGCCTGCCTGGTCGACAGACAGGGAACACCCATGTTGTGTATTTTATTTCTATCGAGTTTATTCGCTTTGCTCATGAGAATAGTTGTGTTTGCAATAACATGGGTGTTTCATAAATAAATGTTTTTTTACTGGTTAGGCAAATGTAAAAAAAATGACCGATAAAGCCATTTGTTTAATGCTATTCTTATGTTAATGGAGTGTTAAAGTTTTAGCCAGTTGCTCTATGTTAAACGACGAGGGGTTTTGAAATACCCGCAACTCAAATTCAGGCAGTATGGCCAAAATGTGATCAAATAAATCGGCCTGAATACCTTCGAAGTTAGCCCAGGCCTGGTCGTTGCTGAATACATAAATTTCGATAGGTATCCCTTTTTCACTGGGTTGCAAATGCCTTACCAAAAATGTCATGTCCTGATGTATTTTGGGGTGATGCCTCAGGTACTCCTCTACATATTTTCTAAAAACCCCCAAGTTGGTAAGTCGCCGTCCGTTTACCAGCACCGAATCATCAATTTGATTTTCTTTATTGAATAATTCCAGCTCTTCCATTTTTTCCGAAATGTATTTTTTTAGCCGATGTATTTTTTTAAATTTTTCAATCATTTCAGGGGAACAGAATTTAACGCTGCTCATGTCAATATTTACCGAGCGTTTAATGCGTCGTCCGCCCGATTCTTCCATGCCGCGCCAGTTAGTGAACGATTCAGATACCATGGCATAAGTGGGAATGGTGGCAATGGTCTTGTCCCAGTTTTGCACTTTAACAGTATTTAAAGTTATTTCCAGAACGGTTCCGTCGGCCTTACGGCTGGGCATTTCAATCCAGTCTCCAATACGTACCATATTGTTTACCGACAGTTGCACGCTGGCTACCAGCCCCAGAATGGTATCTTTAAAAACCAGTAAGAGCACTGCAGCAAGAGCTCCCAGTCCGGCAAGTAATTTCCCGGGTGAACTTCCGGTAACCAGTGAAATTATTATGATGATGGCAATAAAATAAAAGAAAATGTTTATCAGTTGAATGTATCCTTTTATGGGGCGGGTTTTCGAAATTTCGCGTCGTAAATAAATTTCGTGAAGCGATTGGGTTAGTGATACCAATACCAGCAACACAATAAAGGTTATATACAGGTAGATTACTGTTTCAATAAAAGTAACCCACTGCGGATAGCTTCCGAAAACCAGATTTATTGAAAAATGCAGTACCAGCGCAGGTGCTAAATGAGCAAGCCGGTTAATTACTTTGCGGTTAAAAAGAATATCATCCCATTCATTCTTACTTTTCTTTATAAACTGCGAGATGGTATTTACAATTACCCGCTTGGTAATAATATCGGCCAGAAAGCATACCAGAATCAGAATTAGTATAAAAATACTCAACTGGATTAAATTTGCCTGGCTGGCGTTTAGTCCCAACGAAATCAGCTTGTTTAAAAATTGTTCGCTTAAATGTTCCATAATTCATCCTTTTGGCAACAAAGGTATAAAAATAGGGGGATACCCGAAAATCGGGCTTTAGGAGCTATCGTAGGCCCACAAATTTGTGAAATATTCCACTATATGTTCAGAATATCAACGAAGTTTTGGTATTTTTAGGGCATAGTGAAAGGCAACTAATTAATTGATAACCGGAAGGTATTGAAAACAGCGGGTACCATAGTATTAATTTTCCTGGGCATCGTTCTGCATGCACAAACCGATAGTTTGAGCTTTTCAAAGCCTTATGTGGGGAATCGGTTTAAAGAAGGCCTTTACCTGAATCATCAACAATTGCTAACGAATAATCCCATTCCTGTAAAATACATCATTACTAAATACGATAAAACCGATTTTGACTTCTTTAACAAACTTTTGGCCGAAGAGACCGTTATTTTTTTCGATAAATTTGGTTTGAAAAACGAACTAAAAGTGGAAGATTTGTGGGGCTTTTGTCGTCGGGGGTCGGTTTACATCAATGTGGGCGACGACTTTAACCGAATTCCCATAATGGGTTCCATTTGCCATTTTGTGGCTACTATTACCACACGCGAAAATACTTACGCACAAACGGGATATCCGTACAATTACAACTACGGTTATTATGGTGCTCCGGTATCGTCGGAGCGGATCGAGGTTTACCAGTTTGTGATGGATTTTAATAGCGGCAAAATTCTGGAGTTTACTGTCGATAATGTGAAAATATTGCTAAAAACCGACGAAGAACTTTATCAGGAATATACCAGGCTTCGAAAGAAAAAGCAGAAGCAGCAAAAGTTTTTGTACATTCGTAAGTATAACGAAAAGCATCCCTTACTTATTGAGCAGGAAAAAATTAAACCTGATTAACTTATAATTGTTACATAAGCATACTTTTGCTGAACTTAAGATGAAACGAATCAACAAAAAACAGGCTATATTTAGCCTATCAAATTGATAACTATTGTCGAACTTATTTAATAAAAAAATGAAAAAACTACTTCTATTTACAGCGTTGGTCTGCATTTTTACCGGGCTTAAAGCGCAACAGGCTGTGGGAACCCCCGAACAGTTAAAACAGTTTATGAATACTACAACTTACGTGGTACTCGAGAATAATCCTATGTTACGTTACAACCATGTGATTAAAGAAACCGTTGAAAAGCACTGGGATTTAACCAAATTTGAGTTTGTAACCTTCTCAACCGAGGAGTTTGAAGAAGCCCGTAAGGACCCCAACAAATCGTTCCTGATTGTAAACCTGCACTATTTTGACAAAGATAAAACCAAAGCCAAATACAAGTATTTAAGTGTGGAACTGGGAGGCCCTTACGAATTTGTTCGTCAGATGCCTGACATTGCTTCCGTTCCCATTGCCTACGATGGCATCGATGAAAAGTATTACGCCTACAAACTGGGAATGCTTTGCCGCTTTTTGCAGAACCACATCAAACTTACCTATGAGCATCCCGAACTCAACTCAAAAAACATCCTGAAATATTATTACAAAAACCTTACGGCTGATATTCACAACAAAGTTTTGTATGTTACCGAAGGCGATTTACCCAAGTCGCTCAATACGGTTGAGAAAATCAAAGCGCTTTATCCCTTCGACGTTAAAATTGTGAGCCGTGATGAGATTCAGGCAGCTATCGATAATAAAGATCAAAAGGTAGTTTTTGTACATAAAGTAGGTCCCGAGGGAGCCAAACGCAAAGCCCGCTGTTTTAACACCATTGTTGGGGCTGCCGATGCCCAACTGTACTATTTCAGCTGGCACATGATTAGCGATAAAACACCCGAAGGGCTCACCACCAAAGATTTTAAGAAATTGGCCAAGGCAAAAAAACAATAATAACTTAACAGCCGGGATAGAGTTTTTTAAGGAAATCTATTCCGGCTTTATTATACAACCCAAAAGTGATTTCCACGTAAGCATTATTTTCAGAGAACTAATGTAAAAACAGGATATTATGAAGCAGGTATTATTAATTCAATTAATTGAAATAGCAGTATCCATTCCCATCGGTTATTTTGTGCTGAATTACTTTTTCAGAAATTCAGTAATAATTAAGATTGGCATCATGTGGATTGTCAACGTAATGGTTAGTGCCTTCGTTAAGGAATATGCCATTATGGGCTTATTTAATAATGCCGTTTCCTATACCATTATTGCGATTTTTACTATTCTAGGATTGTACTTTACCTCACACTTGCTTTCGAAACCTTTGAGTATCATGGTTAATCACCTTGACGAACTTTCGAAAGGGAACCTCGACCTTACTGTTGAACGAAGCAGTAATAACGACGAATTAAGCCGCCTGGCCAATGCTTTATGTGAGTTAAAACGGCAATTTATTGCCATAATCGGTGATATCAACAGTAGTTCCAATCAGCTTATCGATGCCAGTTCAGGCCTAAGCGTTACTGCCGAAGAAATGGCTAATGGCTCAAACCAGCAGGCAGCTTCGGTTCAGGAAGTTTCGGCAACCATGGAAGAAATGGCTGCCAATATCGAAGCAAATACCGATAATGCCCGTAAAACCGAACAAATTGCCGATTCTGCGGCCAAACGTATAAAAGAAGTTCAGGAGGCTTCAGCCGAAAGCCTGACCTCGGTAAACGATATTGCTCAAAAAATTGGTATCATCAACGACATTGCCCTTCAAACCAACATACTGGCCTTGAATGCTGCCGTTGAAGCCGCCCGTGCCGGTGAGCACGGAAAAGGTTTTGCCGTGGTAGCCGCCGAAGTGCGCAAACTGGCCGAGCGAAGCAAGGTTGCAGCCGACGAGATTGTTAACCTGGCTGCAAAAAGCTTGGAGGTGGCCAACAAATCGGGCGAATTGCTCCTGAATATCATTCCCGACATCGAAAAAACTACTCTACTGGTGCAGGAAATTGCCGCAGCCAGCATCGAGCAATCCAATGGAGCCAACCAGGTTAACCATGCCATGCAGGATTTGAATCACATAACCCAGCAAGGAGCCTCAGTAGCCACACAAATTGCCGGAAATGCCGAGTTGCTGGCTGAACAGGCGCGTACCTTAAATCAATTAATCAGTTTCTTTAAGTTTCAGGGAAAAGCAAAATCTTATACCGCTCCTAAAAAGCAGGAGTTTAAAAAGGAAGTCAAACCAGCAATGGTTCAGTTTAAAGCGCAGCCTTCGGTAGCTACTCCTAAAAAGGCACAGACCACAACTTTACCCAAAAAAGAACAACCAAAACCAGCTGCACCCGCGATAAAAAAAGAGACGAAGCCCATCGATAGTAAAAAAGAAAGCAAACCAACAGTTGCCACTACTAAGCCCACGGAGCCGAAAAAATCAATTCCGGCTTTCAAACCCACGATAACACCAAAAAAAGCAGCTCCTGCCAAACCTGAAGCCAAGGCAACTCAGGCACCAAAAGTCAAACCTGCCAATACAGCGAACAATGGTAAAGGATTTAATTTAAACCTGGGTTCTGACGTAAGCGACAGCGATTTCGAAGCATTTTAACAGCTAATAAACTCGTCTTTCAGGGTGAATTGAAAATAGTATACCCCGTCTGCTTGCAGCGGGGTTTGTTTTTACCTCTATCTGACTAAATATGCCCAAAAGGAGCTTTAAGTACAGTCTGTTTCTTCGGACAACCAAAATATAGCTCCCCTGGAACGCTGTTTATGTAAAATACAGAATATCCATAGCTGCCTTTAGCTCTGTTGGAGCACTTTATTTATGCTACCACTCATACCTTGCAAATTATTGCCTCCTAACCCGATGTCCGTACCGAACAATTTCCTAATTTTGCTCCATCATTAATTCAAAAATTATATGTCGGACGATAAAAAGATTATTTTTTCAATGGTGGGGGTTGGCAAAACCTTTCCACCCCATAAAAGGGTTTTAAACAACATTTACCTTTCATTTTTCTACGGGGCAAAAATTGGGATTATCGGTCTCAATGGCTCAGGTAAATCAACCCTCCTTAAAATTATTGCAGGTACCGAAAAAAGCTACGAAGGCGAAGTGGTTTTTGCTCCGGGTTATTCCGTTGGGATGCTGGAACAGGAACCGGCACTCGATAATTCCAAAACCGTACGCGAAATTGTTGAAGAAGGAACCGCCCAAGTAGTGGCTTTGCTTAAGGAATACGAAGCATTGAACTTGAAGTTTGCCGAACCCATGAGCGATGATGAAATGAACCAACTCATCGAGCGTCAGGGGGTTTTAACCGAATTACTCGACCAACACAATGCCTGGGAGCTCGACAACAAACTTGAGCGTGCTATGGATGCGCTGCGTTGTCCTCCTTCTGATGCCATAGTGGAAAACCTTTCGGGAGGCGAACGCCGCCGGGTAGCCCTGTGCCGTTTGTTGCTTCAGGAACCCGACATACTTTTGCTCGACGAGCCTACCAACCACCTCGATGCCGAGTCGGTTCAATGGCTTGAGCAGCATTTGCAGCAATACAAAGGAACCGTAATTGCCATTACCCACGACCGCTACTTCCTCGATAACGTAGCCGGATGGATTCTGGAACTGGACCGTGGTGAGGGCATCCCCTGGAAAGGGAATTATACCTCGTGGCTCGAACAAAAAAGTGCTCGTCTGGCCCAGGAAGAAAAAACCGAAAGCAAACGCCGTAAAACCCTCGAACGCGAGCTGGAATGGGTACGCATGGCTCCAAAAGCCCGCCATGCCAAACAAAAAGCCCGTTTGGGAGCTTACGATAAGTTGTTGAACGAAGATTCGAAGGAGAAAGAACAAAAACTCGAGATATTTATTCCCAATGGTCCGCGCCTGGGTGGTAAGGTTATCGAAGCTCACTCGGTTAGTAAGGCTTTTGGCGAGAAACTGTTGTTCGAAAATCTTGAATTTGTATTACCGCCAAACGGTATAGTGGGAGTTATTGGTCCAAATGGTGCCGGAAAAACCACCTTGTTTCGCATGATAATGGGACACGAACAGGCCGACTCCGGAACTTTCTCTGTGGGCGAAACCGCTAAGATTGGCTACGTTGATCAAAGTCATGCCGGAATCGATCCGGAAAAATCGGTTTACCAGATTATTTCTGATGGGTTGGACGAAATTAAAGTGGGAGGTCGTTTTATCAATGCCCGGGCTTATTTGTCGCGTTTTAACTTTGCAGGTGCCGATCAGGAAAAGAAAGCCGGTGTGCTTTCGGGTGGTGAACGAAACCGACTGCACCTGGCCATGACCCTGAAATCGGAAGCTAACGTGTTGCTCCTCGATGAGCCCAGTAACGACATTGATGTAAACACGCTGCGTGCACTCGAAGAAGGTTTGGAAGGCTTTGCCGGCTGTGCCGTGGTTATTTCGCACGACCGCTGGTTCCTCGACCGAATTGCCACTCACATTCTGGCTTTCGAAGGCAATTCGCAGGTATATTTCTTCGAAGGTTCGTATTCAGAGTATGAGGTAAACCGCAAAAAACGTCTGGGCGACGAAGGCCCAAAACGAATTCGCTTTAAAAAGCTTACCAAAGACTAATCTGTGTAACTTAAATAACATACAGGCTGCTTGATACCGAATTGAGCAGCCTTTTATTTTTTAGATGGGATATTGGTTTAAGGAGCAATATCTGTTGCTGGGGTAGTTACTATAAAAACATCTGATTTTAGTTGCAAGCCGGCTTTTAAATACCGATTGGCAAAATAGCTAGGTTCGCTCGATATTTCTGCGCTTTTCAGCCAGCCCGAATCGGGTAGGGGAAATACGATTAACGGACTTTGCTGGTGTCGGTGACTTATCAGGTAATTTATGCGTTCCGTGTACTCTCTCGAGTATTTCGTGAGTTTAATTTGCTGAGCTATCAGGTGGTAACTATTTAATCCCGCTATTGAAACAAAGCACAGCATGAACAGCACTTTCTTGAATGATTTATTAAAGATACCGCTACGGAACAAAACATAAAATACCAGGGTGAAATACACCAGGGAATACAGGCTGATGGGCAGAAGTGACCCATAAGCGGCTACATCCTGTATTTTATATGTAATGGAAAGTTGATGCAAAAATACGAGCATGCTAAAAGCCAGAGTCAAATAAATTATTCGGATAAGGGTGCTGCTTTTCTTTTCAGGAACCGGCCGGCGCACCAGGTAATATTGCATGGCAATCGCAAAAAGTACAACATAAACAAGCACGGAAGGGATTCTTTTTAAAAAGATAATCCCTGTCTTCTTTATAGTTAAAAACAAAACTTCAGGCACGGTTATTTTCTGAAAAAACTGACTGCGCAATTCATTTCCTTTGCCATTGTATAGAATTATAAATGCGATACCTACTGCTAAAAATGCGATAAAGTATGCAGGCCATAACTGTTTTAAATACTGCCTGCTTCCTACATGGAAAAAAAGATAAAGAACCAGTATTGCTAAAAACAACATTACCATTAGTGCAAGTGATCCACTGGAACCGCCCACATAAGCAAAGCTTATTGCCAGCAACACGTATTTACGTAACGACAATTGTTTGCTTAGCAACAGGGTAAAACCCAGTATGGCCATGGCAAGACTCAGCGAATAGGTGCTGGTGGAGCAAAGCCAGAACCAGCTTTCGTTAATGCTAAATGAACTATAAAACAGCGCGTCAATAAAGAACAGACTCATTAGGAATTTGCTTGTAAAACGCTGGGTTCGCAGGCGCAGTATACGTTTTTTCGATAAGAGATTAACCAATTGATAGCTTACCAACAACCACACTACAAAATTGAAAAGAAAAAAACAACGAAGCCACCCGGTTTAATGGAAAAACCTTTAAAAAACTATGAACCAGGAATGTTGAAAAAAAATGGGAACTCCCAATTTGGTATTCGTGTTGGGTTGCTTCAAGTATTGTAAAACGGTTTACATTATCGAGAAAATAAAAATCGTCGGTAGCCAGACTACCAAACGAAGCTACCAATAAAAAAAGGTACAAAAACAGCAACGAACCCAGGGTAAAAAGCAAATGAATGTAATTTTTTTTTCTTCGGTCACTATTCATAAATTAAAGATTTTTGGCTTAAGCTTTACGGCTTTAAGTTACCATTTTATTTAGTAATCGTCACCATGTTTCACTGCTTTTTAGGAATTGAAATTGAATTAGAATAATGTAAAATATGTACATCAACTTACAGTAGGTTTCACATTCTAAAATTATCGGTGTATTTTTGAACGCTTTTATAAAACATTTTGAACCGGTTACTATGAGTAAGCAATTTAAACGCGACCTGCTGATTTTTGCCCTGTTGTTTGGGGTATTAACCCTGCCTTTTTTGTTTTTTGACCTTGATATAGCCTTGCAAAAACCCTATTATACCACTGCCAAAGGTTGGTTTATGGGCGACTGGCCTTTTTGGCACTTTATTTACAAATACGGCATCTTTCTGGGTTACCTTTTGGCCTTTGCCGCACTAATTGTGGTAAGCCTTTCGTACTGGAAAAAAGCTTTGGTGGTCTGGCGTAAAGCCGCATTGTTTATGTTACTGATAGTAATTGTGGGGCCCGGTGTTCTGGTAAATGGAACCTTTAAAGATCATTGGGGCCGTCCGCGTCCGCGCGAAATAGTTCAGTTCGATGGCGTGGAGCAATACCATAAAGTATGGGTTAAGGGCGATACCGGAGGTAAATCGTTTCCTTGCGGACATGCATCCATGGGTTTTTTTATGGCAATTCCCTTTTTATTTCTTCGGAAAAGATACCGCAGCTGGGCCTTGATTTTTTTTATTTTTGGAACCCTCTATGGTTTACTCATTGGTTACGCCCGGATGATTGCCGGAGGCCACTTTGCCAGCGATGTACTGTGGGCCGCCGGAATGGTTTGGCTACCGGCCATTCTTTTTTATCATTTATTAAAGATAAACGAACCACTTAAGGTCGAAGATTTTGATGCAGCAAAACAAAAGCGTAAAGGAAAAGTAGTTTCGCTTGTATTAGGATTGTTTTTGCCCATTCTAACCGTGGGGCTTTTACTGGCAACACCGTATATTTCGAAAAAACAATTTACAAGATATCAAACCGAATTGCAAAATCTGGCACCCAGTCTGCTTAAAGCCTCATTCGACGAGGGTGTGATCACCCTTAGCTTCGATACCCTGTTTGTCGTGAATTATGCCGTAAATGGTTTTGGTTTTCCAAACAGTAAAATTGGATTAAACTGGGCAGCAGGCGACACCAGCCACTTTTGGCTGGCAAAAACCGGCTGGTTTACCGAAGTACGTAATCAGATAAACCTGGTAATGCCAAAAAATACCACCTGGCTTAATCAGCTCTTTTTAAAAGAAGGTAAAATATATATGGACATTCCGGCTGATACCCTGCCCACTAACCTTTCTGTGAAGATTGAAAAAGGCGAGGTTTACCTGCGACTTGCTCCCGGGGCCAAACTACATCTGGACCATCAGGTGCCCAAGTGGGTGAATCAAACCGAGGGAGGCAACATATTTGACAACAATCATCCCATTAAAATAAAAGTTGTAATTGGTGAAGGAAAATTAGTTGTCGAAGCGCAAAACCGATAACAACGCATAACAGCAAAACAGGTTTCGGTAAAAGAAATAAAAAAACAGGGGATTCCCGGTTGACTTAATTCCGGTTTACAATACTTCGGCTGCGTTTTCTATTCACAAATCTTTACCTTATTTTTGCCAGTCATAAATCAAACATAAAAACATGGCTCAGAAACCATCAATACCTAAAGGAACACGCGACTTTGGACCAGCCGAAATGGTAAAGCGCAACTTTATTTTCGACACCATCAAAAGTGTATTTAAACTGTATGGCTACCAACCTATCGAGACTCCGGCTATGGAGAACCTCTCTACCTTGATGGGAAAATATGGTGAAGAAGGCGATAAACTTTTATTCAAAATATTAAATTCCGGCGATTTTCTGTCGAAAGCCGACGATGCCCTGCTTCAGGAAAAAGAATCCGCAAAATTAACATCTCAGATTTCGGAAAAAGGCTTACGCTACGATTTAACCGTGCCTTTTGCCCGCTTTGTGGTGCAACACCGCAACGAGTTGCAGTTTCCGTTTAAGCGTTACCAGATTCAACCGGTTTGGAGGGCAGATCGCCCCCAGAAAGGCCGCTACCGTGAGTTCTATCAATGCGATGTTGATGTAATTGGGAGCAATTCACTGCTGAACGAGGTAGAGCTTATTCAGATTGTAGACGAAGTATATCGCCGCCTGAAAATAAACGTGCTGGTAAAAATCAACAACCGTAAAATTCTCTCCGGCATAGCCGAAGTAATCGGTCAGCCCGATAAAATAATCGACATTACTGTGGCCATCGATAAAATAGATAAAATAGGGCTCGATAATGTGAACACTGAACTGGCCGAAAAGGGTTTGCCGCGACAAGCCATCGACCGGTTGCAACCCATATTGAATTTAGCAGGTTCCAATTCAGAAAAGTTGGAGCAGATAAAAAAGGTGTTGGCTACTTCTGAAATCGGGCTGAAAGGAATTGAAGAGATGGAGACCATTTTTAACTGGCTTCAACCCCTGGGTGTTCAAACTGGGGTTGAACTTGACCTGACTCTGGCCCGCGGATTAAATTACTACACCGGGGCTATTTTTGAAGTCAAAGCCCTCGATGTGGAGATGGGTTCCATTACCGGTGGCGGGCGCTACGACGATTTGACCGGAATATTTGGTTTGCCCGAAGTGTCGGGTGTGGGAATATCCTTTGGTGCCGACCGCATTTACGATGTGCTGGAACAGATGGATGCTTACCCCAAAGAAGCTGATGTTACCACCCGTTTGTTTTTTGTAAATTTTGGAGAAGCAGAACAAACCTGGTGTTTGCCACTGATTCATCAGTTGCGGAATGCCGGCATCAGTGCCGAGATTTACCCTGAAGCAGCCAAATTGAAAAAGCAGATGATATACGCCAACAGTCGTAACATTCCTTTTGTGGCCATGGTAGGCGAAGAAGAAATGAATACCGGATGCATCACTTTAAAAGATATGGAAAAGGGTACTCAAGAAACCCTTAGCGGGGACGAATTGGTCGAGAGGATGAAGAAATAATATTTTTCTTAGTTAAAAGAAGGCAAACTGCTATAAATCATAAGGGATTTTCATACAAAGTGAATCCCTTTTGTTTCTTTTGCACCAAGTTTAATTTATAGAAAATTTGCTATGACTAAAGTGCATTATATTACTCCTGATTATTTAACTTTTGAACGAATCGAAGAAATTATTGAAGGAGCATACCTTTTAGAACTTTCAGAGCAAGCAGTTCAGGCCATTGTTCGCTGTCGTGAATACCTCGATAAAAAAGTAGCTACCCATTCCGAACCCATTTATGGCATTAATACCGGGTTTGGTTCTTTGTGTAATAAAAGTATTTCGAACGATGAATTGGGACAGTTGCAAAAAAACTTGGTCATGTCGCATGCTTGCGGAACCGGCGATTTGGTTCGGCCCGAGATAATTAAGCTAATGCTTTTGTTAAAAGCTCATGCTTTGTCGATGGGCAAAAGCGGGGTGCAGTTGCAAACGGTGCAACGTATTATCGACATGTACAACCACGAGGTGCTTCCGGTAGTTTTTGAATTGGGTTCATTAGGAGCTTCCGGCGATTTAGCCCCATTGGCCAACTTGTTTTTACCCTTAATCGGGATGGGCGAAGTGTATTACCAGGGATTACGACTGCCTGCGGATCAGGTAATGGAACAATTGGGATGGGAACCCATCGAGTTGCAGTCGAAAGAAGGTTTGGCACTGCTCAACGGAACACAGTTTATGAGTGCACATGCCGTTTATTCCCTGTTAAAAGCTTTCCGGCTGATAAAGTTTGCCGATATCATTGGAGCAACCTCACTTGAGGCTTTTGACGGACGCCTGGAACCCTTTAATGATTTGTTACATCAGATTCGTCCGCACAGCGGGCAAATTGAAACCGCAAAAAACATCCGCAATTTGTTGGCCGGAAGTCAGATTATGGCTCAGCCAAAGAAACACGTACAGGATCCTTATTCCTTCCGTTGCATTCCTCAGGTACACGGGGCTACTAAAGATTCAGTAAAATATATTGCACAGGTTGTAGAAATCGAAATCAATTCGGTTACCGATAATCCCACGGTTTTTCCCGATGAGGATATGGTGCTTTCGGGTGGAAACTTTCATGGCCAGCCTTTGGCCCTTAATCTCGATTACCTGGCCATTGCCATGGCCGAATTAGGGAATATCTCAGAGCGTCGTACGGCTCAGTTGATACTGGGTTTGCGTGGTTTACCCGAGTTTTTGGTGGCCAATCCGGGTTTAAATTCAGGTTTTATGATTCCTCAATATGCAGCAGCTGGTATTGTGAGTCAAAACAAGCAATTGTGCACACCAGCCAGTGTTGATTCCATTGTTTCGAGCAACGGACAGGAAGATCATGTAAGTATGGGAGCCAATGCAGCAACCAAAGCTTTGCGTGTAGTTGAAAATGTAGAACGCATTTTGGCTGTTGAGCTAATGAATGCTGCTCAGGCACTTGATTTGCGAAAGCCTTTACGACCTTCACCTTATATTGACGATTTTGTAAGTCAGTTTCGCTTATCGGTTGAGTTTATTCATAACGACAAGGTGATGTATCAGGAAATGGAATTAGCCGTTAGTTTCTTGCAAAAAGGAAAATTTGGACATTTTGATTAAGAACATTATTTTAATTATAAAAGCCACCTATTAAAGTGGCTTTTTTCTTGGTTTTAAAAAACTTACTTTAGGCATATTTGTTTACCAGAGTATGAAAGAACAAACCACGGTATTAATTGCCGGAGCAACTGGTTTTATTGGCAAAGCCTTGGTTGCCCATTTGCTTAAACAGGGGTATAATATAAATGTATTGACCCGAAATCCTGATAAAGCCCGTTTACTTTTTCCTGAATCAGTGGGCATTGTAAAATGGCCCGAAGGAAACAGCATGTTACTTTTGTCAAATTGTAAAAAGTGTGATGCCATAATCAATTTGTCGGGGGCAAATATTGGTGCACAACGATGGACTCAAAGCTATAAAAAGGAGATTTTAAACAGCAGAACCGAATCTATTATTGAATTAGAAGCAATTGCAAAAAATTTGCAAAATATGCCAGGGGTTTGGATACAAGCTTCTGCTGTGGGTTTCTATGGTGCGCAAACCGGCGGCCTTGTTAATGAGCAAGCGCCTAAAGGCAATGGTTTTTTAGCTGATGTGGTACAGCAAACCGAACAGCAATTGCAATTTGTTAATCTGGATGGAATACGTAAAGTAGTTTTACGACTGGGTATTGTAATTTCACCCGAGGGAGGTTTTCTGGCTCAGATGAAACAGGCATCCAATTTGGGACTGGGCGTTTATCCGGGCGATGGGAAGCAATACATTTCGTGGATTCACCTGGACGATTTGGTAAGAATAATTAGCCAAAGCATAACCAGTTCCGATTACAAAGGTATCATTAATGCGGTTTCGCCCCATCCAATTTCTTTTAAGGATTTTTCTCTTTGGTTGAAAAAAAGGACACGGGCACTTTTTATTCTTTCCATACCGGCTGTTGTATTCAAACTTTTTTTGGGTGCTGAAAAAACCAGCGAAATGTTACTGGCCAACCAAGGTGTAGCGCCTGAAAAACTTAAACAATTGAATTTTACCTTCCGTTTCAACTCTTTTAGCGAAATGGAAAAGCTATAACAGGCAAAACCCGCTTAAGGAAAATATTTATTCATTAACGTATTGTCAATGTTATTGGTTTGCATGTGGCAACTGATGCACGAAACTCCTTTGTCAGAAGAAGGAGCTTTAACGGTTTTGTCGGTGTTAATGTATCCCCAAACCCAGCCGTTTTCATCGGCAAATTCATGTTCGCTTTGTTTGTAAAGAATGGCATAGCGGTTAATGGACAATTCATTACTCCACAATTCTTTTACAATGAGCGAGCCTTCGTTAAATACAGTTTGCGCCTTTACTTTTCCGGTAGCATCCAAATGAGTTGATGCTACGGTATTATAACGGGTTCTTAAAAATGCTTCGTTATGACCACTGGCTGCACTGCGATTCAGTAAAATATCGGAGTTCTGATACCAGGTGAATCCTTCGGTTTCGGTGGCCATGTTATAAAGTTCCAAATCGGTGCCACTAATTGATTCCTCTTTTTTGCACGAGGTATGCAGTAAAATAAATAAAACCAGTAGTGCTGCTCCAAACGAATAAACAAACGGTTTTTGCATAATGCTACATTTTTAGGTTTAATAAATTAGTTGGATATGAAACAGTTGGCTGTTAAAAAGGTTCAAAACAACCGGTTATTTGGTAAGGTGTTTGTTTTTAATAGCGCTTAATTCCAGTTTCCGATCGTTTTCAAATATGTCTTTGTGGAATGCATCGAGCTTACTCAGGAGTTCAACCAGTGTGTGTTTTTCTTTTTCACTTAGTTTGCCGGTAACAATTTCCGATGCAAGTTGCATTTCTTTAAAAACCTCAACCATCATAGCCCGTCCTTTGGGAGTAATACGAACACTTTTTGAGCGTTTGTCGTTTGGGTTTTCCTCTTCCTGAATCAAGCCATTGTTTATCAAACGTTTTATGATGTCGGCGCCCGAGGTTACCGAATCGAGTAGGTTGTAATGTATGAGTTCACTTTTTGTCATATGCTCGTGAAACATGAGCGTAGCCATAAAACTGTAATCGTCCATGCCGCTAAGGCTGGTATTTGAAAGTATTTTCTTAGTATAAACACGCGCGTATTTGCCCATCCGGCCAATTAAAATACTTATTAAAGCATCTACAGGTTGCCGATATATGGGTTCGGTACTTTCTACAGGTATAAATTTTTGTGCTGTTTTGTTTGCCTGGTTCTCATGGGCGAGCCATTGAGCAAAAGCATTGATATTCTTATGGTTTTGATTTTGAAGCGATTCAAATTTCTCAAGATGTTGTATCAGTTCATTTAGAAGTTGGTACTTCATGGTTTATTAAATTACGAATTCGTAATAAATATTTGCAATTATTGAAACAAAATTAGCGAACAAATGTTTTTATGCAACGAAAACGTAATACATTTGAAGATTCAATGCAAGGAAATTATGAAGATAAAAATATTGATAGCAGCTTTATTATTGCTGGCTTTTAGCAGCTTTTCGCAAAACGGAACCCTTGAAGGATTGGTTAAAAATCCGATAAATAACCAACCGGTACCTTTTGCTAATGTGATAATATATGGAACCACCATTGGTTCTGTTACCGATTTGAACGGTAAATTCCGGTTAAACGGCATCGAAGCAGGTTTTGTCAAAGTTCAGGTTTCTTCCATTGGTTACGAAACAGTGGTTTCGACCGAGATACTGGTAACCAACGCCAAAACGGCTTTTATTGAAATTGCCATGAACGAATCGTCAACCCAGTTGGATGAAATCAAAGTGAAAGCCTCACCCTTTGTCAGAAAAGAGGAGAGTCCGCTTTCAATGCGCAGCATAGGCATTGGTGAAATTGAAAAGAATCCGGGTGGAAACCGCGATATCAGCCGGGTAGTTCAGTCTTTACCCGGAGTTGCTGGTTCGGTTTCGTACCGTAACGATTTAATAGTGCGTGGCGGAGGCCCCAGTGAAAATCGGTTTTATTTAGACGATGTGGAGATTCCTAACCTGAACCATTTTTCCACACAAGGTGCCTCGGGCGGACCTATTGGCATTATTAATGTTGATTTTGTACGTTCGGTCGATTTTTACAGCGGAGCTTTTCCAGCCAACCGGGGAAATGCACTTAGTTCGGTGCTCGAATTTAAACAGGTTGACGGTAATAAAGAGAAAATGAAATTCAGAGCAACCGTAGGTGCATCTGACTTAGCCTTAACCATGGATGGACCGGTTGGTGATAAAACCAGTTTGGTTTTCTCGGCCCGCCGCTCGTATTTGCAGTTTTTGTTTGCCGGACTGGGCTTGCCCTTTTTACCAACCTACAACGATGTTCAATTCAAGCTTAAGACCCGCATCAACGAAAAAAACGAAATAACCTTGATTGGTTTGGGAGCCATTGATCAGTTCGAACTTAATTTAGATGCTAATGAAACTGAGGAAAAACGTTATCTTGTAGGCTATTTACCTGTTTTTGAGCAATGGAATTATACCGTGGGAGGAGTGTATAAACATTATCGTGTAAATGGTTACCAAACCCTGGTTTTAAGCAGGAATCACCTGAACAATACCTCGTATAAGTACATTGGTAATGTTGAAGAAGATTCGTTAAAAATTTTGGATTACAATTCCGACGAAATTGAAACCAAGCTGAGGTATGAGCATACCTGGCGAACCGAAAATAAAATGAAAATAAATATTGGTGCAGGAATGGAATATGCGCAGTATTTTAATGAAACTTTTCAAATGCGTTTTTTAAATACCGGCTCTACAGCCATAAATTATGAATCGGATTTGGATTTAGTTAAATGGAACACTTTTGGGCAGGTAAGTAAAGGTATATTTGATGGCCGTCTTACCGTTTCAGTTGGTTTGCGTGCCGATGCCAATAATTATTCGTCCGAAATGTCGAACCTTTTTAAACAATTAAGTCCGCGTTTGTCATTGAGTTATCCTTTTGCTGAAAAATGGGCATTAAACTTTAATACCGGCCGGTTTTATCAGTTACCGGCATATACCACGCTGGGTTACGGTGCACAAAATGGAGTTCTGGTTAATAAAGCTAACGGAGTTGGCTACCTGCAATCCGATCATCTGGTTGGTGGTTTAGAGTATTTACCCAACGAGCAATCTAAAATTACCCTTGAGGGGTTCTATAAAAAATACAACAACTATCCTTTTTCGGTAAACGATTCCATTGCACTGGCCAGTAAAGGAGGCGATTATGGAACCTTTGGCGACGAGGAGGTGGTTTCAACCGGTGTTGGCCGGGCCTTGGGAGCAGAATTGTATATGCGTTATACCAATTTATTTGGTTTCAATACCATTCTGGCTTATACCTTTGTGCGCAGTGAATTTAAAGATGCTTACGGGGAGTATATACCAACCGCCTGGGATAACAAGCATCTGTTTAATATTACTGCAACACGCAGCTTCAAAAACCATTGGGATTTTGGATTTAAGTTTCGTTTTGCAGGAGGCGCCCCTTATACACCTTACGATGTTGAAAAAAGCTTTTATGTTCTTGCCTGGGATTCACGACTTCAGGCTTATCCCGATTATTCCCGTTTTAATCAGAAGCGTTTGAATGCATTTACCCAGTTAGATGTTCGTGTCGATAAAAGTTATTTTTTCGATAAATGGTCGTTGATGGTTTATGTTGATATTCAGAATTTACTAAATGCAAAAGTAGACACACCCGATATTTTAACCGTAGACACCAATCCCGACGGGACAAAAATTATTGTAAATCCGGATGCACCCATTGAAGAGCAAAAATATCAGATGCGTTATATTGCCACAGATGGTTCAGGAACATTAGTCCCATCGGTTGGAATAATGATTGAATTTTAATAAGGAACAGGGTTTGTTTTAATAAAACTTAGTAAGCCAATAATTAAAGAGTTGCCTGCTTTTTTCTGACATACTTCGGTTTATAAACTGAGTTATATCAACTTATTACCGGGTTACTGGTTGGAGCTTTTCTATACCTTTACAAGGATGGAAAATATTCGACACCTTTTTGCAATAGTATTATTGCTTGTTAATGCCAGTTTTATAGCTGCACAAAATGTGGGGGTCGAAGAGTATCATCAGGAGAATGGGTTGCCCACCGATTTAATCAAAGCTTTTGAAATAGATTCAGCAGGTTACCTTTGGGTAGCTACCGATGGCGGAATTGTGCATTTTGAGGGAAATGAATTTGTTGCCGTTGGAAATATTGAGCGGGCTTCGAATTATTATAAAAACCTGTTGTTCACTAAAAAATTTGGTTTTTTGGCTGCATCCGACGACGGTTTAATCAGTATTTCGTTAAAAGATCACAGCTATACTGCATCATATACCCGCAAACTGCTGGGTTTTTCTTCCTGGCCCGATTTAAGATATGCCAAAACCTTGTATGAAGCCTCTGATTCCAGTATCTGGATAGCAACCAATCTCAGGGTTGCTCAACTCACCATGGACACTATTTTAACTTATGAACTACCGGCTAATTGCCATACCAATAACTATGTTAGAAACCATATGTTTTTTGAACTTGCTTCGGTGGTTTATGTAATGAGCCAAAATGGGAGTTTGTTTAAGACAAATTCCTTAAGTGGTGAATTGGAATTGTTGGATTGGAAATTTGCAGGTATTGAAGTTTTTGCTTTGCAGTTAATTGAAAATAATCAGGTTTTAGTAGGCGTGCAAAATGGTTTGGTACTTCTTGAATTTGATTCATCGGGAACTATTATTTTGACTAAAGATCTCGGTTTTCCTTATTCAGTTTCAGCTATTGAACCAGCATCTGATGGGGTTCTCTACCTTGGAACCTGGTCGCACGGTCTTTTTAAAGCCAAGTTTCTGCAAAATCAGTTAAATTATGAACATATTGCTCTTTCAGAGCAAAAAACCATTAACGATATATTAATTGATAAGCAAAACCAATTATGGCTGGCAACTAACTTTGGTGTTACACTGCTTCGGAATCTCGATTTTAAGCCTGCTTTTACCGATTATACTAAATTCTACATTCAAGATATGGAGGCCGTAGATGGTAAACTTTATTTTACCGATGGTTGGCGCGTAGCCGGTTTTAATACGCAAAATAAAACATTACATACAGTGTTCAGCCAGTGGAAATACCTGATACATCAATTTATTATAAAAAACAACGACTTGTGGGTAGCTACCGACGACGGAAGGATAATTGTTATCAACAAAGGCGTTCCACTTTTGGAACACGATTTTTCTGCAAAAGGCGGAGCAATAACCGAACTGATTTTGGGAAAAGATGGTTTGGTCTGGTTTATTCAAAACCGAAAAAAACCAACGGTAGTCAGCTTTTCGTCCTTTTTTGAAGAAACAGAATATGTAATTCCTCTTCCTGACGGAGAGCGTCTTCGGATGTTGAAAATAGCCGACGATGGCACGCTTTACCTGGGAGCATCGGGAATTCAGTCGTATCTTTGGAGGTTTAATCCCATTGCTAATATCTTTGAAAACGTAAGTGAACCGATTAAAGAAATTAAGAACGCGGTTTTTGAAGTTAACGATATAGAGTTTCATCGCTCAAATTATTTAGTTCTGGGAACTTCAGAAGGAATATGGAAATACAGCCCGCTTGAAATCAAGCAATTTAACCTGGGTGAAATGAATCAGGAACAGGTTACTTCAGTTGCCATTGATAGTCAGGACCGTATTTGGTTTGGCAATTCAAACGGATTAATTTTATGGGACAGTACTTTTACTATAACATTTAATAATTACGATGGAATACCATCAAAAACCAACTCCTTTCGCAATTTACATATCGATGAATTCGGGCAAATTTGGATGGGAACCAATTTGGGGATGGTTGAGGGAACCATAAAAGAAACATATAAATGCACACCCAAACCAAAAATACGGCATATTGAAAATGAATACCGGATATTATATCCCGATGAACATAATTCTTTTTTAATTAATACCCCAATTCAAATTAGTTTTTCCAATTCACATTACCCCGCAAAATACGTTTCGTTTGAATACCGTTTGGTAAACTCTGATAATGAGCATTGGGTTGCCGTTCAACGAAATAGCAGGAGTATAGTTCTGACCAATTTGCCGGAAGGTTCCTATATGTTGCAATTAAGAGCCAAAGGAAAAGGGTTTTATAACTGGAGTGAGCCTGAAATTTATGAATTTACCATCTATAAAAAATGGTACCAAAAAGTATGGGTTTTAACACTTATTTACATTGGAGTAGTAGTAGCTTTAATTATTTACCTGCGTTTTATAAGAAAAAAGAGCGAGTGGGAACGAAAAAAGCTGGAAGCCATAATTTCGCAACGCACACAAGATTTGAAAGAACAAAACGAAGAACTAACACAATTAAATTCCAATTTAAAAAGTGCCAAAGATGAAGCCGAGGCAGCTATAAAATCAAAAGATCGGTTTTTCTCAATTCTTGCCCACGATTTAAAAAGCCCGTTCAATACTCTTATTGGATTTTCGCAACTGTTGGTTAACAATCGCAACGATATTTCAGAAGCTGAAATGCAGCAATTTTTGGAAGAAATGCTGCAAACATCGGAAAACACCTATAAACTTCTTCAAAACCTGCTCGATTGGGCCCGGTCGCAAACGGGTGTTTTGCAAATGGATCGCAAACAAATTGTGTTGAAACCCTTTATTAACGAAGTGCTGGCTACAATTACAGCAACAGCAAACCAAAAAGACATTGGTTTATTGGTTGAGGTTCCCGATACTTTGGAAATTTATGCTGATAAATCGATTATGGCTACCGTATTCAGGAACCTGGTACTCAATGCCATTAAATTTTCGTATCCTCACAATGTGGTAAAAGTTAAAGCTGAATTGGTTGACGAATTATGGGCCGAAATTATTGTAATTGACAATGGAGTAGGTATTGAGAAAGACATTCTGCCATACTTATTCTCACTCGACAAAAATGTTTCATCTCTGGGGACAGCTCAGGAAAAAGGCACTGGATTGGGTCTGATTTTGTGTAAAGAATTTGTTGAAAAAAGTGGTGGATCGATAAAAGTTGAAAGCAAACCAGGTATTGGCAGCACGTTTGTAATCCGGTTGCCACGAAGAAACTTTGATTAGGTTCAGCTATTTTTATATGGAGAACTAATATTTATCATCATTTATTCGCTTAATGCTTACTACCTTTGCTGCCACAATCAGCTTGAAAACCAACTTGAACATAGTTTCGATGGAAATAAAATCGTTGTTAGCACATACTGAGGGTAATTTAATTACTACCCAAATTTCAGAAGATATAGTTTTTGAGAATGCATTTGCATCCGACTTAATGAGTGATGTGCTTACCCTCGATGCAAGTAACACCATTCTGATTACTGGTCTGGCAAACCTGCAAACCATTCGTACAGCCGAGATGTCAGATATTGAATGTGTGATAATTGGACGAAACAAAAAAGTAACGCCCGATATGCTTGAACTGGCAATCAAAAGCAATATCTGCCTAATAGAATCACCTTTTTCAGTGTTTAAAATTTCTGGTATCTTGTACCAAAATGGCATAAAACCCTTGTATTAATGGAATTTAACTTTACAGTTACCGGAGGCGATTTTATAAGCGCTGGACATGCTTCGAGCGAAGTTAAAAAAGTGCTCCAAAAGTTAAATGTTGATCCAAAAATTACACGCCGGATAGTAGTTGCCCTTTACGAAGCCGAAGTAAATATTGTAGCTCATGCCTATAGCGGAACCATTAAAGCAAGTATCGATACTGAAAAAATTACGTTGGTTCTCGACGACGAAGGTCCGGGAATTCCCAGCATTGAACAGGCCATGCAGGAAGGTTTTTCAACAGCCTCGGAAAAGGTTCGTGAAATGGGATTTGGAGCCGGAATGGGTTTGCCCAATATGAGCAAAAATGCCGACGAATTAAACATTACTTCTGATGTTAACAAAGGAACCCGGGTCGAAATTATTACCTGGTTAAACAACAAAGCCAAAGCATAAGTTTTACATTCGATATTATGGACAAACCCTTTTTCTTTCATGCACTAAAAGTTAACGAGCAAACCTGCTATGGGTGTTCGCATTGCATGAATGCCTGTCCTACCGAAGCCATTCGGGTTTGGAATGGTTTGGCCACTATTGATGAAAATAAGTGCATCGATTGTGGTGAATGTCAGCGCGTATGTCCGGTTAATGCCATTTATGTCGATGAGGATGCTTTTGATTCCATTTTTAATTTTAAATACCGGGTGGCTTTGTTCCCTGCGGTTTTTATCGGGCAGTTTCCTGAAGAGGTAAAAGCCAGTCAGATATACAGCGTGCTGCACGAAATAGGATTTACCCATGTATTTGAGGTGGAACGGGCTGTTGATATTCTTAATGAAGCTATTTTGGAATATCAATCGAAAGAAGGGCTTGAACTGCCGGTTATTTCATCGTTTTGTCCGGCTATAATCCGACTGGTTCAGGTTAAATTTCCATCGCTGGTCGATAATATTTTAAAACTGGGAACACCCAGCGATATTGCAGCTCAGTTTTTAAAACGCAAATTAATTGATCAGGGCATCCCCGAAAATGAAATAGGGATTTTTTATGTAACCCCATGTGCAGCAAAAATAGCAGCGATAAAAAGTCCGGTTGGAGAAGAAAAATCGGTAGTCGATGGGGCAATAAACATGAATAGCCTATTTAACAGGGTATATCGTAAAATTATGGACGGTTCGGGTAAACAAGCAACTGAGCCGGGTTCTACCGAATTGTTCGATTACGAAGTGCTTTGGACTTTAACCAAAGGGGAGTCATCGCGTGTAAGTGGCCGCAGTTTGGCTATCGATGGAATATACAACGTAATGGAATTTCTGGAAAAGCTCGAAAATCAGGAAATTGAAGGACTCGATTACATTGAATGCAGGGCTTGTCACGAGGGTTGTGCCGGTGGAATATTAAGTACCGAAAACCGGTTTCTGGTAGTTGAGCGTTTGCAAAAACGTGTGGAGCGGAACCGTAAAAAAAATCAGTTTATTCCATCGGGAATCAATAAATACAAAGATTATTTGCTTACAAAACTACCGCTAGGCGAAGTGGTTCCCCGTTCGATGATGATGCTCGATGTGGATATGGCTGCAGCTATGAAAAAAATGCAAAAAGCACAGAAAATTGAAGTGCAGTTACCCGGTATTGATTGTGGTGCTTGTGGAGCACCTAGTTGCCGGGCGCTTAGCGAAGATATTGTAAAAGGAAATGCCACCCTTTCGCATTGTGTTTTTGTACAAAAAGTATTGATGAAAAACGGCGAAATAAATATGGATACAGCATTTGCTATTATCGATAAAATTTGGGGCGACCGAAAAACAGTAAAAGGAACACTCAAAAACAATACGTAAAGGGCTTGTTTTTTTTGATAAATAAGTAAATAGAGCGACAATATATTTCTAATGGTAAAATCACTTTAACAAATTATAAATGACTGTAAACGATATAATCACAAAATTAAATCTTAGCGTACTTGGCGGCGAACAAGGTTTAAAAAAGGAGATAAGCGGGGCTTATACCTGCGACCTGCTCAGCGATGTTATGGGTAATGTCGATGACGGCAATATATGGATTACCTTACAAACACATAAAAATGTTATGGCCATAGCTTCATTGCGCGATTTAAGTGCGGTAATCCTGGTAAAAGGCTTGCAACCCGATGCTGACATGCTCGAAAAAGCCAACGAAGAAGGCATACCGGTGTTGAGTACAAATGAGCAGGCTTTCGAAATTTCCGGAAAACTATTTCAACTGATACATTCCTAGTTTTTGTGCTTTCCATTTCATTTTTTTATGCCTTTAAAACCTTATCGAGCCGATTTACATATCCACACCATTCTTTCGCCCTGTGGCGATTTGGCGATGAGTCCGGCTGTAATTATTGAAGAGGCCTTAAAGAAAGAACTACAAATTATAGGGATTACCGACCACAATACAACCCTACAAGCTCCTTTAATTCAGCGCTTAGGTAAAGAACAAGGAATATTTGTATTATGTGGAGCCGAAGTAACTTCAAAAGAAGAAGTTCATTGTTTGTGTTTCTTACCCGATGAATCCAGCCGGGAACAATTTCAGAACTATTTGAGCAAACATTTACCCGACATTCGGAACGATGTACAAAAATTTGGTTACCAGGTTTGTTTGAATGCTGCTGAAGAAATTATTTTCGAAGAATCCCGTTTATTACTTTCAGCTATAAGCCAAAGTATAGAACAAATTGAACAAACCGTGCACCAATTGGGAGGTATTTTTATTCCGGCCCATATAAACCGTCCCAGTTATAGTTTGATTAGCCAATTGGGTTTTGTTCCTCCCGATCTTAAGGTCGATGCACTGGAATTGTCGCGGCATATTTCCATAAGTGATTTTAAGCTATTAAATCCCTATCTTAACAATTACCCGTTTATTCAAAGTTCCGATGCACATTATCGCAACGATATTGGAAGTGTATTTACACAGCTTGAGCTGCCCGAACTTTCGTTTAACGCAATTAAAAATGCCTTGAATAACCGTTAATCATTATATTTTGAAAAATATTGCCGAACATATTCTCGATATTGCACAAAATAGCATCAGGGCTCAGGCAACTCAAATTACCATTCAGATGAGCGAATCGATGGTAAATAACAGCTATGAACTGGTTATTACCGATAATGGTTTAGGTATGGATGCCGAAACCTGTAAAAAAGTTAGTGATCCGTTTTATACTTCAAGAACCACGCGTAAAGTGGGTTTGGGAATTCCCTTGTTAAAACAGAATGCCGAGCAAAGTGGAGGTTTATTCAGGTTAGAATCAGAATTGGGAAAAGGAACCGAAGTAACGGCAACATTTATTTTAAATCACATCGATAAGCTACCGGTTGGCGATATAGTTGGTACGTATTTATTGCTTTTTGCAGCAAATCCGGCCATTGAGTTTATTGTTACGCACAAAACAGATTCAGGCAATTTAACATTCGACACCCGCGAAGCAAAACAAATGCTTGGCCATATTCCATTGAGCGCTGCTGAGGTTCGTAATTTTTTAAAAGAATGGTTTAATGAAAACCTGCAAACAATAAAAGCCTCTTTATAGCTCCAAAAAATGATTGGGAATTAATTTTGTGGGCTTTTTATTTTAAGTAAAATACTCGAACGATTGCGTAATTTTATTAAAACCGCCCAGCTCCTAATTTACTTAATATTTACCCATATAATTCATGATAAAAATTAGCTTTGTTATTAAACATTCTGCTATTTAAATAGATTATAAATAAGCCTCTTTTTCATAAAAAATTCAAAGTTGCAAGTGATTAAAAATGAGCACTTCCGTTTTTTACACCTGATAAAATATATTCGCCATTATGATAAAAATCATCCCCAAAAACTCTTAAATAAAATCAGTCTAAATAATTGATATAGCCCATCTTACGGAAAATTCGTAAACTTGCATCAGATAATAAAAACGAACTATATAAAGTAATTTAAAACGATATAATTTATGGTAAAGATTAAGTCGTTGGCAGATTTGCAAAAACTTAAAGCAGACATGCAAACTAAAGTTGATCTCAGAGAAAAAGGCGAGAGCGCCGAAAATCTGGTTCAGGTAAAAGTTGCCATGGCTACCTGCGGTATTGCATCGGGAGCCAAGCAAGTGATGGAATTTTTTATGGACGAATTGGAAAAGCGTAATATCGAAGCCGTAGTTACACAAACCGGTTGTATGGGATATTGCTATGCAGAACCAACAATTGAAGTTACCCTTCCCAATCAGGATCCGGTAGTTTTTGGTTATGTCGATACCAAAAAAGCCGATGAGATTATTGAAAAGTACGTAAAAGAGGGAATATTAGTTGATGGTATTATTCCCGTGAATTACGAAACCATTGATGACAAAAACAAATAGGAGGTATTAAACATGGCAAAATACAAAATGCATCTCCTGGTATGTGGTGGAACAGGTTGTAGAGCATCGGCAAGCGATGCCATTGTGGGTAAACTGGAGAAAGAACTCGAAGAAAAAAACCTTCAGGACGATGTACAGGTTGTGATGACTGGTTGTTTTGGCTTCTGCGAAAAAGGGCCTATTGTAAAAGTATTGCCTGACAATACATTTTATGTGCAGGTAAAACCCGATGATGCCAAATCAATAGTTGAAGAGCACGTAATAAAAGGACGCAAAGTTGATAAACTTTTGTATCGCGACCCGGAAACCAGCAAAGAAATCAGCGATTCAAAACATATGGGATTCTATAAAAAACAATTGCGCATTGCTTTGCGAAATTGTGGTGTAATAAACCCCGAAAGTATCGATGAAGCTATTGCACGTGATGCTTATGCTGCGTTAGCTAAAGTTTTGGGCGAAATGACCCCCGAACAAGCCATTCAGGAAATGATTAATTCAGGCCTGCGTGGACGTGGAGGAGGTGGTTTCCCGACCGGTTTAAAATGGAAATTTGCGGCCGATAATAAAGCCGATCAAAAATATGTGGTTTGTAATGCTGACGAGGGCGACCCGGGAGCTTTTATGGATCGTTCCATTCTCGAAGGCGATCCACACTCCGTTATTGAAGCTATGGCCATAAATGGCTATTGCATTGGAGCCTCAAAAGGTTTGGTTTACATTCGTGCCGAATACCCATTGGCTATTGAGCGTTTAAAAACAGCCATTAACCATGCACGCGATTACGGTCTTTTGGGTGAGAATATACTTGGGACCAATTTTAGTTTCGATATTGAAATGCGTTATGGTGCCGGAGCCTTTGTTTGTGGCGAAGAAACCGCACTTATTCACTCAATGGAAGGAGAACGGGGTGAACCTACTTTTAAACCACCTTTCCCTGCCGAATCAGGCTATTTGGGTAAGCCTACCAACGTGAATAATGTGGAAACCTATGCCAACATTCCTGTAATTTATTTAAAAGGAGCCAATTGGTTCAATAAAATTGGAACTGAGAAATCGAAAGGAACTAAAGTTTTTGCTCTGGCCGGAAAAATTAACAACGTAGGATTGATTGAAGTTCCCATGGGAACCACATTACGTGAAGTAATTTACGAAATTGGCGGAGGAATAAAAGACGGTAAAAAATTCAAAGCCGTTCAAACCGGAGGTCCATCAGGTGGTTGTTTGACTGAAAAACACCTCGATACACCCATTGATTATGATACCCTGATTGCATCGGGCTCCATGATGGGTTCAGGGGGTATGATTGTGATGGACGAAGACGATTGTATGGTTTCTGTTGCCCGTTTTTATCTCGATTTTACCGTTGAAGAATCATGCGGTAAATGTTCTCCCTGCCGCATTGGAAATAAAAGACTTTATGAGCAGCTCGATATCATCTGCAAAGGAAAAGGAACCCTTGACGATTTGGACAAATTGCGGAACCTAAGCCATGTTATTAAAGACACTTCGCTTTGTGGTCTGGGACAAACTTCGCCAAACCCGGTTCTATCAACACTCGATAATTTTTACCACGAATACCTGGAACACGTGAACGATAAAAAGTGCCGTGCCGGAGTTTGTAAAGATTTAATGCAGTACATTATCGATAACGAACAATGTGTTGGTTGTACTGCTTGTGCCCGGGTTTGTCCTGTTGGTGCAATCTCAGGCGAACGTAAAGGGCCGCATAACATCGATCAGACCATCTGCATCAAATGTGGTGCTTGTATTGAGAAATGTAAGTTTAGTGCTATCAGCATACAATAAAAGAGGAGACAGAATAATGGAATTTGTAAATTTAACCATCGATAATAAAACGGTTAAGGTAGAGAAAGGAACCAGCATTTTAAAAGCGGCACGTTCCGTAGGTATCGATATTCCTACCTTATGCTATATGAGCCTGGGCGATATGAACATCGAAAACAAACCAGGCGGTTGCCGCATTTGTGTGGTTGAGGTTGAAGGAAGGAAAAATTTAGCGCCGGCCTGTTGTACCGATGCCCATACCGATATGGTAATTAAAACCAACACTATGCGCGTATTAAATGCCCGCCGAACCGTGTTGGAACTTATCCTTTCTGATCACCCGGCCGATTGCCTGATTTGCGCCAAATCAGGAAACTGCGAATTGCAGGATATGGCACACAAACTGGGTGTTCGTGAAATTCATTACAAGGGCGAGATGTCGACCTATAAACCCGACAAATCGCCTTCGATTATCCGCGATATGGACAAATGTATTATGTGCCGTCGTTGCGAGATGATGTGTAACCAGGTTCAAACTGTTGGAGCACTTTGGGGAATTAATCGCGGATTTGAAGCAGTAGTTTCACCTGCTTTTGAAATGGATTTGGAAAAATCGACCTGTACCTATTGTGGACAATGTGTCGCTGTATGTCCTACCGGTGCATTAACAGAAGTTGATCATACCAATCAGGTAATTCGTGCCCTGGCCGATCCGAATAAAACGGTTGTGGTTCAAACAGCTCCTGCTGTACGTGCAGCTTTAGGCGAAGAATTTGGCCTGAAACCCGGCACGTTGGTTACCGGAAAAATGGCCGCAGCACTTCGTCGTTTAGGTTTCGATTTTGTATTTGACACCGATTTTGCTGCCGACCTTACTATTATGGAAGAAGGAACCGAATTATTAGACCGTTTGGGAAAATTCCTTAATGGCGACAAAGAAGTAAAACTTCCTATTCTTACTTCATGTTGTCCGGGTTGGGTTAACTTCTTCGAAAAGCAATTTCCCGAAATGAAAGACATACCATCAACCGCACGTTCGCCCCAGCAAATGTTTGGCGCTATTGCAAAAACTTATTTCGCTGAAAAAATTCAAACCAAACGCGAAGATATGGTAGTGGTTTCTGTTATGCCTTGTTTGGCAAAAAAATACGAGTGTCAACGCGATGAGTTTGCTACCGATGGTAATCCTGATGTTGATTTCTCAATATCGACCCGCGAATTGGCAAATTTAATTAAAGGAGCCAACATTGATTTTAATCTGCTTCCCGACGAGGATTTTGACAATCCAATGGGCGATTCAACAGGTGCAGCTGTAATATTTGGAACAACCGGTGGGGTGATTGAAGCTGCAGTTCGTAGTGCTTATGAGTTACATACCAAAAAGAAACTCGAAAAAGTAGACTTCGAACAATTACGTGGTTTGGAAGGTGTACGCGAAGCAACTATTGATTTTGACGGACTGCCCATCCGAATTGGAATAGCCCATGGATTGGGAAATGCCCGCAAACTTTTGGAAGATATAAAAGCCGGAAAATCAGATTTTCATGCCATTGAAATTATGGCCTGCCCCGGTGGTTGCATTGGTGGGGGAGGACAACCTTTACATCATGGCGATTCTTCTATCTTAAAAGCACGTCAAATTGCAATTTATCAGGAAGATAAAAACAAACCGATTCGTAAATCACACGAGAACCCGTTTATCATTAAGCTTTACGAAGAGTATCTGGGTCATCCCATGAGCGAAAAAGCACATCATTTATTGCATACGCACTACTTTGATAAAAAAAATGAATTTTTGATTGAGTAGTACATTTGTTGAACTTAATAAAGATAAAGATATGTCAAGCGTAAAAATAAAATTGAACCCTGCCGAGGTTGAAAAACTGAAAGAAGTTTGTGCATCTTTCGGAAACCAGTCAGGGGAGCTCATTAATGTGTTGCACAAAGCGCAAAGCATTTTTGGATATTTACCCGCCGAAGTTCAGGAGATTGTAGCTCAAGAGCTGAATGTTCCGGTGGCCAAGGTTTATGGTGTGGTTACATTTTACTCATTTTTCACTATGATACCTAAAGGCCAGCACCCTATTTCAGTATGTACTGGCACTGCCTGTTATGTTCGGGGAGCCGAAAAAGTGCTCGATGAATTTAAGCGTCGCCTAAAAATTGAAGTTGGCGAAACCAGTGCCGATGGAAAATTCTCGTTAAGTTGCCTACGTTGCGTGGGTGCCTGCGGATTAGCTCCGGTGGTTTTAGTTGGTGAAAAGGTATACGGTCGGGTTTCGGCCGATGGCGTCGCCGATATTTTAGCAGAATACGAATAACAAACCAATAGTGAATTTTTAAACAGTCGCTTTTAACTAAAAGAGCGGCTGTTTTTTATTATGCCTTTCCGTGAACTTTTAACAGGGACTTTTGTTATTTTTGTGATTCTTAAAAAATGAAGCAAATCAAGAAAATACCGATAGTTTTAAGTTTAGCAGGGATATTTTTCTTTCCCATATTTTTTCAGTCGTTGCATGCACTAACGCATCACAGGCATCCGGAAACTATTTGCTGCGAACATACACACCATAAGTTCAATCGGGTTTTTGAACAGACAGAATATGTTTGTCCTATTCTGGCCTATGAACTAACTACCATGGATTTGATTCTGCAATGGCAGTTCCCACTCCATTCTGAAGCGTTGGATTTTGTTCCTTTACAAAAGTACCTGAATCCTGATAAACAAAACTTTTTTCGTTCCTATGCTTTAAGAGCACCTCCTTTATTGCCGGTTTAGTATTTTTAAAATTATCAAAGTTTTTTTAAGCACGGCAAAACGCTGGTTTTGTTTGTGTGATTAATAGCTTATGCAATGAAGTATTCACAATTATTGCTGTTGCTGTTTTTGTTGATTCCTGTTGGAGTTAAATCGCAAAATGTAATAACAGTAAAGGGGGTGGTAAACGATGTCCAGCAATTGCCTTTGCCCGGATGCCATGTGCATTTTGGCGAAGTTTGTGTAATCACAAACACCCAGGGACAGTTTTTTATCGATAAGGTGCATCCGGGCAAACAGAAGCTGACCTTTTCTTATATGGGTTATCAGCCACTCGACACTTTGGTTGAAATTATTGCGGGGCAAAACCTGCAAATTTCGTTACATCCCGAAGTGCATCACCTGAATGAAATTTCAATTCAGGTACAACGATTCGATACCGTACGCTCCATTAAAAACGAAATTGTTGATTCCCGTTTTGTAGCAGAGAATCTTTCTGGGACTTTTATCAAGAGCCTGGAAAAGATTTCGGGTATCAATGTAATAAATATTGGAGCAAATGCTTCAAAACCCTTTATTCGGGGAATGGGATTCAATCGTGTGGTTGTCAGTGAAAATGGAATTAAGCAGGAAAATCAACAATGGGGAGCCGATCATGGAGTTGAAGTGGATCCTTTTGCCGTTGAAACAGCCGAGTTAATAAAAGGCGCATCGCCCATTGAATATGGCAGTGATGCCTTGGGCGGTGTCATTAATATGGATAATCAAAGCTTACCTTTTAACGGGCCTGTTGCAGGTGAAGCAAGTATGCTGGTAAAATCAATAAATAATACTATTGGTGGCTCGGTTCAATTACAGCAACGTAAAAATAAAATTTATTACAAAGCAAGAGTTTCCTACCTTAATTTTGGTGATTATGCTATTCCGGCCGATACCATCGTATATTTAACCCGGAAGATTCCAATTCATAACCGGAACTTAAAAAACACTGCAGGAAATGAATTCGACTGGAGTGGTCAGTTGGGTTATATTTCCACGCATTTTAAAAGCGTTCTTAGTATAAGTAATGTTTCCCAAAAATCAGGATTTTTTCCGGGCGCACATGGTATTCCTGACGAAACTAAAGTGGCCGATGATGGTAACTCCCATAATGTTGAATTTCCCTTTCAGCAGGTTAGGCACACCAAAATAAGCAGTAACAACAAATGGTTTTTGCATGACTTGACTTTTTTTGCCGATTTGGCGTTTCAGCAAAACCACCGTCAGGAGTGGAGCCTTTTTCATTCGCATTTTCCAGGTCAGAATCCACTTGCTGATAATCCCGATTTGGAACTTGATTTCAGGTTAAATACAATTTCGGGCAATTTTAAGGTGGTGTTTAATGATTTGGATAGAAATAAGATAACGGTTGGATTGCAAAATCAGTACTCCGATAATCGGGTTGATGGATACAGTTATTTTTTACCCGCCTACAGGCGCTTTATTTCCGGACTTTTTATTAAAGATGAATTATCGCTAAATGCTGACTGGAAACTTTTTGGCGGCCTTCGTTTCGATTATGGAACGTATCATGGAACAGCTTATTTCGATAGCCTGGTTTATCAGTATGTAAAAAATCTGCCCGATCGCTCGGATGAAGAGGCTGCTTATTATGCGCAGCGAAGCCAATCAGTGACGGTAAATTATCCCGGAATTTCGTGGCATGTGGGAAGTACCTTTCAGGGATTTTCAAATACACTGCTTCGTGTAAATCTGGGAAAGGCTTTTCGTGTTCCGACTGCCGTTGAGCTGGGAGCCAACGGGGTACATCATGGTTCGTACCGATTCGAAGTAGGGAATCCTGGATTAAATAATGAAGCGGGCTACTATTTCGATTTTCATGGGGAATACAAAAAAGCAAGCTGGAACTTAGGAATTGGAGCGTATGCTTATTACTTCAAAAATTTTATTTATTTACAACCTACCGGCACATTAGACCATCCCTTGCCCGATGCGGGTGGAATTTATTATTATCGTCAGTCGCAGGCCTTAATCAGCGGGTTGGAGCTTGTAACATCAAAAACCTTTTACGAAAAAGTAATTTTTGATGTCAACCTGGAATTACCCTATAATTATCTGATAAATGAACAGGTATTATTGAGTTATGGAATTCCATTCACTCCTCCGGTAAATGGTTATCTGGCACTTAAAATAATTTTGGGAGACAAGGTTTCGGTGGCGGCTAACAGTAAGTGGGCCTTGGAAAAAGACCAAACCCGCGGGCAGGGTGAATTAGCCACTCCGGGTTATATGTATTTCGGATTGGTTCTGATGTCTGATTTGAACCTGAAACAACTACCCTTGAGTTTGGTATTTCAGGTGCAAAACCTTTTTGATAAAAAGTATTACAATCACATGAGTTTTTACCGAAAACTAGATATTCCCGAGCCGGGACGCAACATTCAGTTGGTGGCAAAACTCAAATTTTAATTTATTAATTGTACAAAAAATGAAAAAGCAAATATTGTTAATAACTGCAATTGTAGTGGCACTTATATCGTGTAAAAAAGAAGATGTTGACAACACAGCTCCTGAAATAAATTTGGCACAACCGGTTTTCGATCAAACAATTGCAATTGGGAGTGCAATTCCATTTGAAGCAACTTTTACTGATGATGTGGCTTTAAAAGCCTATAAAATTGACATTCATTCAGCCCAAGAACATGTACATACAAAGTATGCGAAACTTAATCTGAACGAAGGACATCCCTGGACTTATGAAAAAAGCTGGGAATTTGAAACGGGACTTACTCAAAGTGAAGTAAAGCACCATTTAATTGCTGTTCCTGATAGCATAATGGGTAAGGAAGGTTTTTTAGAACCGGTAATGCCCGGAGAATATCACATGGGCATATTTTGTACCGATATTTCGGGTAACGAAAACCATGTTTTTATTGATATTATTTTGGAATAGTCTGAAAAGGAGTTTGTATGCTAATTAATCAACTCCTTTTTTTTACCTGTTTTTATGTTAAAAGCTTAAATTTAAATGAGTTTGAAAGCTTTTTCCTGAATATTTTGCTTCATGCTCCAGCAACCATTTTTTGCGCCATAATCCGCCGGCATATCCGGTTAAGCTACCGTCGGAACCAATTATGCGGTGACAGGGAATTATAATGGCAATTGGGTTTTGGCCGTTGGCCGATGCACTGGCCCGAATGGTTTTGGCATTTCCAGTATTTTTTGCTTGTTGCAGGTAAGTTTGTGTTTGACCAAAGGGAATTTTTTGTAAATCGTTCCACACTTTTTGTTGAAACATGGTTCCCATTGGGTTTAACAAAAGCTGAAATTCATTTCGTGTTCCGTTAAAAAATTCATCAATCTGGCTAACTAATGAGTCAATTATGGATGATGTTTTATAAACTAAGGTATGCGGTTTTTTCCTGAATTGATTTTCGAGCTTATTCGCAAGTTCAATAGCGGTTCCAAAACCCAAATGGGTAATTCCCATTTCATTTTCAGCTGCAGCCATAATTCCAAGTGGTGACTCAAATTGGTGAAGTTTAAACTGAAAAGGGTGGGTTTCGTTCATTTTTTTATTTGATAGCAAACACCTGCAAGCTAATACATTTTGTTTAGATTGAAAATTCAGTAATGCCCAAAGCTTTTAACAAGCGGGGTTTGTCTTCAAGAGCCAGTTCTGCAGCAATTAAAAAGTCGTCCATCCATTGTTCCAGTGTAATAATTTCCTCACGATTTTCAAAATCTTTATCAGTATGGCCGTTGGCTTGTTTCAGGTAGTTGGTACGGGCTTTTTGCATCTGATCGAATAATTGCTTACCTCTTTTTATTTCAGCTAATGAAAACCGGAAACGAACCAGACGTTCCTGAAGTATTTTATTGGCATGTAACTCACAATAAAATCGTTCCACAACAAAACTCCAGTCGGAATAGGTAGTTGGAATGGTTCCGGCTAAAAACAGGTCGCCAAGTACATCGGGACTTTTTCGGAATATTTTCAATGCTTTATTTCTATGCAAAGTGTAAAGTTGCTCAAGTTCACTCCGCAGTTTTATGTATTCCAAATAAAGTGGGTGATTGTTTTTCTGATTGTCGTTGGTAACCTCAATTAGTGCAAAGGCATCCTGATGAATGCGCAAGCCTTCGTTTATTTTATCTTCGGTGTATCCATACGATGCCAGCCGCAAGGCAATTTCTGATTGTGTTTGCACCTTTATTAACACGTTCCGCGTTTGTTCTACAAATACCTGTTTCAATATTTTTTTTGGTTGTGGCATAAAAAGTAATAAACGGAAATGCGACCATAAAACGTTTGTCTCTAATCAATTATAATAACAGTTTAACATGGGTTTTGTTTTTTTTATTTGTCGGTGTTTGTTAGTTTAATAAACCAACAAAGTACTACCCCAATTTTTCAATTCATCTCAAATAATATGCTTAAAAAGTTCCAATGGCATGTCATTAACTTTAGGAGCATTCACTTATTCTTTTTTCTTTTTCTTTTTATTTTTTTTTGTTAACGATAAAATAGGTTAAGTGACAGTTAATGAGTTTGTACATTTGGTTCTTAATACGTTGTTCTTAATTTGAAGAGGCTTATTTACAATAAAAATGAATTATAATTTTAACCTTTTCATCCGGTAGTAGTCTTTAGAACAGAATAATAAAAAAAGTTTGAAATTGACAAACAAAGTGCAAAGCCAATTAATTGAACGTTGTCGAAAAGGTGACAGCCGGGCGCAATACGAATTGTATAAAAGTTTTGTGAGTGCAATGTACAACGTATCGTTTCGCTTGAGCGGAAACCGGTTCGATGCCGAAGACAATTTGCAGGAGGCTTTTGCAAAAGCATTTCTAAACATCCGTTCTTTTAAAGGCGAATCATCTTTTGGCTCCTGGTTAAAGCGAATTGTAGTAAATGAGTGTATAACCCAGTTGAGAAAAAGAAAACGATTTATGCACAATTTTAGCGAGATCACTGAATTTAATGAAGCGGATGATGAAACTTTTACTTTGGATGAAAAAGTGCCGATAGTTGAAGTAAAAAAAGCTATTGCTGCCTTACCTGAAGGTGCCCGGATAGTATTTACATTAAAAGCCATTGAAGAATACAAATTCAGCGAGATATCAGAAATGCTTGGTTTGTCGGAGTCGAATTGCAAAGTGCAGTACCACCGTTCAAAAAAACTATTGGCAGCACAATTAAAATATTTAGTTTATTCCGATTAATTCAGAACACTTAACTGATGGTACCATGAATATTGAAAACTACATTAATCAACAAAAAAAATCATTCGACGATCAAGAACCCAATACGGAATACCTTTGGTTGGGGATTAGCCGGAGAATGGAACGTAAGCCATTGCTTCGTTTGCACACCTTAAAAAGTATTGCAGCCGTACTTGTTTTGTTTGTGGCTGTGGGCGTATTTGTACGGCATGAGCTTATGATGCAAAAGCAAATTACCAGTTTGAGCCAGATAAACCAGGAACTGGCCGAACGTGAGCAACAATACAAAAACCAGGTAGAAGAAAAATGGGCACAATTTACCTCGTTGCCCGATTATGAATCGCCCATGGAAGTTTTGTTGATTGAAGAGCTGAACCAATTGGATATCCTTTATCAAAACGGGCTCAAAGATATTTATGAAACCGGTTATAATGAACGGGCGGTATTTCTCCTGCTCGATACCTACGAAAAGCGCTTGCGAATTATTGAAAAGTTGATTTACGAAAAACAAAAACAAAAGAATTATGAAAACAAAAACCAGAAATACGATCTTTAAGCAGGGTTTTTCACTGATTGTAGCCTTATTGCTTCAGGCTTATCTTTTTGGGCAACCTGTTCCGGTATTACCTGTAATACCACCTGTTCATAAAATGGCTTTAGGTTCCGATGCTAAGCATACCACCGGCAAGGATACTTTGATATCAGTAGAAAAACGTTTGTCAGTAAACCAGCGATGTCAGTTTAACCTGACTTTTTATGATGCCGATGTTCAGGTTTTTCCGGCTAAAGAAGATGAGGCTGTAGTGAAAATTAATTATCGCATAAGTACCGACGATCCTGAAATTGATGATCTGATTAAAAAAGAGATGGAGCGTTTCATGCTTACACAATCGGGAAACCAGGTCGATATTACTTCAAAGTTTTATAAGAATCACTTATCGATGGTAAGTTTTTTTGGTATCCGAAGGAATGAATTTGAATTGCACAGTGGTACAAAAATTACCCTCGAAGCGTTCGATGTGATCGATGTTAAAGTTTATATACCTGCCAATGCCGATGTGGTTTTGAACATGAAATACGGTAAAATTAGTTTTGAACATTCCATTGCGGGAAAATTTGAAGTTGATGCTTACAACACACAAATAAAAGCAAAAAGCATCAGGGGAAGTGCAAAAATTGATGCCAAATATTCAAAACTCACTTTCGATACCATGGGGCAACTCAATTTAGAAGCCTACGAAACGTCGATGGATGCAACTGCTGTTCAGGATCTTGACATGAATATTAAATACTCAAAAATTAGGGTGAAGCAGCTTGAAAACGTTGTGTACAAAGGATATGAAGACAGAATTAGTTTCACTAAATTGAAACAACTGAAGGCCGATGCCAAGTATTCTGAAATTAAGTTGGATGACTGCCCCGTGGTGAAAGCTGTTTTGTACGAAGGGAGTCTTGAGGTTCAGAAAGGAAATTTGGTAGTACTCGATAGCAAATATGTGGATATGGAATTTGGGACACTGAATACTTTTAAGCTGAATAATGGCTACGAGAACGATATGAACTTTACCGAACTTGATTCCTTAATTTCGGTAAATGGCAAATACAATGAATTTGAAATAACCCGGCTTAACAAGGTTTTAAAACTTGATGGATATGAAGATGAAATTCGTATCGGGTTATTGGCAAAATCGTTTTTGGGACTAAGTATTTCAGGAAAATATGTTGATGTTGAACTGGCTACAGAAAGTGGAGTTTCATACCAGTTGGCCGGAAACATTCAATATCCCAAATTTAATGTGGATAGAAATAAATATCAGGTTGTTTTACACGACAAGGATTCAGATAAGTTGGTATTCGATTATCGTTTTGGGAAGGATGGTAATAACCTGCCGGCAATTCGCATTGTTGGTTATGAGATGCATATTACCATCGATAATAAATAGTAAATAAAAAGAGGCTGTACCAATTTTTTTTTTGATGCAGCCTCTTTAACTGAATGAATAGGTTTTAACTTAAAACCTTTGCTGGTAATACCGATGCTGAGTTTTTCAGCGTCTGCATCATTTTTTCAAGTTTTTTACGGTTTAGCTGTAATTCGTTTTCAATTTGAACTTTGCTTAGTTCAAAAAATCCACGCATGGTTTTAAATAAGTGCTGGTAATAATCGATGCCCAGGTTTAAGTTTTCAAAAAAGGTAAGGAAATGCTTCTCCTCTTTTTTTGATAAGGGATAATTGGCTTCAGCCAGACTGTTTTTCAGGAAATCGATATAGATGCTTAATTCTTTTACAAACAAATTCGGGCGGTCGGTGCGGGTAATTACGTTTTGTCGTCCGTAAATATGATCAACCATTTCGGTCAGGCTCATTTGTTTCGAGAAATACGCCATATTTGGGCCGGGACAAACTGATACTCCGGTTCCTTCAATTTTTGTGTCCAGGTTTTTAGCCAGAAGCGACGATGTTCCTAAACCCACACAGATACAAGCTTTTTCAATAACGCGTGTATATTGTTTTTTATATTCCTTATCGCTTAAACCGGCTTGTTTAAGCTGTTCAATTTTCTTTTTTTGGTACTGATGCGAAGCGCTGCAAATAGGTTTTTCGGTAAACTCTCCGTTAAGAGCCACATATTTTTTGGGGCAGGCACTTCCCGGTTTTCCGTCGGCAATGTGTTGCAGCTTTTCGGCATCTTTGGTATTTCCTCTTAAGTTATTAAAAGCCACGCCCAGGGGTGAAATATAACTCAGGTATAAATCCTCTTCGCGGGCTTTCTCAAGACGTTTTACCGTTTCATTATCGATGGCTACCACTTCAGGAACCAAAAGAAATGGAGTACCCCAACCCACAGAATCCACCTGATATTCATCCATCAAAAACAGATGCTCTTCGGGTGTTCCAACTCCACCCTGTGCAGTAATTTTTAAGTTTAATGCTTTATTTGGAATGGTTTTTCCTTTTTCGCGTAAAGTTTGTTGCAGTAATTCATAAACTGAGCTGGCCAGTTCGGTGCGATTGTCACGGAATTCTTTTAAAATAGGACCCATAAGAAAACCTTCGGTGGCAAAAGCATGACCACCGCAGTTTAATCCCGATTCAACACGATATTCTGAAACCCACATGCCTTTTTTTGCCAGAAATTTTCCCTGAATCAAAGCCGAGCGGTAATCGCTCACTTTCAATACAATTTTCTTTTTAATATAACCATTGGCCTCGGGATAAAAATCTTCAAATTGGTCCATAAAACCGTAGAGTCGCGGATTCATTCCAGCCGACAAAATCAGGGAAGAGTTCAGGTTGCTAAGAGCGTAGCCGCGCAGTGCAGCATGTCCGTCGTTGAATTCTGTGGGCAGTTGCTCGTTACCAATATAATTGTCGCGATCTACTTTGGTCATTATATTTACATCGATGCTTCCGGTTTTAAGGTTTTGTTGCAACCAAAATTTTAAATCGGTAAGACTGGTGTTTTCCGCACTGATCTTTAAGTATTCCCGTTTAAGTGCAGAACTATCGGGTAAAAGTTTAAAGTAATCATTTACCAAATACCGTGTTTCTTCAGTTATATTTTTTAGAGCATTCGTTTTTTCATTAATTAAATCGTTCAACAGATTTAGGTAAGCGGTAATTCGTTTAGCCCTGTAATCATGAACCTTTGTGGTTATTTTTTGGTATTCAATCTGGTAAGCATCGCAGTAAAACTCACGCATCCGTTCAATCAATTGGTCGTCGACCAGCGAAATTACCGAATCGATGCCTAAATGTGCTACTTTTAAAGGCGTGTCGATGGTGTAGCCTATTCCCATTACCGGGATATGGAAAGTGTGTGCCTGATTCATTTTATTCTTTTTAATCGTTATAATGCCAGCAAATGTATGTATAGCTGCTTATCAATCGATACGAAAGGGATTAACCCAATTGAATCAGGGGTTAAATAGTCTTATATGGGGCAGGTGTTGAAAAGCTGGGGTGAGTGTAATTCGTCCCCAGGCCTTTATAGTGCTTCTCTAAGCTTTAATAAATACTGTCGCGACACCGGAAGTTCTTCGCTGTATCCTTTTATGGTAATCCAGTAATTATTGTACATTTTGCGTAGTTTTTCCACAAAATGTGTGTTCACTATACTGGTGCGGTGGCAGCGGTTAAAGTTTGAGAATGGCCTTATTTGCAGTTCAATATTTTTCAGGGTATTGCGAATTAGTTTTTTCTTAAACTGATCGGCTTCTTTGTAAACAATTTCAACATAATTGTCGGCCGATTTTATAAATGCAATGTCTTTTATGAGCAGGTTAAGATTTTCGCTAAGGTTTTCCGAAATAAATTCAATTGACTGGTTCATATAATCGTCCTGATACCGTTCAATCAGGGTTTCAATTTGTTGTTTTTCTTTTATCAAACGCTGGTTTTGTTTGCTAAGTTCCTGAAAATTATCGTAAAAACGCAGGATAATAGGAGGCGCCATAGCAATAAGTGAGATTTTTACCATGCAATAAAAAGTAATTTCAATTAACCCAACATAGTGTAGGTAAAAAGCCAGTGCCACCGAAACGATGAGCCACATTAAAAAAGATCCCAGGTAATCGGGTAATTCGTAGTCGGGGTAGCGTTGCTGGTATTTTTGTGTTATACTTTTAAAAATTATCCTGATGATTACCATTCCGAAAAAAACTATGGTAGCCATTCCAGCAACAAAAATCAATCGGTTGTTAAACTCGAAGTAGTCTAAATTAAAAGGCTGAAAAAACAAAACAAAAAGAAACACTCCAAAACTAATGCTTAAAAATAATCCCAGATTATTGCGTACATGAATGATAAATAGATTTAATCCGGCATTTACCACAAAAAGTTTTTTAGGTTCTTCCTGGTTATTTGTTTGTTTATCGGTGTTGTTTTCTGTGCTTTTCATCGAAGGTTTTGCATAATGCTATTTTCACTGCAAAGGTAGCTGAAATTTTAATAATGCAGAGACAAAACCCTGAGCAAATAAAAACCGGTAGTCTTCTGTATTTTAGAAAGCTACCGGTTCTTTTTAAAATGAAAAGAATTATATTACAAAACCATCGGGGATAATTGCTCCTTTTTTTAGAATAACTATTCCCTCTTTAATGGTGTAAAGGGGAGTGTCGGCTTCAGCCAAATGGGGACCACCATTTATGCGAACATCGTTTCCGATTACACAGTTTTTATCGACAATGGCATTGTTTAAATAGCACCGCTCACCAACTCCCATAGGTCTCAATTTAATATTCATTTCCGCAAGTTCTTCGTAATAGTCGCTACCCATAATTATTGAGTTAACAATGGTTGTGCCTTTGCCAATACGCGAACGAATGCCAACAACCGAATGCTCAATACGGCTGGCTAAAATGATACAACCATCGGCAATTATAGTGCGATCCAAGGTTGTGCCTGAAATTTTTGAAGGTGGAAGCATCCGGGCACGGGTATAAATAACCCGGGAATTATCAAACAGGTTAAAATCAGGAATATCGTCGGTAAGTTTCAGGTTGGCCTCAAAAAACGATTCAATGGTACCAATGTCAGTCCAGTAACCTTCGTACTGATAACTGAGCATTTTCCGGGTTCCTATGGCCTGGGGAATAATCTCTTTACCAAAATCTTTGGTTGTGGGGTCGGCCATAAGTTCTACCAGTAAATCGCGATTAAACAAATAAATTCCCATAGAAGCCAGATGGTTTTTACCGACACGTTTCATTTCGTCGCTAACTTCCGATGTCCAGTCGGGCAATAATTCAGGAACTGGTTTTTCAATAAACTCGGTAATCAAACCATCGTTATTGGTTTTTAGAATACCAAAACCCGGAGCTTCTTTAGCCAAAACGGGTAGTGTGGCAAGAGTAATTTCGGCATTTTTTCTGATGTGTTCTTCCACCATCAGGTTGTAATCCATTTGATACAACTGGTCGCCCGAAAGTATGAGCGCATAATCGAATTCGTAATTTAAAAAATGATGCATGCATTTGCGCACAGCATCGGCTGTTCCTTCGAACCAGGTACCGCTTCTGGGGGTAAGTTCAGCAGCCATAATATCCACAAATCCATCGCTGAAAAAGCCAAAATTGTAGGTGTTTTTTATGTGTTTGTTTAGCGATGCCGAATTAAACTGGGTCAGTACAAATATTCGGTTAATGTCAGAGTTCAAACAATTTGAAATTGGGATGTCCACCAGTCGGTATTTTCCAGCTACCGGAACGGCTGGTTTCGAACGGTTTTCGGTCAGAGGGGCCAAACGCGAACCTTGTCCGCCGCCCAGAATTATGGCTAAAACTTTCTTCTTCATAGGTTTTTCTTTAAAGTGTTTTATAAAGTTCTAAATATTCTTGTGCTGCCCGGTTCCACGAATGGTCGATTTCCATTATGGTTTTACGATTTTGTTTAAACGCATTTTGCCTGCTAAAAAACGCTTTTGCCCTGTTTATAGAGTTTATCACATCCCAGCTTTCAACCTGATCGTGACAAATGCCAAAGCCACCATCGCCCAAATCGATAACGGTATCTTTTAGGCCACCGGTTCGCCTTACTACCGGAACGGTTCCGTAACGCAGGGCGTACAACTGGTTAAGTCCGCAGGGTTCAACCCGTGAGGGCATCAGTATAAAGTCAGCTCCTGCGTACATTATATGCGATAATTTCTCATTGTAACCAATATAAGAGCAATAGGTTCCTTTAAAATCAGCTTCCAGTTTCAGTAATCCCTGCTCAATATGGGGTTCGCCGGAACCCAGAATCAGAATATTTTGCTCGCCCGGATGTTCGGTATTCATTCGGTAAACCACATCGGGAATAATATCAGCACCTTTTTCTACAACCAAACGGCCAATAAATATAAAAAGTGGTAAATCAGGATTCAGATTAAACTCTTTGCATAACCAGTTTTTGTTGGCTTTTTTACCCGATTCTACGGTCTTAATGGAGTAATTTTTTTCCAAAGGCGTATCGGTTTCCGGATTCCAGACATCATTATCGATGCCGTTTAAAATACCTGTCGATTTATTTCGTTCAGCTCGTAACAGCGATTCAAGCCCACGCATCGAATAGCCTATTTCATCCATATAGCTAGGTGAAACCGTAGTTACTTTCCATGCGCATTTAATGGCTGAAGCCAATGGATTTATTAAACCATCCCACTCAACCAATCCATAAAAATAGGAATGGAATGGCGGTAGGTAATGAATGCGATCGAAACCAAATTGTCCCTGATATTGTCCGTTATGAATGGTAAAAACTGTTGGTATATCTTTCAATCGCTGGTAATCCCATACTTTCGACATCATAAAAGGAATAAAACCCGTGTGCTGATCGTGGCAATGTACCAGGTCGGGAATGTTTTTTAAGGTGTTTAACCAGTTAAGTGCAGCAATCTGAAAGGTAAGGAAACGTTCGGTATCGTCGGGATACGAATAAATTTTATCACGGTCAAACAGTCCGGGAATATCAATGGAGTAAATATCGAAACCCAGGTTTTCGTTTAAAAGTTGAAAAACCTGAAACGAATAAGTATGGTGACCCAAACGCGCACCTCCGTTAAAAACAGCTTTATACTGATTTTCGCTACGAAATTTGGTGTAGTAATGCGGCATAATAACCGAGGCTTTATGACCCAATATATTCTGGTATTTGGGTAGTGCTCCCACCACATCAGCCAAACCGCCGGCTTTTGCGGCTGGAAAACATTCTGCACTTATGTGAACAATATTCATAAACTTATTTTATTTAAGAAAATAATGCCGAGGGTTCTAAATAGTTAAATATGAACGGATTTAGTGTTGTATTGAGCTTGTCTAAAGCCCGGTTACATGGTAAACCAAGATACAAGTTAAGTTTAAATGTACCAAGCCCTTTAAGGTAAAAAAAACGTTACACGTTTTATCTTGTGTTTTCAGTATCGTTAATCAGACAAGATCATTCTTAAAATAAACGGACTTAATTTTTTTTTTTTTTTTGGCTTTCAATTGTAACAATTGATTGTTTGAAGCGTTTTTGTTTCACCAAATAAAAATATGAAATAGAAACCTATGTATATTGAACATATAGGAATATGGACTTCTGACTTGAAGCAGCTTAAAGCTTATTATGAAGTATATTTTGGTGGAAAAGCAAATGCGCTTTATGAAAACAAAGTAAAACAATTTAGCAGCTATTTTATTTCATTTGAGTCCGGAGCACGATTGGAGTTGATGGCCAAAACTGATTTGGAAGGCAATCGTGTATTGGAAAACCAAAAGGATAAAGTTGGAATCTCACATCTGGCTTTTGGTTTAGCCTCTGTCGAAGAGGTAACTGATAAAGCATACCAGCTTAGAAAAGCAGGCTTTACCATTCTTGATGGTCCGCGCATAACCGGCGATGGCTATTTTGAATTTATAACCCTCGATCCGGATGGAAACCGCATTGAAGTTAGTACCCACGCAACCCATTCTAATGCTTTGTAATCATGTATCGCAAAAATAGTTTGAGTTGTAACTCTTAGTATTTGTTTTAACAAAATGATTAACCAAAAAAAGCAAAACCATGTTATTTGTTTTTAATGAAATGTTATCGGTTAAAAGGTTATTGTTATTAACCATAGCCATTATTTGTTTATTCTGTCAACCCATTTTAGCCCAAACATTTTGGGAAACACAATCGGTAAACCCGGAAAAACCTATGACAGGAATTGCAGTGGCCGGTACCGATAATTTGTTTGTAAGCTTTGCACAAGGTATTTTAAAAAGTACTGATAAAGGAAAAACCTTTGAACCAGTGCTTAAAACTCTGGCTGTTTATACCATTTTTGCTTCGGACAATGGAACAATTTATGCCGGAGGTCCAGGGAAAATTTATCGTTCTACCAATTCAGGCCATTCGTGGGACTCGGTATCATTGAATTCCCGGATTTCGGTAACCCAGATTATCGAAAATCAGCAGGGAACTCTTTTTGCCATAAGTGGAACCCTCGATTTTGATTTGGGTTACATAGGCCAGGGGGTTCTGGTTTCAGAAAATCAGGGAGATACCTGGGAACAGCGAAACAATGGCCTGGGAATATACACCTGTGGAGAACGAATTGCGCTCGATAAAAACGGCCACTTGTATTATGCTGCTGCCGATGAGTATGTTACCGGAAATGGTGGTTTGTTTATTTCAAATAACAATGGATTGAACTGGCAACATATTGCTATAAAAGTGGATGGAAAAAATATATTTTATCCCGATATAAAAGTTGGAAATACGCGTGGTTTATCGGTTTCGCCAAACGACAGCCTGTATTTTAGTTTTGCCGGAACCAGTGGTGATGTTGCCGTTCAGCTAAATGTCAGTAAGCATATTAATGAGGTTTCTAACCCGGATTTTTGGAATGTGTATTCCATTTTTAAGAATATTTCCTGGTGGCTCGACCGAATGCTCTACAATATTTGTTTCACACCCGGTGGAATGTGGTACAGTTCGGTTCGGGGAACTTCGAATTCTGGTGCTACCTATATTACCGAAACAGGAAGCAGCGATTGGAAATTTCAGAATGATGGATTGGCTGTTAATAAGTTGGGACTGCGCGATCAGCAGTTTTTTGCAGAATACCCTGATGGTTCGGTTTTTATGGTTCACTGGCTCGACGAGCGTGTTTATGTTCATCAGGGACCGGAGAACCCGGTACACGCTCCGGAACTTTTAAAAAGCCGGCAAATACAAATTTATCCCAATCCGGTAAAAGTAGGGCAGGAGTTAACCGTGGAGCTGGGTTCTGAAAACCAGAATTTTACAGTAAAAATCTATAATGTAATCGGTAATTTGTTGGCAGCAGAAAAATTGGATGGGCCCCATTTTAAATTACAAGCTCCTGAAAAAAAAGGAGTTTATATTTTAATTTTAGAACAAGGCAATACCAAAAAAACCTTTCGCCTTTTGGTTGATTAAATAATTGTAACCATCGAATCAACTGATCGTCCATATTGCATCAATAAAAAACGAAGACTTATTGAAATTCCAATACAAATGAAAAAGAACGTAGTTTTTGCACTCCTCATATCAATTGTTGGACTTGTTAATTTAACTGCTCAGCAAATTTCAGATGAGCTAAAAAAACAAACCATTAATAAAATTGCAGCAGAACTTAAGAAATCGTATATCGATGAAGATAAAGCCATTGAAATGGCCAATGTCCTGAATGAATTTTTAAAAAACAAAGCTTATGTGTCAACAAATAGTGGAGAAGATTTTGCTTTTAAGTTAACAAACGATTTGCGTTCGGTATCGAACGATTTGCATTTGTCGGTACAATATTTTGCCGATGCACAGCCCAAAAAGCACCCTACAAAAGAAACCGATACTGAAGAACAAAAATGGATTGATGAAGTACTTAAGGCATCAAATTAGGGTATTAAAAGCAAAAAAATTCTGGAAGGAAACATTGCCTATCTTGAGATACCTCTTTTTGGGCCTCTTGATTTGTGTGCCGATACGCTGATTGCTGCCATGCAATTTGTTGCGGAAACGGATGCTTTGATTATTGATTTACGTAATTGCCGCGGAAGCATGGACGAAAACACCATTCCTTTTTTATGTGCTTATTTTTTCAACGAGCCGGTTCATTTGTTTAGCTTCGAGAATCGTGAAAAACAAAGCCTCAGGCAATTCTGGACAGCTGCCTGGGTACCGGGTAATCGATATACCAAAAAACCCATATATATATTAACCAGCGGACGTACTTTTTCGGGTGGCGAAGAACTGGCCTACGATTTAAAACACCTGCAAAGAGCTACGCTGGTTGGTGAAGTTACTAAGGGAGGAGCCAATCCCACGTATCCGGTTTGCCTCAACCCGCATTTTTCAATCTCTATACCCAAAGAACGATCGATAAATCCGGTAACAAATACAAATTGGGAGCAAACCGGTGTTGTTCCCAATGTTGAAACGGAATCGCGAAAAGCGCTTTTCGAAACCCATTTGTTGGCTTTAGAAACTATAATGGCAAATTCAGCAGATAAAAAAAGCAGAGCAAAACTCGATTCGTTAATTAATCAACTGGAAAACAAAAGTCCTATATATAAAAAGGTAGTTTTTAAGTTGAATGGTTTTAAGGATGCAAAAAAAGTGATGCTTGTGGGCTCGTTTAATTTTTGGGATGCAAATAAAAACCCGATGACATTTGACGGACAAGCCTGGTATTGTGAAGTGACCGTCGACCCGGGAATGGTTCCTTATAAATTCATCGTCGATGGAAAATATATTTTAGATCCGGATAACCCCGGTACCATAAAAGATGGAGATTATATAAATTCAGTAATTGAAGTATTTTAGTTATAGGGCAAACTCATTCAATTTTTGGTCGATGGTATTTTTAATGCGGTCAATTAGTTGGTGTGCATCCTTGGCTAAAACAGGCTCTCCAAACCACATTTTTACCTGGGTTTTACGTTTTCCCATTTGTCTGAGAAAGTGAAAGAGAAAAGGATCCTCACCAATCCAGGCATCGTTTACATCGGTTAAATGAATGGCGCAGGGTAATACCGGAACCTGATGTTGTACGGCAACGGCAAAAGTTCCCCCTTTAAAATTTCCGGTCAACGGTCCGGGGTAGGTGGTTCCCTCAGGAAAAACAATGACGGAATTTCCATTTTTCACTTCTTTTCCAATGAGCGCCATGGTGTGCATCAGACTTTTTGCATTACTTCGGTCAACCAGAATCATTCGGGCTACTTCAACAGCCTGTCCAATTACCGGCCAGCGGCTCAGTTCTTTCTTACCTACAATGGCTGCCGGGTGCATCGATAATATGAGCATTACATCGAGGTAACTCCGGTGATTCGCCATAACTATTACAGGAACCAAAGGCAATTCGCCATAAAAATCGATTTTTACAGAAAGCAGTTTAAGTGCAGTTTTTGCCCATTGTTTTACCATTCGCTCACTGGTTTTTAAGCGGTTTCGGCTCAGGTAAAAGCAAATCATTCCCAAAATCCACCAAAATGTAGTAAAAAAGGCCAATAGTATAAATCGGAAAAATGCAATCAGATACTTCATGCTTTTGGTTTAAGCTTGTTTTTGCTACTTACAAAGCTAAGTAAAGTTTGTATAAATGAAAACCCGGCTGCAGTTCACAATCGGTGTATTAAAGTTCACCTGCCTAAAAATAAAGTTCACCGTTAATGTATTTAATATCAATTAATACGACACTATTTTTGAATTGTAATTAAAACTTTTTATTAACAGTTAAAACCTTGTACGATGAAAACAAAACTTTTTTTAACCCTGACCGCAGTGGCAATGACTTTAGTAAGTTTAAATGCCCAGACTACAAAAATAGTGAATCAACCCACATGTAAAGCCGATGTGCAGTTAAATGCCAACAATCAGGTGATTGTTCGTTACCTCGACACCAATAACCAAAAAATTAAGGTTATAGTTTATGGCGAAAACGGACAGCGCCTGCATGGCAAAACTTTTAAAACCGATGGTATGCTAAAAGTTACTTACGATGCCAAAAACCTTCCGGCCGGACAACTTACTTTCAATGTTGTTTGCAATAACCAACTGGCCTGTTCCGAACTGGTAAAAGTTACCGATAAGGGTACTTTAACAATTCCTCAGGCAATTTTTACAGCTCAGGAACCGGTTTCTGAAAATACCATAGTAATGGTGAACGACAAACAATAAGTGAAAGCACTTTTTAAAAAATATTTAATACTTAAATTAGCAAACAATTATTAAACGAAACCAATGGAATATCAATCGATAATAAAAAACTCAAAAACAAGAATATCGGCAGCCCTGCTTGTCGGTATTCTTTTTAAGTTTTTTTCCGATGTTATTTTTGGTTTGCTTTATAAAAACTACGCCATTTTTCAGCCTTATTTTGGATACATATATGCGGTTATTTTATCGCTGCTGGCGCTGTACCTGTTTTATTTTATTGAGCTGTGGCTCAATAAAAAACTAAGGTGGCAGAATTCAATTTTAAAACGCTTTTTCGTTCAGTTGGGTCTCGAATCCGTTACAATTTTTACTTTGTTTATTGTTTTGCGATGGATTCTTTTGTGGATATTTTATAACAATACACTGGTAGTATTTACCGATGAACTGGTATTAATTGCTACAGTGGTTTTGGTAACTTTTATTTACAATGTATTAAATCTGGGTTCTTTTTTATTATTTGAATGGCGATATTCATTGGCCGAGTTGGAGCGTTTTAAAAAGGAAAATGCCGAATCGAGATTTGAAGCCCTTCAGAATCAAGTGAATCCGCATTTTTTATTCAATAGTTTGAATACCCTTTCGTCGCTTATGTATCATGATGTTGATGCCGCAGCGAAATACATCCGACAATTATCGCAGGTTTACCGTTACGTATTGGAGAATAGCAACAACGAACTGGTTACACTGAAACAGGAATTGGAATTTATTGATGCTTACGAATTTCTTTTGAGTTTGCGCTTTACTGATCGAATTCACTTTAAGCGTACCATTGCTCCCGAACAGGAACAAATGCTGATTGCACCTATGACCTTACAGATTTTGGTTGAGAATGCAGTTAAACACAACATTATCAGCTCAAAAAAACCTTTACATATTTCCCTTGTGGCCAACGATGGTTGGATTTCAGTTACCAATAACTTGCAAATGAAACAGGCCGAGGGCTATTCGTCGGGACAGGGACTAAATAATATTGAAAGCCGTTACCGCTTTTTAACTGAAAAAAATATGCAGATTGAAAAAAGTGAACAAACTTTTAAAGTCGATATTCCTTTGATTCATCCATCAGAAAAAACTAAAATTGATACCTGATGTTACATGTATTAATTATTGAAGACGAACCTTTTGCTCAAAACGAAATGCAACGATTACTGCAAAACACCGGTAAAGAATTTTCAGTGATCAATTGCCTTGAATCGGTTGAAGATTCCATAGCCTGGTTTAATACTAATGAAGCACCCGACGTAGTTTTTTGCGACATTCAATTGGCTGATGGTTTGAGTTTTGATATTTTTAAGCAAATAAAAGTTAAGGCTCCGGTAATTTTTACTACGGCTTACGACACCTATGCCATTGAGGCTTTTAAAGTTAACAGCATCGATTATTTATTGAAACCCATTGAACAAAATGCGTTAAACAGTGCTTTGGATAAACTAGAGGCTTTGAAAGTACAGTTTTCAGGAAAAGAACAACTTTTATCGAACACTCAGCTCGAGAACCTTCTGGCTTTGGTAAAAATGCCGCAACCCTTTAAAAGCCGAATGCTGGTTAAGATAGGAGATCAGTATAAGTTTATTCCGGTTACCAAAGTGGCTTATTTTTATGCAGAAGATAATGAGGTACTTTTAATGACAAACGAAAAAAAACGTTATGTTATCGATTATTCCATCGAGCAATTGGTTTCGATGCTTGACCCCATGTTGTTTTATCGCTTGAACCGCAGTTTTTTATGTCATAAAAATGCCATAATTAAAGTACATCGCTACTTTAACAGCCGGCTAAAAATTGATTTACAACCTGATGCCGACTCAGAAGTTTTAGTAAGCCGGGTAAAAGTTGCTGAATTCTTAAACTGGATGGAACGTTAGAAATTGATGCTTGAATATAATAAACAGAATCGTTCAAAAGCACATTGTGAATCAGGCCGAAAAGGGAAACATCGAAAGATTAATTTGAGATTATACTATGAATAACAGATATTTTTATATTAAGTGGTCGGTTTTTTTTCTGCTATTGCAGGGCTTGTTGTCGTGCAATAAGGTGGTACTGAAAATTGACGAGGTGCCGGCCAATACACCTAAAGGAACTGCCATTTATGTTGCCGGTAATTTTAATCGCTGGGATCCGGGCGATCCGCGCTTTCAACTTGACTTGAATACCGATGGAACCTATTCGATTCAGTTGCCCCAGACTTTAGGAAAGGTTGAATATAAATTTACGCGTGGTGACTGGACAACAGTAGAAACTGATCGCTGTGGAAACCAAACCGAGAACCGTTTTTTTTCGGGACGTACCCGCGACACCTTAAACCATTTTATTGAAAGCTGGAACGATTTGGATCCTTTAAATTGTGATTCGGTTACTATTGTGGTTATGCAAATACCAGCCAACACACCTAAAAACGATACCATCAGAATTGCAGGCAGTTTTAATGCATGGAATCCGGGACATGATGCAGCTTACATTCTGAAAAAAGATGAAACAAAAAACTGGTACAATGTTACCGTTCCGCGAATATCGTGGAGTGGAAACGCCAGCGGTTTATTAACCTATAAATTTATTCGTGACGATTTGAACGAGGCTGAAGCTGATAAATTTGGTCGCGAAATGGAACCACGTATCCTCGATTTCCGAAGGGGCGATTCTGTATTTGTAGCCATTGACAATTGGATTGATTTGGCCGATCCGAATCTCAACCTTGTGACTTTTATCCTGCAATCAATTCCTGAAAATACACCGGCTTACGATCATGTTTACCTGGTCGGAAATTTCAACAATTGGAATCCGGGCGATAAAAATTATCGGTTTATAAATAATCGTGAGGGTTTACTTCAATTAAGCATTCCCAGAGAGCGCTATGGCTTGTCGTTTAAAATTACCCGGGGTAGCTGGGAAACTGAATTTGCCGATGCATGTGGGAACAAATTGCCCAATCAGGATTATAATTACGATGAAGTAGATACCCTGTTTATTACCGTAGAAAGCTGGATTGATTTGCAAAAGCAAATTAACCCCTATGTGTGTGTTGTTTTAAATGAAATTCCGGAAAATACTCCCGAAAACAGTGAACTATTTTTGGACCAGTTTGAATTTTTTGCCGGTGAAAAACAACCGGGGTTTGCTTTTACACAGAATATTCAAGGGAATTACTCCTTAAGGGTAAAACGCAGCAAATTAAGTGGAGGCTATGTAATTACCCGGGGCAATCATGTTACTCAGGAGGTCGATGCGCTGGGAAATTTTGTGAAACCCAGGTTTTTCCAGCAAACCTGTAACGATACCATTTTTCTGAAAGTTATTGCCTGGAACGATAATTTTAGTGATAAGGAGCCATTGATAACCCTGAATATAGTTTCTTATCCTGATTATACTCCGGTTAACGATGTGCTTTATCTGTCTGGTTTATTTAACGGCTGGAATCCGGGCGATGCTAATTTTACCTTTACCAAAGACAAACGGGGAACTTACACCATTCAGGTTCCTTTGCGTTGGCTGGCTTCAGGTTTTAAGATAACCCGTGGAAGCTGGCGAACCGGCGAGTCAAAGGTAAATGGTAATTTTGCGCCCAACCGGTATTATACCGGTCAGGCCAAAGAATTAGCTATTGAAATTAAGGGTTGGGAAGATAAATAACTATTTGAATAAGAAGAATTGAATGAAATGCAGGAATATATTGTTCATGAAAGTGCAGCGTCTTTACGTTTGCTCGATTATTTGATTCAGTTTGTTCCTGCGGTTTTGTCACGAAATGGAGCAAAAAAAGCCATAAAAAGTGGACGCATTTTATTGAATGGGAATTCTGCCGAAGGAAGTCGTTTTGTAAACACTGGCGATAAAGTAAGTTTTTTACCACCTGAACCTGTTTCACAAAAGATTTTTGAGCTAAAACTACAGGTGGTTTATGAAGACGATTTCCTGGCAGTTATTAATAAACCGGCAGGTATTGGCGTGAGCGGTAATTATTTCAGAACCATTGAAAATGCCTTGCCATTCAATTTAAAAAAATCGGCACATACAGATGCTTTAGAAAAACCACGTGCAGTTCATAGGCTCGATAACCAAACCAGTGGTTTATTACTGATAGCAAAAACAGCTTCGGCCCGCATACATTTGGGAAACCAGTTTGAACAGAAAAGTGTACACAAGACATATTTTGCGATTGTGGCCGGTGCATTAACAGTAAAAGGGAATATTAATTTTCCGATAGGTTCAAAGGAAGCTTTTACCGAGTATGAAGTTATTCAGCAAATTGATTCGGTGAAATATCAAAAAATATCGCTGGTAAAGCTTATTCCGTATACCGGTCGAACGCATCAGTTGCGTATTCATTTAAGTAGCCTGGGACATCCTATTTTAGGCGATAAACTTTATACCAAAGGCTTACCGGTTTTAAAAGGTAAGGGCCTGTTTTTGGCTGCTCTGGAATTGAGTTTTACGCATCCAGTCTCAAATCAAAAATTAAGTTTTTCGCTTGAACTTCCGCATAAATTTTCTGCTTTTTTAATAAAGGAGCAAGGTCGTTACAAAACTGGTGAAAAACCGAATGAATAAACCTGAAGTGTTAATCTGACTCAGGTTTGTCGGGCAGTGTAAAGTGAAAAGTGGTTCCTTTTCCAAACACACTCTCGACCCAGATATTACCCCGATTAATTGACACAAACTCTTTGCAAAGTAATAGCCCTAAGCCACTACCTTTTTCGTTATGGGTACCCAGCGAAGTTTGAAGGTATTTGTTGGTAAATAGTTTTTCCTGAATTTGTGGTGTTAATCCAACGCCGTTATCCATTACACTGAACTGAACCGAATTTTCGGTAATTGTGCTTGTAATTTCAATATTTCCAAGCATATCGGTGAATTTTATGGCGTTCATAATCAGGTTCCTGAAAATGGTGCGTACCATATTTGCATCGGCATAAACGGTTAAGGTGGACGGAATTTTAATTTTAATGGCAATGTTTTTTTTCTGAGCCAAAGGTTCTGCCAGTTTTAGTACATCTTTTAGTATGGGTAAAATTTCAATTACATCGGGTTCGAAATTTATAACTCCCATTTGGGTTTTTGACCAGTTTAAAAGGTTTTCGAGTAATTCGTAAGTGTTTTTTGCCATTTCATTTAACGCCTGCAATACCTTTTGCCGGCGATTATCGTCGTACAACTCCGGTTTGTTAGAAAGGTTCTCGAGCATGGCTTTAAAGTTACCCATTGGGCTGCGTAAATCGTGAGCCACTATGGAAAACATCTTGTCCTTATCGGAATTTAATTTTTCGAGCACTTCTTTTTGTTCAGCCAGTTTTTCGGCCTGGCTTTGTATTTCCTGTTTTTGTTCTTCCAGTGTTTTGTTTTTTAACATTACCTGGTGAGTGCGCCTTTTTACCAGGGCTTCGAGTACTTGTTGGCGGTATTTGTATTGCCGTACTCTGAGTATATAGATTAAAAAAACCAATCCCAGCAGAAAAACGCTCAGCAATCCGTAAAAGGTATAAGTTTGGAAAAAGTGGGGTTTAATGGTAAAATATAACGAATCGCCTTTGTGATTCCATACATCTTGATTGTTTGATGCAATAACTTTAAATGTATATGAACCGGGAGCCAGGTTGGTAAACGATACGGTTCGGGTTCCCCGGGCATCTACAAAATGATCGTCGTAACCAACTAATTGGTATTTGAATTGGTTTCTCTGCGGTTCTATTAGACTTAATGCTGTAAATTCAAAAGTGAGCCGGTTTTTCCCGGGTGGAATAATTATTGGCTGATGCAAATCTACAGGTTCATTATTGATAAAAAGGTTTTCGATAATAACATTAGGTACTTTAGTATTTTGAATTTTCTTGCCTGGATTTACCTGAACAACTCCTTCAATGGTTGGAAAAAGCAAAGAACTATCAGATGCTTTTAATGATAAAGCATTGGCGTTGCACTCTTCGTGCAGCATGCCGTCTTTTTGAGTATATAAAATACAGTTTATATGGTTTTGTTTATTGTTATGAAAATGGGTTAGGATTTCATTTTTATTTATTTTCATTATTCCTGAAGCACTGGGGAGCCATAAATTACCCCAATTATCTTCCAGTACATCGTACGGAGAATCATCTTCCAATCCATCTTTTAAGGTTAAAAGACGGATAGTGTCGTTTTTTACAAGCGCAAGACCGCCATTCATAGCTATCCACAGCATATTTTCGTCATCCATATAGGTGTTAAAAATAATGTTCGAGGGCAGTCCGTTGGTTTTATCCAAAACTTGAATTACCGTATCGTTTTTAAATACATAAAGTCCTCCGTCGTTGGTTCCCACATAAATTTTCCCCTTATATTCGTTAATCGACATAACCAGCAGTGAATTAAATCCACTTGAATTATCGAATATTTTAATGGTTCCCTGGTGATCCATTTTTAGCAGTCCATGGTTCCGGGTTCCAATCCAAAGGTTTTTTTCGGAGTCTTCATAAGTCAGGCGAATTTTGCTTGAAGGAAAACCATTTTTTTGATGAAAAAAATACTCATTCCCGTTGGGTTCAATTTTTAATAGCCCGTTATAGCTCGATATCCAAAGATTCTTTTTACTGTCTTTTAGGATGTGTCGGATTCTCGAATTTCTAAGGTCGTGTTTTGTATGAAATGGTTTTATTCTGCCGTTTTCAATTTGGTCGATGGCCCCATTATCAAAACCAATCAAGAAATGTCCGGATTCCACTTCTATAATGGAATTCACAACTTTTCCTCTAAGTCCTATCGATTGCTGGTAATTATTAAACATACCGTCTTTAAGCTGAATAATACCACCTTTGTAATTGGTTAGCCAAAGGCTTCCTTCATGATCGATTATAAGACTGTTAATAAAGCTGTTGGGCAGGCCTAAATCTTTGTCCATGTGCTCCACATTCATTGTTTCCGGATCAATCTGAAAGAGGCCACTACTTGCTCCAAGCCAGATTTTTCCGGTAGAATCCTGAGTAATGCTGTTAACCGTGGCAATATTTGGACTATCGAGTTGTTTAAATTGTTTTCCATCGAATAAAAACAAACCCTGACTGGTTCCAAACCAAAGCTGATTGTTTTTACACCGAAAAATGGTATAAACCCAAAGTGCATTGTTGTAGTCATCAGGAGGAATTTGATTTAGTTTGCCATCTTTAAACACAAATATACCATGGCCTAAGGTTCCAAAATAAATTGCTCCTTCGGCTCCTTCTTCTATGGTTCTGACCTCAATATCCTGCAAAGGTTTTTGCCATTTCAGGAATTCAAATTGTTGGCCGTCGTAAATAAACCATCCTTTTTCGGGTGAAGCTGACCAAATTTTGTTTGCCGAATCGATGTAAATTGCCCTGAAAATATTTTCGATTCCCTGATTGGTACCATGCGATTTAAATTTCCCCTCATTGTACGATAGTAATCCACTTCCCTGGGTGGTTATCCAAAGGGTTCCAAAATGGTCTTCCTTTATACTTCCCGTAATGTTCGATTTGAATTCCGCAGTGTTTTTTTTATTAAACGTTACAAAGCGGTTGCCATCAAAGCGAATCAATCCCGCATAACTGCTAATGTAAATATATCCCTGGCTCGATTGAATTATTTGCAATACAGAATTAGAGGGTAGAATGTTTGAGGTATTATAAAGAGTGAAATTGAATTGATGCAGAGGTTTGTTTTTTGCTAATTGGTTAGGAACTGTTTGTGCTTTTAACACAAAAACTGCTGTGATAGTCAGGAAAACTAACAATAGATATCTTTTAAAAATCATGTAACCAATTTGCTTGAATACTGATGCAATTTAACAAATAAAATAACAATTGGTTAATGACATTGTTAAGCTGGCGTTAAATTTTTTATTGTTAGATGTAACTATTTATAGTTTTTGCCGACTTGGTTTAAGAAGCTCGGTAATTAAGATAAAATGCAGCTTTGGCTCGAATTTATTTCGTATGGAAATAATGATATTAAAAAAAATATATGTTAGTTTCGAAAACTAAAAATAATTAGCTTGTGAAATCATTTATATTAAGTTTTGTAGGATTTATTTTGTATTCTGGTAGTCTTTTAGCCCAAATCTCAAGTTCCGATCTCGAACAATTTGATTCAAACTATGGTAAAGATCCTGCTTTATACAAAGGAATTAAATACTTTCAGGAACGACGTTGCGACTTTGGTCACCCCTTTTTGCTCGATAATAATGCCTTTTTGGGAAAACTAAGTTTAGAAAATAAGGTTTACGACAAGGTTTGGCTCTATTACAATGTTTATGATCAGGAATTGGTAATGGAATATGATAATTATCTTGGAGCCAAAACACAAATAATTCTTAATTCGAATCAAGTGAATTGGTTCGAAATTGAGGGGAAAAGGTTTGTAAATAGCGTCAATAAGAACCTTAAAAATCCATACATTGAATCAATAGGTTCTGATTCAGGGGTCCATTGTTTAATTGCTTACAATAAAGATTACATCCACAATAATAAAGCCGATAAGAACGGATTTGGTTATAGTAAGTTGTATTTAAAAAAGTATATAGTTGTAGCAGGTGAGCCTGTTTTGTTTAATACCAAACGAAAGTTCATAAAATTGCTTCCAAAACAATTTGAATCACATAAAGAAGCTATAGCCAGAATACTACCAAATAATTTAAGGCATTTGCAAAGTGGAGACCTTCAGAAAATTTGCGATGATCTAAACGCTATGATATCTAATTCTCATGAATAAATTTTTCATACTTATTGTTTTTGTTGCCTGGTCGGGTATACTTATGGCGCAAGACAAACTATTGGTAACTTACAATTGTCATTTTATAAATACCCCGCTTCCTGAGTTTATTAACGAGTTGGAACAAGAAATGGGTGTAAGGTTTTATTATAAGACCGAATGGTTGAAAAATAGTTCCGTGTCAGTTAATGGTGATAGTTTGCCTTTAAAACACATATTGGATCAGGCTTTTAAATATACCCGATTGAGTTACTTGTTTGAAGAGCCTAATGTTATTGTATTAATTGAAAAACAGAACCAATATAGCATTAGTCTGGCGATGCAGCCTACTCAGCTCAGCAATGATGAAAATGGTATTTCAAAAATTAATGGTGGGGAGTATTTGCAGGGACGCCGAACCGACGAGAAGAAGCAGATTATTATTGGAGGGAAAAATAGGTCTGCATATAATAAAAAAGTAAGAGTTAAAGGAAACATTGTTTCCAGTGAGAATAATGAACCACTGATTGGAGCAAATCTGTATTTTCCGGCTATTGGCCTTGGAGCAGCAACCAACGAACACGGCGAAATTTATTTTAAGCTTTATCCGGGGACATATTCCGGAGAGTTTAGTTGTATTGGTATGGCCACAGAAAAATGTCAATTCGAAGTTTTTGGCGATGGAACCTTTAGTTTTGCCATGCAAAAAGAAATTACGGCTATTGACGAAGTTACGGTTAATGCAAACCAGGCCTTTGCTATTAGAGGTTCGCAAGTTGGACTCGATAAAATTGATATAAAATCGGTGAAAGAACTGCCCTCTTTGATGGGCGAACGCGATATTGTAAAAATATCACAACTATTACCCGGTGTTGTTAGTGTTAACGAAGGTTCAGGAGGTATCAATGTACGGGGTGGAAATGCCGATCAAAACCTGTTTTACGTAAATAAGGTTCCATTATACAATACGTCTCACGTATTTGGTTTTTTTACCGCTGTGAATCCTTCTGTAATAAGTGATTTTTCAATGTATAAAGGATATGTTCCCACGCAATTTGGGGGTCGATTGTCGAGTTTATTTTTGCTCGAAACACGTACCGGAAATAAGAAGAGCTTTTTTGCTCAGGGGGGCGTAAGTCCCATTTCGGCAAATATTGAAATTGAGGGTCCGGTAATTAAAGAGAAAAGTTCCTTTGTTGTAAGTGGCCGTTCCTCATACTCCGACTGGATTATGAATCGCTTAAATGATGAGGATTTGCAAAACTCAAATGTTAAGTTCTCTGATTTTACGGCAAGTTTCGATTATGAATTTGATGAAAACCGAAAAGTACAGCTTTTTGGATACAAAAGCTCCGATTATTTTAATCTGAATAATTTAAATAAATACAATTACAATAATCTGGGTGCAGCACTAAACTATTTTCACCGCTATAGTTCAACATTTAAAGCGGAATATGCTGCAGTTTATTCAGCATATGGTTTTAAGTCTGAAGATTGGAACAGCATTTCAGAATCTTATTCACATGAATATCAAATACAACATACCGAGTTAAAAGGTAATTATTCCTGGAATTTTACTGAAAAGCAGCTCATTACTTTTGGAGGAAGTGCAATTCATTATGCTTTGGATAGAGGAAAAATACTTCCGGTAGGTGAACAGTCCGAAAGGCAGGAAAGTATTCTGGGAAAAGAATATGGAGTTGAAGGAGCTTTATATATTGATGATTCGTATAAGCTTACAAACAAACTAAAACTTAAGGCAGGTGTTCGCTTAAGTTATTTTGCCAAATTAGGACCGGGTGAGGTGCTCACTTATGCACCCGATGTAAAGCCCGAACCAACTACTGTTGTTAATGCCGAAGAATTTAACGCAGGTAAAATGATGGTTGATTATACTCGACCGGAGTTAAGAATTTCAGCCGATTATAAATTTTCATCCTTTAGTTCATTAAAACTTGCTTATAATGAGATGAGTCAATACTTATTCTTATTAAGTAATACCTATGCTGTGGCACCAACCGATCAATGGAAAATGGCCGATTCACATATTAAGCCGGGTTTTTCAAAGCAATTGTCACTTGGTTATTACCAGGTAGTTCCTTCACTGGGTATCTCATTATCAACGGAGGCCTATGTTAAGAAAATGGATAAAATTCTTGAATTTGCCGATGGTGCTGATTTTCTGGAAAACAAACACGTTGAAACCATGACATTGCAGGGAGAACAGGATGCATACGGTTTGGAATTTATGCTTGCAAAAGAGTCGGGCCGTTTAAATGGTTGGCTTACTTATACCTATTCGCGTTCACTGGTAAAAGTCAATGGCGAAAATTCATGGGAAAAAATTAATAATGGGGCTTATTATCCAAGTAATTACGACAAACCCCACGTGGTAAATTTTGTAGGTAACTACCGTTTCAACCGCCGTTTAGTTTTATCGGCCAATGTGTTGTACAGTACCGGACGACCTATTACCATGCCAAAAGCTATTTATTTTATCGAAGGTAGTCGCTACATCGACTATTCCGATCGAAATGAGTATCGGGTACCCGATAATTTTAGGCTCGATTTATCGTTAACCCTGGAAGGAAACCTGAAAGCAAAAAAGTTTCTGCATAGTTATTGGGTTTTTAATGTTTATAATGTTACCGGCCGTAAAAATCCATATTCCATATACTTCCATTCTGAGAATGGTGTAGTTCAGGGTTACAAATACTCAATTATTGGTGTACCCATTTTTACCGTGTCGTGGAATTTTAAATTAGGCAATTATGAAAATGACTAGCATTAAATATATTCTGATATTCATTACTGTAATTATTACTCCCTCGTGCATCGAATCCTATTTTATAAACGACGAAGTGGGTTTTGAGCCCGTTCTGGTTGTCGATGCTTTAATTACTGACGAGCGAGAAGAACAGAAAATTGTAATCTCTGAAACTACATCGTTGATTGATTATACCATTCATTTGGTACACAATTGCCAAGTGGTAGTAAGCGATAAAGATGGAAATGATTTTACTTTTACTGAAAATCCGGATCAAGGTTATTACCAGGGCATCATTCCTTTTGAATTTTTGGTGCCCGGCAATGCTTTTAAAATAACTATTGAGACGGATAGGGGTAGGTTATACACGTCTGACTTTGAGGAGCTGACAGCTTGTGCCCCCATCGACAGTGTTTACTACGATCTTAATGTTGAAATGAATTCAACCAGCAACACTTTGAAATCCGCTGGCCTCCAATTTTATGTTGATTTAAAAACAGATAAAAATCACAGTCAGTTTTATCGCTGGGCCTTAAATGAAACCTATGAGTTTCATTCTGCATGGCCCATTGAGCAGTATTGGGCAGGATTTATCAGAACTCAGCAGCCTGATTATTCCTACTTTACCTGTTATAAAAGTGAACCGGTGCTTAAGCTATTTGCTGCATCTACAAAAAATGTAGTCGATCAGTACTTGAAATATCCCTTGGCTTTTGTCGATAATTCCACACAAAGGTTGTACTGGCGTTACAGTTTGTTGGTTAAGCAATTAAGTATTACTGAAAACGCATATAATTATTGGAAGCTTCTAATGGCCAACAGCCAGGAATCGGGTGGATTGGATGATAGTCAACCCGCAAACATAAAAGGAAATATTTATTGTGTTAGTCATCCTGAAGAGAAGGTTTTGGGTTATTTTAGTGTATCGAGTGTGACAGAAAAAAGGATTTTTATTGGAGACGAAATGAAACCTTTTCATTCCGATGATGTTTTCTGTAAACAATATACCCGCCAATTTCCCATGAAGTTTTTAGAAGGTTTAAAAAGGAGTCAGTGGCCTTATTATTTAGCTCCGGTTCTTGACGGTGAAGCACCTGATATTTATTTTGCAGAACAGGATTGTTTTGATTGCAGGATGAAGGGGGGAAGTCTTGAGGTTCCTGATATTTGGAAGGATTAGTGAAGTAATGATAGCTAAACATTCGCAAGGCAATGAAAAAATGGATTGAGGACCTAATATATACGAAAAATGCTTTAATAACTTTCCTTTTTTATGATTTGTGAATGAAATACGTCCAGTTATGAAACAGATACCAGTTAGTAACAAATTAACCAAAAGCGAACTAATGTATTTGTTAGGGTTAGTTTGTTTGATGGTTATTGTTTCATGTGTTGAGCCTTATTTTATAAACGATGAGGTTGGCTTTGAACCTGCTCTTGTTGTCGATGCTTTAATAAGTGACGAAATGGAAGAACAGCGGATAATTATTTCTGAATCAACCTCACTTATTGATTACAGCTTGCACGCGGTGCATAATTGTCAGGTTTATGTTATCGATAAACAAGGAAATAAGTTCACTTTTAATGAGAATGCCGATAAGGGTTATTATTTTGGGACCATTCCTTTTGAATTTCTGGTGACGGATAATGCCTTTAAAGTTTTTATTGAGACAGTGCAAGGAAAAAGATATGAATCGGAATTTGAAACCATGACCGCATGTCCTGATGTAGATAGTTTATATTATGAATTTATGGTTGATACCAATGAGGTAAGTAAGTTGGTAGAATCGGTTGGATTACAGTTTTATATTGATATAAGAACCCGGCAGGGCGATAGTAAGTATTATCGGTATAAACTGGAAGAAACTTATGAATATCATTCCACCTGGCCTATAGAGTTGTATTGGGAAGGAGAGTTGGTTGATGTTCCCGGTAAAGACTATTCTTTATTTACCTGTTATAAAACGGAAGGAGTGAAAAGGATGTTTGCCGCCTCAACAAAAAATGTAGTTGATGAATACCTTAAATATCCCCTGGTTTTTGTTAACAACTCAACTCAAAAACTTTACTGGCGGTATAGTTTATTAGTAAAGCAATATAGCATAACCAAGGACGCTTATGATTACTGGAAGCTTTTAATGGCAAATAGTCAGGAAACCGGTGGAATAAGCGATAAGCAACCCTCCAGTATTCAGGGAAATATATCCTGCGTGAGTAATCCTTCAGAAAAGGTGCTTGGGTATTTCAATGTGTCGGCTGTTACCTCGAAACGGGTATTTGTAAATGATGAAATGCGTTTGTACCACTCTGATGATGCGTTTTGCTACTATTATCAAGTCTTCGACCCAATAAAAAAATTAGAAAGAATAGATAACAGTTTTTGGCCTTATTACTTAATAGAAGACCCTGAAGGAACAGGAGCAAAAGGTTTGTTTTTTCCTGAAAACCAGGGTTGTATTGATTGTCGTATACAAGGGGGTGCTTTAGAAATACCCGAAATATGGAGAAAATAACTATGAATATTTTTAAGATTGTTTTGTTTTTGTTATTCGCTGGCATGTGTAAGTTTACTTTTGGTCAGCAAGTGCCTGTTAAGAATGATTATTCCAGTGTAATAGAAAAACTTCAGATTATAACCGATCGAAGTACTTATATTGTTGGCGATGAGCTAAGTTTTTTAATCCATCTTTCGCTCAATGGTACAAATCAGCTAAATGAGTGGAGTAAAGTTGCTTATTTGGAGCTTATTTCGTACGATGGAATTGCTTCGGTAAAAATAAAATTGCCGGTGAAAAGCCAAAATGCTGTTGGTGAAATTAAAATCCCTGATGATCTGCCTTCGGGTAATTATTATTTAAAAGCTTATACCAAGTGGCTGAGGAATTTTAATCCCGGGTTGTATGCTTATAAGCCCATTACCATAATTAATTATAATTCCGATGAAATAGTTGCTTCCCCGGTTTTTTATACCCCCGATTTTTATATCGATACCGTGCCTCTTTCAACAAATCCACAGGATCTATTTACATTAGGTGCTGCTGAAATAAATACCCGAGCGATGCAGAGGGTTTTATTAAAGCCTGAGAATAAAGTAAAAACCGGGCATTATATTGTTAATGTAACCCGGGATCCGCTTTTTGAAGCTTATAGTTTAGCTGTTTTACCCAATCAATCCTATTCTGGTTTTGATTTATTATTTTCTCCTGAAACCAGGGAGGTGAGTATTTCCGGCTCCCTGATTAATACAAAAACTAAAGAACCTCTACCAAATACTATGGTTAGTGTTTCATTAATTGCCAATCAATCCCAAAACCTATCGGTAGTTAGCGATGAAAAAGGAAAGTTTAATGTTAATCTGGGAAAGCATAAGGGTACAAAAGAAATTCTTATAACCTCGAATAATACTTTGGCTGAAATTAAGGTTGATAACGATTTTTGTAATAAAGTGATTAAACTTCCATTTCTTCCATTGAATCTGGATGCTTTAAATAAAATGGAATTAATCCGTAGTGTAAAAATTGGAGTTATCGAAAAACAGTTTGAAGAGAATAAACATATGGAACTATTACCACAGGATAAAACTACCGAGCAGTATTACGCTGAACCCACGATGAATATTGTTTTTTCGGAGTACATTCCTTTACCTACGCTGAAAGACTATTTTTACGAATTAATTCCTCAGGCATCTATCAGGACTGATAATGGAAAACTTACGATTCAGGTATTGGGGGCTGCTGCTGATTTATTGGTGTACCCGCCCCTGGTATTAATAGATAATATTATTGTTACCGAAATTGATAAGTTGCTCGAGGTTTCACCCAAACGAATTGAACGTATTGAAATATTGAATAAACCCTATATTAAAGGCGATTTGACTTATGGGGGTATCGTAAACATCTTTTCAAAAGAGGGTGATTTGGCCGGAATGGAGCTTCCTAAATCGGGTTTGTTTTTCAACTACCAGCTATTTTCCGATCAACAACCCTTTGATTATGACCAGGAAATTCCCGAAAACGAACCTATAATGCGCAATACACTTTATTGGAAGGTGTTTAGTTCAGATACAGACAACCTTTCGGAACTCACATTTAATGTGGGCGATTTGCCCGGAAAATATATAGTGCAATTGTATGGTATTACTCCTGATGGAGAGGTGATTAGCGATACCGCTTCGTTTATAGTGAAATAAAAAAGAAAGAGCCGGATATTGAATTCCGGCTCTTTCTTTTTTATCATTACTGCTATTTAATTTACAGCAAACTTAACTACTTTATCCATACCCACCTGAATAGCATCAAGGTTCATGGGTATTAGTTTGTGGTGTCGTTCAGGCAGTGACTTTTCAAGGCCTTTTTGTACGTTTTCCATTTTAACAATGGGGCGTATTTTAATATAGGCACCCATAACAATCATGTTAAACGTTTTGGGATTACCCATTTTGGCTGCTTCTTCAGCACCTTCGATGGAATAAATATTGATGTCTTTCCGTTGGGGTGGACGGGTTATTCCATTTGGGTCGAAAAGCAACAAACCGCCGGGTTTAACAGTATTTTCAAACTTATCGAGCGACTGCTGATTCAGAATGATGGCAGTATCAAACTCATGAATAATGGGCGAGCTAATGCGCTCATCGCTGATGATTACGGTAACATTGGCTGTACCACCACGCATTTCAGGACCATAACTGGGCATCCAGCTTACTTCCTGATTTTGCATAACTCCCGAGTAGGCTAAAATTTTTCCCATCGACAGTACTCCTTGTCCACCAAAACCAGCTATTATAATCTCTTCGGTCATAACTTTCAGATTTGCAGGTTATTCAATGTATTTTTTGTAATCAGCTTCGTTATCTCTTTCGGCATCTTTTAAGTCGCCCAGAGGATAGAATTTAAACATGTGTTCTTCCATCCATTGGTTCGATGCTACCGGCGATAATTTCCATCCCGACGAACAGGTTGATACAATTTCGATAAACGAAGTACCAATCTTTTTTTCCTGATTCTCGAAGCCTTTTCTAATGGCTTTTTTTGCTTTACGTGCTGCTGCCGGTGTGTGTACACTTTGGCGGGTAACGTATGCAACTCCAGGTAACTGGGCAATCAGTTCGGTAATTTTCAGCGGAAATCCGTGAAGGGCAGCTTCACGTCCGTAGGGACTGGTTGCTGTAGGCATTCCAATCAAGGTGGTGGGAGCCATTTGGCCGCCAGTCATTCCATAAATGGCGTTATTCACAAAAATTACGGTAATGTTTTCGCCACGGTTACAAGCGTGCAGAATTTCAGCTGTGCCAATGGAAGCCAGGTCACCATCGCCCTGATAGGTAAACACGAAATGATCGGGCATCAGGCGTTTTGCTGCAGTGGCCAGTGCCGGAGCACGTCCGTGGGCAGCTTGTTGCCAGTCAATGTCGAGGTAATTATAGGCCAAAACCGAGCATCCTACCGGCGAAATACCAATGGTTTTCTCCTGAATGCCCATCTCTTCGATAACTTCAGCAACCAACTTGTGCGATGTGCCATGGCTACAACCCGGACAATAGTGCATTTCATTGTCGGTAAGGATTTTTGATTTACTGTAAACCAGGTTTTCCTTTTTTATGATGTCTTTTATTTCTATATCAGCCATGATTATTTTCCTCCTAAAAATTGTTTTTCAAACGCTTCAACCACTTCGCCGGGCGAATGAACAACGCCTCCATAGCGTCCAAAATGGCTTACGGGTATTTTTCCGTTAACAGCCAGTTTAACGTCCATTACCATTTGTCCGGCACTCATTTCAACGGCCAGCATTCCTTTAACCTGGTTCGCCAGTTCGGCAATGCGTTGGCTTGGGAAAGGCCACACAGTAATTGGACGAAGCAGTCCCACTTTAATACCTTTCTGACGCAGCAGCGTAACTGATTTTTGGCAGATACGAGCTGAGGAACCATAAGCCACCAGCAGGTATTCAGCATCATCGGTCTGGAATTCTTCGTAACGCACTTCGTTTTTTTCAATCTCGCGATATTTTGCCTGAAGTTTGTGGTTGTGTTCTTCCATTTTTTCAGCCTGCAAATCGAGCGAGGTAGCAATATGGCGTTCGCGGTTTTTAGTTTTTCCTGTGGTTGCCCAGCTTCCGCTAATTTTTTGAATTTCTTCGTCGGTCCAGCGGGGTTTGTAATCGCTCACTTCCACTTTTTCCATCATCTGTCCAATTACACCGTCGGAAAGAATTAGCGATGGAATGCGGTATTTAAAGGCTAAATCGAAGCCCAGACCTACAAAGTCGTTCATTTCCTGAACCGATGCGGGAGCCAGTACAATAATCTGGTAGTCGCCATGGCCACCGCCTTTGGTTGCCTGAAAGTAGTCGGCCTGTGAAGGTTGAATGGTACCCAAGCCTGGTCCTCCACGAACCACATTAACCAGCAGGCAGGGGAGTTCAGCACCAGCTAAATAACTAACACCTTCCAGCATTAAACTGAGTCCGGGGCTCGACGATGAAGTCATTACCCGCTTTCCGCAGGCAGCACCACCATATAACATATTGATGGAAGCCACTTCGCTTTCGGCCTGGAGAACCACCATTCCTGTAGTTTCCCAAGGCTTTTGAGCCATAAGGGTTTCCATAATTTCGGATTGAGGGGTAATCGGGTATCCAAAATAACCATCGGCTCCATAACGGATGGCCGCTTCGGCTATTACCTCATTCCCTTTCATTAATTTTAATTCACCCATTACATTATGTTTTTTATTTCTTAAAACTAAACTTTTACCCGGTATACTTCAATAACTGTATCGGGACAAACCAGGGCACAATTGGCACAACCGGTACAAGCTTCCGGGTTTTCCATGTACGCATAATTGTATCCTTTTCCATTTACTTGTTTGGCTAATTGAATTACATTGGTAGGGCAAGCTGTTACGCATACTCCGCAACCTTTGCACTTTTCAATGTCAACTACAATAGCCCCTCTGACTTTTGCCATATTCTTTGATTTTTGCGTTATTTATATCGAAGGATTTTCATTCCTTAAAATTAGCTAAAATTATGCAAGCGGAAAATCGTGATGAAATTGTTTCGCCCGTGCTTCCAATTCAGGGAATTGCAAAGGGTTCACATGACTCACACAAGCCCGAAGGCCTTCGGTTCGCTCGCTGCCACAGGTAATCAAGCCAATGGCACTTATTCCATAATACATCAAATGCTTTATTAATTCACCACTTTGCATGCCCGGATATGAGATGGTAAAGTAAAATCCATCGGCCAGTTCCTGGTCAATGTCTTTATCGTAAACCAGTTTAAACCCATTTTCGGTAAAGATGCGCTTCATAATGGAAGCCCGCTCTCCGTAAGTGCGTACTTCGTTTACAAAATCGAAAGTTCCCTCATTGGCCGCTTTAAATATGGCTGCCAGTCCGTACTGTGCCGTATGACAAACACCGCTGCTTAAAGTATAAATAAGGCGTTGTACAAAGGTATAGCCCAGTTGTGCTACACCAAAGCGTTCTTTTAGCTGAGAATATTCACGACAGTATAACGAATCGGAAATACAAACCATTCCCAGACGTTGACCAGCATAACTAAATGCTTTTGAACTCGATATCATCAGCATATAATTGTTGGTGTACGATGCTACTGTAGCCTGGTAAGGTGGTTGTCCCGGTTTTGAAAGGTCGCGACGAAAGTCCATACCAAAATAAGCCAGGTCTTCAAGCACAATAATATCGTATTTATTGGCTATATCGCCAATAATTTTTAGTTCTTCTTCGGTAAAACAAATCCATGAGGGATTGTTTGGGTTGGAATAGATGATGGAGTTGATATTTCCCTTACTCACCAATGCTTCCAGCTTGTTGCGTAATTTTGATCCACGGTAATTATACACATCAAAATTGGTGTATTTGTGGCCCATTACCTTGAACTGGGTTTTTTGAACCGAGAAACCGGGATCGATAAACAGTGCAGTGTCGCGTTCCTTATGCAAGTTGCTCACCAGCATAAAAGCAGCATATCCTCCCTGCATGGAACCAACCGTAGGAATGCAATTAACCGGACTAATCTCAATATTCATAAAGTTCTTAATGAATTTTGAGGTTTCGTCTTTCAGGGGTTTAATTCCGTCGAGCATGGGGTAGTCGGAGCCTACTCCCCGTTTTAGGGCTTCTATCTCAGCCTGAACACCTACCTGAGGCGGCTTAAGTCCGGGGACTCCCATTTCCATCCGGATGAATTGTGTGCCGGTAGCTTCTTCAATTTTATTTACAATGCCCACAATTTCGCGTATGGTAGCGGTTCCTAAATCCTGAATGTTTGATTGGTTTAGTATGGTAGAAACAGTATCGAAATCAATTGGTGTTTTACTCATAGCACTTGTATGTCTGCTTTCAATTTCGCTGCAATTATAACCATTTTGGAAGGAAGGATGAAGTTTAACGATATATTTAATAACAGGATTTTATGAAACGAAAGTCATGGTTTTGCTTTCAATTTGAAAGTTGGTTAAAGTAACCATTTAGAGGATAGTACCCTATGAAAAAAGCCCCTTGCGGGGCTCTTTGCTTTTAATGTTTTATAAGCTGATAGTTTATGGTTTTTTCGTTGTTCGTTATCCGCAATAGATAAATACCCTGTTCCCAATTTTCAAACGTAATTACTTCGTTTAGTCGGGCTTTTTTGTTGTAGTACAGGAGTTTTCCGTTGATGTCGTTTAGTTGAATGCTCACTATTCCATAGTGTTCGGGGATATTTATCAGCAGTTCATGCTCCACCGGAACCGGGAATACTTTTATATCTTCTCCCCAGGCATCAGCAATACCCGTAATTTTTTCCACAACTACCGAACCTTCATAAGTACAGGTATTATCCTGGGTTATGGTCAAGGTGTACTTTCCATCTTCAGAAACACTGATGGTGGTACTGGTGGCTCCGGTATTCCACTCGTAGGTAGTTGCTGTTACGTTGGGATTTAATTCGTAAGGATAAGCTGCTACCTCAATGGTATCTTGTCCGTCAAAGAAAACCGGTGCTTCAAAAATAGTGATTGCATATTCATCGGTATCCAGATCTTTGTCTTCGAGTCCAACAAAGAGTTTAAGGGTATAGGTTCCGGGAATTTGTTCCTCAAGCAGTTCATCAAAGGTCCAGCTAAGGTTGGCATTGGGCTGCATGGCATTGGCAAACTGCGTGGTTTCATTTACCCGTTCTCCATCGCCAAACTGGTAACCCAGACTAATTACTGTGTTGGGAGCTACTTCCTTAAGACCAGTGTTTTTAACCACCATTTTCACTTCGTCGTTCAGTGAACCACAACCTAACAAAGGACTGGTAAATTGGAAAATTTCCAATTTGATGGGGTGGAATAGAATGCTGAGGGTGTCGCGGTCGGTACATCCGTGGGTATTGGCCACTTCGACCCAGTAGCTGCCATTGGTATTAACTTCGATGGTTCTACTGGTGGCTCCGGTACTCCACAGGTAGGTGGCAAAACCTTCACCGGCATCCAGGAGTTCTGAATCAGCAATCGATTCCTTATCCGGTCCAAGGTTTACTTCAGGATAACCCCAGGTATTTATTGTGGTATCAGCTTCGGAAGTACTTTGTCCAAATGGTATCCAAACCTGAATTTCGTAGCTGTCCACTGATGATAAGTTGAGTGGGGTTGCAAAAGGTATGGTAACTTCCTGTTCGGGTCCCAGATTTGCCACAAAGGTAAATTGTTCGGCCACCGGGTTGTTCTCGTTTATCTGATAAACAATATTGAGCGTGCTGTCGGCATAAATAATGTCGTTCCCATCATTCCTGAGTACAAACGAAAGGTTTTCACTGCTGGTGTTTTCGCAGCCATCGGCCAGTCCCAGTATTTCGGTAATGTTATACTGGGGTTTAATAAAGAACACTTCAATGGTGGCCGAATTGCTACAGGTATTTGCATTGGTAACCGTAACTGTGTAGCTGCCATCTTCCGTTACTTCTTTGGTTTGGGTCAGTTCCCCGGTATTCCACAGGTAATTTTCGAACCCGCTACCGGCATCCAGTTCCAGCGAATTGGCATAGGTGCTGGTATCGGCTGGTAGATTTAGCTCTGGTAGTCCAAAGGTTTGAACCGTTGTGTCGATCGATGAAGTTCGTGAGCCAATAGTAACAAAAGCAGTTACTGTATAGCTGCCGGTATTCATCAGGTTTAACGGGGTAGCGAAAGGAATAAGCAGTTCGTTGCCGGGTTCAAAATTGGCGGTGAACTGATAGGGTTCCTGGATAGCTGTTCCCCCGTTTATTTTGTATTGCAGGGTAATTACACTATCGGCATAAATGGTATCGTTACCGTTATTTTTCAATTGAACCGCAATACTTTGTGTTACTGAACGCGTGCAACTGTCGGCCAACCCAATGATTGAAACCACATCGTAAGCCGGATTAAGAAACTTGATGGAAATAGCGTCGGAACTTTCACAGCCGTTTATATCGGTGGTGGTAACCGTATAGGTTCCCGGTTCGGTAAGCTCAACACTTTGGGTACTTGGCCCATGATTCCAGGCATAAGATGCAAATCCACTACCTGCATCAATAACTACCGAACTCTCGTAGGTAACTATGTCATCGGGTAAATTAACCAGATAAGCACCTATTCTGAAGTTGGCAGCTGCCCCGTTGTTGGTTGTGTTTACTTCGTTAACCAGGCTTACGCTTGCTGTTATACTGTAGTTTCCGGTATCGGGAACCGCAAAAGGAGTAGTAAAAGTATAGGGATAATATGCCAGGTTATCAAAGGTGTGGTCTAAGGTGATGGTTTCGTTTACTGTGTTACCATCGAAGGTGTATGAAGCTCCAATCTGCTGACCGGCATACAGGGTATCCTGGCCAATAACCTGCAGGTTAATACTTACCTCGTTGGTAGCAGAAACTTCACAGGCATTCAGGTTATCGAAAGAGGCTATTCCAATATCGTAGGTATAGATTTTCAGGGTGTCGGCATCGGTACATCCGTAGGCATTACGCACTTCGACCCAATAGTTGGCTGTGTATTTTTTTGTAACATCAAAGGTTGAAGCACGACTTCCGTCTTGCCAGTAATACGTGGTGTATCCCGTTGCAATACTGAACGATACCGTATCGGCCTGGGTGGTGTAAATGTCGTCGCCCAGCTGGATGTTTGGGTGTGGCAACTGATACACCGAACTGTGCAAGGTGTCGTTGCTGTTAAAATAATCTTTATTCCAATCGGCAAACACGGTAAACGTATAGCTTTGTTGCGGATCGAGATCAAATGTTTCGTTAATACTTACCAGCTTGCTTTGGAAGGGGAACAGGTTCGACGGCAGGGTGTATTCATATACTGTTGGCGTTTCACTGTTCAGGTAATAATTGAAATAGATTTTTTGCCCGGTTGGAATTACATCGTAACCGTTATTCACCAGGCTAAAGCTTATGTTTGAAATGCTGTTGATATCGCATTTGGGTTCGGGCGAAACCAGCTCTTCCAGTGCCAGGTCGTAGGATATAATTTGTACCGTATCGCGCGATGAGGGGCAACCGTTGAAATCGGTAACCTCTACCCAATAACGGGTGCTGGTTTGTTCGGTAACATTGAAACTGCTTTCGGTCGATCCATTCTGCCAGTTATAAGTCTGGAAGCCTAACCCTGCATCAAATAATAAAGTGTCGGCCCGCTGGGTAATTATGGTGTCGGGGCCAATCTCTACATCCTTAACCCCCCAGATATTTACTGTGGCCGATAAATGGTTGTCGGTTTGGGTTGAGTCGTGCACAGGTTTTAACGTGGCCTTAAGCGTATAGGTTCCAATAGCCGACAAATCGAACACGGGGCTAAAGGTGTAAGCCAGGCTTTCGCCGGGTGCCAAATCTACCGGAAGGGTAAGGGCTTCGTTAATTACCGTTTCGTTAAATTCGATGGTTGCTGGTAGCTGATAACCCGTAGTATAGGTATTCGGACTTTTGTTTTTTAATGTGATAGTCATTTGTTCGCTGGCCGAGGGTTCACACTGGGTCACCGGATTGTCGATGGAAAGCAGTTGCCAGTTATCAGATATAACAAGCAGGGAATCGGCTGCGGTACCGCAACTGTTGGTGTCGTTTACTATAACTTTGTACCAGGCGGTGGCTTTATCGGGAATGGCATAAGTTTGCGTGCCCAAGACACCGTTCCAGGTGTAGGTATCAAATCCGGCACCGGCATCCAGCACAAGGGTATCGGCCTGCATGTTTATCAGGCTGTCGGCACCCAGCTCAACTTTCGGTAAGGGATAAATGCTTACCGTCTGGCTTAGGGTATCGTTGCTGTAATCCAAATCGGCATTCACCACCGTATAGGCGGTAAACGTAAAGGTACCTGCAGTTGGGTAAACCGGCAGGCTGTCGAAGGTATAGTTTACCGATGCCCCCGGGAGTAAGTCGGCAAGTAAATTAAACGATTCGGTAACTATGGTTGGTTCTTCGGCAGTACCATCGAGCATGTAGGCAACGGTAATGGTTGTATCCTGGGGCATGGTGTAGCTGCTGCCCCCACTGGTGTGGTTGGTGATAGTTACTTCCAGGTTTTGATTCTGTCCGTTGATACAGGCATCCGTAATTCCGGTAATGGCAGTAATTCCTATATCGACCTGCGATTTTGTAATAAGCAGGGTATCGTAGGCAAAACATCCGGAATCGTTCTCTACAGTAATGGTAAAGGTCATGTAATCTTCGCCGGTGGGGAAGGGGGGAACGCCAAAATAGCGATCGTCAATAATGGTTGAAGTACTATCGGGCCTGCCTTCGTATATCCAGTTGTAGTGAATAAAGTTGGCTCCGCCTACCGAATGTACCCCGCCATCGAGGATCAGGGTATCGGCATTGTAGGTACCAATATCGGGGCCAATGGAATACAGGGGTTCGCCCATCACATAAACCGAGTCGCGCAGGGTGTCGTTGTAAACCCCGGCCGTATAAAAAGCGGTATCGCCCCGTAAACGGGTATAGGCCACTATGTGGTACCATTTTTTGCGGAACATATTGGCCGGGTCACTAAAGCTAAAATTGGCTGTGGCATTAACTGCCAGGGGCGAAACTACATTAAATGTATCGGTATAGGTAAGTTCATTATTAATAATAAGTGTGGCAAACAGGGTGTCGGCTGCGGTGATGGGCCGTATGCCAAAGTTTTTCACCTGGATGCTGAGTTCTTCATTATCACTCAGGGAGCAACTGGTTACGGGCGATAACAAGGCGGTCACTCCGGCGTCGGCAGGCGCATTGTAAAGGCGTATGTCGTCGATACCAAAGCCATTGGTGGTTATGGTGTCGTTCGAGGCAAAAACAAAGCGGAATTTTACCAGGCTGTGGTTGGCCACATCGTTGGGCAGAATTTGACGTGCCTTAAACCAGGTGTTGCCCACCGAGTCCCAGCCGGCATGTCCCAGCGAGGCTACTGCCGGTTCGTTGTACCAGTTCCAGTCGTAGCTTCCTTCGGCAGGGACCAGGTTCCAGCTGCCTCCTTCGTCGAGGCTGTAATAGAGTGCCAGGCCATCGTTTACCGGTTCGGCACCGGCCCAAAGCATAAAATCGATGATGGGCTTGTCGATGCCCGTAAAGTCGAAGCAGGGGCTTTCGAGCCAGGCCGAATCGTTGTCGGGATAATCGCCGCTCAGGTTGGTGGCCCAGCATTTAGTACCCGAAAACGATTTGTTCAGCATACTGCCCGAGGGGGCTCCGTGTTTCCAGGTTTTGTTTGCCCCAAAAGAACGCCAGTAGCCGTTGTTGGCTTCAAAATTTTCGTAAAAAGGAAGGGTATAGGTTGGTGACACGTAGATGGATGTACTGGTACTGTTGTTCCGGCTGTCCTCGTCGCCCGTCAGGTTTGAGCTTACCAGTAGGGTGTGTTCACCGGGTGTGGTAAAATCGACCAGATTGCTAAAGGTATAATGTATGGTATCGCCCTGGGGGATGCTGCGGAACACGGTGTCGTGAACCCAGGTTGCCCCGTTGTTGCGCGAGTATTTTATGGGCAGGGTGTCGTTGGTGGCGTCGTAACCAAAATTCTTAACCACAACAGTTAAGGGTTCCGGGGCCACGTGCCCGCATCCCGAACTAAGGTCGAGCACCTGAGTTACCCCAATGTCTTCGTTCACAAAGGTACCGGTAAGGGCAAAGTTATCGATGTTCCAGCCGCTCAGGTACTGGGAAGCACCTGTGGGCCCCATGATAAAGCGCAGGGTTACACTGGGGCTTCGGTCAATCAGGTTTGAAAGGCTGAGTTGTTTAAACGTCCATTCACTCTCAGCTATCAAACCGGTGCTTTGCCAAAAACGGGTCCAGGTAAGGCCCCCATCCAAACTATAATCGATGCCCGCGGTATCGCCAAAGTTTACATTGAGCCAGCGGTAATATTGTATGTTCAATTCTTTAAAGTAGGAGCAATCGAAGGTTGGGGTCAGGGCCTGGTATTGGTTGGGACTAAGTCCCGGCTCATAATCCCCATGATGGTCACCCAGTCCGGTAAGGTCGGTTCCTAAAACGGTTACCCCGCTTTTGGCGTAAGTGGGGTCGGGGTTCTGATAAAACCCTCCTTCACCTATAGGAGTGGCCCGTTGAAATTCTTCGATCAGGGTCCAGCCTTTGTCTGACTCAAAGTCGTCGAAAAACAGCGATTCGTTGATAAGCCGGAACCCGCTGGGGTTTAGTTCTGAAAGCGGAAAGTAGGAATTGTTTACCAAAATGCTGTTGGCTTCAACTTTGGCATCTACCTTTACATTTTTGAATTCGTGCTGGGTATCTTCGGGAATATCGTAAGTAACCCAAACATAGCTGTTACCAAAGGGCAATTCATGGTTAATATTTCCGAATACGGCTTTTCCATCGACAAAGCTTTGGGGTGTGCCAATGGGGTTGGTGTTGGTAAAGTATTCGGTGGTGGTGTGGTACAGTTTCACCCCATTGGGGGCAACCACCGAACCGGCCTGTTCCAGGGCAGTAACCGTAAGGGAATCGAGTAGCAGGGTGCCGTCGTTGCCCTGTACGGGGAAGCGTAACCGTAGTATGGGGTTGTTGTTCGAGCCCGAAGGAATAATATCGAGGTTGGGTTGCGAAGCATACACTTTTTCGATGTATTTGGTTACCGTATCGGTTTCAACCAAAAGAATATCATCAATACAGGAACCAAAACCTACAGTGGAGCTGATGCCTAAAAAGCCCAACTGTACCTGGGTGTATTTTTTATTGGTGATGCTGTCGGCAATGGGCAGCGAGTCGAACACCCAGCCTTCGGTAGGTTGGGGCAACTCTTTCAACAAAAACCAGGTATTGCCTTCCTGGGGCGAGCGGTAATAGATTTTAAACTTATTGTTATCGGTTTCCAGATTGGGTAATTGATCGGAATACTGGGCATACCAAAAGCGCAATTCGGGTTTTTGGGCAAACTCAAAACTAAAAGTCGGTGAAATCAGAAAGGTTTCGTGGGATGTTTCAGTAGCTTTGAAAAATGATGCGTTATAACCACCCGTATGAGCAGCGGGTGGCAGGCGGGTTTCGTCTCCGGGGGGTATTTCCCCGCCATTGATGAATGCCCAGGTGGCATCGCCGGTTTTTTTAACCTGGGTCCAGCCCGTAGGGATACTTCCCCCGTTTTCGAAGCCTTCTTCAAGGAATTTGGTTTGGGCATTCAGAGCACTGGTGCTTAGCAGCAAAAGCACGAGAATTATTAAGGGAGTATGTGTTGCTTTCATACGATTGGGCATTTAAGTACGGCAAAAGTTACTTTTCACAAATTTAAAAACTTCGACCTGAAATAAGTGAAAATATTTTACTTAAACGTATTTCGCGACGGTAAGTTTTCAATTTTAAGAGATTAAATTAATGAATAGTGAATAGTGAATAGTGAAAAGTGAAAAGTGAATAGTGAATAGTGAATAGTGAAAAGTGGATAGTGAAAAGTGAATAGTGAAAAACGAATAGTGAATAACTGCAAATTAGTGGGCAGTTCGCAGTTTTTTGTTTGTTATCCAGTGATTCAGCCAACAGCCAACAGTATGCAGTACACAGCCAAATAGCAATTATCATTTATCAATGGGCAATTAACAATAGGATGGCAGCCCG
>PHDD01000032.1:66245-73864 GCA_002840905.1 Bacteroidetes bacterium HGW-Bacteroidetes-4 | reverse complement strand
TTTAGAGATTAAATGCCCTATTTATGGGCTTTGAAAAGTGGAAAAATTAAAATGCCGAATTTAGTCGGTTAATAGTGATTTAAATAGTATTTTTAGTATAGCTTTTATACACAAACACCCCATATATCAGGCTGTTTTATTTTAACTCACAAAATAAAACAGCCTTTTTATTTTAAATATAGTTCTTATTTTTGCGATTCTATATAAAAATACCAGTTTGCAAAACATTAGCTCAAATATTTACAAGCTTTACCTTATTAAAATTGCCAAATGGTTTATGCTGATAATGCCCATTGTGGTTTTGTTTTACAATGAAAACGGGCTGGAACAGTTTGACATTTTCCTGTTGCAGGGAATTTATTCGGTAGCTATTGTGGTACTCGAAATTCCCTCAGGTTACTTTGCCGATGTGCTGGGGCGAAAAAAAACGCTGATAGCAGGAAGCATCCTGGGCTTTTTGGGTTATGTGGTTTACAGTTTCTCTTACGGCTTTGCCGGATTCTTAATCGCTGAAATTGTTTTGGGCATTGGTACCAGCCTGATTAGTGGCGCCGATTCGGCCATGCTTTACGATACCCTGCTGGATGAAAAACGCGAAAAACAGTATTTGAAATTCGAAGGGCGAATCATCTCAATAGGTAACTTTGCCGAAGCCATTGCCGGAATTGCCGGTGGGTTCTTAGCCACTTACAGCCTGAGACATCCCTACTACTTTCAGGCAGCCGTGGCTTTTCTGGCCATTCCTGCCGCATTGACCCTGAGAGAACCCAGCCGTCACAAAGCTTTGGTAAAAGCCAGTTTCAACGACATTGTTGACATATTCAGATATACCTTATTTGGAAACAAAGCCCTGCGTTTAAATATTGTTTATTCAGCAGTTATTGGCTCCGCCACCCTGTCGATGGCCTGGTTTGTTCAACCTTTTTTTAAAGAAGTACAGGTACCCATTGCCGCCTTTGGTATACTTTGGACGCTATTGAATTTATCGGTTGGCATCACCTCGATGTTTGCCCACCGCCTGGAAAAAAAACTGGGCAGCATAAAAAGTGTATTTTTCATTACCCTGTTTATTTCTGGCATGTATTTGCTCACCGGCTATATTCAGAGCATCTGGGGTATTGGCTTTTTGTTTGTTTTTTATCTGGTCAGGGGTTATGCCACACCGGTACTAAAAGATTACATCAACCGCCTTACCGAATCGAACATAAGAGCAACTGTTCTGTCGGTGCGTAATTTTATTATCCGCCTGGTTTTTGCCGGACTGGGCCCACTCCTGGGCTACTTTACCGACCATTACAGCCTGAGCTTTGCACTTAAAACCGCCGGAATTATTTATTTAATACTGGGTATAATGGCTACGTTACTCTTTATAAAAGTCCTGCGAACCAATTGAACCCGCTAAGGGGTCTTAACCTATCGAAAGGTTTTATCAAAAACCACGATTGTTAATAACTATTGCTTGACGAATTGTAAAATTTGCATATTTTTGCATCCTGAATGTATATTTATACTTAAAAATTTTTATGGATACAAAAAGCCAGCGACTGGCCACCATTAAAAGAATCATTCAGACAACGCACATCACCTCGCAAGAGGAACTGCTTCAACAGCTTATTTCCCTCGGTTTTCATGTTACACAAGCTACCTTGTCGCGCGATTTAAAATTGCTAAAAGTAGCCAAAATGCCCGACGGAAAAAGCTCGTACCGCTACCACTTACCCGATGCAACAAGTTTGGTAAACCTAAGCAGTAGCGGTAAACATAGTTTAGACGGTTTTTTGTCGCTTGAGTTTTCAGGAAATATGGGTATAATAAAAACTATTCCTGCTTTTTCGCACACCATAGCTTCGGCCATCGACAGTACAAACCCCGATTCCATTGCCGGAACCCTTGCAGGAAACGACACGATATTCTTTGTAGTCCGAGAGGGCTACACCCCCGACGATGTGAAACAGGCATTGCGTAAAGAATTCCCCGATAGTATAGACAAACTCTTTTAAATCATTATTAATGGCAAAAGCAAAAAACGCGAGACTGATATTAGAAAATGGAAAAGAATTTTCGGGCCGGTCTTTCGGATTCCCATGCTCGGTTGCCGGCGAAGTGGTATTCAATACCGCCATGACCGGTTATCCCGAAAGCCTGACCGACCCTTCGTACAAAGGGCAGATACTGGTTGCTACCTTTCCCCTGATTGGAAATTACGGAGTTCCCAAAACAGAAACAGAAAACGGCCTGCTAAAATTCTTTGAGTCGGATAAGATTCATATCTCGGGCCTGGTTATATCTGATTACTCCTTTGAGTACAGCCACTGGAACGCCGAACAAAGCCTGGGCAAATGGCTTAACGACAACAAAGTGCCCGCCATTTTCGGCATCGACACCCGTGCCCTGACCAAAGTATTACGCGAATACGGAAGCATGCTGGGAAAAATTGTTATCGACGAACAGGAAGTAGATTGGTACGACCCCAACGAACAAAACCTGGTGGATTTGGTAAGCATTAAAAAGAAAACCATTTACGGCACGGGCCAACACAAAATAATGCTGGTCGATTGCGGGGTAAAATACAACATCATTCGCAGCTTGTTGCGTTACGACACTACCGTGATTCGCGTTCCCTGGAACTACAATTACAGCAACGAAGCTTACGACGGGCTGTTCATAAGTAACGGCCCCGGTGATCCGGCCATTTGCAAACCGGCCATCCATCAACTGGAAACAGCCTTAGGAAAGGACCAGCCCATTTTTGGAATCTGCCTGGGCAGTCAATTGCTGGGCATTGCCAGCGGAGCCGAAACCTACAAATTAAAATACGGACACCGAAGCCACAACCAACCGGTAATGCAGCATGAAACCCAACGCTGTTTTGTTACCTCACAGAATCATGGCTTTGCTGTGGATCATCACAAATTAAAAGGCGATTTTGAACCCTATTTCACCAACCTGAACGACCAAACCTGTGAGGGCATCCGCCATAAAAGCAAACCCATTTTTGCCACCCAGTTTCACCCCGAAGCATCGGGCGGACCAACTGACACGGCCTTCCTGTTTGAACAGTTTATCGACCACATTAAAAAAAGCAAATAAACCATGAGTACCATCGACCAAAGCATAAAAAAAGTAATTGTATTGGGTTCCGGAGCTTTAAAGATTGGCGAAGCCGGAGAATTCGACTATTCCGGCTCACAGGCACTCAAAGCCCTGCGCGAAGAAGGCATCGAAACCATTCTGATAAACCCCAATATTGCTACGGTACAAACCTCGGAAAATATAGCCGACAAAATTTACTTTTTACCGGTTACCCCCGATTTTGTAGAACGGGTAATTAAAAAAGAAAAACCCCAGGGCATTTTGTTAGCCTTTGGTGGACAAACCGCCCTGAACTGTGGCATAAAACTCGAAGACAGCGGGGTGTTGGAAAAATATGGGGTCCGCGTTTTGGGAACTCCCGTGCAGGCCATTAAAGATACCGAAGACCGCGACCTGTTTGTGCAAAAACTAAATCAAATAAGCGTAAAAACAGCCCGCAGCTTTGCTGTTAATAATCTGAACGAAGCCTATAAAGCTGTCGACAAGCTGGGCTACCCCATCATTGTGCGGGCTGCTTATGCCCTGGGCGGGTTGGGTTCAGGCTTTTGCAACAACCACGGCGAGCTGGAAAAGATTTGCAACAATGCCTTTGCTTTTTCGCCCCAGGTGTTGGTCGAAGAATCGCTCAAGGGATGGAAAGAAGTGGAATACGAAGTGGTGCGCGACCGTTTCGATAATTGCATCACTGTATGTAACATGGAAAACTTCGACCCCCTCGGCATTCATACCGGGGAAAGCATTGTGGTAGCACCTTCGCAAACCCTGTCGAACACCGAATACCACAAACTGCGCGAGCTGGCCATTAAAATAATTCGTCACATTGGCATTGTAGGCGAGTGTAATGTGCAGTATGCGCTCGACCCCGAATCGGAAGATTACCGCGTAATTGAGGTAAATGCCCGCCTGTCGCGTTCAAGCGCCCTGGCCAGCAAAGCCACCGGTTATCCCCTGGCTTTTGTAGCCGCCAAACTGGGCCTGGGCTATGGCTTATTCGATTTAAAAAACTCGGTTACAAAAACTACCAGTGCCTTTTTTGAACCGGCACTCGACTATATTGTATGCAAAATCCCCCGCTGGGACCTCGGAAAGTTCGAAGGCGTAAGTAAACAGATTGGCTCATCGATGAAGAGCGTAGGCGAAGTGATGAGCATTGGGCGTAACTTTGAAGAAGCCATACAAAAAGGCTTACGGATGATTGGACAGGGCATGCATGGTTTTACAGGCAACCGCGATTTGAATTTCGAAAGCATCGACGAAGAACTTACCCGGCCTACAGATATGCGCATCTTTGCCATACAGGCAGCTTTGGATGCTGAATATACCATTGACCGAATCCATGAACTGACAAAAATTGATAAGTGGTTTCTGGTTAAACTACAGAACATTAACGACCTGAAAAATAAGCTGTATGCCTTCGACACACTGGAAGAAACCCCGCTGGAACTGCTTCGTGAAGCAAAAATAAGGGGTTTTTCCGACTTTCAGCTCACCCGTATGATACTGAAAAGCGAAGTGGAAGCCATTGAAAGCAACATGAACAAAGTACGCACCTTCCGTAAAAAGATGGGAATCGTGCCTTATGTAAAGCAGATTGATACGCTGGCCGCCGAATATCCGGCCAAAACCAATTACCTCTACCTCACCTATTCGGGAAACGAACACGATGTGGAATTTCCGCGCGACAACCGCTCGGTAACCGTTCTGGGTTCGGGAGCCTACCGCATTGGCAGCAGTGTGGAATTCGACTGGTGCGGGGTAAATGCCCTGCAAACCATTAAAAAAGAAGGTTTGCGTAGCATTATGATTAATTACAACCCCGAAACGGTAAGTACCGATTACGATGTGTGCGACAGGTTGTATTTTGATGAGCTGTCGCTGGAACGGGTGCTCGACATTTGCGATCTGGAACTGCCCAAAGGAGTTATTGTTTCCACCGGTGGACAAATTCCAAACAACCTGGCCATGCGACTGCACCGGCAACACATTAACATTCTGGGAACCTCGCCCCTAAGCATTGACCGGGCCGAAGATCGCAACAAATTTTCGGGCATGCTCGATAAACTGGGCATCGACCAGCCCCGCTGGAGCGAATTAACCAGCATCGACGACATTTACCATTTTGTCGATAAGGTGGGATTCCCCGTGTTGATTCGTCCCAGTTACGTGCTTTCGGGAGCTGCTATGAATGTGGTATCGAACCGCGACGAGCTGGAGCATTTTCTGCAACTGGCCGTAAAGGTATCAAAGCAACATCCCGTGGTAGTTTCGGAATTTATTGAACAAGCCAAGGAAATTGAGATTGATGCCGTGGCCAATAAAGGCGAATTGATAAGCTATGCCCTTTCAGAACACGTGGAATTTGCCGGAGTGCACTCGGGCGATGCCACCATGGTATTTCCACCGCAAAAAATCTATTTCGAGACCGTGCGGCGCATCAAACGGATAACCAAAGCCATTGCCCGCGAACTCGATATATCGGGGCCCTTTAACATGCAGTTTTTAGCCAAGGACAACGACATAAAAGTAATTGAATGCAACCTGCGTGCTTCGCGCAGCTTTCCCTTTGTGTCGAAAGTGCTTAAGGTAAACCTGATTGAAATGGCCACGCAGGTAATGCTGGGCCGGGAAGTTAAGAAACCCGACAAATCGATTTTTGAATTGGATTGCATCGGGGTAAAAGCGCCCCAGTTCAGTTTTTCGCGTCTGGCCAAAGCCGACCCTGTACTCGGGGTTGATATGTCGAGTACCGGCGAAGTGGGCTGCATAGGCGACAGTTATTACGAAGCCATCTTAAAAGCTATGCTGTCGGTAGGTTACACCGTGCCCAAAAAGAACATCCTGCTAAGCACCGGGCCCATGCGTTCGAAGGTAGAGCTGGTAAATTCGTGTCGTATGCTGATTGAAAAAGGGTATAACCTGTTTGCCACCAAGGGAACCGCGCAATTCTTGCAGTTAAACGGCATCCCGGCAACGGCATTGCATTGGCCCGACGAAGAAGCCAAACCCAACGTGCTGGATTACCTGCGGGGCAAAATGATTGATTTGGTGATTAATATTCCCAAAGACTTAAGCAAGGAGGAACTGGCCAACGATTACACCATTCGTCGCAGCGCCATCGATTACAACATTCCGCTCATTACCAATGCCCGACTGGCCAGCGCATTTATTTACAGCTTTTGCAAACTCACTCCCGACGACCTGGCCATTAAGAGCTGGAACGAGTATTAAGGAATTGACGGGTAAAGGGTGATTTAAGACTCTAATTTTGACTTCTGCTTACAGACCGGAGTAGAAAGAAAAAATTAGTTTGTCCACGAATTAACACGAATTAACACGAACCCGCCTGAACGGACGGGCAGGCCTGTTTGCAAACGGCCGTTAAAAATGCGAAGCATTTTCTTTGCACTGCACCTTGGTGGTAAAAAAGAAAATCACAGAGCAAATCTTAATCAATCAGTTAATATCATAAAAATCAGTGTAGGGTACATTCATCCATACAAAGCCGGGAGAATTCAAAATATACCAGGGAGATCTGAAAATATAGCAGAGAGATTTGAAAATATAGGACAGAGATCTCAAATTAGAGACCAGAGATCTCAAATTATAGTCCGGTGATTTGGAATTAGAGCAGGGAGTAATCAAATTATAGTCCGGAGATTTGAAATTAGCGTAGGGAGTGAACAAATTAGAGTAGAGAGAAACACGTTAGAAGCAGGGAGCGGAACAATTAATTCAGGGAGTGATGGAATTAATTGACAGAGTTGTCCGATAAATGACGGAAGTGACGCACTAAATGATGGGAATAATGAAATTAATTCACGGAGTGGCGGAATAAATGATGGGAGTTGCGTGATAAATGATGGGAGTTGAGCGCTAAATGATGGGAGTGCCGCGATAAATGATGGGAGTTTGCCACTGGAAAAAGGGTATTTTTAAACCGAAGCAGCCGGTATTTTAATCCGCAAGGCTTATGAATAGAGGCTTTTAAGGTTAAGTGCCGGTTTTTGGGGCAAAAATCAGAACAAACAGCATGCCGAAAACCAAAGCTGTCAGGCACAGTTTTTGATAGTACAGCTCTTCCCTACTTTCTTGTGCAATGAACAATAAGTAAAAATCTGAAATCGCTAATCTGAATTCGTTAATCAGAAATGAGATAGTCCTCATGCAAGGTAATCAAGAGTTTCATTTCCATGAACCCGCCTGAACGGACGGACAGGCCCGTCTGCTAACAGGTAGTTAAAATGTGTAGCATTTCCTTCGCGTCTCAGTGTCTTAGCGGTTTACAACTTCTAAACCGCAGAAGGTGCAGTCCCGATGACTATCGGGGGCAGAGAAAACAACCCATAACTGAGTAAAAAACTCAGCGATTCTCAGCGTCTCAGCGGTTAAAATGGTTACACAGAGTTCCACAATGTAATCACAAAGTCACACAGAGCCTATTCCAAGTAATCCGTTCGTTTCATAATAATCAGCGTACCATTTCACAAAAATAAAGAAACCAGAAACCAGTAACCAGTCTCCGGTTG
>PHDD01000032.1:0-66192 GCA_002840905.1 Bacteroidetes bacterium HGW-Bacteroidetes-4 | reverse complement strand
TCGTTTCATAATAATCAGCGTACCATTTCACAAAAATAAAGAAACCAGAAACCAGTAACCAGTCTCCGGTTGGCAGTCGGCAGCCTACAGTGGCCGCAAGCTTTGTGTTGCTTTGCGGTTCTCTGTGTTATAGTTTGTATTTGAGCAACCAGCCACCAAAAATTTAACAAACCCCTGAAAGCCAGAAACAACAACCCATTAAAGCCCAATAAAAAATACTTCCCCTAAATGAAATAAAATAGGTAACGGAAAGTGATACTACTTTAACTATTTTTTTTTTAATTTTGATTGTTTCAACTGAAAACCAATGATTAAGCCCGGTATATTAAATCGGAAAACGTGTTATTCCTATCGTTTCTCTTCCAATGGTGAAAGGAAAAAGGGAGTTGGGTTTGGGTAGATTACATTTAGCGTTTATTGCGAAGAGCGACAGTTCATAACTTTAATGTTAAAAATTATGGATACAAGTTGAAAATAATAATAGTAGTGAAACTGACTGGTTCAAGGAATCAGGAAGTGGCCATTAAATAGGCATCGCTGTAAACAAAAATATTAATCAAAAAAAAGAAAAGTATGAAACGGCTAAAAATTACTTTTTTAACTTTACTGATGATTTTCGGTTTATTTAGTTGCCAAAAAGATGAACTGACATTTGAGACCGAAACTCAAATTGAAACAAATCAAAACGTCGAACCAAAGGAGATAATTGTTCTTGGAAACAAACTTGAAAACCCTTATTCGGTTGAGAATATGAAAAGGGCATACGAAAGTTTAAAAAGTAGTGGTATATTAAAATCAGCAACCACTGACACATTTGATATTGAGACTAATACCTTATATATTCGTTTTTTACCAAAAGATAGTGCCGATTTAAGATTATTATGGGCTGATACCACCATTGAACTATTTGATTACCCTATGGACTATGAAATAACTGAAGAAGGATTTTATTATCACGCCCTGAAATACCTGAAGACCAGATTACATGGCAATACACTTCTGTTCCAATTAATTACCAATTCCCTGATATACAATATGAAATTATTGAGGAATGTTATATACCTGAAGAGGAAGATTCTTTGGATTTAAAAAGTAGTTATTCCAATGACTTTTACGGTCAGCTTGAAATAGAAGCATTTAGAATAACAGGTAACTTAAATGATGAAAATACTTTAAAAAGTGCAAATGCCATACAAGGGAAAGATAAACCGGAAGGAACTATTCGGGTTGACAATAATTCAATTAAAAGTGGTAGTTCAACAAAAGTTGGGTTAGAAGGTGTAATGAAGGTTAAGGTTAGGGTACATAATTTTGTCAAGTGGGATAGTGAGTATACTGGTGAAGATGGTAAATATAAAATGGGAAAATACTTCCGAACCAATGTTCATTATGCAGTTGTATACGAAAATGCCACCGGTTTCAAAATATGGGGAAACTGGGCTATGTTCTCTCCAGCCATATATAATATGGGATGGCATTCTAAAAGTGGGCATAGCAGAGACATCTACACCAATTCAAAAGCATGGCTTTGGTCAACTGTGAATAACGGTGCATACTATTACAGGGAAAAACTATGTCCGAAATATGGTGTAAGCAAGCCACCAGCAGGTTTGAGGATTTGGACATTGCGGATGGATGGACAATGGGGTGGCTCAGCCCCAATGGGACGACAAACATACATTAGTTTAGATAACATTGCAACTATACTTACCATTGGTGTTTTCAGCAAAATTGCTACAACTGTTTATGCAGCTATAAGGTTATGTATGCCAGACATCTTCATTTTACAGGATTACACCAGCACGCAAAGTTGTTATGCAACGTTATGGCACGAACTATCTCATGCCAGCCATTTTTCGAAAGCTGGGAAGCAATATTGGCACGACTACGTCAAGGCCATTGTAACTAATTTAGGCTATGGCGATGGCAGCCGTGAGATTGACGGTTACGTTGGAGTAGGCGAAATGTGGGGCAACTATTTCGGGAATTATGTTTGTTGCAGAGATTATTTTGGGGGTTCTGTGAATTGGGATGCAAATGAAGATTGGTATGACCCTGGAATATTAATGAGATTGGAAAATCGGAGTATTCTTACACCAAGTCAAATTTATAATTGCTTATCTGGTGATGAAAATTCTCATTCAAAATTGAAATCAAAACTAATATCTAAATATGGAAAAGAAACAGCTATCAAAGAAGCTTTTACTTTTTATGGGCATTAAACTTTTGTTCATATTATTATTTCTTTCTAATTCTTCATGCAAACGAGAAGAGGACGCTTGGAATGAAGTAAAAGTTATTAACACTACCAACGATACATTGGTTTTAAATTTGACAAAGAAATATATTTCCGATTTTGGAGAAAAAAATACATTATATCCAGATTCCGAATTTCTTATGGCCAGAGCTCTTTATACATCAGGTTTTGGAATAATTGAGGATGATTTTGGTGATAGTCGAGACACGATTGAGATTTATCGTAATGACAGCTTATTTGTTAAATGGGGTGGACCATTGATTTCATTACCTGATAGCGTTCATAGCTTTTATAATAAAAACTCATGGACAACTTCTCGTGGTGGTAATAAAAATAAATACGAAATCATTGAATTTGCGATCTATGAATCTGATTTAAAGCGTGATTAATAAAGCAACAAAACACTAACAAGCAATACAGCAAAAAGAGGTATCATATTGGTTTAATCACGTATTTTTGTTAGGAGTTTACAATATCAGTGATGTAACAACTTCTGAAATATTTGGATGCTTAACTATTATTATTCATTCTATTAGTGGAATTAAAAATAAATTAAAAACAATTACAATTTATGATAATCAAGTTGATAACGCATACAATACGGTTGATACAGACTGGCCGTAAATTACTATTATCCCTTTCAATTATTATAGTATTACATGGTTGTGCATTATTTAATTGGGATAAAGAGGAAGATTATTATTATCGAATGTTAGTTTGGAATAATACAAATGATACGCTAACACTAGTCTTTAATGATTCTGTAATAAACAATAGTATTTATAATTATACCATATTTCCCAATGATACTGCTGAATTAGAAAATAATGCAAAAGGAGTTAATAAAGAGCAAGACCCTATTGAAACAATGTTTACAGATGGAAAACATGATTATTATTTGTTTGCATGTGTGTTTAAGAATGATAGCTTGCTCAAAAAATGGGAAGGCCCACTCTCAATTATGAATGATAGCACACATCATTTCTTTAATTATAACTCTTGGGATACATGGTTAACAACTGATAATGAGGGAGTAGTTATATTTAATATTGAGAAATCAGATATTAAGAACTGACAGCAAAAGCAACTAAACGCTAACATGCAATATAGCACAAAGCGTTGTAGTACATGTTTGGAGCGGGATAATCCCGTTCCAAACTTATCTATATATGATAGTAAAGTGTGCATAACAAAGAAACTTTCAAAAAGCAAAGCAGAATATCCCAAAATTAGCAGGCAGTTCACAGTTCTTAGCCCAGTTGGCAGTCTTCAGCCAGCAATGAACAATTGTCAATGGACAATGAGCAATTATCAATTATCAAGTTGCATATAAAAAATATCCAGAAACAAGTAACCAGTTACCAGTCCCCAGAAACCAGCAACTCACCTACCGGTAATTAAAATGCTACACCAAAAGCAGCACTTTTATTAAAAAAGATTTAAATTTACTACACTGAAACCCAATTAGCATGAACCCAAACTATATGGCTAATACAAATAAACACAAGGCGCTAACCATTGGATGATTAAAAAACAAGATATAAGAACTACACACCCTAAAAGTTTAAAGAATGACACGTGCTTTGGTTAATACCCTGCGAAACGATTTAAAAGAAAGTCAAATAAATTGGAACGTTATGATGGCTTTTATTCCCATTGCTTTTCTCACCTTTCTTTTTCATGAACTGGGGCATTGGACCTTTGGAGCAGTGTTGGGAAACGACATGACAATAAGTTTAAATAATTCGGCGCCGAGAAATGGAAACTTCATTAATGATACCGATGCGCTCTGGTCTGCAATAGGTGGTCCTGTTTTTACCCTGATTCAGGCACTACTCTTTTTACTGCTTACCGGCATAACAAAATCGGTTTATGCCTTTTCTCTTACTTTTTTTGCCGCATTTTCAAGATTTTATTCCCTGGTTTTCGGAGGAATCAAATTGCAGGATGAAGCAAGAATTTCAGCCATGCTGGATTGGAACACCTTTTTAGTTCCGGCAATTGTACTAATCCTGCTTTTCGTAATTTGTTGGCAAAGCATCCGCCTAATGAAACTTTCAATAAAATCAACAGGCTATTTTGTTGTATTGAGTGTATTTGCCGAATTGCTTGTTATTGGTATAAATAAGTTAGTATAAAATTATAGGCTATGAAACCTTTACTTTATTTCCTGCTCCTGCTCTGCTTTACAATTAAAGTCAAAGGACAATCGCAGGAATCAATCAGGGACAATTCACCCGAAGCCATTGGCCGCTTGCTTATCAACGATTTATTGAACCGACAGGACTTTATGATGTATCAGTCCGGCGAAACTTATGGCATTCATTATGCCGAAGCCTGTGCCGGTTTTGGGGCTGTGCGACTGGCCGCCTTACTGAACGATTCTGTTTTACTGCAAAACCTGGCGCATCGCTACCGCATTAGCCGAACCGATTCCATTCCTAAAGCAGCCAATCATGTCGATATTTCAGTGTATGGCATATTGCCTCTTGAATTATACCGACAGGGTTTTGGAACGCACTTTCGTGATCAGGGTTTGTTACTGGCCGATAAGCAATGGGAACAACCAAAAGCTGATGGATTGCCCCAACAGGCCCGTTTTTGGATCGATGATATCTGGATGATTTCCAGTCTGCAGGTTCAGGCATACCGGGTAACTTCCGACAGCCTGTATTTAATACGAACTGCACGTTTGGTCGATGCCTACATTAAAAAATTGCAACAATCAAACGGCTTGTTTTATCATGGATTCAACGGACCGTTTTTTTGGGGAAGAGGAAACGGTTGGGTAGCCGCCGGTTTGGCTGAACTACTAAGCGAACTGCCCGATAGTGACCCAAACTATTCCCGCCTTGTTAATGCATACAAAAAAATGATGAAAACCCTGCTCCAAAATCAAGCTGCAGATGGTATGTGGCGACAACTTATCGATAACGAAACAGCTTTTAAAGAAACTTCATCAACAGCTATGTTTGGATATGCCATGTCCCTGGGAGTTAAAAAAGAACTACTGCCCGAAGACCCATACCGCAAGGCAATAGATAAAGCCTGGCAGGCTCTGACAACTTATATAACTCCCGATGGAAAACTTCGGGAAGTATGTGTGGGTACCGGCCAAAGTACCGATACCTCGTTTTACCTAATGCGTCCCCGTATAACAGGCGATCTGCACGGCCAGGCTCCTTTACTCTGGCTTGCATACAGCCTGCTGGCTGAATAGAAACTCTAATCTGTTTAATTCTTAAAAACAAAACCAGAACAATTAGAATTCACGACAATGATATTTATCGACAAAATGATTGAAGTTTTTGAATGAAGATAAAAAAACTACAATTTGAAATTCTTATTGGTATCTCAACACGGTATGTTTCATCATTGGCTGAAAGCAAATAACTGTCATACAGAAAAACGGTCTTGTTAATTGTTTATCAAAAAAAAACAAAGTTCCAAGGGTTCTTTAGCACGATGCCATTTAAAACGCACACTGTTATGGCTGGATCACAGTAAAGCCAAAAGTCGCGATAATGATAAGCACTTTTTTACATAACTTAAGCAAGGTAAATCTGGAAAATTAATGAACTGATTCTTGACACCCTGATAATCCATAGCTCCAGTGCATCGGGAAGTGGCCAGTCCATACAAGAAAACAACACAACAATTTCATTTTACAATATTTACTAACTCACAAGAGCCGGTGGTTCCAAACAAAAATCAAATAAAAGCTTAATTATTGAGTAGTTAAAAACCTTAGGGTTAAACCTCGGTAGCCCGGGATTTCAAACCGGGGAATGTAATTTTCCCCGGACAAAAAGCGGTGCAAGCAGCAAAACAACCTTAAAATACCAGCCTCCCATTCACCGCAATTTACAGAAGTATGTCAGAACAAAAATCTGAAACGACGAAGTCCTCACGTAACATAATCAGAAACCAAAATCAACAACCAACCTGGTCCCGTATCTTAAGTCTTTGGTCTTGTGTATTAAACCTAAAGCTTTTTGCAAAATGAAACACCCGTCTCTCATTGTTTTAGAAAAAAGAAAAAAACTTATATTTGCAAATCGAAATCAATTAATGCTCCAATGAAAATATAATTTCTTTCATACAAAACCATTTAGCAGTCTGTAAATCCAAACGACTTTGCTTCATTGTTTCATTACTTAAAGAAAGAAATTATGCTTTTTCTCCAAAACATTTCGTACACCCATCGCAACAAAGATTTGTTGTTTTCACATATTAGCCTAAAAGTAAACGCCCAGGATAAAATTGCTCTAATCGGAAACAACGGAGTAGGAAAATCAACTTTATTACAGCTAATTGCGGGTAAGTTGCAGGCTACATCGGGCAATTTGCAGCTCCATGCTAAACCCTATTACCTGCCACAGGTTTTTGGGCAGTTCAATCACCTGACCATAGCCCAGGCTTTACAGGTTGAAACAAAAATTATTGCACTGCACAACATCTTAAAAGGCAGTACCAGTATCGAAAACTTCAACCAACTTAACGACGATTGGACCATTGAAGATCGATGCCTGCAAGCCTTAAGCGACTGGCAGCTTCCTCAGGTCAGCTTAGCACAACGCATCGACACATTAAGCGGTGGCCAAAAAACCCGGGTATTTATGGCAGGACTTTCCATTCACCAACCTGAATTTATTCTAATGGACGAGCCCAGTAATCATCTTGATGGGTCGGGTAGGCAAATGCTCTACAACTTCATCCGGACAAGTCAAAAAACAATGATAATTGTTAGCCACGATCGCAAGTTATTAAACCTGCTGACAAAAGTGTGTGAACTAAGCAAAACAAAAGTTACGGTTTACGGAGGAAATTATGATTTCTACGCAGAACAAAAAAAGATGGAAAAGCTGACACTAAATCACGACATTCAAAATAAAGAAAAAGCCTTACGAAAAGCCCGGGAGAAAGAACGCGAAACCCTGGAACGTCAGCAAAAGTCAGATAACAGGGGAAAGAAAAAACAAGAAAAGTCAGGTGTTCCGAAAATTATGATGAATCTTTTGCAAAATAATGCCGAAAAAAGCACCGCAAAAATAAAAGGGGTACATGCCGAAAAAATAAGTGGTATTTCGTCCGATTTACAAGCCTTACGCGCCTCATTACCCGAGGCTGATAAAATGAAATTTGGTTTCACCCATTCCGAATTACATGCAGGAAAAATACTGTTTAAAGCAAACAACTTAAATTTAAGCTACGGCATTCAGAACATCTGGAAAGAAAATTTAAACTTTCAGATCAACAGTGGCGAACGCCTGGCTTTAAAAGGGGCAAATGGTTCGGGCAAAACCACATTGATAAAACTGATTCTCGGAAATCTGAAACCATCCTTCGGAACTGTTTATCGGACTAAAATAAAAACAGTTTACATCGATCAGGATTATTCTCTTATCGACAACAAATTGAATGTTTATACGCAGGCACAAAAATTCAACGATTCGTCATTATTGGAACACGAAATAAAAATAAGACTCAACCGCTTTTTGTTTACAAAAGAAGACTGGAACAAACCCTGTGCAGTTTTAAGTGGTGGCGAAAGAATGCGTTTAATGCTATGTTGCCTCACCATTAGCAAGCAATCGCCCGACCTTATTGCTTTAGATGAACCTACCAACAACCTCGACATTCAGAATATTGAAATACTAACTGCGGCCATTAATGAATACAAGGGAACCCTGCTGGTAATATCGCACGATGAAACCTATTTAGAACAATTGAATATAGAACAAACGCTTAAATTAAAAAGCAGTAAAGCCAATAATTATTGATAGAAATATAATTTGGAATAGATGCAAATACAATAAATGGGTTGATTAAACAGCTTATTAACATATGCTTAAAGTTTTAAACGCTTATAAAGCTACGAGGGAAATAATTTACGCCATATCGCCAATTTGCATTAGTTCGATTAGCTAAAGTCACGGCTCGAAACTTTGACTCCCGGTAAACCGGTATGGGTTCATAAAGCTTTGTATTCGAAACAACACACCACCCACCCCAATTGTAGATTTATCCGTTAGTAATAAGCAAAATCTATAAACCCATAGTTTATTCATATCTGTAATCACCAATTTGTTTTGTAAATTGATAAACTTTTAACAACGATTAAATGTTCATTTATAAACAAATACGCATTAGAAATGGAAAACAACACACACAACCACAGCAAATGCCCGGTAACCGGAGCAACCGGTAAACACCTTATTGGAGCCGGCGGTACAAAAAACCGCGATTGGTGGCCCAATCAATTAAAACTGAATATACTAAGGCAACATTCCTCCAAATCCAATCCCATGGGCGACGATTTTAATTATGCCGAAGCATTCAAAAAACTCGATTTAAAAGCATTAAAAAATGATCTGCACAAACTAATGACCGACTCGCAGGACTGGTGGCCGGCAGATTTTGGTCATTACGGACCTTTATTTATCCGTATGGCCTGGCACAGTGCCGGAACCTATCGTATTGGCGACGGGCGCGGAGGTGCAGGAAGCGGACAGCAACGTTTTGCTCCCCTCAACAGTTGGCCCGATAACGTCAATCTCGATAAAGCACGTCGCTTACTTTGGCCCATCAAACAAAAATACGGACGCAGCATTTCGTGGGCTGATTTAATGATTCTGGCCGGTAACGTTGCCCTCGAATCCATGGGTTTCAAAACCTTTGGCTTTGCCGGCGGAAGAGCCGATGTGTGGGAACCCGAAGAAGACGTTTATTGGGGTTCCGAAACCAAGTGGCTCGAAAACGACGAACGCAAATTGGATAAAACCGAGGTGGAAAACCCGCTGGCAGCCATACAAATGGGTTTAATTTATGTAAACCCCGAAGGTCCCGATGGAAATCCCGACCCGGTGGCAGCAGCAAAAGATATTCGCGACACCTTTGCCCGTATGGCCATGAACGACGAAGAAACCGTAGCACTCATTGCGGGTGGTCATACTTTTGGAAAAACCCACGGAGCCGGTGATGTTAAGCACGTTGGACCCGAACCCGAAGCTGCGGACATTGAAGAACAAGGACTGGGATGGAGTAATACTTTTGGTTCCGGAAAAGGGGGCGACACCATATCCAGTGGAATTGAAGTTACCTGGACCCAAACTCCCGCAAAATGGAGTTACTATTTCTTCGAAAACCTGTTCAAGTACGACTGGGAATTAACCAAAAGTCCGGCCGGCGCCTACCAATGGGTAGCAAAAAATGCAGGAGAAATTGTCCCCGATGCGCACGATCCATCGAAAAAGCATGCGCCAACCATGTTGACAACCGACCTTTCACTGCGTTTTGATCCGGTATACGAAAAAATATCGAGACGCTTTTACGAACACCCCCTGGAATTTGCCGATGCTTTTGCCCGTGCCTGGTTTAAATTGACCCACCGCGACATGGGGCCAAAATCGCTTTACCTGGGGCCTGAGGTTCCAAACGAAGATCTCCTTTGGCAGGATTCCATTCCGGCAGTTAATCATCCCCTGGTCGATGAAAAAGATGTTGCTGGATTAAAAACAAAAGTGTTGAATTCAGGATTAACGGTTTCACAATTGGTTGGTGTTGCCTGGGCTTCGGCTTCAACCTTCCGCGGTTCCGACAAACGGGGTGGTGCCAATGGCGCACGCATACGCCTGTCTCCGCAAAAAGACTGGGCAGTTAATAACCCCACACAGCTTGGCAAAGTGTTGAAGGTGCTTGAAGGCTTACAAAAAGAATTCAACGGGGCTCAAAGTAAAGGAAAAAAAATATCTTTGGCCGATCTTATTGTACTGGCCGGATGTGCCGGAGTTGAAAAAGCTGCAAAAGATGCCGGTTTTGCTTTAACGGTTCCGTTTAAACCAGGACGTATGGATGCCACTCAGGAACAAACCGATGTAGCATCGTTTGCTGTACTGGAACCCGTTGCCGATGGCTTTAGAAATTATTTAAAGAAAAAATATTCCGTATCGACCGAAGAACTATTGGTTGATAAAGCCCAGCTACTAACTCTTACAGCTCCTGAAATGACTGTATTGGTTGGAGGCATGCGGGTATTAAATACCAACTTCGACCAATCGAAACACGGCGTATTCACCAATCGTTCCGGAGTGCTAACCAACGTTTTCTTTGTAAACCTGCTCGATATGAGTACCCGTTGGAAAGCTACCGATGAAACCAAAGAACTTTTTGAAGGAACCGACCGGTCCAGCGGTAAAATAAAATGGACCGGAACCCGTGTCGATCTAATCTTTGGATCAAACTCTGAACTAAGAGCTTTGGCCGAAGTATATGGCAGTGCCGATGCCAAAGAAAAGTTTGTAAAAGATTTTGTTAAAGCCTGGGATAAGGTGATGAACCTCGACAGGTTTGAATAATACGTATTATTTGATGTAAAACAAGCTAACTAAAACAAAGGGTTAGACAAAGTTAAAAAGGATTGCTGCGGCGATCCTTTTTAATTTAATACAGGAATAAAATAAATTAACAAAAAGGTGTATTTTAGAACGAAATAAATCATCAAAAAAAAAAACCAAAGCTAAAATAAAATTAACCTGTTGTTTATAAGTAAAAAGCAGATTCAATGAAAACAAAAGTATGTGTGCTGTTTTTACTGGCATTGTCGTTACAAATCAGGGCTCAGATGGGTTCCAACGAATCGTTTTGGATAATTGCTCAGGATGACTTCAACGAACCATAAAGATGTTGTATTAAGGCGCTACGTGGTTGTACCGCATATGGATAAAAAATTCAAACAGTTTTCAACAGATCTCAATGATTCGCAATGGCTGGCTAAATTTTCATTTGTATTGAAAAAAAACAAAGGACCATGGATTGAAAAATACATAAAAAATCTCAATCCGGAATCCGAAATTTATCCACTAATTAAAGCCTTATATTTCTTTTCCAATAAACAATACCAAAGTGCCCTGGCTAGTTTACAGGATGTAAATACAGCAGAGTATGAGGCGCTTAAACTATTGCTGATAGCCGATTGCCTCTACGAATTACTCCCGGACAAACGCGATTACAAACCGGTTCTCGAAGCGTATCAACAAGCAATCGACAAAAGTCCGGACGAACAAAATAAATTAATTGTTAACAACCGAATTAAATTCATCAAATACCATTAAGGCTATGAAAACAACTGGTCGTTTTATTGCTTTTATTCTTCTGCTTAGCATTGCATACAGTTGCACATCAACAAAAAACATTCAAACCAATATGAATTCAAAACGCAATTCATTGGCTTATATAATGGATTCTGAAATTGCATCAACAAAAAGTGAGGTTTCGGTATTTACCGATACCGTAATTTTCGACCCAGCACTATTAAACGATTTGACTCTGGTTACACGGGAAAAGGGCTGGTTTATCCCTTTGGTATTTGTTTATATATGGAATTCTACCAACAATTGCATACAGGGTCGTTCAATTATGGAAGAAGACCCGGCAGTCTTTCTTAAAACATCACTGAACAACGAAATTAACCGCTCGGGTTATTTTAAGACGGACTCTTTAAAAGAATCGGAATATTCGCTGGAACTCTCCATTGATGAAATCAAAGCCGATGGACCTTATGTCAGCAAAGGATTCTTTTACTTTGCGCTGTATGCCTATGGCTTTTCCTACGGTGATTATGCAGGTCCGGCAAATGCCAGCCTCAAAATATCGTACCAGTTAAAAAAGAACGGACAGCTTACTCACAGTAACACCTTTGGTTCAGAAAAGAATACCGAACAAATACGAAAACGATATAATAATTTGGCCCTATTGCAACAAGATTATGCAACCAGCATGGTAGAAGCCACATCGTATAATTTTAAAAAAATCAGCGAACTTATTGTGAACGATTTAAACACCTATTTTAAAAGTCAGTTATCTAATTAAAATCCAGTAAGTTTATAAATAAAGTATCGGTCACAATAAAATTACAGCATATTAAGTACAAAAAGTGTTTAATTAAATGCTTTATAACAAAATTAAAAAAGCATAGGTAACAATTTAAAAATATTACTGTACCTTTAAAACAACCTTAACCACCTATGTTGGAGAAGTAACTATGCAGCAAATAAAGAAAACTAAATTTTTACTACTCGATCAGTACCTGCTTATTCCCATAGTGTTACTGGTATTTTTTGCTGCTTTTTTTCTTGTTTACGAAGATATTAAAGACCGTACCATTAAGGAATTCAACAACGAACAATTGGTTCTTGCCCGAACCGCATCACAGGCCATTAGCGGCTTTTTTAACGAGACGGAAGCAAACCTGACTTTCTTAACCCAGGTGGAATCGATCATTGATTTTGACGATATGGGAAAAAAAATGATGCAACTTTTTTTTGAAAACCATCGTTCCATTATAGCTGGTCTAACTCGTGTCGACTCGGTAGGAAACATCGTTCACACTTACCCCATCGATTCATCGGTAATTGGAACTAACATTGCCTACCAAAAGCATGTCAGTCATATTCTTGAAAACCACAAACCGGTAATCAGTGATGTTTTTAAAGCCGTACAGGGGTATTATGCCATTGCCATGCATATTCCCATTTTTAAAAAAGATACTTATGTAGGCAGCCTGGCCATGCTTATTCCCATTGATGCCCTGGGCAAGCAATACCTGGCCAATATAGAAATACGCGGAACCGGAAACGTTTGGCTACTGAGCGAAAACGGCATAGAAATATACTGCCCCATTGAAGGACACATTGGGCAAAACATTTTTCACATCAGCAATGAGAATCCAGCCACACTTAATTTATTAGAGGAAATAAGAAACAATAAAAGCGGTACGGTAATAAGCGTTCATGAAGAAAACTCATCTAAAAACAGGAATTTGTTTTTAGAAAAATACATCTCTTTTTATCGAACCCCACTCGAAAACACCTACTGGACCATCCTGATTTCGTATCAGGAAAAAGACATTTATACGGAATTATACCGCTTGCGCAACCGGCTCATCATTGTATTCTCGCTGCTTTTAGGAGCCATCCTTTTTTACTTTTATTCGCTGGCCAAAGTTCGTAATTTACTACGCGAAGCCGCCAAACGCCGTCAGGCCGAAAAAACCCTGCGCCAGAGCGAAGAACGGTTTCGAAACTTGTTCGAAAATTCAGCCGTAGGCAATACCATAACCTTTTTGGATGACAGGATAAAAACCAATAAGGCTTTTAAAGAAATGCTGGGTTATTCCGATGATGATTTTAAGTTTGTCAACTGGCAGGAGATTACCCATCCGGTTGACGTGGAACTAAGCCGCCAGGTTATCGATTCAATGTTGCAAGGCGAATACAGCACCCGTGAATTTGAAAAACGTTACCTGCACAAAAACGGAAAAACGGTGCTTACCGAGGTACGAACTACACTGCAAAACGACGAATATGGCAATCCTCTTTACTTTATCAATACCATTATCGACATTACCGAACGCAAGCACCAGGAATATTTACTGAAAGAAAAAAACGAAGAAATTGAAACCCAAAATGAAGAGTATAAACAGATAAATATTGAACTGCAGAAAGCCATTGCCAAAGCCGAAGAAAACGACCGGCTAAAAACTGCTTTTTTGCAAAACATGAATCACGAAATCCGTACGCCATTAAATGCCATAGCCGGTTTTACCCAGTTGCTCAGCCGGAGCGACATTACCGACGAAGAACGCGCAAATTTTGGTTCCATTATTGAAAATAGCAGTGCCCAATTGGTATCAATTATAAATGACGTACTTTCGATTGCTTCGCTCGAGACCAAACAGGAAACCCTTACTATCGAAAAAGTGAATATAAACGAAATACTTAACGATTTACATGCCATTTTTAAACCTCAAGCTGAAATAAAAGGTGTTGCACTTGACGCACACACACAGCTAAGCAATGAGCAATCAGAAATTTATACCGACAAAACCAAAGTAACCCAGATTCTTACCAACTTTTTATCGAACGCACTCAAATTTACCCATAAGGGTTATATTTCTTTTGGTTATCTGTTAAAAGACGTTGATAATAAACCGGTTCTCGAATTTTTTATTGAAGATAGCGGCATTGGGATTGATGCTGAACATATTGAAAAAATATTTGAACGCTTCCGCCAGGCCGACCTTTCAATAAGTTATAAATACGGAGGTACCGGACTGGGACTTTCCATATCGAAAGGATTGGTTGATTTACTTGGTGGAACAATTTGGGTTTCGTCAGAACCAGGGAAAGGTTCTACATTTAATTTTACGCTTCCGTACCGGATAAAAAATGAAAATTAACCGCTATGGTTAAAGTGGCAACTGTTCTTTAACTTTTTCCAGCGGCCATTGTTCAGCTACTGCCTGTTGATAAATCTTTACCCTTTCTTTATCGTTCATCATTACCATACCCAAAACTTTAGCATCGAGCGCATAAAACTCTCGGAATACACCGTTAAGCTCTTCGGCCGAAACATCGAGCCGGTACGAATGCGACAAATGGTAATTGGCCGAGAAATAAAAGTTGCCAAATAAAGTTGTTTTCAGTCGCAGCGGTACCGGATTATAAGCACTTCCCACAGCAAGCATATTTTCACCGGCACAATAACCCTGATACTCGGCCGGATGCCACAAGCCGGTGACCGTTCCATCAGGGTGTTGTGCCACATCGCCGGCAGCAAAAATATTGGAAACTGAAGTTTGCATATACTCATTTACCAGAATCCCCCTGTCGGTAGCAATTCCGGTATGTTCAGCCAACCTTATATTGGGACGCACACCGGCACAAACCAAAAGTGCATCAAAAGTGGTTTTGTATTCCGGCGTATCCATTTTGTAACGCTTATCGTCGGTTTTAACCAGTTTGTTTAATACAAAACCGGGTAAATAAACCACTCCGGCCTGATGCATAGCTGCATAAATTTTTTTGGTAAGATAATCGGGGAACAGTTTTCCCAACGGATCCTTCAATCGATCGATTACTACCACCTGCTTCCCCATTTTAATTAACTGATTGGCGGTTTCCAATCCTTCAACACTACCTCCAATAATCAGTACTTCGTTTTTATCAGCAAGCGTATGACGAATATGTTCCACATTCTTTGCAAAATGCACATCCAGTAAATCGCTGGCAGCAACTCCTTCAATAGACGGATAAACAGGCGAAGCCCCAGACGCCAAGAGTAACTTTTGAAACTTGATAATCTGACCATCGGCCAAAACTACTTCGTTCTCGTCGGTATTAATTTTAAGCACTTCCTGATAAGCCAAATCAATATTTTGATCTTTGTACCAATTGGCCGGGTTTAAAATGAATTCATCTTTGGTAAAACCTGCAGCCATGCTTTTATTAATTTTTGTCCGTTTGTATGGCAATCGGTCTTCATTACTGATTAACAGAATGCTTGCATCGGTATTTTTTTCACGAATTGTTTTAATGGCCGACAAACCGGCAACACTTGCTCCCACAATTAGGTATGTATAGCTTTGTTGTAATTTCATTTCAGATATTTTAATCTATAACAAACCGCTAAAAGGAATAGTTTATTGTTTATTTCAAAAAGTGCTTTAAAATAAATCAGGTTGATACACAAATCCAAATAAAAAAGAATTTGGTAAAAACACTTTCTTTGATTCAAAAAACAATAGGCTTATTCACTGGGTTATTCAATTAAAAATCCTCATAAAGCAAATAGCGTGAACGGATGGTTCGGAACTGGCTTAAGGCGGGTTCCCAACTTTGGCGGATTTCGGCTTCGTACCAACCGTTTTCAATTTGCTTTTGCAGCTCATGCGTTCCGGCCAGTTTGGCAAAAAAAGAATTGAAAAAAGCAGTCTGGTTTTGCAGTTCACCATAAGCTTCAATTAAGTAGGCTAAGGTAAATGCCGATCCGTTTAACGTTTTTTCGCAGTCGGTTTGTCTTAAATCCTTGCCCCGACAAAGTTCATTCTCGAGTTTGGGCTTTTTAGCTCCGGCAGTGCTTTGTGGGGTAAACTCAAAAGTACCTTTCAATGCCGGATGCCCATAAACCTGAAAAGGAAAATCGGTTCCCCGCCCCACACTCACTACTGTGCCTTCGAATAAGGCCAGCGACGGATACAAACAAACGGCCTGCTTATTGGGTAAATTGGGCGATGGTTTTACCGGCAATTCGTAACGAATTTTATGCGTATAGTTTTTACAGGGAATTACCTGCAAATGACATTTAAGCGCATTTTTAAGCCATCCTTCGCCATTTATCATTAAAGCATATTCACCAAGAGTCATCCCATGAACCAATGGAACCGGATGCATTCCCACAAACGAGCGCAAAGCAGTATCCAAAACCGGTCCGTCTATATAAAAGCCATTGGGATTGGGACGATCCAAAACCAACAGAGAAATTTGGTTTTCGGCGCAAGCCTCCATTACATAATGCAAGGTGGAAATGTAGGTGTAGAAACGTACGCCCACATCCTGAATATCAAAAACTACCAGGTCAATCCCCGACAAATCAGCCTTGGTAGGCTTTTTATGATTTCCGTACAACGAGATTATTGGCAAGCCGGTTTGCACATCGAGGGTATTGCCAATCAGTTCGCCCGCATCGGCTATACCGCGAAAACCATGTTCAGGTGAGAAAACTTTTTTAACGGGTATTCCCAGTGTTAGTAAAGAATCAACCAAATGCTCCTCACCAATCAGCGATGTTTGATTGGCTATCACCGCAATATTTTTTTGTTCCAATAAAGGAAAATACAATGCCGCTTGCTGAGCTCCTACTTTTACAAGATTCGAAGAATTGGTCTGAGCTAAACCAAGCAGAGAGAAAACAAAATGAGCAACAATAAATAGTGTGTATTTCATAGGCTAAGGGTTCATGTATTGAACTAATTTAAGAAGCTGCCAATTGGTTTTTTATAACGAATCAATAAATTGCCTGGCTGTCATAACCGGTAGTTTTGACTGCTTAAAATCTTTTAGATTCCGGGTAATAATTAAATCCTGATCGTTTTCTATTGCGATAAAGTTCTGTAGTCCATCTTCAAAATCCAAAAAAGTCTCATCATTCAATGCCAATCCAATAATTTTATCGTCCAGGGGCAAAACCTTAACTATTAATCTCAATTTCCTAAGCACCGATTTAGCCTTATTTGAGTCCAATTGCCTTTGTAAAGCATAGCTTGTATTAGCTATTGTTAAAGATGAAACTGATAATTCAATTCGTTTTTTATCGGCCATAGAAAACAACATTGCTGCTTCTTCAAAAAACGGTTCTCGCTTTGACAATAAATCAATCACAATATTTGTATCAACGAATACTTTTTTCATCAAATTAAAAAATACAATTATGCTTCGATTTGGCAATCAGTTCTATCATGGAAAGTAGGATTCTGAAATAATTAAAATACCCCGGAATTGTTTCATTTGTATTTTTCCTCCAAAAAATCACGGTATTCCTTTTTATAATCAAAATCAGCCGGTAAATCCATCACACCGCTCAAACTCTCAACTAAAGGGGTAATCAATGGCTTCTCAGTTTTAGGGTAAGGTTTTGTAACGCTATCGAGATAGGTTTCAATCATTCTTGAGAGACTAATCCGATGACTACGGGCATATTTCTTAGCTCTATCGATAACATGACCATCCAGTTTCAAGGTTAGCTTTGTATTCATAACTTAAACATTAATTACGTACAAATATAAAAAGTCGATACGTCTTTTGCAATCTTTCCTGCTTATTTGTGGGTTGCCCGTTCAAAATACAACAATTACGCTTCCCGATAACTACCTCAAATTCAATGATTGCAACTAAAATAAATGCAAATAACTTCCCATACTTTTAGCCGATGTACGATTCACTCCTTTTTACTTTCAACAAAAAAAGTGGCTGTATGTGAATTACCTTCATCGTCGGTTACTTTCAGTTTTTGCCATCCCGTTGAAAACTCAATGGCTTTATTATGCGTTTGTCGGCTGGTTCCCATATAAACATCGTTTAAATACCAAAACACTTGCTTTTCGGGATGGGTATGGGCCAAACGGCAAACCAGTTTCTGGTATGCACCGTCAAAATCACGCGGAAGCCACAGGTACGAAGAATCTTTGGGATAAATAAATTGCATGGGGTTTTCGGCTGTTTGTTTTCCACATTCGGGGTTGTGGGAAGGTATCTTTTCGCTTACTTGCCCCCTCAGTCGCAATTGATGAACAACATCGGGCGGAAACGAAAGTACTTTTTTTGCATGATGGCCGGGTTTCCAGCAATGTGAACAAACCGCCATGGTTTCATCAGCATTTACCTGAATGGTATGATGGTAAGGACACAAACGCAAGGGTTCCATGTAAATAGGTGCTTCAACGGTATCGGTATGAATGCAATGCTGACCGGCCAGGTATCCGGTTTCGCGGCACAAAACCAATGTTTTAATATCATCTAAAGGATTATTAAAACCGTAAGTATCGGGGTTATGCGGTAAGGCATTAAACACATCGAACAAAAGTGGTCCGGCACTGGTGGTTCCGGCCAGTTGGGCATTACCTTCACCGTCGAAATTGCCTACCCATACGGCAATAGTCCATTCCGGTGAAACACCAATGGCCCAGGCATCTTTATGCCCGTAACTGGTACCGGTTTTCCATGCCAGCTGACGCTGATGCTGAAATTTCTGCCAGTGGTATTCCAAACCGGGACGTTTTAATTCGTTGAGCATCTGTAAAGTAAGGTAACTGGCTGCTGGACTTATCAGGGATTTTGTTTCCCCTCTTTGGAGCGAGCTATCTTTGTCCTGATAGATTAAAGGAGAAAAGGTTCCATAATTGGCCAGTCCGCGATAAAGCAGTGCCATTTCGAACAAGTTAACTTCGGCCCCGCCAATTATCAGCGGTAATCCATAATTGTCGGCTTCGCGAAAAAGCGTAGTAACACCGGCCTGTTTTAAAAAAGTATAGAATTGGTAAACCCCAAAGGCATTGAGCAAACGAACGGCCGGTACATTAAGCGAACGCACCAGTGCTTCCTGAGCAGTAACCATACCGTAAAACTTTTCGTCGGCGTTGTGGGGCGAAAAGGCGTTGAAATATGTGGGTACATCTTTTACAAGGGTTTGCGGCATAATTAATCCCCCATCGATAGCCAGGGCATATAAAAATGGTTTGAGCACCGAGCCCGACGAACGGGGCGCAAGTACGCCATTAACCTGGCCCTGGAATTCAAAATCGAAAAAATCCTGTGAACCTGCGTAAGCTTTAATTTTTCCGCTTTGAGTCTCGGCCACCAGTAGGGCCACATTTTTTATTCCCTGATTGCGCAAGCGTATTGCCTGCCAGCTTATCAACGATTCCACCCTGTGCTGCAAATCGAAATTTAGTGTGGTTCGAATGTAGGTTTCATCAGTATGTTTGCTTTTAACAAACTGTGCAAAGTGCGCAGCCGCCATTCCAAATATATAGATTGAATTGGGAACCGGCTCCAGTGCTGCCAGTTCATAGCTTGTTTTATCCATTGCACCCGACTGATGCAGCTTTAGTAACAAACGGTCGCGTTTTTCCTTTAACAAATGGTTCTTTTTCGACGGGAAAATAAGACCCGGAGCATTGGGTAACACGGCTAAGGTAGCGGCTTCGGCCCAGCTCAGTTCCGAAGGATTTTTCCCAAAGTAACGGTAGCTGGCCGCCTGATATCCCTGAATATTTGCCCCATAAGGAGCGTGATCGAGGTAAAGCTTCAGCAGCTCGTCTTTGGTAAAATGAACTTCGAGTTTAAACGCCTCGGCCAGCTCTTTAAGTTTATTCCAATAGGTGCGTTTATTTCCCTGCCTGATTCGTGCCACCTGCATCGTCAGGGTGCTGGCTCCGCTTACTATTTTTCCTTCGTTTAGGTTTTGTTTAAGTGCCCGAATAACAGAAACCGGATTTACGCCCGGATGGCGGTAATAGTATTCGTCTTCAAAAAGGGTAACCGCTTTTTTGAGTTTTTCAGGTACCTGCTGTTCAATTTGAGGTGAAAAACACCATTGCTCCTGTTTATTCAGGAACACCCGTAAAAAACGGCCTGCTTCGTCGGCAACCACAACGCTATAGTCGGTCGAAAAAAAAGGTTGAGAAAAAGGAAGAATCAGGTATAGCAAAAAGGATAAAATAGCCATACCAATAAAATGTACAAATTTAAGCTTCTTTATAACCGAACGAAAAAGTAAGTTAATTTTCACCTTCAGTTTTTGTATCGATGATAATAGTTCCATTTGCTTTTTTCTCTTTCCAAACCAAATTTGCTTAGCATATAAACTCTCAATTCGAATATTTCGCTGATAATATTCTTTCTATCTAAATAATATTGAACAAATTTCCTCACTCAACCCAATCAAATAAATAGTTCTCATTGTACTCGATATTGAACTTTTTAAGAAATTCATGAAATTCTTCTTTAAATGTTTTCTTATGATGATGCTGTTCCTGATTTAAAATGTAGTTATAAACCTGTTCTAATTGTGAATGTGCATACGAAAAAGCACCGTATCCTTCCTGTCATGAAAATTTCCCTTTTACAAATCGCTTTTGGTTAATAATTTTGGATGAATTGTTTTTAATATCCCGGACAAGATCAGATAAAGTCATAAAAGGTTTCAATCCCACTAAAATATGCACATGATCAGAAACACCGTTAACGATGATTGATTTATGACCTTTGTGACTTATTATACCAGCTATGTATTTGAACAATTCATCTTTCCAAGTGCTGGCTATCAGGTTTTCACGCCCTTGAACCGCAAAAACTATGTGTATATCAATTTGGGTATATGTTCCACGCATAGGTAAGGGTTTTAAAATTATAATGTCACCCCTTCGGGGTTATTGTTTTCAATTGAATTCTATTGCTATAATCATACCATCCCTTCGGGATTGAGTTTCATATCAAACTTCGAACTATATCCTTAATTCTCTTTATTATTTGTTTTAAAACAACCTCATATGCTCAGAATATTTAAATATAATAATTAAGCCCGAAGGGCTGACATTATTATAGCACGGTGTTACAAAAAATTAGGAACCCCAAAGGGGTGACATTATCATCCCATCGGGGTTTCAATAATACTTTCAACCTACTTCACCACCTTAACCCGGGTTCCTGTTTTGGTTGCTTTAAACGAACCATTGTACATGGCTTCGACCAAAGTGGGTGGCAAATCGAATTCACCCACCGTTACCGCATTCAGTTTAACCAAAAATTCCAGGCTATTGAACTTGTTATTGTTGTATCTGTCTTTGTACAAATCAAAGAACCACATCATGCGGTCGTCGCGAATATCGGTATAATCGGCGTGGTTCAAATTCATTGATTCGCTCCAATCGGGCATCGATTCGCCGGATAAGCGGGTATTCTCAATCTCCCATCCTGAGGGTAATAACTGAACCAAAGCAATTTCGTCCACACGGTCCATATCACTGCTGTTCTCTACATAAAAATATCCCCAGAACGTTGTTCCCTGTTTTATTTCGTTCACATCCATGGTTTCGCCCGATTCATTCATCCACTTTACTTTAAGCGAAAGGTTTTCCTGGGCATCGCTTATATTGCTTTCCAGAGGAACTCCATCCCAGGCCAGGGTAGTAAAGGCTTTTTTGGCACCGGCCACATCGTCGAGCAGTACCCGTATGGGTTGTCCAAAACCCTGCGTAATGCGATGGGTAAAAGTTTTGTCGGTGTTAAACGGAACTACAGTTTCATCGGCCAGAGTAATACTCCCCACCAGGCGCGATTTTTCGCTTCCCTTTTGCAAAGCAGTTACGTATTTTCCAACGCCCAGCAGGGTATAACCAATAGTCTGCGTGCTGTACCACTGCGACGAGGAAATGTATTTTGAGATTTCGCGAGTCAGGGTTTCGGCTTCCTCCAGGCGGTTCATCACTACCAAAGCATCCAGAATCATGCCCTTATCGCGTAAACCACTACCGTATGAGCCCGAAAACTCCTGATAATTTCTGGTTTCGAACGTAGCTTTGCTAACCATAGCATCTACCTTATCGGCCATTCCAGCCAGATGATAAGCTGCTGCCAACTGCCAAAGCTGCGTATTATCCATTTCGCGAAGCTTGTTTTCCTTTAGCAGGTTCATTTCGCTATTTACCGGACTTCCGGCCAAAGCCAGAATATAAACCCGGTACACCCGCGATGCCAGGCTTCCATCGCCCTGACGAGCCATGCGCGTAGTATAGTTCAACCAGTTTTCGTACAAATCGCCGGTAACATGGTAACCCAGCTTTTTAGCTTCGACCATAAAATGGCCGGCATATAAGGTCCCCCATTCCGAGGCTTCTTCGCCATAAGGCCAGTAACTGAAAGCCCCAGAATAAATCTGGAATCGCCGCAGGTTTTGCAATCCGGCATTTATGTTTTTATCAATTTCAGCGGCATAAGCTTCGGGATAATCCATAAACTGTTTGATAAACAACTGGGGAAAGACTGCCGATGTAGTTTGCTCAATGCATCCGTAGGGATAATGAATCAGGTATTTTAAGCGGTGACTAAAGTCGATTCCCGGATAACGCGAAATGGTAATGCTTGCCCGGTTGGTTCCGGTAATCCCGAGGGCTGGGACATCGAGCAGGAAAGCTTTACCCGGCTCCACAGAACCCTCGGATGAACCATATTCGCGCGGAGCCGAGGGGCGTACAAACAAATCGACAATGTAATCGCTTTTGTATTTTGATGAAGCCGCTTTAATGGTGATTTTCCCCTGCCCCATTTCATTTTTAGCTTTAACGGTAAAGAAACAATCTTTATCGCTGGCATCGGCAAACTGCAATTGCTGACTGGCACTACCCTCTACCTGAAGCGGACCTTCGGTGTCGACAGTAACTTTAACCATTCCAATACCTTCTTTCATGGCAAAAACCGAAACCGGAATGGTAAACGACTCGCCCGGTCCAATTACCCGTGGTAAGGTGGGTAATACCATGAGTTCCGACTTAACCGGAACGGTTTTCTCAGCGCGGGCATAACTGTTTTTTCTTGCCCCGATAACCATAATACGAACCGAGCCCACATAATTAGGCATATCGAACTTAACCACCGCTTTTCCGTTGGCATCGGTTTCAACCGGCCCCTGGAATATACTTACCGGTTTAAAGCGCTTTTTCTGCTTACCTGGATTCAGTTGCGATTCGCGGTAATCCACATCGCCCCCAATGGCAAAGGTTTTAAATACATCGCCCTTGTTGGCCGAAATTACATGCGAGAACAAATCGAAAGTGCGGATTTTCAAACGCACTTTGGCAAAGAAGTAAACCCAGGCATTGGGTGTTTGAAAATTAGTAATGTCCAACAAACCCTCATCTACAACGGCAATGGTAAATTGGGTAGGCTTAAAATCTTTGGTTTGCAGGGTAATCTCAAAAGGTTCTTTGGGACGGAACTGAGCGGCTGTTTTAATCTCAATTTCGTGATGCGAATCCTGGCGTTCAACCATTATGGGTAAGATTCCAAACATGCGAATGGGCCGGTCGTTGGCTGTTTGCGCATGAGGCTGAATTAAAGCTACCGAAATATAAGCATTGGGAACCATTTGATCGGTAATGGGCAGTTTCACTTCCATTTGTTCCCCTCCGCCGGGATAATGCCACTGCTGGTAAAGTATCTCGTTTTCTTTCTCGATGGTTATCAGGGCAAGGCCTTCGCCGGGCGCCGGAAACTGAACCACGGCCTGTTCGCCGGTAAAGTATTTGTTTTTATCGGAGCTCAGAGGAAGGGTTCCGGCATTTTTATCTTCGCCTCCCGAACTATCATAACGGTAAGCACTCACAAAAACACCCGAAGAGTGACCGGTTCCCTTGTCATCGGTCACCTCAATCAGGTAATTGCCCTGATCGATGGGTACAAATTTTACCAGGGTATGGGTTGAGCCGGTCCTAATTTTACTTTCCTTTATCAGGGTCGTGTTTTTATCACTTTTAAAACGCAGGTTGCGGTCGCCGTCGTAATGCCACCACCAATGCTCCGAATTTCGGTATATGCGGTAGGTAAGTGACTTGCCGGCAATGGCTTTTCCGTCGGGTGAAACCAAAATGGCAGGAATCTGAATATCGGATCCGGCTTGTACATAAGAATATTTGGGAGGCTGCAAGCCCACATAGTTAGCGTAAGGTTCGTAATCGATAAAGGAAACATTCTCGTTGGGACGCCCTCCTTTTTCGAGAACTTTACTGGTGACCCGAACCCTGAGTGCCGATGGTGCATTCGAAACATCGGGCAGGTTCCAGGTAATAAGCTGTTTTCCGTCGGAATCGAGTGAACCCTCGAACAGCTTTTGGGTTATGGATTGAAAATCGATGGTTGGATTGGTAAACACAAAATTCTCGTAAGCTTTAAAGGTTTTCCGGATGCTGTACACTTCGGCTTCCATTTCAGCGCTTAATCCGGCTGCCGGATTTCCAAACAACCAGGTACTTATTAAATTAATGGCAAAAGTGTTCTGATTCCAAAGAATCTTTGGTTGTTCGGGTTCAATGCGAATTTTAAGCCGGTAAGGAACCACCGTCTCCACTTTTATGGTATGACTGAAACTTTTGTTTCCAATATTAAACTGCACCCGGTAATTACCTGTGGCATCAGATTCTTTGGTTGGTATGGTAAAATTATAGAAACCGTCTTTGTTGTTGCGGTTGGTTTGCTCGTAAACTTTTTTCTCCTGGGGATTGTACATCTCGAGGGTAATGGGGTGGTTTTGTGGAAACTCATTACCCACAAAACGGGCAATAACCGATACATTGATTTCATCACCCGGACGGTAAACACCCCGTTCGGTATAAACATAAGCCTTGGTATGAGGCTGGTACTCGTCGGTTCCGCCAATCTCGAAGCCCGAAATGTTCCATTCCATATCGCTGAATTTAATCACACTCCGATCGCTTCCTTTTTCGGCCACCAGGTAATAACTCCAGTAATTGCGACCGCTTAGTAAGGCAAAACCTTTATTATCGGTAAGGGCCGAGGTTTCACCTTCATCGTAGGTGGATACCAATTTTACTTTTACGCCGGGCATAGGTTTGGCCGAAGCTATATCGGTGACATAAATGTGGTAATCGTTTTCGTTTTTCTTGCAGGTTAAGCCAATGTTCGAAAAAAACACCGGTTTAAAAATCTGTCCGTTTTCTTCGATATAACGCAGTCCCGATTGAGGGGCATCGACCAGCATATCGCGCGGATTAAAATTCAATCGCACAAGGTAAAGTCCTTTGTCGTTCTTTTTAATCAGCTCCGACAAATCGACCTCGCTAAGCAGCCATTTGTTTTTTTGCTCACCAATCTCAAAGGTTTCGTTATGCACAATCACCCCAATGCGGTTGATGTACTGGGCATCGAATCCGGCTTTGCGGTCGGCCGTGCTGTTTAGCTGCTCGGTGCGGATGAATTCGGAAAGGCTGTTATCGTAAACCTTTTTTACCTCGATATGCACCCGCTTGAGGTTGGTGGTGTAAAATTGCAATTTAAACTGATTTCCATCGGGTAGAAAAACCCCATCAGAAGCAAACTCCAGTTGGGGTTGAATGTCGTTAAAAGTTATGGTTTTCGAAAACTCTTTATCGGTTTCGGTTCCCCACCGGCTCCGGATGCCTTTTGATACAGTGAGCTCATAGCTTGTACCAAAGGTAAAACCTCCGTCGATAATAAGCGAACTACCTATTTTTGAAATCTTTAATTCGGTTAGCGGATGGGTTTTAATTAAACCATTCAGGCTTTGTTCGGGATCGAACTCATCGGAAAAGTGAATGCGTATTTTTGGGTTTTTGTCGTTCTCTTCTTTTTCGATAGTTACCACTTTCATTAATTCGAGTGGGGTAATGTCAAACGTTTTTATAAAATCGTCGGTAAGTCCCAATTTATTTTTATTGATGCTAAGTTGTCCGGTTTTGGCACTTCCCTCGCGCTCCATATCGGCCGATACAAAATGGAATACCCGGTTTCCCGATTCGGGGGTTAGTTCCATATCAATCTTCTTGTTTCCGAGTTTCAGTTCCAGGGCTTTTTCGAGTACGGCAGGTTCCACCGACTGGTTAAAGCTTATTTTTCCGGAGTATCGTAATAGTTTGGGATTGTTTCGGTTCTTTAAAACCAAATCGCCGGTGAACTGCACAACCTCTGTTCCTATAATGCTAAAGCGAAACTTTAAGGGTTCTATTTTTTTATCGGCATAAGCCGGGTTTAGCTTGTCGAGATAAAACTCGCCCTCGAAGGTTTTTCTGAAAGGCAGTGGTTCGTCGGGCACGTAATCGAGGCGATTGGTAGCTTTCCATACGGCTTTTCCTTTTATGGAAGGCGAAAACTTAAACAGGGCCTTATCGGCTTCGGTGTTTACCTGCGATTTTTCGATTTGGGCATCAACAAACTGAATACTGATGGCATCGCTTTGTTGAATCTCACCGTTGGTAACCAGACTTACTACCTTTGCCTGCGCTTCGGTGTAGTTAATTGTTTCGGTTTTGGTTTTTTGCTTGCATGAGAACAGGGCAACCACAAGCACTAACAGTAGAAAGGATAATAGCTTATTCATGAGGATTTTTTTGTATGATACGTTGGTTGTATTGTATGTTAAATGTTGCAATAGTGAATAGTGAATAGTGAATAGTGAATAGTGAATAGTGAATAGTGAATAGTGAATAGTGAATAGTGAATAGTGAAAAACGAATAATGAAAAATTAAGTCATTTTTAGGTCTTGCATCATAATTCTTGCTTCCTAGAGTTTAAAGTTTAACACTGAACAACCAGAATAATCTTTAGGAAAAAAAGGCATAAAAAAACGGAGAAAGCTGCTGAAGTTTAGGATAAATCAAGGCTTTCTCCGGTAAAATATGTACAGTATCGTAATTAGTTACATTGCTGTTGTATTTCATCTATCTCAGAAATACGTTGTAAAAGTAAAGCTCAATTTTGTAGAAAATTTGTGGAATTGATAAAACAATAATTATTTTATTCAAAAATCAGGTTCGAAAAACGCTCAACCCAAGCATCGTTGCTGTTTAACGCCGGAACTAAAAAAAGTTTTTCTCCGCCATTTTTTTTGAAAATTTCTCCGTATTCAATTTCAATCTCGTGAATGGTCTCCAAACAATCGGCAACAAATGAGGGACAAATCACCATAACTTTTTTCTTATCCTGCTTAACTAAAGCTTCCAATACATCGTCGGTAAAAGGTTCGAGCCAGTTTTTCGACAAGCGGCTCTGAAACGCAATGGTATAATTATCGGTAGTAAGATTCAGACCTTGTGCAATGGCTTCGGCTGTAAGGTAACAAGCGCTTTGGTAACAATAGTAATTATCGTCGTTTATTTCGGCTACACAGTTTAAATCGGCACAGGTTTTTCCGGGATGCGATCGGTAAACCTGCTTTAATGGCAACCCATGGAAACTGATAATTACATGGTCGTAAGTTTCGGGCTGGTACTGCCGGGCATTCTCAATCATCGATTGCAGGTACATGGGATGATCCCAAAAAGTATCGACCACTTTTATCGCGGGAATATTTACCCAGTTCTTAACTATTGAAAAAACTTTCTGCACCGACGAACCGGTGGTTGACGAAGCATTCTGCGGATACATGGGGCATATAATCAATTCGGTATAATTGTTTTTCTTCATCTGTTCCAGCACCAGGCGAATGGATGGATTCCCATAGCGCATGGCCAAAAAAACATCGGCTTTTTGTTCCAAAACCCCAGCCAGTTTTTGTTTGAATTGCTCGCTATAAACCATTAGCGGGGAACCTTCGGAAGTCCATATTTCTTTGTATTTTTTTGCCGAGGCAAACACGCGAAAGGGCACAATAATTCCGTACACCAACAAAAACCTGAAAAAGGCCGGCAGTTCAATTACCCGTCCGTCGAATAAAAACTGGTGAAGGTACCGACGCACATCACTAACTTTATAACTGTCGGGCGAACCGATATTCAGTAACAATACCGCTGTTTTTTTTTTTTTCATATAATACGATTATTTACGTAAAGCGAAGAATCCCACCGAAACAATGATGATTAATGTAGAAATACCAAAATATAAAAACGAATACTTGTATTTTTTAATGGTACTTGCCGTTCGTTTAACAAACATACTGCCAATAACACTCAGCCCCACAACAAATATCATGTTCGAAAAATGCTGGATGGCCCAAAAGCGGAGCGTTGAAAACTTCATGGCCTCCTGAGCAGTTATCAACTCTTCGGGTTTTTGCAGAAAAAAATATAAAATAATTCCCAGCACCAAATCGCTGTAAAGAAAAAACAAAAATACCGAGCGCAGCCGGTCGGCAAACTTACCGTAGGCCTTATGCTGTATCCAGCCCAATAAGGAATATACGGTAATAAAAAGGGCAATCAGCAAAAACAAAATGCTGAAAACAATGTGAAAATCGATGAAAAAATTGTAAAAATGCTGCATGACAAAGGTTTTATATTTCGAGCCAATTTATTCCTTTTTTAAGGAAATTCATAGTCTTTTCTTCCTCACTTCCCGGTTCGGGCGAATAATTATAGCTCCACTGCGCATCGGGAGGCATGCTAACCAATATCGATTCCACATTTCCGTTCGATTGCAGGCCAAATTGCGTTCCCCGGTCGTACATCAAATTAAATTCCACATAGCGCGAACGGCGGTGTTTTTGCCAAAGCAACTGACCGGGAGAATAAGGCAAATTGCCTTTTTTTATTAAGATGCCGGCATACAGCTCAGGGTATAAAGTTCCCAGGTCAACAGAAAAATCGAACAATTTTTCCCACGATCGTTCATCGGCCATCAGGTGGTCGTAAAAAATACCACCAACTCCGCGCGACTCGTTGCGGTGCTGAATAAAAAAATAGTTGTCGGCCTGTTGTTTAAAATCGGGATACCACGATGCATCAAAGGTATCGCAAACCCGTTTCAGTTCCTGGTGAAAATTACGCACTTCGTCCAAATCAATATAATGCGGGGTTAAGTCGATGCCGCCGCCAAACCAGGCTTTTCCGTTACTCAGTTCAAAGTAACGGATATTCATATGAATTATTGGTGCCAAGGGATTTTTTGGATGAAATATGGAGGAAACCCCGGTGGCCGAAAATGTTCCTTCAGAAATACCGGTAGTAGCTTCCATCGATGGTGTAACCGGCCCGCTGACTTTCGAAAAATTAATGGCTCCCTTTTCAATTTTGGAGCCATGCGCAATTACACGGGTAATGCCCGTTCCTATTTCTTTTTGCCAGGCATCGTTTGAGAAAAAAGCAGCACCATCGATAGTTTCAAGCAAAAGGCAGGCCTGCTTTTGAACCTGAGCAAATGCATCGGCAATACGGTGAAATCGATCCATTGAATTGTATAGTTGTTTGGGTGTATTGACAATTCAAAAGTTCATTTGTTTAGTGCCCTGGTGCATATTTGCCGGGTGATTTAAACTATTTTAAAACCGCAATTATTTCATGGGCCAATTCGGTACCCTGTTTAACCCTGTCGGACATGCCAATACCGTTTCGCAGATTTCCACCAATTAGTAGTCCGGGAAACTGAGTCTGTATTTTTTCAACTGCTTCAAAACGTGCTTTACTTTCTTTGCCGTATTGGGGAATGGCGTGTTTGTGACGTATTATTTCGAACAAATCGGGTTTAAAATCAGGAACGCCCATCAGTTCCTTAAACTCTTTGGCAACAAGGGCTTTTAATTCCTCATCGGACCGTTGCGGTAAATCCTGCCTGCGTGCACCTCCCACAAAAACGGTAATCAATGCACCGCCTTCAGGGGCACGGTTTTCAAATAATGACGACATGTACATTACGCCCATTATTTCGCGTTTTTCTTTAAAGGGAATCAAACCGCCAAAACCATCGATGGGAACACCCTTCCACTGATTAAAACCCACAGCAATTTCGACCACCTGGGGATGAAACACCTGGCTCACCTGGTTCAACAAGTGTTCATCGACAAAACCCAGAATCTTGGGTAATTCAAATGCCGGCAGGGTAGAAATTACTTTTTTGGCGTTTAATGTTACTGTATCACCATCCTTATTGGTCAGGCTCACTTCAAATCCGGTTTCCACAGGTTTAACGTGAATTCCGGAAACCCCCAGTAAAAATTTATCGGCACCTATCTTCGAATAAAGGGTCTTGGTTAAAGCACCCAGCCCACCTTTTACGGTGAATATTTTACCGGTAGCTTTTTTCTCGCGATCGGTTTTTGGAATTTTGGCTTTTTTAATAGCGCCTTTAATAAAACTTCCGTAGTTCTGTTCCAGATTGTATAATTTGGGGAGTGCATATTTCGGAATCAGGTAGGCGGGATCGCCCGCATAAACCCCTAAAATAAAAGGGTCGATAGCATAATCCAAAAAACTGTTGCCCATACGGCGTTTCACCAAATCAGCCAGTGTTTCTTCCGGATTGGTTCCTTTCTTTCGAAAAGGTTCACCCAAGATGCGGAATTTATCTTTCCAGGTAAACAAAGGCGTGGTGATTCCGCCCCACAAACCTCCGGGCAAAGCCTGCCATTTTCCTTTATAAAGAATAAAACGTTTCGACACTTTGTCGTTGCCGTATTCAACTTCACAATCGGGATGCAATGCTTCGAGTAATTCGGCAATTTCGGGCGAACCTACCACTCCGGTATTGGGACCCAGCTCAAACACAAAACCATTTTTCGACGAGGTAGCAATTACTCCCCCAACATCGGCTTTACAATCGAGTACAGCAAATTTTACACTGGCCTGGTTCAAGTGGTACGCGGTGGATAACCCGGTTAAACCGGCTCCCAAGACAATTACATCAACTTGTGTTTCCATTTTTTTAGATAGTTTTTGAATACATGTTTAAATTTTCAGATAAGTTTGGGTCAAAAGCCATGGCAATGTTTCGGACCACCATCATTCCGTCTTCAGAAACCTGAATAGACTTATTGTTAATGGTTAACAACTTATCGTCGATAAACTCAGAAAGTTTTTGCTCGTTAAAATTACAAATTTCTTTCACTTCGTCAACCGAAACACCTGTTGATGCAGCCAACGACTCAAAATTCAGCAGGCCATTACACATAATCTCGTTGATGGTCTGGCGAATTACTTTTTCGTTGTTGTTCAGCGCATATCCCCGCTCTACAGCATAACCCGTTTCGTTAATCAGTTTAATGTATTGAGCTGTTGTTTTTGCATTCTGGGCATAAGCCCCATGCAGTTGCGAAATACTTGAAGCACCAAATGCATAAACCTGCCCGGTGGTTTCCTGGGTACAATAGCCCTGAAAATTCCGGTGCAGTTTGTTTTGTTTTTTGGCCACAGCCATGCTATCAGTTGGCAGCGCATAATGATCCATTCCAATGGAAACATAACCACCGGCCAGCATCTCATGGTAGCCATTGAGTAACATGGCCAGTTTTTCGTCAGGTCCTGGCAATCCATATTCCTCGAGCATTTTTTGTGCAGCCTTTACCCAGGGCACATGCGCATAGGAAAAGGTTACCAGGCGATCGGGACGAATTTTAATGGCCTGCTTAACTGTTTCACGAAAACTTTCAGGAGTTTGTAGGGGCAAACCGTAGATTAAGTCCATATTTACACCTTCGAAACCCAGTTCGCGTATATCGGCTACAATTTCTTCGATGGGATATTTTGGAAGAGCACGGTTAACTGCTAAAAGTACATCTTCCCTGAAATCCTGTACACCAATACTGATGCGATTAAAACCCAGCGAACGGAGTTTTTGCAAGTAGTTTTTTGAAAGGTAAGCCGGACTGCATTCCATGGCAATCTCGGCATTAGATGTCACGGTAAACAATTCATTTACCTTAGCCATCACCTGTTCAATAAAACGTATGGCTACTGAGTTGGGCGTTCCTCCGCCCCAATGTATTTGAGTTACTTTCCGGTCTTTGTCTAAAAGAGCGCCCACCTGATCCATCTCTTTTAACAGGGCCTTAAAATACAACTCCACCACGCTCATCTTAAGCATTTCATCGGTGTTGCATCCACAAAAGTGGCATATTTGCGGGCAGAAAGGCACATGAAAATAAAGAGAAATGCTTTCCGGCTTTTCGGTATTTGAATTAATAAGTGCCTGTTTGTATTCTTCAGCACTAAAATCTGCTGTAAAAAAGTTAGCCGGTGGATAACTCGTGTAACGAGGTCCGGGGCGGTTGTATTTTACCAATAAATCTTTTAACATGTTAACCTCTTTTCCAATTTGCGTTTTTAACCCAGTTAGTCAGGAATTGAGCATTTTCGTATGGAATTCCCGGCATAAAACCGTGTCCCAGATTAAAAATCCAGTTGTGGTTTTTTGATCCAAAATCGATGTAAGTTTCCAGGGTTTTCTGAATAGTAGCCTGATTGGCATAAAGGAGCCTGGGATCGAGATTTCCCTGTAAGCCAATCTCAGGATGTACCAAACGACGGGCTTCGGTAATCTCAATTTGCCAGTCGATGCCCACAAAATCGGCATGTTCGGGAGTAACATAGCGCAAACCGGTACTTAATCCTTTGGGGAAAAAGATGAACGGGGTGTTTTTTGCTTTGGCTACTGCGGCCATTTTTTTTACTGCGGGCATAAAAAGCTCATTGTACAATTCCACCGGAATTAATCCGGCATGGGTTTCGAACAACTGAAAAGCATCAATTTTATGTTCCACCTGCTTAAGCAGGTATTCAACGGAAAGATCGGTTACCGCGTCGATCAGTTTTTTTGTTTGGTTTTTATGCTTGTAAAAATAATTGATGGCATCGGGAAATGAGTGGTTGGTTCCCAAACCCTGAATCATGTAACACAACACAGTTAAAGGTCCGCCACAAAAACCAATCAGCGGGGTGTTTTCCGGACGTTTGGCTATAATGGCATCAATGGCCTCGTAAATATAATTGAGTTTGCCGGCATCGGGATTCAATTTAACGGCATCGGGGGCAACATCTTTTAAAGGTCGGTCAAAAACCGGTCCTGTCTCAGTAAAATCGAGCCCCATGCCCATGGCATAAGGAATAACCAAAATATCGGAAAATAAAATGGCGGCATCCACACCCAAATCGTGAATCGGTAAAAGGGTTACATCGGCTGCCAGTTGCGGATCGCGCATCAGTTCCCAAAAAGTATGTTTGTCTTTTAAGGCATTGTAAGAGGGCAACACCCTACCTGCCTGGCGCATAAACCAAACAGGTGGACGACTGTGAGCTTTTCCGTTTAAAGTATCTAAGAAAATTGAATTCATGTTCCCTATTTTATAGTTGTTTCAAGGCTTTTAAGTTGGCCTCAACTGTATATTTTATCTCGTTGTCGCTTTGAGCATACGACACAAAAGCACATTCGTATTGCGATGGAGCCAGATAAATTCCACTTTCCAAAGCCAGACGAAAATACCTGGCATAGCGATCGGCATCCGATTTCATAGCAGTTTCATACGAATCGACTTTGTTCTCGTTAGTAAAGAAAAGAGTCATCATAGAACCCACTCGGTTAATTACTCCCGGAATGTTGGCTTCCTTTAGGTTTTTTTCCAAACCATCGGCCAGCATTTTGGCTTTGCGCTCCAGCTCGGAATAAATATCGGGGTTTGAATTCAATTCATTAAGCATGGCATAGCCAGCATGCATGGCCAAAGGATTTCCCGAAAGGGTTCCGGCCTGATAAACCGAACCTTTGGGTGCCAGATTTTCCATAATTTCTTTGCTTCCTCCGTAAGCTCCAACAGGTAATCCTCCACCAATAATTTTTCCCAATGTGGTTAAATCGGGCTTTACGTTGTAATATTCCTGTGCACCGCCTTTGGCCAGGCGGAAACCAGTAATTACTTCATCGAAAATAAGTAAAGCACCGAATTGGGTGCATAAGTCGCGCAAACCTTGCAAGAAGCCTTTATCGGGAATTACCACGCCCATATTTCCGGCCACAGGTTCTACAATAAGTGCAGCAATTTGGTCGGGATACTGTTTAAACAGTGTCTCAACCGATTCCAAATTGTTGTATTTAGCCAGTAAGGTATCTTTGGCTGTTCCTTTGGTAACTCCGGGGCTGTCGGGCAATCCGAGCGTGATGGCTCCCGAACCGGCTTTAATCAAAAAGCTATCGGCATGTCCGTGATAATTACCTTCGAATTTAATTATCATTTCGCGCTTGGTATAACCCCTGGCCAGACGTAATGCACTCATGGTAGCTTCAGTTCCGGAATTTACCATTCGAACAATGTCGATGGAAGGAACCATTTGGGTTATCAACTCAGCAACCTGTGTTTCAATTAAAGTGGGTGCACCATAGCTGGTCCCACGTTCGGCTGCATCTTTAACGGCCTCAACCACTTTTGGGAAAGCGTGTCCTAAAATTAGTGGACCCCAGGATGAAACGAAATCAATGTATTCATTGCCATCGATGTCGTATATTTTAGACCCTTTTCCATGGCTGATATAAACGGGATTCATTTTCACACTCTTGAAAGCACGCACCGGTGAGTTAACTCCCCCCGGAATAAAAGCATTGGCTGATTCGAAAGCGGTAATTGATTTATTGAATTGCATAGGAACTTTTTTTTTATAATTTATGGATAATGTCCTGCGTATGATAGGAAATAATTAAATCGGCACCGGCTCGTTTAATGGAAGTAAGAATTTCGCGAACAATACGTTCTTCATCAATCCAACCGTTGGCTGCAGCAGCTTTTACCATTGAAAATTCACCACTCACATTATAAGCAGCCAGCGGCATGTTGTAATTGTCTTTAACCCGACGGATTACGTCGAGGTAACTCAGGGCGGGTTTTACCATTACAATATCGGCACCCTCGGCAATATCAAGTTCTACTTCGCGTAATGCTTCGTCGGAGTTTGAAGGGTTCATCTGATAAGTGGCCCGGTTACCAAATTTTGGAGTGCTCTCGGCGGCATCGCGGAAAGGACCGTAAAAAGCCGATGCGTATTTGGCAGAATATGCCATTATGGGTGTGTTGTAATATCCGTCTGCATCGAGTGCAGCACGCATGTGACCCACCCGGCCATCCATCATGTCGCTGGGAGCAACCATATCGGTTCCCACACGGGCAAATGAAATGGCCTGTTTCGACAAGGTATCCAGGGTTAAATCGTTGTGTACATCGCCATCAACAATGGTTCCACAATGCCCATGTGTGGTGTATTCACAATTGCAAATGTCGGCAATTATGTACATATCAGGCAATACTTTTTTAATGGCAATTACCGCGCGTTGTACAATGGCGTCGTCGTGCGTGGCCACCATTCCGGTATCGTCTTTCGATTCGGGAATACCAAATAACAAAATTGATTTTACTCCTTTTCCGTAAAGCTCTTTACAGTTTTCGACCAGTAAATCGACCGATAGTTGGTAATTTCCCGGCATCGATTTGATGGGGTTTTTAACTTTGGTGCCCGGACAAACAAATAATGGCATGATTAAATCGGCAGGACGCAAAATGGTTTCTTCTACCATGGCACGTATAGTTTCGTTTCTACGAAGCCTTCTTAAACGGGTAATTGGATAAGTCATAACTATATGTTTTTATTCGTTGTGTTAACTATTATTTTTATAATAATGTTCCAGTTCTTCAACCATAAGTTCCAGATTGGGTAGCGAAGGTACAAATTTTGGTTCGATTCCTTCCTGCTCCATAGCTTTTCGGGTTACTTTACCAATAGCGACACTTTGAATGGTGCTTACCGCTATTTTTGGCTGAAAAATACTTACAAAAGCATTCACTGCCGACGGACTTAAAAAGAAAATCAAATCGTAGGCTGCTGCTTCAATTTGTGCGCTTATGGCTTTGTCGATAGCAGCAGAGGTTTCTGTTTTATAAACCACCAGATAATTCATTTGATGCTGTTTCCCCAGCACTTTCTCAAGATTATTCGATGCCAGATTTCCTGTGGGAACAAGTATGTTTTGACTTTCATTCCCCAGAATCTGCTGTAATTGAGTGGCAAACTCAACAGAATCGGTCGATTCAGATGTAAAATTCGGTTGAATTCCCTGCTGAACAAGCGCCTCACCGGTTGCTTTGCCAATAACAGCGAACTTATAATCTGATGCCTGAAATGACAGGTGTAATTCGTTTAACCAATAGAAGAAATTGGCTACCCCGTTGGTACTGGTAAATATAATCCATTGGAAAGAATACAGTTTACCTAACTCTTTACGGATTTCAGAAAGCTTATTGGCAGCGGGCACAATATGTATGAGCGGAAAAGAAAGCACCCGGGCTCCTTTAGGCTCTAACAGCCTTTTCAGAACCTGTGTTTTGTCTTCGGCACAGGTAGCAATAAATGTTTTTCCGTGCAAACCCGACATTTTACTCCTGGTTTGCGTTTCGGATGCGCTCCAATAACTGGCCGGAACCTCTGGCAATAAAATATTCGGCCAATTGGTTGGCAATTGTTTCACTTTCCGACACTTTTCCGCTAAGGGTTTCTTCCATGTAATTGGTGCCATCAATATAAGCCATAAATCCGGTCATGGTAAAGGAATCGCCTTCAACCTTTGAATAGCAGCCAATGGGTATCTGGCAACCGCCTTCGAGTTTTTTCAGAAAAATACGTTCGGCCGTAATGGTAATAAAAGTTGGCTTGTGATTGATGGCTTGTACCACTGCATCGACGCGGGCATCGTTCTGGCGTGTTTCCATGGCAATGGCTCCCTGCGATACCGCCGGAATAATAGTGTTGGGTTCAATTACCTCTGAAATGTATTTGTCCAGTCCCAGACGCTGCAAACCCACAGCTGCCATAAACATCACATCGCAATGTCCTTCTTCCATCTTACGTAGTCGCGTATTCACGTTTCCACGAATATCGACAATTTGTAATTCGGGATTTATTTTTAATAATTGAGCTTTCCTGCGCAGGCTCGAGGTGGCAATGGTGTGCTCCTTTGAAAGGGTTTTCATGGTAATACCTTGCACGCTAACCAAAGCATCGCGTACTTCGCCCCGTTCCAAAACACCGCCCAGTTTTAAGCCCTCGGGTAAGGTGGTTGGCAAGTCTTTTAAGCTATGAACGGCCATGTCAATTTCGTTGCGGTAAAGGGCTTCTTCAAGTTCTTTGGTAAAAAGTCCTTTATCGCCAATTTTTGATAAGGCTACATCCAAAATCTTGTCTCCTTTGGAATGGATTATTACCAATTCTACAGGAATTTCGGGAGCTTGTTGCTGAAGGGTTGCTTTAACTTTTTCGGCTTGGTATAATGCCAATTGACTACCACGGGTACCAATACGTATTGGTTGTATGTTCATTGTATAAGTTTTAAATAATAAATTCGGAAACAGAAACAAACAAGGTGCTTAATTCAAATCGAACAATTGATTTAGCATTTTTATGTATTCCATTTTGCGACCGTTGTTGGTTACCTCTTTTAAGTTCTTAATCAGGAGGCGAGTGTATTTTTCGGTGATATGGGTTCCGTAATTATCGAGTAAATCGTTTTCGGTGGCTTTATTGATGCGCTTAAACCCTTCGAGTTCACTTTGGTTAACCGTATTGAAGTTGGTTTTTATGTTTGCAATAACCACACCCAGATTTCGCGAAGTAAGCCAGTCGTTAAATTCATCGAGGTACTCGGCAATAATCGAATCAATTTTTCCGATTAATTTCCGGCGTTTTTCCTGATTGGCTTTTACTACTTCCTGTAAATCGTCGACATCGTAAACAATGGTATTTTGAACCGATGAAACTCCGGATTCCACATTACGCGGCACTGAAAGATCGATAAACAATTGTTTTCTGTTGTTACGGCTTTTGCTAACGGCTTCAACCATTTGCTGGGTTATTAACGGCAATTGCGATCCAGTGGAAACAATAATAATGTCGCTGTACTCCAATTGAGCCTCGAGCGAAACAAAAGGAATGGCCTGTATTTTATACTTATTGGCCAAATGTTGTGCTTTTTCGGGGGTACGGTTGGTAATTACAATATTGGAACAGCCTTTTTTCAACAGACTTTTTAAAGTTAATGTTCCTGTTTCGCCAGCACCAATTAGAAAAATACGGGTTTGTTCAATTTGTGGAAAGATGCTCAGGCACTTTTCGACTCCGGCATAGGAAACCGAAAAAGCTCCCTGGTTTATCTTGGTTTGTGTGCGGATGCGCTTATTGGCCTCGAACGATTTGGTAAACAAGCGCGTTAACTCGGTTCCGGCCAGGTTATTATCCGCACTTATGCGTAAGGCTTCTTTTACCTGGCGTACAATCTGGTCCTCGCCCAGAATCATTGAATTAGCGCCGGAAACCACATAAAACAGGTGTTTAAAAGCGTCGTCGTTGGCTTTAAAGTAAAAATAGTCGCGAATATTCTCCTCAACCGCACAAAACGATTTTAAACTACGGAGCATATAACTAAATGCTGCGGTTTCACAGCAATCTTCCATCTGAAAATAAAATTCGGACCGGTTGCAGGTCGAAAGTATCACAATCCCTGCAAATCCTTCCTTATGGGAAAGCATTCGGTAAAAATCGATGATTCTTTGTTCGTTAAATGAAAATTTCTCCCGAATCTCAATAGGAGACGATTCATAATTGATCCCAAGAACTCCAATCATAGCTAAATACAGTTTTATCTGGCGAAAGTAGACCGCAATTTTGTAGAAAATCTGTTATTTGAAGCGATTCTAAGTTGTGGCTATATGTTTAAGGAAATGTTTGAAAAGTCGACAATAAACCAATGCAACTGATTATGATAATTGTACCTTACGTTAAAACCATAAAAATCACCTATTTTGCGAATAATTTCGAGCCCCAGACCACTGCTGTTTTTATTGGTGCTTTCTTTTACGAAGCGTTTAAACAAATCGTCGGAGTTTATTTTCAGCGGTTCACCCGAGTTACCCACGTGCAATTCCTTTTCTTTGACCAAAATCTGAATTTGCCCGGCTTCGGTGCCATGGGTAACGGCATTTTTTAAAAGGTTTGAAACCAATACATCGAGCAACACCGGATTCATTTTTACTTTCAAATCAGCCAATTCAACCTTTAACTCAAAACTACCGCCTTCAAAAAGTATTTGATAATTGTTGATGAATTTTTCCAAAATCTCTTTAATATTTATTGCCTGCGAAGCGCCAAACTGGTTGTTTTCAATTTTAGAAATCAACAACAGCGACTGGCTTAACTTTGAAAGGCGCTCGGTGGTATTTAGAATAACACCAATGGATTGCAGCTGATTTTCGTCGAGGTTTTGGGCCTGTAGCAAAAGTTCGGCTTTGCTTTTAATAATGGCCAGAGGCGTTTGAATTTCGTGCGAAGTGTTGGCTGTAAGTTCCTTTAAACTTATAAAATCATCCTGAATGCGCTCCACCATACGCATGTGCACCTTATTTAGTGTATTGAACTCTTCAATTTCAGAGGGATCGAGTTCCAGTTTTTCATGACTTTTTACATCGTAATGCTCCAGTTTCTTAAGGTTCCTAAAAAAATCGGACCACACCCGTTCAAACACAAAGCGGTTCATTATAAAAATCATGCTGATAAAAATAACCACCATTATAATGGTAGAAATGGTTATGCGCTCAATAAGCTTATCGGACGACATTAGTGACTTATAAATGGAAACCGACAGGTTTTGTGTGGGCAAAGGGTAAATAAAGCGCAGCGAACGGTGGGGTACAAATTTTTTCTGAATGTTATTATACAACACCGTATCGGTAAAAACCGGATTATGATTTATTGATTTGCTTACCGTTTTAATTTCCACCTCGTCGGTAAACCAAATTGGATGATTCTGTACCTTTTGCTCGTTAATAACTTTAATTACGCGGTGCATCTGGTAAACCAGTTCCGTATCCACATGATTGCTTATCATCTTTTTCGAAAGTGTGAAAATAAAAATATTCCCAAACATGAAAATCAGGATACTAATGGTGATAAAAAGCAAGGAAGTTTTTGAAAGAAGTTTCATCTGTTTATAATTTGTTTTTCATTTGTCAGATGGAACATCCATAAAATTTATCATGCGCGTATGGGTTAAACTTATTTATCATGGATGTTTCATTCTACCTGAAATTTGTAGCCCACGCCATAAACGGTTTTTATGTAATCGGTGCAACCTGCAGCAGTTAGTTTTTTTCGCAGGTTTTTAATGTGCAGATACACAAAATCGAGGGAGTTTAATATATCAACATATTCGCCAACCAGGCTCTCGGCCAGCGATGTTTTGGATATAACCTGGTTTTTGTTCGACATAAAATAATAGAGAATATCGTATTCGCTTTTGGTTAGTTCAATAGCTTTTCCGTTTATTTTTACTTCGCGACTTTGCGGATCGATTGATATTTCATTCACCACAAAAACACTGTTTCCATCGAAACGTAAACGGCGCACCAGCGAATAAATCCGGGCGTTAAGTTCCGATAAATGAAAGGGTTTTACCAGGTAGTCGTCGGCTCCCAGGTTTAGTCCTTTTATGCGGTCTTCAATTGCATCGCGGGCTGATATAATGATTATTCCGGTTTTACTGTGATTGGCTTTTGAACTTTTTATCAGATCCAAACCATTTCCGTCGGGTAAACCAATATCAATAATTAAGCAATCGTACTCGTACAACACACACAATTCGGTAGCTTTCTCAAGATTGTAAGCTACATCGCAATTAAACTTCTGCGTATTTTTCAAATAATCGAGTATGGACTGCGCCAAATCTGTTTCGTCTTCAACCAATAAAACTCTCATAAGGAATACTTTTTTAGCCGATTAAAGATACAGATAAAACCTTTACGATAAAAGCAGGGCAATAGAAACTCCGATAAAGGTACCAATGATGTAACCTAAAATGCCCACCAAAACTCCGGGGGTAACCAGTTTCTTCTGTCCCATTGAAGCAGCCATTGGTGCTGCAACCGATGGCCCCATAACATTAGCCGCTGAAGAAATGACCACTTCGTAAACGTCGAGTTTAAATAATTTGGCCACAGCCAGCATAAATACCAGATGAAAAATAAGAATTACGGCATAAAAAGCCAGCACTGCCGGGCCAATATGAACAATATCGCTAAGGTTGGTAGCTGCTCCAATAACTGCTAAAAACACAAACATCATCCATAAACCAATGGAATAGGCGGTGTTTTCGAGAAACTTAAGTCGTTTGGGAAATAAGTTGGCGGCAGCCACAGCAAATACAGTGATAAGTAAAATTTCCAGATTCAGCGAGGTATGAAACAGTTTTTGTAACCAGGGTGCCACAAAATTACCCAGTCCTGCAATTAAGGCAGCAACAAATAAACTAAGCGCAATTCGTTCAATGGTTATTCCGTGGCCGGTAGCGGCTTGTTCCAGCTCCGCATCGGGTGCTGCATTTTTTGTCTTAACAAAAAATCGAGATAGAAATGCCAACGAGGGAATCAAAAACAGCAAAAGGGTGTACATATTCGATACAAAATTATCGACCGCAATAGTTGCCGAGAACAAGGGATTGGTACTGAAATTCAGAATCTCGCCTGCAGCAATAAAGTTTACACTTCCGCCAATTAAGGTAGCCACAATTACTCCGGCCGTGTTTCCCGAATCGGGTCCCAGATTGATAAAGGAAATAGCCAGAAAACTGCCCAACACCACGCCCACTGCACCCAAAATATAAGCAACCAACAACTTTCCGCTCTCTTTAATAATTTTTTTCAGGTTCGAACTAAAAAGCAATAAAGGAATGGCCAAAGGAATAAAATAATCGAAAACCAGGTTGTAAACCGGAACATCAACTTCGTTATTCGATGCCACCGGAACCAGTCCCACCATCGATAAAATGGACATCGAAATCATGGTAACCAAAATTCCTGATAGTTTTCCGAACCACTTTTTGTGTTCAGAATAAATACCAAAAGCTGCAGCGCCTACAACAATAAAGAATAATAACAAATTATCGGATGGTGCTATTAAGGAATGCATAGTTTGTGTTTTCAATTGCGTGCCGAAAATAGATGCTTTTCTGTTTAAATTCAAATTTAAGCCGGCTTATTATGCTAAATCGATTTAATTACTCAGGCGTTTAACCTAAAGAATTTAATTTAAAGCGTGAAAATGAGTCTGTTTTTTTCTTGTTTATCTGCTTAACAAATTGCTGATTCAGCAAAAACAACCGACTGTTAAAAGGCGACATAAAAAGAGCATTGTCCTGATTAAAGGATTCAATGGCCACTTCGTTAAAATTTAAACGGCAGGTTGAGAATTCAAAGCCGGTTCCCTGTTTGTTTTCGTATAGAAGCGGCAGTCCCTGGGTTCGGCAAATAATGGGGCGCGATGCATAAATAGTACAAACGTTGTTAACTAAAAAGCGGCAAGCTTTGGGATTTAAACGGAATCTTTTTTTTGGTAATTGCTGTATGTATTCACCAAGTTCCTGCCTTATGGCAGCCAGTTCGAGTGGAAACAGGCGCAAACTTTCACAACACAAAGAGCAACCTTTTTTACAGGCTATTTGATTTTTGTGATGCTTTTCCAGCTTTACACTTGCAGCATCAATCTCCTGGCGCAGTTTATAATAAGCTTCAATCAGATTTGTATCCATACTTTTTTTCACTTGGTGGCAAAAATAAAAAGAGGATGTCACAAAAAACCAAGGACACCCTCTTTTTATTTTTTGCTTTATTCAAGTTCTTTCAAACCGTATAAGCGGATTTTGTGTTTTTATTCTTATTGGTTAACAAAATGCCGGAATTCGCGCATAAACTGGGTACGTTCCCACGAAGCCGGATTGCTGGTTGACTTGTAGTTTACTTTTCCCTGAAAATCGGCAATGGAATCGTATTTTTTTCCTTTCATCCAGTTTAAAATAAAATGATTCAATTCATCAATCACATTTAAGCCCCGCTTATAAATAACCGAAGCTAGTTGAACTGCCGAGGCACCAGCCAACAAAAGCTTAACAGCACTTTCGCCATCGTGAACACCGGTTGATGCGGCAAAATCTACCTTAACTTTTCCTGAGCTCAGGGCAATCCAGCGTAAAGGAAGTGAAACATCAGTAGAACTGCTTAATACAAACGAGCCGGAAATACTTTCCTGATTAATATCGATATCGGGCGCATAGTAACGGTTAAAAAGCACTATGCCTTTAATTCCCGTTCCGGCAAATTTTTCAATCATCTGACCCATGGCGGTATAGTAATGACTTATTTTTACGGTTACCGGAATTTTTACCATTTTAACTACTTTAGCCACCAATTCCACATACATTTCCTCAATTTCGCCGGCAGGAGCTTCAGTGGTACTGGGCAAACTAAACAGGTTTAATTCAAGGGCATCGGCACCGGCTTTTTCAATTTCCTGCGCCAGATAAACCCATTTTTGGTTCGATACACAATTGATGCTTGCTATTATTGGAATAGCCACAGCCGCTTTACTTTCTTTAATCAGTGTCAGGTATTTGCGGGTTAAATCCTCATGAGGCTCCTCATCGAGATAATCAAAGGTTTCGGGGAAAACATAGGGACGGCCGGTCATTGCGTTTTTTACCTGCTCCATTTCCATTAAAATCTCTTCTTCAAAAATTGATTTTAATACTATTGCTCCAACACCGGCTTTCTCAAGCTCTACAATGTTTTTAACGGTGTCTGTTAAACCGGAACTGGCTGCTATTAATGGACTCGATAAATTCAGTCCTGCGTATTTTGTGGATAATTTGGTCATAGATATTTATTTTAGTTGTTCTTATTGTTAACAATACTGTTCTGGCTTTGTTTCAAAAAATACGCAGCAAAAAAATGTTCAATGGCAGCAAATGCTTCGTTAAGCGAAACATAATTTTTATGCGTAAACTTTGTTTGTCCTTTTATCATAGCCGATAATTTCCGGCCTTGCGAATTGTTAAATAAACACAGAACCGGTATATTCAGAAAAAGAGCTGTGGCCAATTCGTAGCCTACCCCCATTGAAATCTGTGTTACTTCGGCCACCACCACATCGCTTTCACGCAACCATTGTAAATCGCGATCGTGAATCTGTTCATCACTTAAATGGGCTTCCTGAGCCAACAAAGTATTATTGGCAATGTGTTCGGTTAATACTTTTCCATATTTATTCAGCTCAGTTATCAGTTTTTGATACTCCGGGGCGAAATCACGTCCTCCACGTATGGAAGCAGCAAAATAAATATTGATATTTTTTAGGCTCATACGAAACTATTTTAGTAAAACTTAAGTGAATAAAGCTACGAATAATTATATAATAAAATTTTATTGTAAATTTACCCTGACAAAAAAAACAGTAAGGCATGATTAGTAAATACCTGAAAGAGCTTATCGAGAATAATAACCGTATTATTATTCCCGATTTTGGTGCCTTTATGATACAAGACACCCCAGAAGGAAAACAAATATCGTTTAACGATTTTTTAAAGTTTAACGACGGATTGTTGATCAATCAGATAATAAAGGCTGAAAAAATCAGCAAAACAGAAGCCGGCGAAAAGATTACTGCCTTTATACAGGAAGTGGAGAAAAGTTTTGCCGGTAAAAAAGCCTATGAGATTAAAGAAGTTGGTTTTTTAGTAAAAGATAATCTGGGTAACATAAAGTTTGAAACCAAAGTTCAAACCAGTGCAGCTGAAAAGGCAGCACCATCGCCAACTGATGTTAAACCTACCATTGTTTTGGATGAAGCGCCTGCTAAAGAAACAACTGGAAGCGAAACTCCAAAAAAAGACACCTCTTCTGCGGCAAAAAATGAAGTGGAAAAACCCAAAACCGAACCCGAAAAACCCACAGAACCAGTTAAACCTGTTTCAAAACCTGAATCCAAATCAATTCCGCCCGTTACCGAAAGGCCCATAACCTCTCAAACGGCAATTAATAAACCCATATCAAATACTAAACAAGAAATCCCTATGACAAGCTCATCAAACAATTCACGCAACCTGATTATTATACTGGCACTAGTAATAATAATAGTAGGTGGTGGCGTATGGTCGTTTTTTGCCTTCGATTTAAAAGACAAATTCTTTGGAAAAAAAGAAGTGATAGAGACCCCAGTGGTAGAAGTTCCGGCACCGGTTGACACCCTTGCCCTTGCCGACACCATTGAAGAACCGGTAGTGGTTGAAGAACCCGTTGAACCAGTAGCAGAGGCTTACGTAAAAAAATACTACGTAGTTGCCGGTAGTTTTAAAGTAGCCTCGAACGCAGAGCGTTACCAGCAAAAACTACTTGACGAAGGCTATGCTTCAGAAATTGTAATGCGTAGCAATGGTTTCCACATTGTAAGTTACAAAACCCTGTTTACCTGGCGCGATGCCTTAAGTGAATGGAAAACCATGCGGCAATCAAATGCTGAAACCTGGATATTTATTAAATAAGAAGCAATAATTATATTAGCTAAGAATACAGGCCGCCCGCGCGGCCTTTATTTTTTGCCAGTAAGGCAAATTCATACTCAAAATTGGGTGTGAACAGTGATGTTCCCGTTTTTTTCTTTAGGGCTTCAAAATTCCAAAAACGTCCATCGGCAAGCTCATCTTTATTAATTGTAATTGCTTTGGTATAACGGGTAGCAAAAGTAAAAACCAACTCCGATTCCACTGCTGACTTCCAAACGTAAGAAAACAAAAAACGGGGCTCAAAATCGACCAGCCCGAGTTCTTCCGATGCCTCGCGCATTAGTCCCTGTTCTACAGTCTCGCCCAATTTCAAATGCCCTCCAACCGATGTGTCCCATTTATCGGGTTGAATGGTTTTATTTGCCGGACGTTTTTGCAAATACAAATTGCCCCGGGAATCGAAAACATGCAAATGCACCACCGGATGAAGCAAATCGGGATTGGAATGACAGGCGGAACGACTGGCTTTGCCAATTACTTTTCCACTTTCGTCGACCAATGGAAACCATTCCTCATGGGCCATTTGCTGCTTTTTCAGTTTTAGCTTTAAAAATTCATACAAAAAATAGCCACCTATTATTATATAAAACAAGCCCCCGCTTATAAAAAACCAGGCCTTGTCCGATAAAAACCAAGCCGCATAAAATACCAAAGCCGTATGAAAAACAAAAATATAAAACAGTATTTTAATGCTCCGGTTCATCTGTTGGTATTGCTCATCAGATAAAGTCAAATCACCCATGTATCGTTTCGACATTTGGAGTAACATGTTTTGTGGAGTAAAAACCGAAACACCCAGTAACACGCAGATTATCAAACCAATAATTCCGGGCTTCAATTTAAAGAAAACATCATTTTCAAGAGCCAGCGAAACACCTCCCATAGCCAACAACAAAAGGGTATCGAACAAAACAAATTTATCGATACGCCGTTCTTTAATTAAAAAATAAAGAATTTCTACCGTACCCACCACCAAAGCGGCAATTAAACCGGCTTTGGTTCCCCAAAGTTCATCAATAACTATAAAAATAAATAAGGGAATTAATCCCGGAAGCATCTTTAGCAGTAGTTGGTGGGTATTCATTTAAAATTGTTCAGTTTTTAATGCGTTTATCGTTGTCAGCGTTTAGGAATAACTACCATTTTTCCGACCGGAAGCGCCTGCAGCGGCTCCATTTTATTGGCGGCAACTATAAGCGATATTTTTACATTGTATTTATTGCTTAAGGTACTGAAGCTCTCGCCCGATGCCACTTTATGAATGGCTGTAACCGGAATATTAAGCTTTTTTCCGGCTATCAGCTTTTCGGCTACCGAACCATTTATGGCTATCAGTTCTTTTTGCGTTACATTATAGCGAATAGCTATCCGATACAGGTTTTCGCCATATTTTATTTCATGCTCATAAAATAAGGGTTTACCCTGTATTGCCTGAGTTGCTTGTTTGTTTGTTTGCACCTTTTGTTGCGGTTGCTTTTCACTGTTTTTTTGTTCAACCAATTTTTCCTCAGGTTTCATAACTGCCTTTTTGCCGCTTTCATTTTTCTGATTTTCCACTTCAGAGAGTTTCACCACTTCGGTTTTTGGGCCTTTGGTTGTCTTGTTTTTCAAATCCGGAAAAAAGAGAAAGGCAGCAACAACCAATAAAAGTGAAACTACAATAGCGACAATTCCCATCAGGTTTTTCTTATTTAGTGGCTCTATTGTTGGTTCTGATTCAACAACCTTTTCTGAAAATTCCAGGATCTGTATGGTGTAATTATCTTTGGCTCCGGCTTCGTGTAATTTCTCAGCCAGTTTCAGGCTTTTATGTTCGGGTGCTGTATTTGCATCGTTTAAAACGTCAAGCAGGCTTTCTTTTCCGAGTACATCGGTAACACCATCGGTACACAATAAAAATAAATCATTGGTTTCAATAGTCAACGGTTGTTTACAAACCCCGAATTTAATGTCTTTATGATGGCCCAATAAAATAGTCACTTCAGCATCGTTTGGATATTCGGGAGTTTCCACATGATCGCGGGTCAGCAATTGCAATTTGCCCTCGCGTAAAAGGTAAATCCGGCTATCGCCGGCATAAGCATACCAGGCTTTGTTGTTTTTTACAATAAGAATTGCCAGTGTACTTCCGATTCCCTGGTATTTTTCATCTTTTAAGGTTTGTTGATAAAGGGTATAATTGGCATAAACCACAGCGTTGGTTATAGCCTTATCGAAATCGCTGTAGCTGCGGTTAAAAAAATATTTACGGATGCTTTCGGCAACCATTTTCGAAGCCAATGCTCCACGCCCTTCAACGCCGTTATGACCGTCGCAAACGGCAAACACATGACCTTCGGCTATATCAAATTCAACAAAAGCATCGGTGTTAAATTCCTTATCGATGCCAGTTTCTGTTTTAACTCCAAAACTTAAATACAAGGTATTGCTCATTCTATATTTTTTTTACCGACCAAAAAAGTAAACCAAAACTATCACTACCAACAAGGCTGGTAGCATATTAACCACTTTTATTTTTGTAATTTCAAGTATGTTTAATCCCATACCAACCAATAACAATCCGCCAACAGCCGACAGTTCGTTTATCATAAGTTCATTCATCTGCTCGTTCAGTACACGGGCAAAAAGAGTTAATCCTCCCTGGTAAATGAACAAAGGTATCACCGAAAACATAACTCCGGCACCTAATCCGGCTGCCAAAGCAATAGACGAAATTCCATCCATCAACGATTTTGCCAGTAATAAATTGGGTGGATTCCCCAAACCTTCTTCAAAAGCTCCCAAAATGGTCATCGACCCCATGCAATATAATAAAAAGGCGCTTATCAATCCTTCAGAGAACTTATGATTATCAGACTTAACTTTGCTTTTTGTCCAATCAGAAAAACGCTGAATCCGCAATTCAATATTCCACCAGGTGCCCCAAATGGCTCCAAGTACCACACTAAAAACAAGAATCAGGTAATTTTCAGTTTTCAGAGCCATGGCAATGCCCACAAATAAGGTAAATAATCCGATACCCTGAAATATGATACTAATGTATTTTTTAGGGATGCGGGCATGAAATATCAAACCAATAATGCTTCCTATAATAACCGCTCCTACATTAATTAATGTTCCCCACATGCTAATTGTTTTTTGTCACTATCGATTTTACCCGAATACCCTTCAGTTTTCCCAGTTTCCCGCTTAAAGCACCCAATTCATCGGTGGTACCTTCCAAAACCAGCGAAATAATGCTTTTGTTTTTATCGCGCATGCTGATTCCCTGCCGGCCAATTATCAACTGACTGTAATCCGATATAATAGCATTCATCTTTGCCACATCGTCCTTGGCATCAACAAGTATTAAAATTGAACCTAAACGCTGTTCCATCCTGAATTTTTTTTTTTTTAAACCAAAATAGTTTTGGGCTTAAAACAACAAATTGATTTATGGAACCCTATTCTGTTGTTTGCATGTCCCGACAACCAATCAGCCTACAAATCTAATAAATCTCCCGGGTTTTTAACAGGTTTTTCTGCATCACTTTTAGCAAGGCTTAAAAATCAGAAAGCAACCCTTTTCCAACTGATTAAAGTCATGTAAAAACGGGGTATTCAAGCTTATTCAACACCTGTTTAAATGAAAAAGATTGCTAAATTTGAATACCATTTTAATAAAATGAACGTAATGGGTGAAAAAACTGAAATAATAATTTGTTTGGGAAGTTCCTGTTTTGCACGGGGCAATAAAAAAACGGTGCAGGCCATTGAATCTTATTTAAACGAGCATAATCTGAAAGGCCGCGTTTATTTTCATGGAGGACACTGTTTTGGAAATTGCGACAGCGGTCCGATACTTAAAGTAAACGACCGGTTTTATGAAAGAGTGGATTCATTTAATGTAATTGATATATTGGCCAAAGAACTCGACGATTAATTGGAATACTGTAAATAAAATAGTGGAATTTGAAAAATTATAAGGTAAGCACATGGAATTAATAAGCACCATAAAAGAAAAGTGTAAACTCTGCTATGCCTGCATCAGGGTTTGTCCGTCGAAAGCCATTAAAATTGAAGACAATTACGCCAAAGTTATGGCCGACAGGTGTATTGGCTGCGGCAATTGTGTTACCGTATGTGCCCCCAATGCCTTGTATTACCACGACTCCATACAAAGTGTAAAGAATTTACTGGCTTCCGACCAAAAAGTAATTGCCATAGCTGCTCCAAGTATCTCTGGTGAATTCCCCGACATCAGCAGCCGGAGAAATTTTGTGGGAATGATTAAAGCCCTGGGCTTCGATAAAGTTTGTGAAGTGGCTTTTGGCGCCGACCTGGTGGCTTTAAAATACCGCGATTTGTTTTCCGATTTTAAAGGAAAATACTACATAACTACCAATTGCCCCTCGGTAATTTACAATGTCGAAAAATTTCACCCCAACAGCATTACCAACCTGGCCCCCATTGTGTCGCCAATGATTGCCATGAGTAAAGTGGTTCACAAAAAATACGGCCCCGACCGGAAAGTGGTTTACATTGGTCCGTGTACAGCAGCTAAAATGGAAGCCCGTCGGGTTGTCGACGACGGAAAAGTAAATGAAGTGCTGACTTTTGTTGAACTGCGTAAGCTTTTTAAAGAATATGGTATCACGGAAAATACAGTCGAATACAGCGACTTTGATCCCCCACATGGTGGCAAAGGTTCGCTCTTCCCAATTAGCCGGGGCATGTTCCAGTCGGTGGGTATTAATGAGGATTTGTTAACCGGACGACTCATCAGCACTGAAGGAAGGTATAATTTTATTGAAGCCATCAAGGAATTTGAAAACCTGCAAACCCTGAAAAAACATCTCGACCTTTTTTATTGCGATGGAGGATGCATTATGGGACCCGGCACATCGCCCGGAGGACAAAAATTCAACCGCCGTACCCTGGTCATTGAATACACCAAAAAGCGACTCGATATAGGTAATAAGGAAGAATGGAAAAAAGAGGTGGATACTTATTTAAAACTCGACTTGAGCCGAACCTACCAGATCAATGATCAGCGTATGGAAGATCCCGACGAAGAACGCATAGAAAAAGTACTAAAAGCCCTAGGAAAAACACAACAATCGGATTATATCGACTGCGGAGCCTGCGGGTATCAAACCTGCCGTGAGTTTGCCATTGCTGTAGGTCAGGGATTGGCAAAGCCCGATATGTGTATTACTTATAACATTAAAAACAAACAGGATTACATTAAAACACTGAAGGTAACCAACGAAAAACTGGAAAAAACACGACAAGCACTTGAAAACTCTGAAAAGGAAGCCCTGATTGAAAAAGAAGCGGTTAAAGAAATGTCGAACACAACCAATATTATGATGCAAAAAATCCCTTCAGGTGTTGTAATCATCGACAAGGATTTAAAAATAATACAATCGAACAAGCGCTTTATAAACCTGTTGGGCGAAGATGCCGAGACCATTAATGAGGTGATACCCATGCTTAAAGGGGCCGATCTGAAATCGCTCTTACCACCCAATGTCACCAACTTGTTCCAGTATGCCATTAACAGCGACGACGGCATCGAAAACCGCGACATTGTAATTGAACAACAACTGCTAAACATCTCCATCTTTCCTATAAAAAAGGGTGAGGTTGCCGGCGCAGTAATCCGCGATATGTTTTTACCCGAAGTACAGCGTGAAGAAGTTATGAGCCGTATAACCGATGTGATTGATAAAAACCTGAAAATGGTTCAGAATATTGGATTCTTATTGGGAGAGGGAGCCTCAGAAACCGAACAAATGCTTAAGTCGATTATCAACTCGTACCGATCCGACAAAAAACGTTAGTTGCTCAGTAAAACCTGTATGATTTTATGAATCAACCTTTTTATATTGAAGTTAACTGCCAGCAAAAAAACCACGAAGATGAACGCATCTGCGGTGATGTCTTTTTATCGGAACGGGTAAAAGAAGAAAAACGTATTGTTGCTGTTCTTTCCGATGGTATGGGACATGGGGTAAAAGCAAACATTCTGGCTACTTTAACGGCCACCATGGCGCTAAACTTTACCCGCGAACACAAGGATTTTCATACCATTGCCGAAATTATTATGAAAACCCTGCCGGTTTGCAGTGTGCGCAAAATAAGCTACGCTACCTTCACTATTATCGATATAGAAATTGATGGCAAGGTGAGTATACTGGAATACGACAATCCACCGGCATCTATCTTTAGAAACAACAAACCTTACGAGCCCGAGTGGCAATGCATTATTCTGGAAAGCGAAGAAAACCGGGGTAAAGAACTGCGCAGTTGCACCTTTTATCCTGAAAAAGGCGACCGTATTGTATTTTGTTCCGACGGAGTGGCACAGTCGGGACTGGGTTCCCGCAAATTACCTTTTGGCTGGGGAATCGACAGTATGAACCACTTTATTTCGGAAACCCTTGAAAAAAAACCTTTTATCTCAGCAAGGCAATTAGCCAAAAAAGTAATTAATGTTGCAGTAAGCAACGACAACTACCACCCCAAAGACGATACCTCATGCGCCTCGTTTTATTTTAGAGAACCCCGCAAACTACTCTTGGTTACCGGGCCTCCCTACGAAAAAAAGAAGGATATTGACTTAGCCATGGCGGTTCATAAATACCAGGGAAAGAAAATTATCTGTGGAGCCACTACTGCTGAAGTGGTTGCCCGTGAACTGGGTTTGGAGATTCGCGATAGCTTTGAGTTTCTCGATAACGATTTGCCGCCCATATCATACATTAATGGCATAAACCTGGTAACCGAAGGCATTTTAACACTGGGCAAAGTTACCGAAATATTGCGTAACCACGATAGCAACTCCGTTTTAGGTCACGGGCCGGCCGACCAGATTGTGGATTTAATTTTGCAAAGCGACGAGATTCATATAATAATAGGCACCCGTATTAACATTGCCCATCAGGATCCTACCCTTCCGGTGGAATTAGAAATCAGGCGCACAGTGGTAAAACGAATTGTACGCATTCTCGAAGAAAAATTTCTTAAAGAAGTTACCATGGAATACATTTAAATAACTGCCAGATTGCCTATACATTTATTTTTAATGGTAACTGTACAAACTCTCTCTGAATGAAAATCACCTGTCAGTAAACACAATCACCTGCAACAGGGAACTCAATCGGGCAGCAATAATTGCTAAAATTTTTTATACTTTTGGTACCTCATTAAAACTGAATATTGTTGAAAAAGCTCTTACTACTCGTTTTGTTGTCAGGTGTAATAGGTTGGCTAAGCAGTTGCACCAGCGAAAATACCATTTGTCCGGGCGAAAAAATCAGCCAGTTTCGCATTGGTTTTACCAAAACCATCGACTCAACCACCATTCATTACCTGATTTATCAGACTTTACCCAGCGATACCGGCCTGATAAACGATACCCTTTACAACCGCAGTATTAAACCCGGCTATGTTTACCTTCCGGTTGATATTACCTCCGACTCTACCTGGTTTATGGTTGGTTTTGTTTCCGAAGTCGATTCAAATTATTACATTGTTACCGACACCATTACTTATACTTACACCAAAGAACCCATACTTACCGATTTGGAATGCGGTTTTACCATGGAGTTTCGATTGGATACCTTTTACTATACCACAAACCACATTGATACGGCCCTATTAATTAGCAAACAGATTAACACCGAAAAAATTAACCATGTTGAGATTCAGTTTTAGTTTGATTTTGGTAGGAATACTGCTTTCCGCTTCGGGGCAAATTAAAAAGCAATACGAGCTACCCGTAAAAGAACAAAATAAACTCATTGAACGGCAGTTTTTTATCAGGCTGGGAGTCGATTTATCGCGCTTTGCCCTCGATTTTATGAATGATATTGGCCATACCGGATTCGAAATGAGCCTCGATACCGAACTAAAATACCGCTATTTTCCAACCGTTGAACTGGGTACTAATAAAATTGAATACAGCCAAAGCGATATTAATTATCAGTCACAGGGTAATTACCTGCGTTTAGGTTTGAATTACAACATGCTAAACTACAAACAACGGTTCGACCGCAACCTGTTTTTTATCGGAGCCCGGATTGGCCTATCGAAATTTACCCAGGAAATTCCCCATGTAATTATCAGCAACCCCTGGGGCGATTACCAAGCTTCGTTTCCTATTGAAAACCATACCGCTCAATGGTTCGAAGGTGTGATTGGTTTACGCGGCGAAGTGCTGCCTAACCTTTACATGGGTTATACCCTGCGTGTTAAACGAATGCTAAACCATACCGATTTCAACAACCTTACCCCCTATTGGATTCCGGGCTATGGCAAAGGTTTTAAAAACAACACATTGGGCATGAGTTACTCCATCTTCTACGCCATCCCTATAAAAAAGATAAAGCCTGAGTTGGGTAAGTAGACTATTAAATATTGGATATTAGACCGCAAAGGCGCATATATGTACTGAAGACTTCCGACTTGTGGACTGAGGCCTTGTTGCTGGTTGCTGGATTTTTTGTTATTTGATTTTTGTTAAATGCTATTTATTAATTCTTGGCTACCTACAAACTTCAGACATTAGCCTGATTACTAATTACTCATTGTCCATTGCCAATTGAATACAGCCAATTGCTCAGCAAACGACTACCCTGAGGGGTTAAAATGGATTCCGGATGAAACTGAACACCGCGTATCGACAAGGCTCTATGCTTAAAACCCATAATCAAATCGTATTCTGTGGTAGCCGTAAGCTCCAACACGTCAGGAAAACCAAGCGCAGTTACAACCCAGGAATGGTAACGCCCTACGGTAGGTTGTGTACCTATATTCCGGTACAATTCCGCATCACCAAGTATTTTTAATGGCGATGCTTCACCATGAACTACCCGTTCCAACTGTTGTAAACGGGCACCAAAATACTGTGCCAGGGCCTGATGCCCCAGACAAACTCCCAACACAGCAATCTTTGCTTCAACAAGCTTTTTTATTACTTCAAATAAACCCGGCTTTTCTTCAGGCAAACCTGGTCCGGGTGATAGTATTACCCCCTGATAGTGCTGCAAATCCACCAAATGAAACTCCTCAAGCAAAACCACATCGACCAAACAAAGGCCCGTTTGTCGAAGGGTCTCCAACAAATTATAGGTAAAGGAATCGTGATTATCGATAATTAAAACAGCCGGCATTAATAAAAAATTTGTCGCGAAAATACCAAAATTAATCCTCGTCCCAACGCAAAACCAGCAGTGTTTGTATTCGAACATAATATTTATGTATTTTTATCACCTAAAACAATAACAATACAATGGCTGAAACCAAGGAATACATCAATAATCTGGCATCAAAGAACATCCCTTTTCTGTTTATTCTTGCTTTCGACCCCGACGAAAACATGGTAATTCCGCTGAATGAAATAGACCCGGGCAAAATGCTTTACCAGATTAACCTAAACACCAATACCAGACAGCAAATTCCAGTGCCAGACAACATCACGGTGAAATTCCGCAAACAACCCATTCCGTTCAAAGACTATCAAAAACAGTTCGACCGGGTTGCGTATCATTTAAAACGAGGCGACTCGTACCTGACCAACCTCACCTGCCAGACTCCCATTGAATGCAACCTGTCGCTACTTGAAATTTACCAGCGGGCAAAAGCCAGATACAAAATCTGGTATAACGATCAATGGGTGGTTTTTAGTCCTGAACCCTTTGTTAAAATTAAAGGGGAACGCATCTACAGTTTCCCCATGAAAGGCACCATTGATGCTGCTTTGCTTAACGCGGAAAATAGTTTGATGAAAAACTCCAAAGAAGCAGCCGAGCACGCCACCATTGTCGATTTAATTCGAAACGACTTAAGCCGGGTGGCTACCGGGGTAAAAGTAGACCTGTATCGGTACATCGACAAGGTAAAAACAAACCAGGGAACTTTATTGCAGGCCAGTAGCCGTATCAGCGGAAACTTAGCTCCTGATTATAAATCCCGACTGGGCGATATATTATTTGAACTGCTCCCGGCCGGAAGCATCAGCGGAGCGCCCAAGGAAAAAACGATAGAAATAATAAAACAAACCGAAACGTATAAACGGGGTTACTATACCGGCATCTGTGGTATTTTCGATGGACAGAACCTCGACAGTGGCGTAATGATCCGCTTTATCGAAAAGCAGGGTTCCCAATATTATTTCAAAAGCGGTGGCGGCATTACGGTAAACAGCAAAGCTGAAGAGGAATACCACGAGATGATTCAAAAAGTGTATCTGCCTTTTTAGTTTACTTTATCCTTGCTCCTTTTGCAGAAAAAAACCGATAATTCTATCGTGTGCCCCGATTCAGTAATTTCAGGTTTAGTTTTTCCTCAACATAAACAAAATAGGTATAAAGCTGGTAATTCACTTCCTTTCCATAATCTATATTGGGCTGGTAGTCGATGTAAGAACCCACAATGTCGGGATTCAAGCCACTTTGGTAACGGTAATTCCATTCCAGCACATATTGCCGGTTCCAGTTCTCAAGATACGATTGGGAATAATAGCTTATGGGTTTGGTATGTGAATGCAGCCAGGCTTCGTACCCGGCATCAAAAATAATTACTTCGTACTCCAGCGAATCGTCCGCTTCAGTGTTACTGATCAGCTGTACTTTTTCCTGAGTTTCCTGCTCCTGTGCAACAGCTACTCCTGTCAAAATAATCAGGCATACAGATAATAACAACAGCTTTTGCATAACTTTAAGATTTTAGTTCATTCAAAATTACAACAAATTAGTTAAAAGTGTAAAATAATTTGGTGCGCCTGAAATTTGCTTATTTCGAACCTGTTTTAATGGGTTGGGCAGGGAATGGGTTTAAACTTTTTACGTTGTTCAATATCAAACTTATAAATCAGGCTTATCTCGTGGGCCCCACCGGTATTGGTTATCAAGCGCGAAACGGTAAAATCGTAACTATACCCCACACTAAAATCTTTGTATTTATACCCTATCATTAAGGCAAGGGCATCGCGACGTGAATACTTTTTAATAAAGGGCAAATCACGGTACCATACGCCCAGCATCAGGGGATCGTAACTCCAATACAAGCCCACATCGAGCTGATCGGATACACCCTGGTGTTTGTAGGTTCCCACCACGGTTATGCTCTGCCTTTTGGTCCCAATAAGCCGTTCCACCTTATAAAAACGATATCCGCCATACAGGGTGTATTTTACAGGTAGCCGGTTTACCCGGTCGGTAAACGATACATTGGGCGTTATAAGGTGGTCGGCCGTGAAACCCACCCAAAAGTTCGATATAAACAGCAAGCCCGATACGCTGGCATCGGCTGCCGACGTATTATTTAATTCCGATTCGAGCAGTGCCAAACCCCCGGGATTGTTGCTCTCCATTTCGCTGGCAAACCTGAGTTTATCGTAATCGATGGAGCGCTGGGTGTAATAAAAACCCAAACCCGGCCGGAAGAATATTTTGCGCGTTATCATTACGTTGTACGAATACAGAAAACCCACATTCATATTAGTAACAGCGGCTGAACCTATCTTATCCTGCATTACAATAAGTCCCAGACCACTATTTAAGGCTGACAAGTTATAATCCAAAGCAAAAGTTGCGGTAGTAAGCTTTCCGGGCATACTGGGCCACTGGTCGCGGTAACTCAGCGAAGCCCGGTAACCTTCGATGGCTCCGGCAAACGATGGTGCCTGATAAAGGGGGTTCGAATAAAACTGGGTAAACTGCGGATCTTGCGCATGCAAAGGCCTAACCAAAAATATTAAAAATGTTATGGGGAGAAAAAAATATTGTTTCATGTTGATTAGCGTCTTATTAGTGTCAGGTCGCCGGCTTTTTTAAAAGGCGCTCCGTTGTTGAACTTTCCTTTGGCTTTCCAGAAATAAACGTCCTGTTCCAGCATTTTTCCGTTGTTGCCATAACGTCCGTTCCATCCCACCAGAATATCATCGCTGTAAAATACCTGTTCACCCCATCGGTTAAAAATCCACAGTTCATAATCGCTTACGCCGTAATGTACCGGGCGGAATACTTCATTCGATAAATCGCTGTATGTTCCATCCATTTTACCATCCACAGGTAAAAAGGCATTGGGAAACTCAATACTTCCCGAACCATCCACAATAACGCGCGTATCATGCGTCAACGAATCCATACAACCCTTATCAGAGGTTACCACCAGTTTTATAGGATATCCATCGAGATTTTGCACCGAGTATAAATAAACGGGATGCTTTTCGGTGGAGGTTCCTCCATCGCCAAAATCCCAATGGTAAAAAATCTCGGAATTTGACCAGTTGATAAACGATGTATTGTAAAACTGAACTTTCTGATCAGGCAACATAACATAAGTAGGGGTTATGGAAAACCGGGGAACCGGCAACGGATACACATCAATCTGGGCTGTGTCGATAAAAATACCGCCATCCCCTTTTATTTCAACCCGAACAAAGAAAGTTCCCGCCTCATCGTAAACGTGATAAGGTTCCGGTTCAACGGCATAATCCCCATCGCCAAAGCTCCATTCAATAGACTCTTCATAACCGAATTCCGACATTATCGAAAAATCAACGGCCAAGGGTACACAGCCCCGGACTGCTTCGTTCTGAATATCGATAAACGGAATGGGCGGACGACGGGTGATTAACTGGTACGACTCGTCGGAACAGTGATCACTATAGATCAGAAAGCGCACGGTATCAATAAAATTATTCGTTTTGGGACCCCACTTTTCATACGCATGGGTAAACCAATTACGGGTGGTTTCGGTGCTTGAATGCCCGTCACCAAAACTCCACAGGTAATTCCACGGCCCTTCTTTGGCTACATTGCGGAATTCAAATACCGTATCGGGATAAGTCATTATTGGATTGCGTACAATAAATTCGGCATTGGGCGAAATATACACGGTAAGGGTATCGGTAATACTACTATCGCAGCCATGAACCGAAGCGGCGTAGAGTGTTACCACATATTGACGGTTGTTGCCCGATTCGTTTACATAACGATGCATCACGTTCTTGTTGGTCGATGTGATGGCGTCACCAAATTGCCATTCAAACACCGTGGCTCCATCCGCTGAAACCGGACTGGAGGTATTGGTAAAATTAATTTCAATGGGCGAACAGCCTTCTGTAACATCGGGGGTAAATGATGCACGCACCTCAGGATATACTATAATGGGTTGTTCCACGGTATCGGAACAGGCAAAGCCGGTTACGGTTCGTAATTTAACAGTGTATATCTGAATGGCATTAGTTGTATTGGTTAAGGTAATTTGTTGATTGGCACCACTGGGTACAAAGTGCTCACCGGTACCATCGTCAAAGTCCCAATAATAACTCAATGCGGTGCCCTGTGAGGCGTTGTCCAAATCCACATCAAAAGGCGAACAATTCCTATCAATATCGGGAACAATAACCGCCAGGGGTTTGGGATATACCGTAACCACATCTTCGTAAGTGGCCGAGCATTCATTCTCTGACGAGGCAGTCAGTTTAATGGTAAATATTTTTGGTTGTTCGTAATTGTAATTATAGAACGTGTGGGTAAAGTTTTCGTTTACAATGGTACTTCCATCGCTCAGCTCCCAATAATAATTGAAATTGGGATTGGCTTCCGATTGGTTCACAATATTGGTGGTAAACGGATGACAGCCCGCCAAATCACCGGTAAAGTTAGCCACGGGCCTTGGGTAAACTATCAGCGATTGTTGGGTGGAATCCATACAACCTTCGTTGTTGGTAAGTTTTAGCTTAATAATATAGGTAGTATCGCTCAGCGGAGCTATATTATCCGTATTCAGGTAAGTCAGGTAATGCTTGGTAACCGTGGAATCGGGAATGCTGAACAAATCGCCAAAATCCCATAATTTGGTTCCGTTAACTTTCGACGAATCGGTAAATACGGCATCAAAAGGAGTACACCCACCTACCAGCGTAGCTTTAGTGCCCCTTTTGGTTCCCTCCTGGGCCGCTGCCTGCAAACCAAATACTGCTTTTACATACGAGAACACAGTAATCACTGTATCGGTGGTAAGCATACAACCCGTGCTGTCCTGACTGGCAGTAAGCACTACATTATAATCCCTGTTTTGCTGGCTCAGGTTGGTAAATACATGCACCGGATCGCTTTCTATTGATGTCTGATTATCGGCAAAATTCCAGGCATACGAAGCCATGCCCGTAGTCTGGTTTTCAAAGGCCACTTCCAATGGATTACATCCTTCGAGCACGTCCTGATCGAACCGGGGTACCAGACGGGGGAAAATGCGGATGCTTCGTGTGGTATCGTGGTAACAACCCGTATTGGTGTCGGTAGCACGTAAGCCAATGGAATAACTGATTGGGTTGTTGGGATTGGGGTTATCGAACACATGCGTAAATATGTTTTTATTGACAAATGTTTCTCCAGGAGTACCATCTCCAAAGTTCCAGGTAAACTGGTTACCGTTCAGTGCCGAAGAGGGGTAACTAAATTCAACCGGAATCGGGGTACACTTGTCCAGGGCATCCTTCTTAAAGGTAAAGCCGGCAATCACCCGTGGATGAGCCACAACATTTTGCGTGGTGGTGGCTGAGCAGCCGTTGCCGTCGAAAACCATCAGTTTTACTTCGTAGGTTTTATCTGCAGCTGTACGGTTCTCAAACAGGTGCGTATGCACCGGATCGGTGGCAGCCGATGTATTGCCATCCCGGTAATCCCAGATGTAACTCAGGTCGTATCCGGTAGAGCTGTTGGTAAATTCTGTAATTTCGGGATAACAAACCACATCGCCGTCGGAAACCACAAACTGGGGTACCACCGGCGGATAAATGGTAATTTGCCGGCTCATGGAGTCGCTACACTGGGGATGATTCTCATCCAGAGCTTTCATCCAAATGGTGTAGGTCGATGGCTGATTGGGATCGGGATTGGTATGCGTAAATACTTTATAGAAATCGCGTGCCACGGTATCGAGCGTTTCGCCGTTAAAGCCAAAATCCCATTGGTACAGGGTTCCATTCATCGAATTGTTATCGAGGAACACGTTTACCGGATGACACTCGCTATTTTTTATAAAGGTAAAGCGGGCTTCCACTTCAGGGTAAACGGTAACCTGAGTAGTAGTGCTGGCACTGCATCCGGCCGGATTGGTGGCCGTAAGGGTAATGGTATAAACTTTATCGGCTGCCGAAGTATTGCCAAAACGGTGTTCCACTGTGGCAGCCGTGCTGGCCGATGTAGAACCATCGCCAAAGTCCCAAAGATAGCTTAGCTGATTATCGGTAGCATTACCTCCCAGGGTGGTATTGGAAAAACTCACCGTATCGGGTCCACAGAAAGCAGCTACATCGGGCGTTATCTGGGGAACCACTGTGGGATATACCCTCAGGGTCAGTGAATCGGTATGACTACAGTCTCCGTTGCTCGCGGTTAAATAAACCTTAATTAGTTGAATGTCGTTAATAGTGGCTGTATTGGCCGTAAAGACCACCGAACTTTTGTCGTTACGTACCACATCGGGCGTACCATCGCTAAATTCCCAGAGGTAGTTGCCTGCACCCACCGAATTATTGGCCAGCGAAACCACGCTGCCGTTGCAAAGCTGGGTAAGGGGGGTATTCAACTGGGCTTTAACCACCGGTTTCACATACACCGAATCGGTAAACACCTGGGTGCATCCGTTCACCGTTAAGGTAAGGCTAATCACATATTTTTGCGGAGTGGTTCCGGTACTTCCACTGGTATTCTTAAATACCTTCACGGGATTTTCGCTGGTTGATGTACTGCCATCGCCAAAGTTCCATAAAAAGCTGGCTGTGGGCGTAGCCCCGGTAATGGTACTTGCCGGAACACCGGTAAAATACGAGGTGTTGGTAAAACTTACCGAAGTATTGTCGCATACGGTATCGGTACCTGCCAGACGGGTAAATTCGGGGGTAATCTCCGGGTTAATGGTAATGACCCGCTCAAAGCTTACGTCGCAGGCTGCGGTTCCGTTGCTGTTGGTAAGCCTTATGGTATCGGTAATGGGAGCAGTTCCCAGATTCACAAAACTCACTGCAAAAGGATTGGTAGCATGGGGGGTACCTGTTCCATTGCCCAAATCCCAAACCGAGCTGCTTACCAGGGCATTGGCCGGTGTAGCATTGGTTACCTGAACAGGTTCGGGTGAGCATACCACCGTGCGGTCCAAATTAAAGCGGGCATCAACAAAAGGCAATACGGTAATATCGCGGGTAAAAATCTCGGTACATCCGGCCGCGTTGGTAGCTGTTAATTCCACGGTAAATACCTTGTTTGCCGGATTGGTATTGGTAAACAAATGGGTAAAAGTTTCCGAACGATCATAGGTTCCTTCGGTGCCATCGGCAAAATCCCAGTGGTAACTCAGGTTATTGCCCCCGGTTGAATTGTTGGTAAAGGTAACCGTAAGCGGGTTACATCCCGAATTCACATCCACATCGAAATGGGGAAGCAGGTGGGGATACACCACAAAACTTTTGTTGGTACTGGCGGTACACATATCGTTGGTAGCCGTAAGGGTTACCACTTTGGTTTCGGTAGCATTGGGATCGACCATGCTGTGATCGACCGGCCATGAATAAGGGCTGATACTATTGGAAGGCGTACCATCGTCGAAACTCCAGGTAAAGGTAGCTGCTCCTTCTGTTTGCTGGGTAAGCACCACCGTTCCCGGAGTACACACCTGGTAGGTATCGGCACTCAGGGTAGCTTTCACCTCGGGATACACTTCTACCACCTGGCTTACCACCTCAATACAACCGTAAGCCGTAACCGTAAGTTTAACGTTAAACTGCTGTGGGGTGGTCCCGTTCTTTTCGGTATTTTTAAATACATGGCTTGGCGACTCCTGGTTCGAGGTGGTTCCGTCGCCAAACTCCCAGTAATACGTAATATTGGCTCCGGCGGTTAAGGGAGTGGCGTTGTTAAATACCGAAGCATCGGTAAAGGTAATACTCTGGTTATGGCATATCAGGGTAGCGCTGGGTGTAAAGGCGGCTGTAAATTCGGGGTTTACCGTAATGTTTTTGGTAAAAGCCACATCGCAGCCGGCATGCCCGTTGTTGTTCAGCAAAGTAATGGTTTTCACCACCGGGGCATTGCCGGTATTCTGAAACAGAACAGTAAACGGAGCAATCAGGGAGGTGGGATCAGTACCTATGTTCTCCGGGATATTCCAGCTCAGGTTATTTACCGAGTTGGGCGAAGTAATATTCTCCACCTCAATGCTTAAAGGTGAACATCCTACGGTATCATCTACTGAAAAAAGTGCATCCACATAAGCATACACCGTAACATCGACCGGTGTAGCAGTGTCGGTACAGCCATACTGGCTTTTGGTTATCAGGCTCACCGTATAGGTTTTATCGATGGGTTCAAAATGCTGAAAAATTTTGGGGCTGGGGTCGGCATTTCCCGAGGTACTTCCGTTGCCAAAGTTCCAATAGTATTCCGTAGCCACATTGGGAACGGTAGTCTGCGAAAAATCGACCGTATGCGGGTTGCATCCCGTCAGGGGATCGGTGGTATTGATGGTACTCGTAAATTCAGGATACACCGTAATGGTATCGAGGTAGGTGTCGTAACAGAACGAGCCGTCGTCGTTGGCCTTGGTAATGGTCAGGTCAACGTAATAGTCGATGGGGCTGGCTGTAGTATTGGTGTAAACAATAGCCGTGTCGGCTCCTGTTGGGCTAACCGTTCCCTCACCAAAATCCCAAAGGTAAGTAACCACGCCGTTGGTGCGGTTATCGAAGTTTACCGTATGGGGCGAACAGCCGGCGGCATCGTCCACGGTAAAGCGGGCACGGGCTACGCCGGGCACATACACGGTATCCATAAAAGGAGGCGTCAGCGTATCGCGGCAATCGTTAATGCTGTCGATAAACACCAGGATAACGTAGTACGAGGTGTCGAAATTGGTAAGGTTTACAAAGGTATGTTCAAAATTGAGACTGGTAAGTGCTGAAACTTCCACTTCGGTTTCATCGCCATCGCCCCAGTTCCAGTAAATACTGGTAATGGGCCCGGCCCCAACGGTATCAACCGTATAAGGTACGGTAACATCCTGCTGGCAACCGGCTTTGCTCCCCTTGGTAGCCGCAGCCGTAATTTCAGGCCTTATGGGTATCATCCGGCTTACCGTGTCGGGGCAGTTGTTGGTGTACGATACCTTTAAGGTGGTTTTTACCTGTTTGGTGGTATAGTTTTTATTGGAGAAATAAACCACCTCCGGATCCTTTATAATATGATGCAGGGTATCGGTAACCCGCTCAAAGGTCCACTCCCATTTATTGGCTCCCACACTCTGGTTAATGTACTTCATCTCGTAAGGGCTGCAATTGTTGCAACCTATCTGGGTGGTATCAAAAGCGGCTTTAATCTCAGGATAGCCGTAGGCCGCTACTATAATGTTAGTATCCTGATTGGAACCCGGATAACAGGCCCGACTTATAGCTACATTATATCGGTGATATCCTGTTGGTGGTTTTACCCGTGGGGTACTAATGGTTTTGGCATCAATAAAGGTACCGTCGACAAAGGGGGTACTAATGTTTTCCCATAAATAACTTAGACCCCCGGTAGCCTGCAATTGAATGGTGTCGCTGTAGCAGTATTTGATGTAGTCGGAACCTGAGGTGGCAATATACGCCGAACCAAAATTATCGGAAAAATCGGAAAAATACCCGTAGCGGCAACCTGTTCCAGTACCCCCGTTGATTAAGCCCAGATGAAAAATACCCGTGGTATTGTACACCCTGGTTACCGCTCCGGTAACTACTGCAGGAATGGCAGCCCCATGAGTACCCACAGTATGTGCTACTCCAAAATTATTATACGCCTTATCGAGGTACCACCAATCGCTGTTGGCATCGACCCCGGTTCCGGGAATCTCGGTAAACCAACTGTTCGGAATGGCATAATTGGTGCCATTGATGGTAATAAAAAAATCGTCGATATGGGCTTCTTTGGTCATGATATTCAGGAAAAAACCTTCGTTGGTGGAACGCTGAAAACTCACCTCGGTGGAGCCCGTACAGCCTTTAATGGTGGGCAGTATGGCAGCTCCCATTTCGCAGCCAAAGCCGGTAACATGATATACCATAAATGGTTTCCCGTCGGTCGATTTAATATGAAGGGCATCAATGTTCGTCCCCGTACCCAACTCACCCGCGTTTAAAAGTACCCGGTGTATTTGTCCTACATTGGTTAAGGTAAATGAAGGTGGTGCAGCGCCGGAAACCACTGCAAAATCAACGGTAGTATTAGCTTCGGTAGCCATAATAAAAGCATATTCACTGTTATTAGTCCCATTGGCCAATTCTCCACGCATAACCACGTATTCATTACCGGCAAGTCCCACAGGAACCAATTGATCACCCATCAAATCGTAACAACCTCCAATATCCGAGCGAACCGAATCGTCTTTCCATTGCACCGCAATCTTCCCGTCCGACCAAACCCGCGTACCTCCCAGGTGTCCTGCAGCCGTACGACTGGCCGCACGAATACTTATGGATTGACCTTTTTGTAAAAATTTAGAGTAAGTGACACCAGCAGAACCTTCTACGACGGCTGCTGTTGGTACATAATTAACCCAGGTGTCTTCAACAGCCACAATATCAATACTATTCCAAGCGTCAATATCTGGTGTACCACTCAGATTCTGATTATTAAAGGCATTTTGGCTGGGAACAATAAAATTGGTTCCAAATGCATTCTTCCCCTTAAGTGCCCAGATATCGCAGTTGTTTGAATTATTCCGTTCTAAATAAGCCGTAATCAAAGCTGTTGAAGTAATATGAATTCCCCGATTCTGAACTACTCCGGACACACTACCAACGCCGCTTTCAATGGTATTCGCTTCATTGGCTGTACCATTGTTGGGAACATCAGTTAATATGTCAATGGGTCCAGCATAACCTGAGCGTACATACCAGGTTAAATCCAATTTTCGAGAGGTGTTAGCTGTTATATTAAAAGTAGTAGTAATAAAGGTTGGATTTTTGGGCATTTCAATGGTAACTGTTGCATCGGCATCCAAAGCAGCTATATGTACATAGGTAGGTTCGCCATCTCCCGGATTATGCTGATAAGACACCTCGGGAACAGCAAACCAGAACTCGGTATCGGTTTGGGCCTTGCCCAGCAGGGAAAAACAAAGTAAAGTAAGCAGGAAAATATAGCGGATACCCATAGTCAAAAATTTACCAATTATACGCAAAGTTTGTAGTATGTGGTTTCGAAACATCGTAATAATAAATCAATAAAAAACAAAACATTCGTCAACAGTTCGCATTAGTTGGTCATAAAAAACGGCCGAAACCATCACCCTAATAATTACCACCCACCCACCAGAACGGGGTCTCGGTCTAATTTCACGTGCTAAGATACCAATATTTATTTCATAACCTCCAAAATTTATAAGTGATTTTTAACAGGGATATTATACGGTGAACGGAATATGGAGAACGAAATACGGAGGACGGAATTTAGATTTTAGAAATTAGACTGAAGACTCGAGACTTGAGACTTGAGACTCGAGACTGAAGACTTGAGACTTGAGACTTGAGACTCGAGACTGAAGACTTGAGACTCGAGACTGAAGACCTAAGACTGAGAACTGCCGGCTGGTTGCGCGTTGTTCATTGTTCATTGTTCATTGTTAATTGCTATTTGGCTGTGTACTGCATACTGTTGGCTGTGGGCTGAAGGCGGTGCAGGGTAACTCAGCATTCCATGGCA
>PHDD01000031.1 GCA_002840905.1 Bacteroidetes bacterium HGW-Bacteroidetes-4 | reverse complement strand
CGGGGTAGCAGGATTCGAACCTGCGACCCCCTGCTCCCAAAGCAGGTACACTAACCGGACTGTGCTATACCCCGATGCTTATTTTTAAAGCGATGCAAAATTAAAGATACTTTCGGTATTAACAAATTTATTGAATCCTTATTTGAAATTAATTTACTTAAACTTTGATATACATACACCTACGTACTTCAACTCTTACAATTAATCTGAACATCCGGAAAATCAACTGTCGATTGTTCAACTTCAGCGGCTTTGGCTTTTCCTAACAAAGTAAATGCAAAAATAGTCTTTCGCTTGTCCTTTTCATCAAACTTACGCTGAATCAACCCCTTTTTTTCAAGACCAGACAGTATTTTTGAAATGCGCGATTTTGATTGAGACAGGTTCTCAGCCAATTCACTAGCTGAATGTGTTCCATTTTTAATATTACACAAAGTAAGGCACTCGCTTACCGAAAGCCCATGTGCCTGCTGAACGGCAAGTTCCAACTGTTGTACAATCCGGTACAACTCCTTCATCCTGCAAAAGTTTTCCATCTAATAATAGTTAATGCTATTAATTATTGAATGGCAAAAATAATCAAACTTTTGTGCAAAAAATAATTAGCTTCAGTGTAGGTAATTTATCTTATAAAGTGTGGCATTTCTTTGGGCAACTCAATACTAATTTCAATTAATCCCGCAATTTGGCCTTGTTTAAACCAGGGCGATTGATGAATTAGTTTCTTTTTTCCAAGCTTTTCGATAGTATAAGTATTCGGGATGCCAGTAGTTAATAGCGCTGCAATTTTTTCTTTCGATTGGGGATTATGACAATCAATCAAACTTTTTCCAATCAAAGCCTTTCCTCCCCATTTTTCAAAAGTTTGTTGCGCTTTTTGGTTCATGTAAACAATAATGGCCTGTTGGTTACAAATAGTAACTGCCGATGGGTATTCATCCCAATAGGAATCTGTTTTCACGATGCCGTATTTTAATTATTAATAATATCTGTTTTAAAAAATTAACTGCTTAACTTCAGTTAAATGGGTTAATGAAGCAATTCGCTAACCTTACTTCTTAACCAATAATTCATGTGTCTTATTAAAAAGAAAATGCATTAAAAATGCCAGTAATAAACCCAACAAACCTCCGGCAAACACATCGGCCGGATAATGCACTCCCAAATAAATTCGGCTGTACGAAACCACAGCAGCCCATAAAAGCAAAACCATTGTAAGGTATTTATTTTTAAAGAAAAAACTTAAGAAACCGGCTAAAGCAAAGCTGTTGGCTGCATGCGACGATACAAAACCAAATTTACCGCCACAATGGTTGTCGACCAAATGAATCAAAGACTGTAATTCCAGATTATGACAGGGACGGTAGCGTTGAAAAACCTCTTTAAATAGTTTTACCGAAATCTGATCGGCTAATAAAATCAATAAAACTATACTTAACAGTGAAAGCCAACTGAATTTTACATCACGCCTGATTACAAAAAACAATAGCACTGCATACAAAGGAGCCCATTCCCACTTACCACTTAAAAAAACCATTACCTTATCCCAAAAAGGAGAATGTATGGCATTTAAGAACAAAAACAATTGTTGATCAAATTGTTCCAGGTTTTCAATCATACTTGTTTACTGGTTCAAAGCATTCCAAATTAAGTCTTTCAAATCCTGTAATCCAAGCTGTGCCACAGATGAAATAAAAACATAGGGAATGTCGGGTAAATCCTGTTTAATTTCCTTTATAAGTTCCTCGTCTAACATATCTGATTTTGAGATGGCTAAAATTCGCTTTTTATCTAACAATTCCGGATTGTATAGTTTTAGCTCGTTTACCAGTATTTTATATTCGTTGTGAATATTTTCACTGTCGGCAGGAACCAAAAACAACAACATCGAATTTCGTTCAATATGGCGTAGAAATCTAAGCCCTAATCCCTTTCCTTCATGAGCTCCTTCAATAATTCCGGGAATATCGGCCATTACAAACGAGCGATCGTCTCGGTATGAAACAATTCCCAAATTAGGAACCAGAGTCGTAAAAGCGTAGTCCGCAATTTTGGGTTTTGCTGCCGAAACAACCGACAATAAGGTTGATTTTCCGGCATTGGGAAAACCCACTAACCCCACGTCGGCCAAAAGTTTTAACTCCAGAATAATCCAACCCTCTTCACCATCTTCGCCCGGTTGTGCAAAACGGGGTGTTTGATTGGTAGCGGTTTTAAAATGATTATTCCCTAATCCGCCTCGTCCACCAGGCATCAGGATACGTTCTTCACCTTCTTCAGTAATCTCAAAAAGTTCTTCAAAGGTTTCAGCATCTTTTACCACCGTTCCCAGGGGCACTTCTATAATTACATCATCACCTTCGGCTCCGGTTTTTAAAGCACCTGAACCCGAGGTCCCATTTCCGGCAAATATATGTTTCCTATATTTTAAGTGAAGTAAGGTCCAAAGCTGCGCATTTCCTTTTAAAATAATATGCCCGCCACGACCCCCATCACCGCCATCGGGACCACCTTTGGGTATGTATTTTTCGCGTCGGAAATGAGCAGAGCCCGCTCCCCCGCTACCACTTCGGGTAAATATTTTTACGTAATCAACGAAATTGGACTGAGACATAATTAAAATTTTTGGCTACAAATATACATGTATAATATGGAAACTTTATTAATCCTTTTAATTATTAAGCTACGTGGAATCTGGGATTTTTAACGCATTTGTACAAAAGCTCATGGTTGTATAAACAAAATTGACCTGCCAATCATGCACTTTCATCGCTACATCAAAAATTTATAACCGAAAAATGGATTATTAATGAAATATAGTAACTTTGGCCTCATCGGGTTATATTTATTTACATAATTTTTATTTGCAAGCAACTGATTTTATGTGAATTAATTTTCTAATCGGTTTAAGTTTGTAACGAAATTGTAAAGATTACGTTTAACCAGACAGTAAAAAAGGGTAATAATTAAATTTTATATTCAATGAAAAGGGTATTTTTCATATTTCTGCTATTTACAAGTCTTTTGACTTATGGGCAAACGGCCGAAGTAGCCAAATACAAATCGATGTTTACATTAAATTTCATCCGCTATATTGGTTGGCCCGAAGCCAGCAAACAAGGTGATTTTGTAATTGGTGTTGTTAAAGACAACATAATTGCTGAAAACCTGAAATCACAAACTGCTGGTAAAAAATTTGGCTATCAAACTATCGTAATTAAAGAATTCAAATCGGTTGAAGAAATTACCGATTGCCAGTTGCTATACTTCAGCAACAGCGTTAACTTTTCAAGAAACGCTGAATTGGTTATGGAAAAACTCAAAGGAAAAAACTCACTGGTAATAACCGAAACCGAAGGTGCCATTAAAAACGGCTCCATGATTAACTTTGTGGTGCGTGACGATAAATTGAAATTTGAAATTAGCAATGCAAATGCCGAAGCCTTCGGTATTAAGTTTAGCAGTTCGCTAACATCGCTTTCAAATGCCATTGTTAAATAGATACATATCATATAGAAAAGTCAACCCGTCGTTTTTATAAGTTATTGAACATCAACTAAAAAACAAGGTTCATTTCGCAATATTTTTAAAACAATTTGCTCGTTAAAAACGTTTATAAATTGTTTTAATTTATATTGAATAACGCAAATGAGCATTTGGTTTTCTAAGGGGGTTTTCAAGTTCCCTGCTTACAGCCTCGCAAATAAACTGGCCCTAAAAAAAGCCTTAGCTTTTTTTAGAATTATTATCTCCCGTGAAATACCGAGAGACTTATACTGTATTAGTTGCAAAACTATATCAAAACAAAACTAAAAATTATTTACAATGAAAATAAAAATGAACCTTGCGCAACGGCTGGTTTTTGGATTTGGAATAATTGTATTAGTTATTATTATTAATAGCCTGATATCAGCTCGAACCTTAATCAATAGCCAAAAAGACAACGCCCAGATTAGCGAGGTAAATTCGCCAACTGTTGCCGCCATTCAAAACATGAAAGGCCTGGTAGCAGAATCGAAAAACTTAATCAGGGGTTGGGTTTACATCGACAAACAACAAGATACGCCAGACAAAATCCGTCTCCAATATCTATTCGATACTGAGTTGGTGAGTGCAAAACACCATTTACTCGAACTCTCGAAACAGTGGAACAATCAGGCTGATGCCGACACTCTTGCCTATATATTTTCAGAAATGGAGCTGTTCGAATCGCACATCAAAAGCATCATGGGGAAACTGGTTGATTTTGATTCGTACAACGATGCCATGATATTTTTTGAAGTAGAACCTATAGTTAACGAAGGTGGCGACATAATTACCCTGACCAATAAAATTCAAAAAGTTTTAGAATATCTTGAGAATAAATATACCGAAGAAAATCAATCCATGATAATACGGATGCAAAAGAATGCAAAAAACAATTTATGGGTAATTAGTATTGCCAGCATTATTTTGGTGGTTTTGTCTCTTGCTGTTTCAATTGTTTTATACAATGCCATTGTGAAACCTTTGGTTAAAGGTGTTGCTTTTGCAAAAAGCATTGGTAATGGCGACTTAAATGCCAGCGTTGACATTCATCAGGGAGATGAAATTGGACAATTAGCTGATGCTTTGCGCGATATGGCTTCGCAAATTCGCCTTACGGTAGACACCATCAACCAAAATGCGAACCAACTGGTTCAGAGTAGCGATTTAGTAAAAAGCAACGCATTAACTCTTTCTAAAGGTTCATCGGATCAGGCTGCTTCAGCAGAAGAAATTTCAGCCTCGGTCGAAGAGATGTTGGCTAATATTGAACAAAGTTCAGAAAATGCAGTAACTACCGAAAAAATATCGCTGGCTACCTCTAAAAACGTGAATGAAACCAACGAACTATCAAGCGAAGCAGTGGCTGCCATGAAACAAATAACAGAAAAAATTGGCTTCATTAGCGAAATAGCTTTCCAAACCAATATTCTGGCCTTGAATGCTGCGGTAGAAGCGGCCCGGGCAGGTGAACACGGTAAAGGGTTTTCGGTAGTGGCCGCTGAGGTACGTAAACTGGCCGAACGAAGCAAAGTTGCTGCCGACCAAATTACGGTTCTGGTACAAAAAGGACTGAAGGTTTCGACCGAAGCCGGAAACAAAGCCAAAATGCTGGTTCCCGATATTGACAAAAACACGGCACTGATACAGGAAATTGCTGCATCGAGTCTGGAACAAAAAAACGGGGCTGAACAAATTAATCAGGCCACCCAACAGTTTAACGAAGTAACGCAGCAAAATGCACACGCTTCAGAACAGATGGCACTCAGTGCTGATGAATTATCGGAGTTGGCCTATTAAAAGGGATAGAACGCGGATAACGCTGAAAAAACTGATTTACGCTGATTAGATCTGTGAAAATCAGTCAAAATCCGCATCATCAGCGTTCCTTTTTTGAAGATTACTTACATTTTGTAAGTTTTTGGTAAATGCGCATTACTTTTGGGACAACCTCTTTTTTTACAATAAATCTTATAGTAACTACACCACCAATCGACTTAATTTGTATTATCAATAGTCCGGCAGATGCGTTCAAAAACATCATCAAGCGTACCTACACCATTTACACCCTTATATTGACCTCGGCCTTTGTAAAAATCCATTACTGGCATGGTTTGGGAATGGTAAACTTTTATGCGGTTCTTAATAATTTTATCATCCTGATCGTCGGCCCTACCCGAAATAGCTCCACGCGAGAGCAGTCGTTTATGGAGTTCCTCATCGGGAACCTCGAGTGCCAGCAAAACATTTACCTCTGCATTAAATTCTGCAAGCATCTTCTCCAGCCATTCGGCTTGTTTTACCGTGCGGGGAAATCCGTCGAAAATAAAACCATTCGTGTGTGCGTGTTCAAGCACAAAGGCCCGAACCATTTGTTGCACCATCTCATCAGGCACCAGGTTACCTTTATCAATCAATGCCATTATTTTCTTCCCAAGTTCAGAACCGGAGCGTTTTTCAGCTCGTAACAAATCGCCTGTTGAAAGATGTACCAATTGATACTTTTCAATAATCCGCTCCGATTGCGTTCCTTTTCCGGAACCCGGAGGCCCAAATATTACTATATTGAACATAATAGTAAGAGCTGTGGGTTTATAATTATTCTACTATCGTATAAATATCGCTTAAATTTCGTCCATATCCATCGTAATCGAGGCCATATCCAATAATAAAACTGTTGGGAATCTCAAAACCAACATAATCAACAGATATATCACCCTGGTAAGCTTCGGGTTTAAAAAGCAGGGTGGCTATTTTAATCTCGGCCGGCTCATAACCTTTCAATTGTTTGATAATACTCTCAAGGGTGTTTCCGGTATCGATAATATCTTCGAGAATAACCACCGTTTTTCCTTCCATATCTTCATTAATACCAATCAGCCTTTTCACATTGCCCGACGATGAAGTTCCCTGATACGAGGCCAGCTTTAAAAAGGTAATCTGGCATTCCAAATCGATGGATTTAAACAAATCACCGGCAAACATAAAACAACCGTTAAGTATGCCTAAAAAAAGCACGTTCTTCCCGGCCAAATCTTCGCTAATCTGCTGAGCCATTTTTTTTATGGCTTGTTCAATTTCGTTGGAAGGAATAGAAACTTTAAACTTTTTATCCAGTACCTGAATTTCTTTCATTATTATTTTGATTGAATTTTTACAAAAATACGACTATCGATAATTTATCGGCAAAAGAAAAAACCATTTTGCAGCATCTTTAAAAGTTATTAAACAGATTCTAAAACATATTTAAAACCAAAACGCTTGTATTTTGTTAGCATTTAATTGATTAATACAACACATATTAAGCAAATGAAAACCAATTGCCTGAAGTTAATTTATAAATTATTTAATTTTTAGTTTAATTTGTTGCGAAAATAAACATTTTTCCTTTTACCAATTACTATTTTTAAAAAGAATACCAATGGAACCAAAAGTAAGTATCATAATGGGCAGCACTTCGGATTTACCTATTATGGAAAAAGCTGCCAAATTATTGAACGAATTGCGCATCCCGTTTGAAATGAATGCCCTGTCGGCACACCGGACCCCGGAACAGGTTGAAGCCTTTGCCAAAGAAGCTGCTGACCGCGGAATAAAAGTTATAATTGCCGGTGCCGGAATGGCTGCGCATTTGCCCGGTGTAATTGCCGCTATGACTCCACTACCTGTTATTGGAGTTCCGATAAATGCTACGCTTGAGGGAATGGATGCTTTGCTTTCGATAGCACAGATGCCTCCGGGAATTCCCGTAGCCACCGTTGGAATCAACGGTGCACAAAATGCCGGAATTCTTGCCGCACAGATTTTAGGTGTTGCTGATGCCGCTGTATTTAATGCCACCGTACAATACAAAGAAGGCCTGAAAGAAAAAATTGTTAAAGCCAATCAGGATATTCAATCAATAAAATACGATTACAAAACCAATTAACCAATTTGGGTTAATCTCATAAATTGAAAAGGATGGCACCACATCATTTACTGGGTACCATCCTTTTTAATTAAACCAAAAATTTCGTATAAAAACTGTTGCTTTACGCCTAAATAGCTTACAAAAATCATGTTAAATAATAGAAACCATGAGCCTTGCTATTACTTTTAAAGTTGTAATTTTGAACACTTAAAAATGATTTCCGGAATGGCTAAATTATTGTCTGCGCTTCTTTTTTCCTTTATTACTGCCACCCTTTGGGGTCAGCCGGTAACAGACAGCTTACCAACCAAACCCGATCAATACATTGAATGTAACACGGACAAACATGATTTTGGGATTTTGGAAAAAGGAGAAAAAGCCACATTTACTTTTGAACTCACCAATAAAAACACCAAGCCTCTGGTAATCTGGCATGTTTCCACCTCGTGTGGATGCACCTCGCCCAACTGGACCAAAAATCCGGTGCCACAAAACCAGACGGCAAACATTGGAGTGGTTTTTGATGCTTTGGAGCCCGGATATTTTGAAAAATTGATAATGGTTTATACCAATTTTGCAGACAAGCCTTTAAAACTAAGTATTACGGGATCCGTAGCTGAGTACAAATCGAAGAAAGGATTTCGTAAAAAAACGACAAATTTTACTAATCAACAGATAAACTAATTCTATCATGCCAAAAATATCAGATAAAGGAATTCAAATGCCATCGTCGCCCATACGGAAGCTGGTTCCCTTTGCGGAAGAAGCCAAACGTAAAGGCCGAAAAGTATATCACCTCAACATTGGACAGCCCGATATTAAAACTCCTGAAGTAGCCCTGGATGCCATCCGAAATTTTGATGGCAAAGTGGTTGAGTACAGCCACTCGGCCGGAAACGAATCATACCGCCGCAAACTGGCCGGTTACTATCAGGGATTGGGAATTGAAGTCGATCATACTGAAATGCTGATTACTACCGGTGGTTCTGAAGCCTTGATTTTTGCTTTTCAAAGCACCCTGAATCCCGGCGACGAAGTAATTATTCCCGAACCATTTTATGCCAACTACACGGCCTTTGCAATTACTGTTGGGGTTAAACTGGTTCCGGTAACGGCCATCATCGAAAATGGATTTGCCTTGCCGCCCATTGAGAAATTTGAAGAATTGATTAACAAAAACACCCGGGGAATACTCATTTGCAACCCCAGCAACCCAACGGGATACCTCTACAGCGAAGAGGAACTGCGCAAACTGGCTGCCATTGCCAAAAAACACGATTTATACATTTACTCCGATGAGGTTTACCGCGAGTTTTGCTACGATGGCCACACCCACTTCTCGGCCATGTTGTTAAAAGATATTCAGCAAAATGTGATTTTGGTCGATTCGGTTTCGAAACGCTACAGCTCATGCGGAACACGAATTGGTGCCCTGGTATCTAAAAACAAAGAAGTGATAGCCACTGCCATGAAGTTTGCCCAGGCACGATTAAGTCCTCCAAGTTTTGGACAGATTGCCGGTGAAGCTTCGTTAGACACACCAAAAACCTACTTCGACGAAGTGTATAACGAATACATCGATCGACGAAACTTTACCGTTGAGGCTCTGAATAAAATGGAAGGTGTGATTTGCCCCATGCCCAAAGGTGCTTTTTACACCATTGTAAAACTTCCGGTCGACAGCAGTGAAAAATTTTGCGAATGGATACTAAAAGATTTTGAATACAAAAACCAAACGGTAATGCTCGCTCCTGCCAGTGGTTTCTACACCACCAAAGGGAAAGGCCATAACGAAGTACGTATTGCTTATGTACTTAAAAAAGAAGATTTAAAACTGGCCATGGAGACCCTGGAAAAAGCCTTGCACGCCTACCCGGGAAGAACCCTGGAATAAGAGATTAAACACAGAAACAAGATAAAAAATGCCGGATTAATTTTCCGGCATTTTTGTTTCTTTTAATACATGCATTATCTGTTCCGGTTTTCCATCGTTTGGAGCCGGTTTTATTTCCAGTATTTTAGCCATCAGGTTGTAAATATCGGTATTGTAAAGAATTCCTGCATCGTAACCTGCTTTAAAATTGGGACCAATGGCATAAAAAATTCCGTACATATCGCGATTTTCGTTGTCGTAACCATGCGTTCCCCCGGCATAAAACCGCCGTCCCCGTTTATAAGTCAGGCTCCAGCCGCTGTCGGCCACCATTACCAGGTTGCTTAAACGACTGCTTTGTTTTAAGTGAAAGCGCTCAGGCAATTCTTCCTTTTTCCAGATGCTTACTCCCTCTACATTGCTGAAAGCGTGCGCAACCGAATCAACATATTCAGGAACAGCCTGAACCAGCATAAAGGGATTGCCTCCAAAGGTAGTATCAATCCAATGGGGCTTAACGTACTCATTAAAATACACGGTATGCTCCAAATCGAAAGCTCCCATACCATGATCAGAAACTATTACAAAGTTTAATGAATCGCGAATGTCGAGTTGCCGGGCTTTGGTCATAAAAGCACCTATCACACTGTCGAGCATCTGAACCGCATCTACAATTTGCGGACTGTCGGGACCATGCCGGTGACCCACATCGTCGGCTTCGGCCAGATACCACATCACCAGTTTTGGGCGCTGCTTGTAGGGTTTCTGCAACCAGTCGATTACCGAATCGACCCGTTGCATGTAGGGAAATTTATGCTCATACTTTTTTGTATATGTAGGCGCATAACCTTTAATGGTTGCTTCGGAACCCACCCAAAAATACGAACCGGTTCTTACCTTTTGGGCTTCGGCAGTAACCCAAATGGGCTCACCTTTATAAAACCGACCGTCCTCAACCTTACTTCTATCGCGGATGGCATAGTGCAAATTCAAATCGGGAGCAAAAAAGCTATTCGAAATTAATTCGTGGTTTCCCGGATACAAGCCGGTGGCAAGGGTATAATGGTTGGGAAAGGTTTTTGAAGGGAAAGCCGGTTGCAGTCCCTGAGCCTTTACCCCATTACGGGTAATGGAATCGAGCCAGGGTGTTTGCGCTTTTTGCTGGTAATCCCAACGAAAACCATCGAGCGACAATACCACCAGATAAGGCCTCGGTTTATGCGATTCGGCTTTCTTTTTGCTGACCAGAAAATCCTGAACCAGCACAATAAGCGCAAAGCCAACCAATAAAAACAGAATAATCTTCTTCATTTGATAAAAGTTAAAATAATGTCGGGTCGAACTGGGCTTTTTTTTGTGTTCTTGCTAATTCCAGATTCGATTCCAAAGCATTAAAAACAATAGTCAAAGATGCAACAATCTGTGGAGAATTAAAAAAAGATTTGCCAAATTCCGCCCCAACAGTCACCTGTTCTGGATTTATTGAGTAACCCAATTACCGATTGGTGGGCAGTAAATACTGACCAACCCATCCGACTGCTCTGCTCCAAACTAAAAAAAGCTGTCCGTCAAAATAACAAACAGCTTTCGTACCTATTATTAAGTTGATTATTGCTTAATCAATTTATGAGTAGTAATGCTTTTCCCCAGTTGCACCCTGCAGAAATAAATTCCTTTGGAGAGATTCCCAGGCTGTATTTCAATGGTTCCAGCAACAACCTTTCCCTGTTGGGTGTAAACTATTTTGCCGGTAATTGAAATAAGTTGTACTGTCAAGTCCTGATACGTGTCATTTGCAACATGAATATAAAATACCTCATCGAAAATTCCTGGATAAATAGCCAGGGGAGCTTCGGTTTGATTCTCTATTCCAGTGGTCAGGGTAAAGATGGCATTTATCGTTGTGTTGGCATCGAGGGTAACTGTGGTTGGATTGGTATTTCCGCTTAAATCGCCGCTCCATCCATCGAAGGTGCTTTGGGCGTTGGGTGTTGCTGTGAGGGTAATTACGGTTCCGGGTTCATAACTTCCTCCTTCGGGGCTTACTTTAACTGTTCCCCATCCGGTTCCAGTAAAACCAGTAGCCAGATGATAATATACCGTTCCCTGGCAAGCTACTGAAATTTCTCCTGCAGCGGTAACCTGCAGGTTTGCTCCTGCACCGCAGGTTTCGTTGGTTACAGCAGCCTCTACCTGTTCAACAGGCATCATGGAAATTTGGTAATTGGGAGCTGTAACGATACCAATATTTGATTTCCCTCCTAAACAGTTCTCATAGTTAATATCTACGGTGCCTCCGTCGGTGCTGGTGTAACTTTTGTATACGCTCCCAATTTGAGCAAAGTGGGTTCCTTCCACATAACAAGTGGTATTGTTAATACCACCTCCCAGGCCAATCGCCAGAGAACCAGTAACCGAGGTGTTGTAGTAGCAATTAAGAATATGTAATTCGGCATTCCGGGCACGGGGCATGCGCTCGCGGCAACCATCGGCCCAATAATTATCCATAAAGGTAACACTAAAATGACCGTCGGCTGGAGCATCTGAATTATTTGACCCAACCAGGTTGGTAAAGCGATGATCGTTAGAGCCTCCCGAGCCACCAGCAACAGGAGGTTTTAAATAGGTAAATTTACACCATGAAACGGTTACATTGTCACTTTTTCCTTTAATGTCAAAATTTCCATCCTGTCCATCCTGAAATTCACAATGATCAACCCACAAATGATCACATCCATCAGCGGTCATATTATCGCGGCCATCGATATCGTATGCACCAGGCCCCACAAAAATCAGGTTTCGAATAATAACATTGGTTGAGCCATTTTTTAAATATAAAATTCCGGCTCCCGACGATGTTTGTGTCTCATTGACTAAGGTTGCCCCGGGCAATCCCAATAAAGTTTTATTTTTAATAACTGCATTTATATATCCCCCGTCAGGAATGGTAATTGTTCCGGAAACCATGACTACAGCAGGATCGATAGCCGTTAATTCGGTTTTTAATTCATCGTAAGTGTTAACAATTACCGGGGTAGCCTGCCCACCTCCCGTTGTTCCGGCACCGAACCCTTCGGGTGATGTCATTAAATAATTTTGCGCTTTTAGCTGGAAAATTACTGCCCATAGAAGCACACACACAAGGAAAAAGTTTTTCATGAAATAGTAAGTTAAAAGTATAATGAGTGTTTAGAGGCGTCCCAAATCCAGTACTTTAGGTGTGGTTGCTTCTTTTAACACAAAAGTACTCTTGTAAACAACTAATCACAGGGAAATAAATACCTTTTTAGATGAACTTTTGTACCAAATGTTGGGTTCACCCATTTTCTGTCTGTGTCTTTTTACCGTAGCATCTGGTACAATTGTAAACACGATACAACTCCTTACACTTCGCCTATTTTGTATTACGTAGAAGAAACTAGTTCACCCACAACAGTGAATTCAGCCCCTGAATTACTTGCTGCAGCCGTGCAGTATGGTTTTAAGCCGCTGAAATGCTTCCTGTGAAATAGCTTCAAACAATACAGTGGCAGCAGTAAATGTCACCAACCAAAAACCAACCCAAAGTGCTCTGTAAAAGCTGAAGCTATGGGACAACAAATAAAAAAGGCCCGACAAGAACGCTTGCCGGACCATGAATATATTAACCAACTAAAAATTTAGACCTCCTGATCGGCAGCCAGTAAATCGCTGCGCTTGTCTTTAAGTTTGTCTGCCAAAAGCATCCATTTTTTCTGGGCAATTGTAGTCATCCGGTACATAACCGGTACTATCACCAGCGTTAAAAAGGTTGAAAAAGTTAAACCAAAAATAACGGTCCAGCTCATGGGGCTCCACATGGCAGCCATATCACCACCAAAATAGATGTTGGGATCATAGTTGGTGAGCAAGCCCTGAAAATCGAAGTTCATACCCACGGCCATGGGCAGCAGTCCTAAAATAGTGGTAATAGCCGTTAATAACACAGGACGCAGCCTGGTTTTTCCAGCCTCAACAATACATTCGGTAGCCACGCTAACCGGCAAAAAGGCATCTTTGGGCAGGCCCAGTTCCTGACGTTTGCGGTTTTTCAGCAGTTCGGTGTAATCAATAAGTACAATGGCATTGTTCACCACAATTCCGGCCAGCGAAATAATACCAATCCCGGTCATGATAATGATGAAATCCATATCGAAGGTCCACAGACCTCCGAACACTCCAATGGTACTGAAAAGGATACTGGCCATAATAATCACCGTTCTGATAAGCGAATTAAACTGGGTTACCAGTATGAGCATAATAAGCGCCAAGGCAATAAGCATGGCGTTGCCCAAAAAACTGGACGACTCGTTTTGCTCCTGCTGCTCACCTGTAAATTCATAGGTATAACCCACTGGCATTTGGAATGATTTCATTTGATTGGCCAATTGCTGGTTGATGGTGTTTGCATTATAGCCCTCAATAACATTCGAAGCCAGCGTGATTACCCGGTTCAGGTTTTTACGCCGAACGGAGCTAAAGGTGGTACTGTATTCAAATTCAGCCACACTCGACAAGGGAATGTGTACCGGAGGTCCGTCGCCAAAAACGGTTAATTTCATGTTTTCCAAAGCGGCTAAATCATAGCGGTATTCGTCTTTTAAACGTATTTGAATGGGGTATTCGTCTTCGCCTACCTTAAAATCGGAAACTTCGAACCCAAACAAAGCATTACGCAAGGTAGATCCAATTAAACCGGTACTCAACCCAAAACGCTGGGCTTTGTCGCGATCAACATGGATAAGCAACTCGGGCTGCTGGGTACTGATATTCATTTTTAAGCCTTCGATGCCATCGATGCCGGCTAGATCGAGATAAGCTTTAATGGTATCTGCCAAATGTACCAGCCGGTCGAATTCTGGTCCGATAATCTCAAGGTTAATGGGTTTCCCGGTTGGAGGTCCGCCCTCATCTTTTCCAAACGACATTTCAACTCCGGCATAAGCCCCCTTTAAGTAAGTGGTAAGCTCCTGCATAATTTTAGCCGTATTTTTTCCTTTACGCAATTCATAGTCAATAAAACTAATAGTTATCAGCGCTTTATTGGGTGAGGTATTAACCGTAAAATCGTTGGGATCGCCTTTACCTACCGTTGCCAAAACCGATTCCACAATACTTTCATTTTTATTTCCCGGGACCAAAGCACCTTGTTGTTGGAGATGACTGATAACGTCTTCTTCGAGTTCCAATACAAACTGATTGGTACCGGTAATATCGGTTCCCACAGGCAATTCGCAAATTATATTGATGTAATTGGGATCGCTGTCGGGAAACAGTAACACATCGGGCATTCGCGAGAAAAACAACACAATGGTAATTATTAGCAACATGATGGTGCCAAAGAAAAACAGCAACAGGTTTTTTCCGCGCAGGGCAAAATGGAGCGAACGGGTGTACAAATTCTCCATCCTAACCAGGAAAATCTGCTGAAACCACGATTCCATGCGGCTCAGGAACATCAGATTCATTAGTCCGATGATACCAAAAAGAACCAACAGGTTACCCATTACCATTTTACCTCCGAAAAGAAATAAGGCACCCACTATTATCATAAACAAAGCGGCATAAAGCCCGATGCGTTTTTTACGTTGGGTATTTTCCTCATCCCCATTCTTCACTTTTATAAAGGTGGCCGAGAACACCGGAATAATTACCAGCGCCACAAACAACGACGACGTTAACACAATAATCAGGGTTATGGGCATGTATTTCATAAATTCCCCCATAATTCCTTCCCAGAGAACCAGTGGGAAAAAGGCTGCCAGTGTGGTTAAGGTAGATGCAATAATGGGTATGGCTATCTCGCCCACCCCTCGTTTTGCTGCTTCCCAGGGTTCGTATCCGTTGTCGACAAAGCGGTAAATATTTTCAACTACCACAATGGCATTATCGACCAACATTCCTAAAGCCAGAATCAGCGAGAAAAGCACAATCATGTTAATGCGGAAGTCGATGGCCCCGATTATCACAAACGAAATCATCATTGACAGGGGAATCGCCAGACCCACGAACAAAGCGTTACGTGTACCCAAAAAGAAAAAGAGCACCAGAATAACAAAGATCACTCCCATAATCATGGAGTTCTCGAGGTTGCTGAGTTGCATTTTCACCAGTTCGCTCTGATCATTAGTAATTGATATGTTTAAATCTTTAGGAAGCATGTTGTCGGCTTTGGCTTTGTTCAACACGCTAAATACTTTCTCAGTGGTCGATAATAAGTTCTCTCCACCCTTCTTAACCACCTGAACTGAGACCACCGACTGCTTGTCGAGGCGTGCAAAGCTCGATGGTTCCTGGTAGCCATCAATCACCTGAGCCACATCTCGCAAGTAAACAATGTTTCCATCGTCACTCGAGATGATAATGTTTTCAATGTCTTTCATCGATTTAAACTCACCCAGCACCCTGAGGTTCCGGCGGGTTTGTCCCAAGAGGATTTCACCGCCCGACATCGAAAGGTTTTCGCTCTGAATAGCTCCAATAATGCTGTTAAAACTTAAGTCGAAAGCTTCGAGTTTAATTAAATCAACATTGATTTTTATTTCGCGCTCGTTCACCCCTTCGATGGCAACTTTTGAAACCTCGTTTATACTTTCCATTTCGTCTTCGAGGTACTCGGCATATTTTTTTAGTTCTTCGATGCTGTAATCGCCCGAGAGGTTAATGTTCAGGATGGGAAATTCCGAAAAGTCGATGTCGAACGAATTGGGGCCCACCAGATCATTTTCCGAAGGCAATTCGCTCTTAGCAACATCCACAGCATCTTTCACCCGTCTCAGGGCATCTTCAATTTCCACATCGGTATTGAATTCTACAAAAATAATGGAAGCATCCTGCGCCGAAATAGAAGTTATCTCCTTCATACCTCGTACATTTTCGAGTTCTTTTTCGAGCGGGCGGGTAATCAGATTTTCGATATCCTCAGGAGCGTTGCCCGGATACACGGTGTTGACCACAATTTGTGGCCACACAATCTCGGGAAACAATTCCTTGGGCAAGCCCACATACGAGGTCCATCCAAAATAAATCAGAATTACCGTTAACAGGTAAACGGTATTTTTATTATTCAGTGCCAGCGAGGTTAGTTTAAACTCCCTGAACTTATTTGGTTTTTTTACAGAATCATTCATAACAAATAGTTCTTCGGTAAATTATTGTTTAATGTTAACCGGGATACCGGAACTAACCAGATTGTAGCCCTTAACGATAACCTTGTCGCCAGCCTTAAGTCCTGAAATAACTTCGGTATGTTCCTGATAGGCATGTCCCAGTTCCACTTTGCGTTTTTCAACCACATAGCTGTCGCCATCGGCAACCGCCAGGTAAACGTAGGAGGCCGAGATGTCTTTCTTTACAACCAAAGAGGGAATAATCAGGGCTTCAGGGTTACTGTAATCGTTTATTCGTATGGTTGAAACCATATTGGGTACCAGTTTTTCGTTGCTGTTATCGATGTTTAACTCAATCTCGAACGTACGGCTTTTGGCATTGAGCACTTTTGAAATCCGCACAATAGGCGTGGTAATTTTTATGTCGGGCATCGATGCAAACAACAATTCCACCTTTTGTCCCTGGTTTACCTGGGCCAGGTATTTTTCAGAAACCTGAGCGCGAATGTTTAGTTTTTTCAGGTTAACAAATTCCACTCCGGGCATTCCTGGTCCGGCCATTTCGCCTTTTTTAGGATAAATTTTATTCACTACCCCATCGTAAGGGGCTCGGAGCTGGGCCATTTTAAGCTGGGCTTTAAGTGAACTCAGCTGAGCTTCGAGACTTTCCTTTCCCGATTTGGCCTGGAGGTACTGAATCTCGGAACCAATTTTTTGATCCCAAAGGGCTTTTTGTTTTTCGTAAGTCGATGCAGCCAGTTCCAGATTCGTTTCCAGCGATTTTATCTGACTTTCGACGGCTTCGGTGTTTAAGGTGAGCAACAATTGTCCTTTGGTAACCCGTTGGCCCTCGTTAACTTCGATGGTTGCAATGCGTCCGACCATTTCGGGACTGATCATTCCGTATTTTTCGGCTTCAACGTTTCCGAAAACGACAAAGTAATGATTGAAGGGTTCATAACCCATTGTCTTCACCTCAACCGGAAGGTTGTTATTTTCGGGCGTAGTGTCGGACAACTGTTGTTCGAGCGCAGCAATTTGCTGTTCAATTTTAACCAGTTGCTGCTTCTTCATAATAATTTTCTTTTTTATGGCATCGTCGTCCGAACCACACGAAGCTAAAAGAAGCACTATAGGAAGCGTAAATAAAAGTGTTTTCATGTATCTAAGGTTTTATGAGTTAAAGTTTACTGTATGCTTTGTCGAGGGCAACTTTTTTAGTTAGCAAATCCTGTACAGCAGTCGCATAACTAAGTTGAGCCTGTAACAACTGATTGTTTACTGTTGTTAAATCAAGTGCCGACACCATACCCTGTTTAAACTTTAGGGTAGTATGGTCGAATACTTTTTGTGAGAGTTCAAAATTTTGTTTTTCGTTGGTGTAATTTTCAAAAGCCGAATTGTATTCGCTTAATGCTTGTTGAGCTCCCAGAATAAGCATTTGCGATTGCTGCTCTTTCTGGTTTCGGGTTTTTTCAAGTTCCATTTTTGCCTGACTTACTTTAGCCATGCGCATTCCGCTTGAGAAAATTGGAATACTTACGTTGACTCCCATCACGTGTTTAATGGTAAAATCAAAATCAGGTTTATCGGTTTTATCAGAATACTGGTAAAAAGCACTCACCGAGGGCAAAAAAGTTGATTTCTCGCGGTTCATACTTAAATCCATCAATTCTTCGTTGGTCTGCAACAAGCGGTAATCAATGTGCTCTTCCAGATTAAACGTATAGTTTGTGGGGGCAATCAGGTTTTTATTCACCAAAGACTCCAGCGACTCAAGCAAAACAACCTTACTACCGGCGGGTAATCCCAGCTGAATTGTAAGCAATTTGCGAATGTTCTCAACTTGCCTTTCAATGGTAAGCAAACTATTTTCGGTGCGTTTCAAAACCAGGTTTAACTGGTCCACATCGGTATCTTCAACCAGGCCTTGTTCAAAAAAACGTTCCAAATGATTTAAGTTGAGCCTCAGGTTTTCGACTGTTTGAGAAACAATTTCGCGATTTTGTTCCAAAATTAACACCGTATAATAGGTTCCGGCAAGGGTTTCCTTCAGATCGATGCGAACTTTCTCGTAATTCTCTTCAGCAAATGTCCGGTAAGTTCTTGAGGCCTGCAAACCCACAATATATTCGCCACTAAACACCAGTTGTGAAACTGTAGCTCCGTAAGTAGCGCTGTTTTCAAGTGCCAGCTTTATTTCGGCTGGGTTTCCGTTTTGGTCGGGAAAAGTCATGGTAGGCGGATTGGGAACATGTTGGTAATTAAAGGTTCCGGATACCTGTGGTAAGCCAAGTGCTGTGGTTTCCCAAATCTTTTTGCGGGCAATCTCGATATCAAGTTTGGCATTCTGGCTCACAAAAAAATGATTGATGGCAAATTCCTGCGCCTGTTCCAGCGTAAAGCGATACACCGAATCGGTTTGTGCTCCGGCATTAAAAATACCTGATACGCCTATCAGACAAACAACATAAAGTAGTTTCAATTGATTCATGGTTTTAAGATATTTCTGCATTCTTTGTTAAGAGTAATCTACATAAACACACCAGACAACTAATGGTTAATTCTATTTAACATTTTTTTTTCAAGAAAAACCGAAGAACCAACTTCGGGTTATGAATATTTTCCCCAATTGGCCTGTCACTTTTCATTTTTAAATCAGCTATTGATTAAACGCTAATAAACGCTGCGAAAATAAACTGCATTGAGAAAAAATTCACATAAAAATCGGTGAATGCAGATGTTGGGTCGGTAAATAAAAAAAAGTAGTAACCCAACGGTCACTACTTTTCAAAAATTGATTGTACAACTGTTTAGTTTGACTGAACCACAATCAAAATTTTTAATCCATTCCCCTGTGCATTAGCAACCAAAGTTAGTTGATGTTTCATTTCAATGAATTCAGCACCTTGCGGATAATTTATATTTAAGTTTACAATTTGGCCTTCCGTTACTTTATTCCAGATACTTTCTGTGCTTTCACCCACCTTTGTCAAAAATAAATCCGGGTAGTTTATTCCGGTGAGTTCGGTAAGCGAACGATTAATTAACTTACACAAATTTTGATTGGCATTCAGAATGGTTCCGTTTAAATCGGTCTCGATAATGCCGTTAATTTTACCTAAGGCTTCCCAAAGCATGTTTCGCTCTTCCTCACGCCGGGCCGCTTCTTCCTGTGTGGCCTGAAGTTCTTCCATGTTTTGCCGCATTTCCTCTTCCTGAGCCGAAAGTTCTTCCGATTTGCTTCGGGATTCGGATAGTAACAGCGCTGTTTTTTCGTTTATTTTTATCGATGCAATAAACGAAGCGATGGTTTCTCCCACTTTTTCAACAAACTCAATCTGATAGGGTTCCATTTCTTTGAACGAAATCAGTTCGATAACGCCGTTCACCTTGTCTTCCAATTTAACTGGCACCAGTAGTATGGTGCGGGGATTTGAGGTTCCGAGTCCAGAGGTAATTTTTACATAGTTTTCGGGAACATCCTTTATATAGATAGTTTTCTCTTCGTAAGCCACACGGCCAACCAAACCTTCACCCACTTTAATTTGTTTTTGCATGAATTTATCGCGTCCGAAGGCAATGGCCGAAATAAGTTCGTAATAAATATCCTCGGGATTCTCGTCGTTAACAACAAACAGGGCTCCCTGAACGGCCCCCAGGTAATCAGTCAGGCCCGACATAAGGTTGTAACCCATGGCCTTTAAGCCATCGCCCGATTGGCGCATTATGTCGCCAAACTTAGCCAAACCATTGGCAACCCAGGTTCGGCGTTCATCCTCAATGCGACGTTTATTTTCCTCGTCGCGGGCAGTTTTCAGACTATCGCGCATCTGCAACAGGGAATTTCCCAAAACATCGTTTTCGCTCATGGGTTTAAATTCAGCATCAAAGTTCCCGTTTCCAATTTCGTTGGAAAAAACAGAGGTTTGTACCAGCGAATGTGTTAAATCGTTAAGTGCATTTTGAATGGTGCCAAACTCATCCTGCATTTTAATTTCCATTAAATCGGGTTGTTCACCCCTGCGAAGTTTATTAACGTGTTGCAAAATACGGCGAACAGGGCGTGCAATAAGGAGTGATGTATAAGCTGCAATAAGAATTGAAAAAAGAACGCCTAGAATAGTAATGCCAAGAAAAATAATAAAAACACGGCCTAAAATCCTTATGCCGTCAAGCTCTTTGGCTTTTATTAGTTTACGAACCTGGTCTTTTCCGGCATCGAGTTGGGTAATAATTGACAAACCATAATCGGTTACTTCCTGGCTCATTAACTGGTAATTCTGAGCCATTGCTTCGAGTTCCTGATTAAGCTGTGCCTGCATGAGGCTATCCGAATTGGCTTGTTGTTTTTTATGGTTCAAATCGAATTCAATCGTTTTTAAGGTGTGAAATTTATTAAATACCGGGAGCATTATTTGCTCATAGTGCTTTTTAATATTAATTACCACCGCAAGCACCTGGTTTTGTAAGGTGTCGTTCTCAAAGCTTTCTTTTATATAAAATTCCTGTTCAATCTTTTTCAGCTGATCGTTAAAAAATTGTATTTGAAACTCATGTTCTCCCCACCAATAATCCAATCGTTCCTGACTGGGGGTTTTAATTAATTCGGTAAAAATATGCATGTCGGAGCGGATAAAATATTTGGCTTCGAAAAAGGCATCCGACAAATGAATGCCAGCCAGCGTTTCGTTTTGGTTTTGTTTAATTTTTTTCAGAATAAAAAGAGCCGTTACGCCCAACACAAGGACAAACGAAGCCAACAATACAAAACTGGTAAGAAGCTTGACCCTGACCCCCAGTCTGTTTAAGAAATTATTCATTAATTAACGCTTTAGATGGATACACCACAGTTTTTTAGATTTAATATTAACGCTCCCCAGAATTGAGTCAGCTTGAAATAGTTTCCGAGTAACTTATTCTGACTCATTTTTAACCCAGGTTGATGTGCGATTCGACAAGCAAATTACTCTAATTGTAATAATTTTGCAACCGCTTAACCATTAGTTTAGCTCCAAATGCAACTTTTTATGTTTTGTAGCATGTCCGAAAACGATTTCGGAAACAAATTATTTTTCAGCATTTTTCTTCGCAGCCATTTGCGTTAAAAAACGCGCTATTTTTTGAAGCAATTCTTCAGGCACATCGGTTTGCCGGGCCAGTTGCTCCATAGGGCAAAGGCCGGTTTTTTCACGGTTTTGTATGGCTTCAACCTGCTGTTTAAAACTTATCGGAAGATTAAATTTCTTACACACACCAATTGCTTCGGGAGTAGTTAGTTCGGCATAAATATGTTTAATTCCTCCGTACACAGCTAATAAAGCCGCAGCTTTTCCGATAACTTTATCAGCAACAGAACTTTCTTTGGCCTGTTGGCTGTATTTTGTTACGGCATCGTACATGGGTTTTATTCCTTTTAATTGCGAGGTGTGAACTTTGTTTCCCTTAACCATTACAAAAGTATGGTTCTTCTGCTCCAACAATTCCCTGGCTTTTTGTAAGTTTTCCATAAGTTTTTTGATCTTACGAATTCTCGATTAAAGATATTGTTTCTGTTTCAAATAGGTGCGAATAAACAAAATCGCAAAAAAACCATCACTATTTAAAAGTGGCTCTTTACATTTGTTTCAATGTGCAAGCTAAATATGAACTTAAACTGATACAAATAAACGCAAAAATGTCGAGTGTTGTCATGCGTTTTGAATCGACAAAATATATTGCTTGAAATAAACTTTTTAAAGGTTAAGCACCCAGCTTGATTAATAACCCGTGTCCGCACAATGATCATTTGTGCGGATTTTTTATTTTTACCTCCCATAACTAAAATTATATCCGATGATGCGAATTTTCTTTGTAGTTTTTATTGCTTTTGTAACCCTATCAACAGCTCTTGCGCAGGATACTTCCTACGCCCGACAACTTATTAATAGGCTGGCCGGACCCGAAATGCACGGCAGAGGCTATGTAAACCAGGGAGATAAAAAAGCTGCCCAATTTATTGTACAGGAGTTTAAAAAACTGGGAATTGACCCCTTGATTAAAGGCTATTATCAAAACTTTAGTTTTCCCATGAATACTTACCCGGGGGAAATGTATGTAGCTCTCGACAATAAAGAATTAAAGCCTGTGGCCGATTACGTAATTTCGCCCAACAGCAAAAGCATAACCGGTACGTTCCCGCTGGTTTATTTGCCCGAAGCTGCAGATACTGTTCCAGCCCTGCTCGATAGTCTAAAGCAAATTGATTACTCCGGTAAATTTCTTGTAGCTCCTTTTAAAAAAATAAATTTCCGAAATGAAGTTCCCTTTAAAGCTGCCGGAATTCTTATTCCTAAACCACAGGTCTATTGGTGGGCATCAAACGCACACGAACTGGCCAATGTTCCGGTTTTTCATGTGATTGATACCTTGTTAAAAGACAAACCTGCAGAACTAAGGCTGGCTGTTGAAAATAAATTCATTAAAAAATACCAAACCCAGAATGTATTGGCGTATATAAAAGGAACCCAGGTATCGGATAGTTTTGTAGTTTTTACGGCACATTACGACCATTTGGGAATGATGGGTGCCGGTAATATATTTTGGGGTGCGAACGATAACGCCAGCGGAACTGCCATGGTGCTATCTTTGGCTAAACATTTCAGTCAAGCCGAAAACAGTCCCAAGTACAGCATCGCTTTTATGCTTTTTGCCGCCGAGGAGTCCGGATTACTTGGCAGCAAGGAGTATGTTGAAAATCCAGTGTTTCCTTTAAAGCAAATAAAATCACTTATCAATCTCGATATGGTAGGTTCAGGAAGCGAAGGTATTGCCTTAATAAATGGAGATGCCAATCCTGAGTTAACAGTTAAAATGGAAAAACTGAATGAACAATATAAGTACTTTACTGATATTCGCATCGGTAAAGAATCGTGTAACAGCGATCATTGCTATTTTCATAAAGCAGGAGTTCCCTCACTGTTTGTTTTTACCCGGGGACCCGAATGCCGTGAATACCATAACCTAAACGATACTCCGGCAAATACCCCCTTGACCCGGTTTTTTGAATTACACCAGTTGTTAAGCCGCTTCGCTGGGCTATAAATACACAACTATTGCAGAATAATCGGGAAAAAGTAAAAGTATAATCAGCTCTTTGCAACAAATAATAATTCAACAGGGGCATTTAATAGTTTGCCCCAGCATTTGCTTTATGCAATACTACCTTTATGCAGAATAAACGGCAATTGTTGAATTAAAACTGCAATAATATGAAAACACGCTTACTCCCAACTTTTTTTGCCTTGTGGCTTATAGCTTTAATGCTACCTGCTCAGGCACAAACCAAAGCAACTGTTACCGATATCGATGGAAATATTTATCCGGTAATAACAATTGGTGACCAAAACTGGCTTGGAAAGAATCTTCAAGTTTCAAAATATAAAAATGGCGATGTCATTGACAATGTTTCTGATGCAACAGCATGGAGTAGCCTAACAACCGGCGCTTGGGTAAACTTTGATAACAATTCTGCTAATGATGCGGTATTTGGAAAGCTTTACAATTATTATACTGTGGCTGATGAAAGGGGCTTATGCCCCGAGGGGTGGCACGTTCCAAATGAAACAGATTGGAGTACATTAATGACTTATTTAGGTGGTTCAAACATAGCTGGTGGTAAGTTAAAAGAAAGTGGGACAACAAATTGGAGCACTCCCAACACCGGAGCTACAAATGAAACTAACTTCACAGCCTTACCTACCGGATATCGTTCCTATATCTCGGGAGCTCCATTTTACAGTCAAAAAACTGTAACTTACTTCTGGTCGGCCGATGAGGAATCATTTTATTATGGCATGCACCATGGCTTAAGTTATGATGGAACAATTCTTTCAACCTATGGTGACGACAAAAATTTTGGCTATGCGGTAAGATGTTTACAGAATTCTGAAACATCCGCTACAATACCTACGGTAACAACCACAGCCATTTCTGCTATTGCACAAACCACGGCTGCCAGTGGTGGTAATGTAAGCAGCGACGGCGGAGCAGAAGTAACTGCCCGTGGCGTTTGCTGTAATACAGCTGCCAATCCAACCATTGCCAACAGTAAAACCAGCGATGGTAACGGAATTGGAACATTTACAAGTACTTTAAGCGGCTTAACTGACAATACCACCTATTATGTGCGTGCTTATGCTACCAACAGTGCGGGAACTGCCTATGGAAACGAAATAAGTTTTACCACATTGCCGGAAGCCAGCACGCAGGAATACGCCTCACTTCCGTTTAACGAAAATTTTGATGGCACTTGGATAGATAAAGACGACACCCGCGATGTGCCTTCTGTGTATTGGAAAAACACTCCGGCTACAGGAAACAATTCCTGGCGTCGTTTCGATGACGGAACAGCCTCAGGTGCCTGGAGCTTTGACTCTGGAGCCTACAGCCCGACAGGAGCCAATTCCACGAATTACTCAGCACGTTTCCATACTTATAATGCCAATGCCGGAGCAAAAGGAATACTTGAACTATTTGTCGATTTCTCTACCCCAGCGGGTGATAAAGAACTCTCCTTTTACTATATTAATCCATCAGGAACCGACTGGCTGAGGGTAAGTGTATCAAGCAACGGAGGTGCTACTTATGAAACCCAAATTGTTGATTTGACTGTTTCTGAAACCTGGACAAAACAATCCTTCAATTTAGGAAATTTAACCAGCACACAGGGTGTAATTAAATTTGAAGCTACCTCTGATTGGGCAGCAGATGATATTGGTTTAGATGAAATCAGTATCGCTACAACAACTGGCACCGGAACCATTACCGACTGGGATGGAAATTTATACGACACCGTACGTATTGGAACCCAAACCTGGTTTGCCCAGGAACTAAAAACATCAAAATATCGTAATGGGGATGAAATTCCCGGTGGATTCAACACCACTGAATGGACTCAAACAACTGGAGCTCAATCGGTATACAACAACGAAGATGGTGCGTTTATTGAATATGGTCGTTTATATAATCATTATGCCGTTACCGATCCGAGAGGGTTATGCCCCGATGGTTGGCATGTTCCTTCAAATGAGGAGTGGGACTTGTTAACTGAATATTTAGGAGGAAATACTTTAGCCGGTGGTAAAATGAAAGAAACCGGAACCTCTCACTGGACAACTCCCAACGCCGAGGCTACTAACGAAAGTGGCTTTAATGGGTTGCCTGGTGGTGTGCGCTGGGCTGAAGGCGATTTTGCCAATATAAATAATTTCGGTATGTATTGGTCTGCTTCGGAATTTTCATCAGACCGTGGTAATGCATATTATTTATGGTACAACAGCGCTAGTCTTGGCACTAGTAATTATGATAAATCTGCAGGTTTAAGTGTGCGTTGCGTAAAAAATATGGAAATTACTGCTCAGTTGCCAAATGTGTCAACAACCGTCATATCTTCTGTAACAAAAACAACAGCAACAAGCGGAGGTAATATCTCCAGCGACGGCGGAGCCGAAATAACTGCCCGTGGTGTTTGCTGGAGTACAAGTGAAAATCCAACCACCGCCGATAGCAAAACCATTGATGGAAGCGGAATGGGAGAATTTAACAGTAGTATTACGAATTTAACAGCCAATACTACCTATTATGTGCGCGCTTATGCTATCAACAGCGAGGGAACTGCCTATGGAGATGAAAAGAGTTTTACCACATTACAAGAAACTGTAGCTAACGAACTACCTTTCAATGAAGATTTTGAAAATGAAACATTTCCACCCGCCAATTGGGCTAATTTTGTTGGAGTAAATAGCCTTGGAACCAAATTGTGGGAAAGAACAACAACTTTGTTTTATGAAGGATTGGCCAGTGCTAAAAGCCCTTATGAATCAGTTAATACTGGTGAAGTTGGTCAAGACTGGTTGGTTACTCCTAAAGTAAAACTTGCCGCTGCAAACAATTGGCTACGCTTTTATGAAAGCGATGAATTTTCGTCAAATTATGGCTCCATATTTATGGTTAAAATTGCCACTTCCAATCAAACTTCACATGCCGATTTCACTAATTTAATCGTCTATTCCGAATCAGATATATCCGATTCAGAATGGCGCCTGCGTGAATTGAATCTAGACAATTATGCCGGTCAGGAAGTTTACATTGCTTTTGTTCATGAACAAAACTTTGGAGACAGCTGGATAATTGATAATATTTCAATTACAAGCGAAGCGGCAACTCAGGATTTTGCCGGTGGCTCCGGAACTGAAGCCGATCCCTGGCAGATAGCCACTGTGGAGCATTTGGTAAATGTCAAAAAATATTTGGGTAACACGCACAACGATAAGTATTTTATCCAGATTGCCAACATCGACTTAAATGTATCTCCCTGGAACGCTGGCGAAGGCTGGGAACCCATTGGTTCAGGATATGGAAGCTATTTCCACGGGCATTATAACGGAGACGGCTTCACCATTAGCGGATTGTACGCAAATCGCCCGGGCGTTGACAATCAGGGCTTATTCGGAATGATTGAAAATGCCGAAATTAAAAATATGGTTTTAACCGGAACTCAAATTACCGGATGCAGCTATATCGGTGCTCTAATTGGCTGGAGTTCAGGCGCAAACATAACAAATTGCCAGGTAAATTCAATCGTTACTGCAAACGGCGACTATATGGCCAATGTAGGTGGTCTGGCGGGTTACAATTCCCAAACCACAATGACAAACTGTTCAGCAGAAGCAACCGTAACCGGAGCTTTCTATGTGGGTGGTTTGGTTGGTAATAACAACGAATCTACTTATACCTATTGTTTCTCTGCAGGTACCGTTAACTGTACCACAGTAGAAGGTGGTGGACTGATAGGCCGAAACTATACCAATTCCATAATTGATCAATGCTATAGTACTGCTAATGTAAGCGGAAAAGAAAACATTGGTGGATTTATTGGCGGAAACGCCACTTCTGAAATCTCAAACAGCTATGCTACAGGTATAATAACAAATTCTAATGGCATTTCATCGTTTGGTGGTTTCGTGGGATACAACGATAACACCAGCGTTATTGAAAACTGTTACAGCATTGGTGAAGTAAACTCAAGCACTTACGCTTCAGGAGGTTTTGCCGGCACCAATTTCGCCACCATTACCAATTGTTTCTGGAATACCCAAACCAGTGGTAAAACCGAATCGAATGGCGGAACTGGACTTACCACAGCGGAAATGCTAACCAACACATTGTTTACCGGTTGGAATTTTACCACCATCTGGGATCAACTAAGCAATGAAACTTACCCGTTCTTACGCTTCCAAAATGGCGCTAAGGCTCATAATTATCCGGATGCCGATGCTCTTACAGCTAATTTTACCGCCGAAGTAACCGAAGGAACTGCGCCACTTACTGTTAAATTTACCGACCTGTCAACCGGAAATCCAACAGCCTGGGCTTGGGATTTCGATAACGACGGAACATATGATTCATACCAACAAAACCCAACTTACACTTATACAACTCCTGGTACGTTTTCAGTCAAACTTAAGGTAGCAACCAGCACTGAGGAAAAGGGCATTACTTTTACCGACTACATCTCTGTAAATCCGGTTGGAATTAAAGATGCTGTAAATAATGCACTTTTCACACTTTATCCAAACCCAAGCAATGGAATGGCTTACCTGAAACTCACAGAGTACACAGGTGCCCTGAACATTGAGGTGATGAACCTTGCTGGAAAAACAGTATTCTTAAAATCGGAGAATTATCTTGCCGAAGCCGTAATCCCGATTGATTTAAAAGCCGCCAATACAGGTATTTATTTTATCAAAGTAAGCACTGATTGTGGAATTTCCATGAAAAAGCTTATTATTGAGTAAGCGAGGGGTTTTAATTGGATGCCTGCAGTTTATATAATTGCAGGCATTTTTTATTTGTGGGTTTTATACCGAGGTAAGAACGATAAAAACAAAAATGATTATCTTGTATCGCTTAAAAGTACAGGTTGAAACACTTACCTATTTGTTTATCAGGAAAAAATGAACAAAAACTGAGGTTTCATTTCTTTGTAAATAGGATTAAAGCGACTGAAAACTAATGTCTAACTAATATTATTCTCGTGAAATCATTACTTAAAACGGTCTTAATTACTTTCGTGTTTCTCACAATTTGCTGTGGAACCCTTAAGGCTCAAGCCGAAGATAACTCCAGAGGTTACCTGGTTAACGTGGGCGATATGGCCCCCGATTTTAAAACCACACTAAACAATGGTGAAAAATTCAAATTGTCGGACCACCGGGGTAAAGTAATTATGCTCCAGTTTACAGCCAGTTGGTGCGGTGTTTGCCGAAAAGAAATGCCTTTTATAGAATCAGAAATTTGGCAGGAATTAAAAAACAAAAATTTTGTTTTAATTGGCATCGATCGCAATGAACCGCTTGAAAAGGTGAATGAGTTTGCCCAACAAACCAATATTACTTATCCACTGGGGCTAGACCCTGGTGGGGCTATTTTTGAAAAATATGCCATGAAAAACGCAGGTATTACCCGCAATGTAATTATCGACGAGCAAGGCATAATTATTTACCTCACCCGCTTGTTTAATCGTGAGGAATTCGACGAAATGAAAAAAGTGCTGTTTGAATCTGTAAAGCATTAGATTTCTTACCTATAAAGCAAAATGGAAGAAGCCTATTTACACCTGCTCGAAAAAATAATAAACAGCAACGACGATGTGGTTACATTTTTGCATAATACCCATTCCGCATCAGTGGCAAAAAAAATAATGACCCAGGGATTTGAGTTTCAAAGCCACCTCGATTATACTACCGATGTGGTCTCAGCCAAAGATCCGGTTACCATTAAGTATTTTACCATAGTGAGGCAAGCTTACGGAAATTTCACTGTTATTATCCAAATTAGTAAAGCCATTATTGAAGATTATGCGGCAAAAATTCGCAAAAAAAACCACCACTTTTCCGAAGTCCTGTCAATAAAACCACCTTTTATGGGGCTCGAAGATGAATTGGTTTATTGCCTGGCTCCACATTTTGTGAAAGGCTATATCGACGCATGTAACCAACTGTTTTACCAAAACCCCAAGTTCAACCCGTCGCTTAAATTACCAATTTTTGAATCGAATTTAAAACAAATTCTTAAAGAAAAAGAAGACAATAACACCAGGAGATAGGTTTGGAGAAAAACCTAATCTTAAACAATTTTTATTAGCTTGCATTCGCTTCATAGAACCTGAAAAATAAGAAAGACCGGGGTTTTAACTTCAATCTCCGGAACAATGCAAATATATAAATCAACTTATCTTTTGAATGGTATGAAAAACATTATCAGTATTTTATTTATTCTTGCGGGGTTCAATTCCCTTTGTACTGCACAGGATTCAAAAGCTTCATTAAACCAAATTATTAAGCTAGGTAAATCGAGCCACATAAAAACACTCATAAAAGTATCGGGTGGCAACCTAACTGTATCAGGGCAATCGAAGGAGTTGGCTGAAGTTAACCTGAGTTATTTTAAAAATGACTGGAATCCGACTGTCTCGTTCACCGAAAACGAAAAAGAAGGAAAGCTTACCATTACGGCTTTATCAAACCATAAAGAACAGCACATTGACGAAAAAAACGTATGCCAGATTGCTTTAAACAATAAGCTTACCTATTCGTTGGGTATTGCCATGGGAGTTGGCACATCAGCATTCAACCTGCAGGGTTTATCTATTGATAAAGCGCTCTTCAGACTGGGTGTAGGAGCCTTTACCATTAATCTGTCAAACACATCGATTCCTACCCTGAAAATTGATGCCGGAATTGGAGAAGCCACCATAAACCTTTCGGGAAAGTGGAAAAACGATCTTAAGGCAAAAATAAACGCCGGAATTGGACAAATTACCATTATAGTTCCCAAAGATATGGGCGTAAAACTTATTGTCAGTGGTTTTTTGGGTAGTGTGGAAACCCCGGGTTACCAGAAAAAAAACAGGGTTTATTCCAATCCCAATCTGGGAAAAACAAAACATACCTTAGAACTGGATATCAATGGTTCCATTGGAACTGTTATAATAAAAGAACAATAAATTCCGGAAGGCATAATGTCGTACTTACATAAACAAGAAAAATTACCGGTTTACCAATCACTCATTGGTTTAATTCTGTTTCTTACTTCATTTATACTCTGGGGTTTTTACCGTCAAAGTATGGATTCCGATGCGTCTGCTTTTGCTGCATCGGGCTTGCTTCCTAAATATCTTTTCCGGCAGTTTATTTCGTTTAAGGCCTTTACTTTAGCCTCTTTTGTATTCGGTTTGCATGCCTTTTTTTGTGCAACAAACAACGCAGGTCCCAAATATAAACTTATGCGTAGCATACTTCCCCTAATTGTAGTTACGCTTGCCGGATTATTTCAGCCGGTGTTCTGGGGAGTGCTGCCTATACTTTTTATGGGGGTACTTTTCTCGTACATCCGTCCTGTGCATAGTGTTCAATTATTTACCCTTGCTGCAACGTCGCTGCTTATAGCACTCTTTACAGCCGGAATTTGGGGAATCCCGGAACTTCAAAAAGGCGCATTTTATGCTTTGGCTCCCATGCAAAAACCAATTCAGCTTTTTATTAGTCGCGGTCATCTGTTTTTTATCCCGGAACATTTTTTTAACTGGTTCTATGGTTTTTCGCTGTTGTTTTTGGGTTACAGTGCTGGTAATGCAAAAGTTTTGCTTCATTATCCATTTTTTTATACCAATTTGAAACGGTTGTTTAAAATAAGCATCGCTTTAATTGTATTGTGGGTATTACTCACCTTTCTTGGCGCTTACCAACTGATAATGCACTGGAGACTTGGCCAAATGTTTTATTTGATTGATGCCATAGCTGTGACTATCCTTTTGGCTTTTGTTTATGTTTTTATACTTATTTATCTCGAAAATTTTAACTGGGGAAAAATAATCCTGAGTGGTTTTGTGCTGTTGGGAAAACACTGGTACATTTCGTTCCTCTATTTGGCCATTACTTATAAATTAATCAGACATACAAACTTGTTCATTACCCCGCTCAGCAACTGGCTTCTGCTTTTATTACAGCCTTTTCTGATGCTTCTGCTTAGTCTTCTTGCACAAAGGGTAATATTTTTTTTAAAAAAAGAATCATTCTAAATTGAAGGTTTTGCCGTGAGTTTTGCCTCTAATATTAGTCAATAGCATTGGCTTTTTATATTTTTATGAGATAAATTTAAATCGATGAAATTATGAGCATAAGAGGAACACAAACCGAAAAGAATCTTCTCAAATCGTTTGCCGGCGAATCACAGGCTAAAAACCGCTACGAATTTTTTGCAAAAGTGGCTAAAAAAGAAGGCTATGAACAAATAGCCGATTTGTTTTTAACTACAGCAAAACAAGAACAGGCACATGCCAAACGTTTTTTTGAGTTTCTTGAAGGAGGCGACGTAGAAATCACCGCTACTTATCCGGCCGGAAAAATTGGAAACACTATGGAAAATCTGGCCGCTGCTGCCATGGGCGAAAACGAAGAATGGACCGAATTATATCCAAAATTTGCCGAAGTGGCTGCCGAAGAAGGGTTCAAAGAAATTGCAACCGCATTTAAACTCATTGCTAAGGTTGAAGCCGAGCACGAAAAACGCTATCGCAAATTACTTGAGAACATTGAAAAAGACCAGGTATTTAAACGCGAAGAAAAAGAACGTTGGGTTTGCCGAAACTGTGGCTATGTACACGAAGGCAAAAGTGCCCCGCAAAATTGTCCGGCATGCCAACATCCGCAATCGCATTTTGAGATTGAAGGAGCCAACTATTAATACGTGTTGTTATTCCATAATAATTAAAAGCGGCCTTTAAAAAACCAAAGGCCGCTTTTGTTTGAATAAGGGAAATTCCCTCTGGCGTGCTCTAGTTATTTTATGCTTTTAACAAATTGAATGGGTTCGCCGGGTTCAGCAGCTTTTCCGGAAAAATCATCCGGGTTAAAAACAAAGGTTCCTTCCCAGGTGAAATCCTCAGCATAATAATCGTGACTTTTAAACAACACCGCCAATGTATCCATTCCATCCTGATAAAGGCTCGACATATCGAATGATACAATTCCCGTGTATTGAATATTATTGAAATCGCCGTTGTCGTTATGCCTGAATTCCAATATCTGCCGGCCTTCATCGTCGAGTTGTTCCCCAATAGGTTTAACCAGATTAATGGAATGAACCTTATTCGAGCCCAAATAAGAAAATATCACGTTCAGGTGATTTTCTGAGAACCACACATTACCATCCCAAACCGTAACCGGATCGTTACCAATGCTATCGGCAATTTCTTCAGTAAGCTGGATAATGGGCTTGGTAAGAATCGCTTCAATTTTACTTACTTTAACATTTATTAAATTACCCTCTTCGGTAACAATACTATAAATAGGGATTACCCGGCTGCCATCAACAATACCCTCCTGAATATAGTCAACACTAACTGGAATCAGGGTATCGCCATTATCCATTTTCATTATAAATCCTTCGTCCGACAAATCAGAATCCAGATAGGTTCCATAGCTGTACCAGTAATTTTCTGTTTCGTCTGATGAGGAACAAGCCACCATAAAAAAAAGCGATGCCAACACAAACATTCCTAATTTTATCTTCAGTTTCATAATTCTTTAGTTTTTACAGGTTTTACAATTCAAAAATCTACAGTTAAAATAAATATTAAAAAATGAAGCCCCGATGAATTCAATTAATCGCACCGGAAGTAGCTTCAAATAAAAAAAAATAGTTCCTTTGGTTACACATAATTAATAACTATGAAAAAACACCTTATTATTCTCGCAGCTTTTGTTTGGTCAGCCTCAACCGTGGCACAAACAACAATTTCGGCCGATTCGCTAAGCAAACACGTTTATTTTTTAGCCAGCGATACGCTTGAAGGACGCAGTCCGGGCACAAATGGTTGCCTGATGGCGGCAAATTATATTGCCAAAGAATTTATAAAATTGGGAATCAATCCTTTAGGAGATGATTTTTTTCATCACTTTATGTTTCGTACAGGAGCAAACAGCATTGAAGCCAAAAATATTTTGGGAGTCATTGAAGGAAGCGATCCAGTATTAAAATACGAATACATAGTTTTGGGTGCCCATTACGATCACATTGGATACTATTTTAAAAACCAGGATAAGAATCAAAAGGTTGTATTCAACGGTGCCGACGACAATGCATCGGGAGTAGCTACAATAATTGAAATTGCCCGACAATTAAAACAAAATCAGTCCTTAAAACGCAGTATCATTATTGCCGCATGGGATGCAGAAGAGAGTGGCTTAAAGGGTTCAACCCAATTTGTAGCCGACAGCCTGATTAATCCTTCGCAAATAAAACTTGCTTTTAGCATCGATATGGTAGGCATGTTTAGTGAAGCCGGAGGAATAGATTTGCTGGGACTGGGAACCTTAAAAGAAAGTGAATCATCGGCCAGGCAAATTGCCGATTTCTATGGAATAAAATTGAATAAAATTTCCGACAGGGTTCCTTCACGAACCGACACCCGCCCTTTTGGACAAATTGGAATCCCGGTTGTTCATGTTACTACCGGAACCCTTTCGCCCTATCACAAGCCCGAAGATGATGCCCACTTGCTCGATTACGATGGAATGGCTGTAATTGCTTCTTTTCTTACCGATTTTGTAATAAAACAGGCAAACCAATCTGAACCTTTACTGACTAATTTAGAACCATCAGCAAAGCATACCAAAAAAGAAAAGAAATTTAAAGCAGGGATTCGCTTAAATATTGGTTCAAACTACGATGATTACTCCAATGCTTTTTATCAGAGTAAAGTTTCATTTGCTTTTGCTACCGGCTTATACAGTCAACTGCGTTTAAATAAACACTTTACCTTACAACCCGAAATTACCTATGAGAATAAAAATGCTCCAAGTGCGCTTGGAAACTACAACAGTCAGGCTGTTACAGGCGATTTAAATTGTTTAATAACCACCAATTCAGTTCCGAATCAGGATGTACGAGGCTATCTGTTGCTGGGTGGATATTACTCAAAAATCTTTGCAGGTAATATTAAATCAGAACTCTGGAATTTTAACGACCTTTTTGCCAATGAGATATGGGGAATAAACTGGGGATTAGGAATGGATATTAAATTTGTGCAAATAGGATTCACTCAAAAATTTGGTGTATCAAATTTAAATATAAACCAAACACTCCCCGACCGGTCAAATATTACCTCCTATTTTACCATTGGATACACCTTTTAACATTTTTCCTAAACTCATTGTTTTTATGAATTGTTAAGCAAGAAAACCAAAATTGAAAAACACATTATGGCAAATCATATTGGCTTATTAACATCAGGAGGCGATACACCGGGATTAAACGCTGCACTTCGAGGTATAGGAAAAGCGGCCATCCGAAAATACGACATGCAGGTAATTGGATTTAAAGATGGATTTCGCGGACTAATGGAAAACCGCATAATGCGTCTCGACCAAAAAATACTATCAGGAATCCTGACACTAGGCGGTACAATACTGGGAACCAGTCGCGACAAACCCCATAAGATGCCCATTGGCGGACAAATAATGGATATGACCGATGTGATTGCGGAGAACTATTACAAACAACACCTCGATTGCCTGGTTTGTCTGGGTGGTGGTGGAACCCAGAAAAATGCCTACGAACTGGTTAAAAAAGGATTGAATATTATCACCCTGCCCAAAACTATCGACAACGATGTGGTGCTGACCGATATGACTTTTGGTTTTGACACCGCCCTGGGCGTTGCCGTTGATGCTATCGACCGTTTACACAGCACCGCACACAGCCACCACCGGATTATTGTAGTTGAAATTATGGGCAACCGTGCCGGTTGGCTGGCATTGGGAGCCGGAGTAGCTGGTGGTGCCGACGTAATTCTTATTCCCGAAATTCCCTACCATATTGAAGCAGTAGCTGAATCCATCCTGCGACGTGCCCGTAATGGTTCACCTTTTAGCATTGTGGCTGTTGCTGAAGGCGCCATGACACGTGAATCGGCCGACAAAATTGAACTGTTGGCAGCAAAACTCAATAGCGAAGAAGACAAAGAAAAAAAACAAGCCATAAAAACAGAATTAAAAGCCTTTAAAAAACAGGCCACACGCAGAACCATGGATTTGGCCCAACAGCTCGAAACCTTAACACGACTCGAAGCACGGGTAACTATTTTAGGTCACTTGCAACGGGGCGGAACACCCTCAGCAGCCGACCGCTTGCTGGCTACCCGACTGGGAACAGCTTGTGCCGATTATATAAAAAATGAACAGTTTGGAGTTATGGTTGCCGCACGTGGCGATGGAACTGAAGCTGTTCCACTGGATCAGGTGGCCGGAAAAACCAAACTGGTACCGCTCAATCATCCCTGGATTGACAGTGCACGCGATGTAGGTACTTGCCTTGGCGATATAAGCTAAACTGGCTAAAAACATTTAATCCAAAGGGTTCTTTTAAAAATATTTTTTTTTATTGAATCCTTTTTTGTTTAAAAAAACCAACCTATTAAAGCTTCTGTTAATATTTTTTAATGTTTTGCTTTTAATTAAAAACATTTATATCTATTTTAGTGCCGATTTATAACTATTAATTGCGTTATGGTGTCATTTAATAGCTAAACTTGTTCTTAAACCAAAACATTAAGATATATGTGCGGAATTGTATGTGCTTTTGAATTAAAACAAAAAGCCGAATATCTGAGGCCCCGGATATTAAAAATGGCCAAAAAAGTTCGCCATCGTGGACCCGACTGGAGTGGAATTCATTGCGAAGAGAAAGCTATTTTAGCCCACGAACGACTGGCTATTGTTGATCCCACTTCGGGAAAACAACCCTTATACAGTGAAAATGGTAAAGTAATCTTGGCGGTAAATGGCGAAATATACAACCACCGATCTTTGAGAAAAAGTTTTGAAAACAGTTATAAATTTAAAACGGAATCAGATTGTGAGGTAATTCTCGCACTCTATCGGGATAAAGGCACCAACTTTTTAGACGATTTAAATGGTATTTTTGGATTTGCCCTTTACGATTCGGAAAAAGATGAATACCTGATTGCCCGCGATCACATGGGTATCATTCCCTTATATATGGGCCGCGACGAAAACGGAACTTTCTTTGTGGCTTCAGAACTAAAAGCTTTGGAGGGAATATGCACAACCATCGATCTTTTTCCTCCCGGCCATTATTTATCGAGTGCCGATGGCAAACTGATAAAATGGTACCACCGCGAATGGACTGAATTTGAAGCAGTAAAAAACAATACTACATCGATACAAGAATTACACGATGCACTCGATGCCGCAGTTAAGCGCCAACTCATGTCCGATGTTCCTTATGGTGTGTTGCTTTCAGGCGGATTGGATTCGTCAGTTACTTCAGCATTGGCAAAAAAATATGCACAAAAACGTATTGAAACCGATGATCAGGCAGCTGCCTGGTGGCCACAGCTTCACTCATTTGCCGTAGGGCTAAAAGGCTCGCCCGATTTAGCCGCCGCCAAAAAGGTTGCCGAACATATTGGAACCGTGCATCACGAAGTATTGTTTACTATTCAGGAAGGATTGGATGCTTTACGTGATGTGATTTATCAGCTGGAAACTTATGATATAACAACGGTTCGGGCATCGACCCCCATGTATTTAATGGCACGTGCTATAAAAGCTATGGGAATTAAAATGGTGCTCTCGGGCGAAGGGGCCGACGAATTATTTGGCGGTTATTTGTACTTTCACAAAGCACCAAATGCTGAAGAATTTCATAAAGAAACCGTGCGTAAATTAAGCAAACTACACCAATACGATTGCCTTAGGGCCAATAAATCACTGGCTGCCTGGGGAATCGAAGGACGTGTTCCTTTTCTCGATAAGGAGTTTATTGATGTAGCCATGCGATTGAACCCAAAAGATAAAATGATAACCGCTGAACGAATGGAAAAATGGCTGGTTCGAAAAGCTTTCGAAGATTATATTCCACACGAAGTAGCCTGGCGACAAAAAGAGCAATTTTCCGATGGGGTGGGTTACAGTTGGATTGATACCCTGAAAACCATGGTTGAAGAACAGGTTAGCGATGAGCAATTGGCCAATGCCAAATACAAGTTCCCGGTGCAAACCCCAAGCTCCAAAGAAGAGTACTTTTACCGTAGCATTTTCTCTGAACACTTTCCTTCAGATGCAGCCGCATTAAGCGTTCCGTCGGTTCCTTCAGTGGCATGTAGTACACCCGATGCTTTGGCCTGGGATGTCTCGTTCCAAAACATGAACGAACCCTCAGGACGTGCCGTAAACGTGCATACAAAAAGTACTGAAAAACCAAAGGAAGTTGCCTTTTAGGCAATAATTAAAAGTAAAGCATTTGCAATAAAAAAGAGGCTGTCCAGATATAAAGTCTCTGTGTTTCTCTGTGTTTTCTTAGTGAAGCTCTGTGTTATAGTTTTAAAGCTATTACACAGAGTTTCTCAGAGTATCACTGAGTTGCACAGAGATTTTTTAGATAGCCTCTTTTTAAATTTAAAATTCGCTTATTACTTTTTTAAAGCCGCAATTTGCTCTTCGATGGCATTTATTTTGGCTTCTGCGTCAGCTTGTTTTTTGCGCTCTATTTCCACCACTTTTTCAGGAGCACCGCTAACAAATTTTTCGTTACTCAATTTGCCCATTACCGATTTCAAAAAACCTTGCTGGTATTTCAAATCTTCTTCCAGTTTTTTAATCTCGGCTTCCACATCCAGACTTTCGCCAAGCGGCACAAAATATTCGCTGGTTTTTACCATAAAAGCCACAGCATTTTCCACCTTATCGCTAACCTGTGCTATTCCATTTAAACTTCCCATTTTAATAATTACGGCATCAAAATTAGCCTGATGGCCTTCTTGTCCGGGGTTTACCATCAAATCGAGGGTTTCTTTATATGAAATGTTGCGATCTTTTCTTAAACTGCGAATCTCGGTAATTACTGCTTTGACATCTTCAAATTGATGTATAAAGGTCTGATTATATTTGGCTGCTTTTGGCCATTCGGCCACCATGATACTATCTTTACCGCCACGTTTATCCATTAGCTGCCAAATTTCTTCGGTAATAAAAGGCATAAACGGATGCAACAATTTCAATAATTTATCAAGAATGGCCTGAGTAGCATCAAAAGTAGCCTTATCGCAAGGCGCCTGGTAAGCGGGTTTCACCATCTCAAGATACCACGATGAGAAATCGTCCCAGAACAATCGGTAAACCGTCATCAAGGCATCTGACAAGCGGAACTTGCTGAAATGATCGTCCAGTTGCTCAATGGCTTCGTTCAGTTTGTGGTTGAACCACACAATGGAAACCTTGGCCGACTCGGGCTGCGGAATGCTTGCATCCACTTCCCAGGTAGTAACCAGTCGAAACGCATTCCAGATTTTATTGGCAAAGTTTCGTCCTTGTTCAGTTAACGATTCATCGAACAATAAATCGCCTCCTGCTGGCGAACAAAGCAACATGCCCACACGCACGCCGTCGGCACCATATTTTTTCATCAACTCAATGGGGTCGGGCGAGTTACCTAACTGCTTGCTCATTTTACGTCCCTGCTTGTCGCGCACCATACCAGTAAAATACACGTTATTAAATGGTTGCGAATTGCGGTACTCGTAATTTGTCATTATCATACGGGCAACCCAAAAGAAAATAATATCGTGCCCGGTTACCAAATCGTTGGTAGGATTGTAATAATTTACTTCCTTATTGTTGGGATTGCGAACGCCATCGAAAACAGCAATTGGCCACAACCAGCTGCTAAACCAGGTATCCATTACATCTTCGTCCTGACGCAGATCGGCAATAGTTAGATTGGCGTTACCTGTTTTGTCCTTAGCTAACTGCAGCGCTTCATCGGCAGTTTTAGCAACCACAAAATCGTTGGTAGCTCCAATGTAATACGCGGGTATTCGTTGTCCCCACCACAATTGGCGACTAATGCACCAATCCTGGATGTTTTCCATCCAGTGTTTGTATACATTCTTGAATTTTGCCGGATGGAACTGTACGGTATCGTTCAATACATTTTCGAGCGCCGGTTTGGCCAGACCCTGCATGGTTAAAAACCACTGCATCGACAACTTGGGTTCAATAACCGCATGGGTACGTTCCGAGCGACCAATTTTATTGGTATAATCTTCAATTTTGGCAATATTTCCTGCTTTTTCCAATTCAGGAATAATGAGCTTACGAACCTCAAAACGATCCTGTCCCACAAACATTTGAGCAGCCGGACTCAAGGTTCCGTTGTCGTTAAAAATATCGATGCTTTCCAGGTTATGTCGGTTTCCAATCTCGTAGTCGTTAATGTCGTGAGCCGGAGTAATTTTCAGGCAGCCGGTGCCAAACTCCATATCCACATAATCGTCTTCGATAATGGGAATGGAACGGTTAATTAAAGGAACCAAAACCCGTTTTCCTTTCAGATGCGTAAAGCGTTCGTCGGCTGGATTTACACAAACCGCGGTATCGCCCAAAATAGTTTCCGGTCGCGTGGTGGCAATGGTTACATAACCCGCTTCGCCATCAATTTTGTATTGTAAATAATAAAGTTTCGATTGTTCTTCGGTATAAATAACTTCCTCGTCCGAAACGGCTGTCATGGCCTCGGGATCCCAGTTTACCATGCGTACGCCACGATATATTAATCCTTTGTTATACAGATCGATAAAAGTATCAATCACACTTTCGTAGTAAGCTTCGTCCATAGTAAAACGGGTGCGATCCCAGTCACACGAAGCGCCCAGTTTTTTAAGTTGTTCCAGAATAATTCCTCCATGTTTTTCCTTCCATTCCCAGGCGTGGGTCATAAACTCGTCGCGGCTTAGCTGTGCTTTGTCGATGCCCTCGGCTTTGAGTTTGGCCACCACTTTAGCTTCGGTAGCTATGCTTGCGTGGTCGGTACCAGGGACCCAGCAGGCATTTTTACCCTGCATACGGGCACGGCGTACCAGAATATCCTGAATGGTATTGTTGAGCATGTGGCCCATGTGCAAGACTCCGGTAACGTTTGGCGGCGGAATAACTATGGTGTAAGGCTCGCGCTCGTCGGGCAGTGATTTAAAATAGCCTTGTTCCATCCAATACTTATACCATTTGTCTTCTGCACTGGCAGGATTATACTTGGTTGCGATTTCTGGTTTACTCATTTTATTTATAGGTAATTTATCGGTTTTTTTCTTAAATACATTTTGGTTAGAAAGGTATTTAAAACAAATGACACTTTGTTTTATGTTGTAAATTAAACAGTTTGCAAAAATAGCAATTGTACGTAAGATTAAAACAGTTTTTTTGAGAAAGATTGATTGAAAAGGATCGCCAACTGAAGGAGCGGTATAATATTTATACGCGGCAGCGTATTTGACTAGGCTTTGAGCATATAATTCCGTCCATTCCTCACCCCCTTATGAAATAAAAAACACTTCCATTTTAAACTTGGGCATTGTAGTTTAAGGCTTATCTTTTTGTTTAATTGTCAAAGCCTTACAAATACAATATTGAGTAGATGCCCTTTCTGACTGTTGTATTGACAAATCATTTTTCATTCGTATCAATTAATTTTTATTTTTAGGTTTGTCGTGTCAAATACTTATACTTTATTGTTTTTACAGACACTATTATAACAATTTGATGTTTTAAAACTGAAGTGTTTATATGAAATATAAAAGCCTTATAGTACTTGTTGTAATTCTGGTGGTCATTACCAAAACCAGGGGGCTATAAGCGTATAATAATAAGTAATTGTAGCGTTTGGCCCTTCTGAATAAACCGGAAGGGCTTTTTTTAAACAGTTTATGAAAAATAGAACACATCCTTTACGAAGCAACATAACCAAACTGGGACCAAAAATGGCTGGAGCACGTGCCTTATGGCGCGCCAATGGCATGAAGGAAAACCAGTTTAAAGCTCCGGTAATAGCCGTAGTAAACTCATTCACCCAATTTGTTCCGGGACATGCCCACCTTAAAGATATTGGCCAAAAGGTAAAACATTGGATTGAAGCCGAAGGTTGTTTTGCTGCCGAATTCAACACCATTGCCATTGACGATGGCATTGCCATGGGCCACGACGGCATGCTGTATTCACTTCCTTCACGCGAAATTATAGCCGACAGTGTAGAATATATGGTAAATGGGCATAAAGCCGATGCCATGATTTGCATCAGCAATTGCGATAAAATTACACCCGGCATGCTAATGGCTGCCATGCGCCTGAATATTCCCACCGTTTTTGTTTCGGGCGGGCCAATGGAGGCCGGGATTTTCAATAACAAAAAATACGATTTGGTCGATGCCATTGTTAAAGGTGCCGACGAATCAACTCCGGCAGAAGAACTGGACGGGATTGAAAAAAACGCCTGTCCAACTTGCGGATCGTGCTCCGGTATGTTCACGGCAAACTCCATGAATTGTCTGAACGAAGCTTTGGGTCTTGCCCTTCCTGGAAACGGAACCATTGTAGCCACACACGCAACACGCCTGGAATTGTTTAAAAAAGCCGCGAAACAGGTAGTCGAAATCACCAAAAAATATTACCATGAGGGCGACGATTCGGTACTTCCAAGGAATATTGCTTCGCGCCAGGCTTTTATGAATGCCATGTGTCTGGATATTGCCATGGGTGGCTCGTCGAACACGGTTTTGCACATTCTGGCCATTGCCCATGAGGCTCAGGTTGATTTTACCATGAAAGACATTGACGAACTTTCGCGTAAAACGCCCAATCTGTGTATGGTGTCGCCCAATTCCGATTATCATATTGAAGATGTAAACCGTGCCGGAGGAATTTTAGGCATACTGAATGAACTGGGAAAAGCCCATATGCTGGACCTTACGGTAAAACGCATCGACGGATTTACCTTAAAAGAAGCGCTGGACTTTTACGATATAACCAAAACTAATCCGGAAACGCAAGCACTTGAATTGTATTCGTCGGCTCCGGCACATATCGGCCAAAACCTGGTTATGGGTTCACAAACAGCAAAGTTTAAAACACTAGATACCGATCGCAGCCAGGGATGTATCCGCGACTACGAACACGCTTATTCAAAAGATGGCGGGTTGGCCGTTTTGTACGGAAACCTTGCCGCCGATGGCTGTATTGTAAAAACAGCTGGTGTGGATAGATCCATTTTAAAATTTAATGGAACCGCAAAAGTATTTGATTCGCAGGATGATGCTGTACATGGAATTCTAAACAACCAAGTTAAAGCCGGCGATGTAGTCATTATTCGCTACGAAGGTCCAAAAGGTGGTCCGGGCATGCAGGAAATGCTGTATCCAACCTCGTACCTGAAATCGAAAGGCCTGGGAAAAGCCTGTGCCTTATTAACCGACGGACGATTCTCCGGCGGAACTTCCGGCTTGTCCATCGGGCACGTATCGCCCGAAGCTGCTGCAGGAGGAACCATTGCCCTGATTCACGACGGTGACCCCATCGAAATCAATATTCCCGAAAGGCGCATTGCTTTGCTTATTAGTGAAACGGAACTGGCTGAACGGAGAAAAGCGGAAGATTCCAAAGGTAAGGAAGCTTACAAACCCACAAGGGAACGCCAGGTATCAAAAGCATTAAAAGCCTACGCGCTATTAGTTAGCAGCGCCGATAAAGGCGCAGTAAGAATAATCGATTAATTAATTCAACATACCCCAGAATAACTAAAAACCAGCATTATGGAAACCTTAATCAAGGAAGCAGAAAGCATTCAAAAACAACAAACCCAACGGGTTTCAGGTTCTGATGCCCTGTTGTTATCGCTGATTGAAGAAAAAGTAAGTACCATTTTTGGATATCCGGGCGGAGCCATCATGCCCATCTACGACAAACTGATGGATTACAAAAAGCAGTTAAAACACATTTTAACGCGCCATGAACAAGGAGCAGTTCATGCCGCACAAGGATTTGCCCGGGTTTCGGGAAAAACCGGCGTTTGCTTTGCTACTTCCGGGCCGGGAGCAACCAATCTGATTACAGGAATCGCCGATGCTTTTATGGATTCTACCCCTATTGTTTGCATCACCGGACAGGTAGGTTCGCATTTGATTGGTAGCGATGCTTTTCAAGAAACCGATGTCGTGGGCATTTCGATGCCGGTTACCAAATGGAATTATCAGGTAACCCGTGCCGATGAAATTCCCGAAGCTATAGCCAAAGCATTTTATATCGCCAAATCGGGACGACCGGGACCGGTTTTAATCGACATTACCAAAGATGCAATGCTTCAGGATTTTGATTTTGCCTACAAGCCTTGCGATTACATTCGAAGCTACATACCCCGACCATTGATAAAAGAGGAACAATTAAACCGGGCAGCTCAGCTAATTAATGAAGCTAAAAAACCCTTTGCCTTAATCGGTCAGGGTGTTATTTTGGGAGGAGCCGAAAAAGAATTGCTCGCCTTTTTAGAAAAAACAGGAATGCCTTTTGCCTGTACCTTATTAGGTCTTGGTGCAATTCCCAACAACCACCCCCAGCATATGGGAATGCTGGGTATGCACGGACATGCTGCTCCAAATATTAAAACCAACGACTGCGATTTATTGATTGGTATTGGCATGCGTTTCGACGATAGGGTAACCGGCAAGGTTTCAAAATATGCCCGACAGGCAAAAATTATTCATTTTGAATTAGACAAAGCAGAAATAAACAAAATAATTAAGGTAGATGCTTATGTAAATGGCAATGTAAAAGAATCGCTGCCCGCAGTAACCGCTAAAGTTATAAAAAACAAGCATCAATCCTGGATTGATGAATTTAAGCTAATTCGTCGCGACGAAGAAAAACGCGTCATCCAAAAGGAAATAAACCCAGAAGGAAATAAAATTTCGATGGGAGAAGTCTTACGCATAATTAATACCATAGTACATGGCGATGCTATTTTTGTCACCGATGTAGGTCAACACCAAATGATAGCTTCGAGATACTTTGATTTTAAAAACACTCGCAGTTGGGTAACATCAGGAGGCTTAGGCACTATGGGCTTTGGATTACCAGCCGCTATGGGAGCTCAATTTGGAGCTCCCGACAAAACCGTAATTATGGTAGCTGGTGACGGTGGTTTCCAAATGACACTCCAGGAGCTTGGAACCATTGCATACAACCGCTTACCCGTAAAAATGATTGTTTTAAACAACAACTATTTGGGAATGGTGCGCCAATGGCAGGAATTATTTTTTGATGAACGTTACTCGGCCACCCCAATCAGCAGCCCAGATTTTCCCAAGTTGGCTTCTTCGTATGGTATTGCCGGCGAAATGGTAAAAGAACGGACCGGATTACAGGCTGCCATTCAACGCATGTTGGATTTTGACGGACCCTACCTGCTCGAGGTTAAAGTGGTAAATAAAGGCAACGTTTTTCCGATGATCCCACAGGGAGCAGCAGTAAACGAAGTTCTTTTTGGCGATGAACAAGCAATAAAGTAACCAATAAAACCAAGTAAGATGACTAACATTGAATTCACAAATTACCAGGAATATACCCTTACCATATTCTCTGAAAACAGCATTGGTTTATTGAACCGCATCACCATCAATTTTACCAAACGAAAACTGAACATTGAGAGCCTCACCGTATCTGAATCAGCCATAAAAGGGGTATTTAAATTCACCATTGTGGTAATTTGCAATCAACATACTGTAGAAAACCTGATTAAGCAAATTGAAAAACAGATTGATGTATTGCGGGCTTTCTATTTAACACAGGATGAAATCCTGCATCAGGAAATTGCCCTGTATAAAATTGAAACCGCATCATTGCTCGACACCAATGAAATTGAAGGCATTATCAGGCAATACAATGCCCGGATTCTGGAGATGACCCGCGAATATACAGTAATTGAAAAAACCGGACACAAAGCAGAAACCCAGGAACTTTTTGAAAAGCTACAGCCTTATGGCGTGATGCAGTTTGTTCGCTCGGGTCGTGTGGCAATAACCCGCTTAAAGAAAGAACTTTTAAGCAACTACCTTAAAAAGCTGGAACGTGAACACAACCAGGCAGTTTAAATAAGTATGTTTTAAAAAAATCTATAATAAATTAAAAAATAAAAAAATGGCGCAATTAAATTTTGGAGGCGTAAGCGAAAATGTGGTTACCCGCGAGGAGTTTCCTTTAAAAAAAGCTTTAGAAACATTAAAAAACGAAACCATTGCAGTTATTGGTTATGGGGTACAAGGCCCCGGTCAGTCGCTTAACCTTAAAGACAACGGTTTTAATGTTATTGTAGGCCAGCGTAAAGGTGGTGCCTCGTGGGAAAAAGCCAAAGCCGATGGCTGGATTGAAGGAAAAAATTTGTTCGACATTGAAGAAGCCTGTCAGAAAGCTACCATTATACAATATTTATTGTCGGATGCCGGGCAGATTTCGGTTTGGCCCACCATTAAAAAACATCTTAGTGCGGGTAAAGCGTTGTATTTCTCTCATGGCTTTGGAGTCACCTATCACGAACGTACGGGTATTATTCCTCCAAAAGATGTGGATGTAATACTGGTGGCTCCCAAAGGAAGCGGCACCAGCTTACGCCGGATGTTTCTGCAAGGGCGCGGACTCAATTCCAGCTATGCTATTTTTCAGGACGCTACCGGACGGGCCAAAGACCGGGTTATTGCGCTGGGAATTGGCGTGGGTTCGGGTTACCTGTTCGAAACTACGTTTAAACGTGAAGTTTACAGCGACCTTACCGGAGAGCGCGGAACCCTGATGGGGGCCATTCAGGGAATTTTTGCCGCACAGTACGATGTATTGCGGGCCAACGGTCACACCCCATCGGAAGCTTTTAATGAAACCGTGGAAGAACTCACCCAAAGCTTAATGCCTTTGGTAGCCGAAAACGGCATGGACTGGATGTATGCCAACTGTTCAACCACCGCACAGCGTGGTGCTTTAGACTGGTGGAAAAAATTCCGCGATGCCAGCAAACCGGTGTTCGAAGAATTGTATAAAGAAGTGGCCGCCGGGAACGAAGCACAGCGTTCCATCGATTCGAACAGCAAAACCGATTACCGGGTAAAGCTCGAAGCGGAACTGAAAGAGCTGCGTGAATCTGAAATGTGGCAGGCCGGACAAACGGTTCGTAAGCTGCGCCCGGAGAACAGCTAAAAGTAATAGTCAAACAAAAAATAACAACGCTGTTCGTTGCTAAAATTCTGCAGCGTTCGGCGTTTTATATTTTTAACCCCCCCTACCCTTTCTTGGAATAAAACGAACTTAAAAAGCTCTCTTGAAAGTCCGGTTTGTTTACCCAATAAAACACT
>PHDD01000030.1 GCA_002840905.1 Bacteroidetes bacterium HGW-Bacteroidetes-4 | reverse complement strand
CTGACATAGCAAATCAATAAGTTTTCAACTTTATGCTGTTAATATTCAGTATGTTGAATTTATATTAAGGAGCGACTATATAGTGGGTTACAAGTGTTAAAAAAAAATAAAAAAAATGCATAAAAAAAAACATATGTTAAGCAGAAGTATTTTTTAACTATTTCTTTATTGCTTTCCCATTAAGGCCCAGTGTTCATTGACTGAGGACTGCTGACTAAAGGCTAATTACGGTGAAGGGTAAGCCGACTTTTTTTGACAACCAATTGCTTGCAACCGCATTTTATTCTGTTCCAATATTTTTTTATTGAGCTTTAACTCCGCCGGGGTTTGTTGCGGTTTGTGAGCAGAAGGCTCTAAATTGTTAGTACATAATTGATGCTGGTTTACTAAATCACTGGATGACTGGATTGCTGAAATAAATTATAGATGTTAGGCGGGTAACAGCTACCTGCAGTTTACTTTTTTAATTGTCAATTGCTAATTGTTCATTGAATAATACTTATTTTATTAATAAGCGCTTGAAAATCAGCGTTGTCAGCTTTCCCTTTTTAATTGTAAATAAACAAAAAGTAACGAATGAATTCAGTAAAATTTTATCTCAAAAAAAAACGCCTGCCGTGGGGCAAGCGTTTTTTTGAATAGCTACTTACATCTTTAGAGCGAGCCAAAGAGTAAAGAGTAGATTATTAACAGTACTAAAATAATTCCCAGCGATAAGAAGAAGAAACCGAAAATCTTAATCACCCGCATACGGGTGTCTGAAAAGTTCAGTTTAACCCTTACTTCATCAATTTTACCCGATTTAACCAGTTCTTCGTATTCTTTCGGGCGGTCTTCCTTGTATTCTTCTTCAGGAATGTGTCCGGTAAATATTACAGTATCCATCGGGAAAGCTTCGGGCCTGAAGTGTGTATTAAAGAAGTGGATGGTAAAGATAAAACCTACCGCCAGCAAAGCCTCGTCGGAGTGTATAATATGCGCCACATTAATGGCCCATCCGGGCAATAACTGGGTAAAGAATTCGGGGAACCAAAGCATGAGCCCTGAAAAGCCAATTACGGCAACTCCCCAAAATACGGCCATGTAATCAAACTTTTCCCAGTAAGTCCATCGTCCGTATTGGGGTTTGGGGCCTTTACCGATAAACCATTTTATGGTGGCACCAAAGTCACGTAAATCCTGACGGTTAAACATCAGCGACGAGGGGCTGAAAATGAAATCCTTTACCTTGATGCCTTTTTTGAATTTGGTATAAAACAAGGTACTTAAGTGGAAGGCAAAGTAACCGAAAGTAAGCACGGCAGCAAAACGGTGCCAGTTTCCGGCAGCTTTAACGCCACCCAGTAAATCGGCCAGTGATTTGGCCCAGGGCATGTTGGCAAATTTAAGCATCATGCCGGTAAGTGCCAGAATCATAAAACTGATAATTACAAAAATATGAGTAACCCGATGACGTGTCTTAAACCTTCGGATATAAACAGCTTCGCCTTTAGGTCGGGTATGTTTGCGACGTTTGCGCTCTTTTAACGAACGGGGCAACCAAAGTAGGGTATGAAAACCAAAGAAAAGGAAAACCCCAACCAATAAGAAAGTCATTCCCCAAAAGGCATAATATAAGGCTGGATACTCATCGCGGTTGTTGTGTGTGGCGTGGGTTAAAAAGCCCGTAAAGCGCTCGTTGGCATCGGGGTGGCATTTTTTACAGGTGTTAAGAATGTTGTTCTTGTGAATGGTCGATTCAGGATTCTTAACATTTAATATTTTGTGTGCCCCATGGCAATCGGAGCAACGAGCAGCTTCAAGGTACCCCAGGGTATAAGCTTTCCCATGATAGGTTTCGATATATGAATTCGAAAGTTTCTCGTGGCAAATACCGCATTGATGCGTGATTTCAGTCATGAATTCGTCTTCGCCAGTGTTCGAAACTACGTGTGCCGAGTGACAAACCACGCAAGTTGGGTACTTCTTTGTTTCATCGTCTTTATGGATGGCGTGGTCGCTGGCAATATATTCGTTATATATTCCCCGGTGACACTTGGCACAAGTTTGAGCCACGTTTTTAGGATTAACGGAAGAGCGTGGATCGGCTTCTTTTAAATTAAAGTGGGTGTTGTGGCAATCGGTACATATAGCACTGTTAATTAAGCCCTTTTCAGTCATTCCTTTACCGTGAACACTGGTTGAGTAATCAGCCAGTGCATTGTCGGCCATTCCGTGCCCTGATGCTTTTCCGTCGCTTTTATGGCAACTTCCGCATAAACTGGGAATAACCATGCGATATACCGGTGAACTTTCATCGCTTTTCGATTTTACCTGATGCGAGCCATGGCAATCGGTACAATAGGGGGCATTTTCGTTTTTCTCAAAATAGGCCTGTCCGTGTCCGCTTTCAAAATAAGTTTCTGAAACCTCGGCATGACACGAAGAACAATCTACTTTTTTTACTGTCTCGCAGGGGCGTAGCCGGTTAACCGATACATCGGAGTGACATTTTACACATTTTATGTTTTTGTGCATAGAACCGGCAAAATCGGCTAACTCAATTTGCAGCGATACTTTTTTACCATCGACCACTTTGTGTACATTGTCGTTTTCGTGGCATTTTAAACAGGATCGATCCGAAATATTATCCACAATATTTTGCTGATTCACAATGTGTGGCGGATGGCAATCGGTACAGGCGGGAATGGCACCCGGCTTTTTCTCCCAAAGTTCTTCGTTAATCACTTTAACATGAACGTCCTCAATACGAGCATGGCACTTCATACAAGTAGCGGCCACATTATTTGCCGAAATACTTGATTTACGATTGGTGTGGGGTAAAATCAAGTGGTTCCCATGGCAATCGTTACAGGTAGCGGTAACAATAAGTCCGCTGCTGAACAAACCCTTCCCGTGAATACTTTGGCTGTAGTTTTCCAATATGTTGTGTTGACCAATATTGTAATTTCGGGCCACTGGGGCGCCTTCTTTATGACAGGTTCCACACAATACCGGAATATTCATTTTATAAGTCCGCGACTTGGGGTTTGAGTTTTTAAGAATATCGTGGGTTCCGTGGCATTCGGTACAACTCGGTGCAAATTTGGCATTATTGGTAAAAGCTTTACCATGAATGCCTTCAAAAAACTCCATATTGGCTTCGTCGTGACAGTTGCCACAGCTTACCGGTTGTAAATTTTCCGGATGAGGAAAATCTTCAACGGCTGCATCTTCGTGACAGAAAATACAATCGAGTCCTTTATGAGGTGATTCTTCTAAAGGTTTTAAATTGACAAAAAGGGAAACGGTTTTTCCGTTTTTCTCTTTGGTTAGCTCCTGATCTTCGTGACACATCATGCAGTCTTCGTTCGATTGACCGAAGGCTGAGATTCCCCAAAAAATAGCACAAAACACGAAGATTGTTTTGAATAGTTTTGGGCTTGTCTTAGTAAAAAGAATACTCATTTTTATTGATTTAGTTATCATTTGTTTGAAAATAAACCAGCGGACATTTTACTATAAAAGTTACTAAATCAGGTAGATATAGTTACCCGGGCTGTATTGGTCCGGCGCTTTATTTGACGATTTCAAAATAAGGCTAAATACCTTTAATCCAAAGCGCCAAACTTAATTGCAGGGTAGTTCTTACTACTCGAAAATAATGATTCAAACATTCCGTAACTTTGATGTAAAAGAGGCTGTGCATTGATATATATCAATTTAAGTGTTGTAATATTACTGAGTAGAGCCATGGGTGAGTCAATGGGAAAAATCAGGAGGAAACATTTTTAAGCTTATATTTGGACTAACATTTTTTAGTAAAAATGTTGAATGTACGTATCGAAATATTAGTTATTAATTAAAGAAAGGAAATTAGTTATGTTGAGTAAAAGTTTAATCGCCATTATGTGCTTTATGTTTGTTTTAGGCACTTCAACAAAGGCACAAGACTTTGAGTATATTGGAGCCGCTAAATGTAAACCTTGTCACAATGCTGCCCCAAAAGGGAAACAATATGACAAATGGGCAAGTGGCCCCCATGCCAATGCGATGAAAAGTTTGAGCAACGAGAAATCCATGGCTTATGCAAAAGCAAATGGTATTGCTGATCCTACAAAAGAAAAATCATGTTTAAAATGCCACTCTACTTTCCATGCCATCAATCCTGATCTAAACATGTCATTGAAAGAAGACGAAGGTGTTTCTTGCGAAAGTTGTCACGGTCCGGGTAGCAAATACAAATCGCCTGCTATCATGAAAGATTTGGCCAAATCGAAAGCCAATGGTTTAATTGTTCCTGATAAGGCACTTTGTGTAACTTGTCACAATCCGGAGAACCCATTCCATAAACCATTCGATTTTGCTGCTTATTCAGCAAAAATTGCTCACCCAAACCCAAGTAAATAAGGTAAACTTAGAATAATTTAAAAAAAAGAGTGGTATTAGGAGCCGCTCTTTTTTTTTTGTTTACACCATTAATATTAACACATCACAATTGGAGCGTTGATGTATATCAATGCTTTTATTGCCATAATTATCCTTCCGGCCTGCAAAGTGCTATGCAAAGCAATTCTTTACTAAACCAAATGTTTATAAGTTTGCGTTTTTAACTTTAATAAACTAGTTGTATGAAATTACCCGCATCTTTTTATAACATGGTATCCTATGTCGGTGCCACTATTGCAGGGGTAAGCTTTTTGCTCATCCTGTTTATGATGATTTTAACATCCATAGTTTCCGATATGGGTTCGTATATGGGTATCATCATATTTATGATTTTACCCGCCATATTGGTTTTTGGTCTTTTGTTAATCCCATTTGGCATGTGGTTGCAGGTAAAGAAAGCCAAACGAACTCATAAAACATTAATCGAGAGCCGTTTTATTCTCGATTTGAATAAAAAACAGCATCGGAATGCTTCGGTTATTTTCTTAATTGGTACAGTTATTTTTCTATTGTTTACTGCAGTAGGAAGTTATGAATTGTACCATTACTCTGAATCGGTTGAATTTTGCGGAACCATTTGTCACGAAGTTATGAAACCGGAATATGTGGCTTATCAAAACTCACCCCACGCTAAAGTCACCTGTGCCCAGTGTCATATTGGCTCGGGTGCTGGCTGGTTTGTTAAATCAAAAATTTCAGGGCTGTATCAGGTCTATGCCGTTTTGACCAATAATGTTCCCAGGCCTATTCCAACACCCATAGCCAATTTACGTCCGGCGCGCGAAACTTGCGAGCAATGCCACTGGCCTCAAAAATTTTACGAAAATTCGTTGCGCAGCGAGAAATATTACCTTACCGATGAAGCCAATACCGAATGGGAAATGCAGATGCGCATGAAGATTGGCCCATCACACAGTGCGCAAGGGCAAACTGAAGGAATTCACTGGCACATTAATCCCAATGTAAAAATTGAATACATCAGTACCGACGAAAAACGTGAAGTTATTCCCTGGGTTCGATACATAAATCAGGCAACTGGCGATACCATAATTTATCAGGACCAGTATGAACCGCTTGAGGAAGGAGCCGCCGATTCGCTTGCCTTACGAACTATGGATTGTATGGATTGTCACAACCGGCCTTCGCACAACTACCAGACTCCCACTAAATTTATTAACCACCAGATGGCAGCAGGTACCATAAACGCCGACTTACCTGAAATTAAACGGCTAACCATGGAGTTGCTGGCCGGTGAATTTACCCATACCGATTCGGCTTTAAAGACCATTGAAACAACAGTTTGGAATTTTTATATGGAAAACTATCCCGATGTTTTTACCGAAAAAGAACAGTCAATTAAAGAAGCCGTCTTGGGCATTCAAAACGCTTTTGCTGTAAATATATTTCCAGAAATGAATGCCAAATGGGATGCTTATCCTTCGCATATTGGTCACATGGAATTTAACGGTTGTTTCCGCTGTCACAACGATCAACACAGTGCCGATAATGGAAAAATCATCTCGAAAGATTGCAATTTGTGTCATTCCATTATGAGCCAGGGAACGGGCGAAACTTTGGATGTAGCCCGTTTCGATGCCTCGCTGGAATTTAAACACCCTGTTGATATCGACGAAGCATGGAAAGAATCGCTTTGTTCCGATTGCCACCGGTATATGTATTAATACCTTTTCCAAAAATTAAAAAAAGGTGAGCCACAAGGTTCACCTTTTTAATTGGCAGTTGTCTGTCCGGTTAAAAAGTTTTCTGTTTCTGGCAACCCAATCGTAAACCCAATCGCGCAAAGCCTTGGGTACTATGCTAAAAACATACAATAAACGGTAGGGAAAACTCAGGTCACGGCAAATGAGTAATACGGCTGTACTTTTGGTGTAAACCTTTTGCTTACTTATATAAATCAGGGTATTGGGTAATTTATCAGTTTCCGTATTAGTTGCAAAGTCTGCACGTCCCATGTAAGTAAACAATTGTTTGGTATCCTGTTTTTTTACATAGTTCAGTAAACCCGAACAGAGCCTGCATTCATCGTCGTACACAACTAATTTCCTAGCGTCCATTGTCTGTTTAACTTAAAACATATATCTTAATCGCTTTCTTATAAAACAAACAAACGCATTAAAGTTTATTATGGAATGGGTTCTGCAAAAGTTTAGTGAGTATGCCTGGGGATTGCCACTACTGATACTATTGGTTGGTGGTGGCTTGTACTTTATGATTTATGCTGAGTTTATGCCTTTTCGTTACTTGGGCCATGCAATTAAAATATTACGGGGAAACTACGACAAAGCGGATGAAGCCGGACAGTTAACCCATTATCAGGCGCTATCAACAGCTTTGGCAGCAACCGTTGGAATGGGAAACATAAGTGGTGTTGCGGTGGCCATTGCTACCGGAGGTCCTGGTGCAATTTTCTGGATGTGGATTAGTGCGCTTTTGGGTGTTACCACCAAATTTTTTACCTGTACCCTGGCAGTTATGTACCGCGGAAAAGATTCGAACGGAGAAGTTCAGGGCGGTCCAATGTATTTTATTGTCGAGGGTTTGGGAAAAAAGTGGAAACCCCTGGCAGTATTTTTTAGCATAGCTGCCATGATTGGCGTTTCTCCTATTTTTCAGGCCAATCAATTGGCACAAATTGTTGCAGGAAGCATTGAAAAAACCACCGAACCCTCACTGCTCATGTTATTTATTGTTGGAGTGCTGATAAGTATTTTTATTGCTTTGGTGGTTTTTGGTGGGGTTGAACGCATCGGGAAAGTTACTTCAAGAATGGTACCTTCCATGGTTGGTTTATACGTTTTATCAGTAATTGTTATTTTACTGATTCATGCCCGGCACGTTCCCGAAAGCATGGTGCTGATTTTTAAAGATGCTTTTACCGGCGATGCAGTGCTTGGCGGTGCCTTGGGAACACTTATTATAACCGGTATAAAGCGGGCCGCTTTTTCGAACGAAGCCGGAATTGGAACGGCCCCCATGGCTCACGGAGCAGCCAAAACCAACGAACCCGTGCGCGAAGGACTGGTTGCCATGCTGGGTCCCATTATCGATACCCTGGTGGTTTGCACCATGACCGCCCTGGCCATTATCGTTACCGATGAGTGGCAACACTCCGATTTGAATGGCATATCTTTAACAGCTGCTGCTTTTAAAGACTCCATTCCTTATGTCGGTAATTTTATTCTTCTGGTATGCGTGGTAATTTTTGCCTTGTCAACCATGCTCTCTTTTCCGTACTATGGTGCCAAAGCCTTCTCTTTTTTGTTTGGAGCACGGCATAAAAACATTTACTACTGGTTTTATATTGTATCGGCTGTGGTGGGTGCCATGGTATCGTTAAGCAGTATCATTAATCTGATTGACGGTTTTTATGCACTCATGGCTATTCCTACCATGACCGGTGCTTTGTTGTTATCGCCCAAAGTAAAGAAGGAGATGAAACGCTATTTTGCTTCGCTTAAAAACGAAAAAGCAAGTCAACACTAAATTTTCGGACAATAAATAAGCATTATATGTTATTAAATCATGGAAAGAGCTTGTCGTTTTAGCCGGTAAAAAATTACTTTTGCCTTGAATCAAAACAGTTAATTTCATGGATACAACTACTTTCCGGAAGGCTATTCTCGAAGGGATTCCCGATGAGTTACCTTCAGTAAAACCATACGATCCTTCCATCAATCATGCCCCCAAACGTAAAGCCATTTTAACCATTGCTGAGCGAAAACTGGCCATCCGAAATGCACTACGTTATTTCCCATCACGTCATCATGCCCTTTTGGCTAAAGAGTTTGCCAAAGAGCTCGATACCTACGGACGCATTTACATGTATCGCTTTCGTCCCGATTATGAGATTAAAGCCCGGCCCATCGATGATTATCCGCACCAATCGAAACAGGCAGCTGCCATCATGCTCATGATTTCTAATAATCTTGACAATGCTGTAGCTCAGCATCCGCATGAGTTAATTACGTACGGTGGAAACGGTGCCGTTTTTCAAAATTGGGCACAATACCGGCTCACCATGAAGTATCTGGCCGAAATGACCGATGAGCAAACCCTTGTTATGTATTCGGGTCATCCCATGGGTTTATTTCCGAGCCATAAAGAGGCTCCCAGGGTGGTGGTTACCAACGGAATGATGATTCCCAATTACAGCAAACCCGACGACTGGGAACGCTACAATGCTTTGGGGGTTACCCAGTACGGACAAATGACAGCCGGATCGTACATGTACATTGGTCCGCAGGGAATAGTTCATGGTACAACAATTACTGTTTTGAATGCCGGGCGCAAGATTGCCAAACAAAAGGAATCACTGGCAGGAAAACTTTTTATTACAGCCGGATTGGGAGGTATGTCGGGTGCTCAGCCCAAAGCATCGAATATTGCCGGCCTCGTTTCCATTACCGCCGAAGTAAACCCCAAAGCTACCCAAACCCGTTTTTCGCAGGGTTGGGTCGACGTGGTTATCGACAATCTCGATGAGTTGATGAATCGGGTGCGTAAAGCCAAAGCCCAAAAAGAGGTTTTGTCGATTGCCTATCAGGGAAATATTGTTGAAGTGTGGGAACGATTTGCCAACGAAGACATTCCTGTGGAATTAGGTTCTGACCAAACATCTTTACACAATCCCTGGGCCGGTGGCTATTATCCGGCCGGACTTACCTTTGAGCAAGCGAACCAAATGATGGCTGAGCAGCCCGCTTTGTTTCGGGAAAAAGTACAGGAATCGTTACGCCGACAGGTGGATGCTATTAATAAATGTGTGCAGAAATTTGGCACCTACTTTTTCGATTACGGAAATGCTTTTTTGTTGGAATCGGGCAGGGCTGGAGCCGATGTGATGAATGAACAGGGCGATTTTAAATATCCATCGTATGTTCAGGACATTATGGGCCCCATGTGTTTCGATTACGGTTTTGGCCCCTTTCGCTGGGTTTGTGCATCGAATAATCCAAAAGATTTGGAACTCACCGATAAAATTGCCTGCCAGGTTTTGGAAGACCTGAGTAAAGCAGCTCCTGCTGAAATTCAGCAACAAATGGCCGACAACATTCACTGGATTAAGGAAGCCGGAAAAAATAAACTGGTTGTGGGTTCTCAGGCTCGCATTCTATATGCCGATTGCGAGGGACGCACACAAATTGCAGCGGCTTTTAATCGGGCAATAAAAGAAGGAATACTTTCGGCTCCGGTAATTTTAGGCCGCGATCATCACGATGTGTCGGGAACCGATTCGCCGTACCGCGAAACCTCGAACATTTACGATGGTTCGCGTTTTACTGCCGATATGGCTATTCAAAATGTGATTGGCGATTCCTTCCGGGGTGCTACCTGGGTATCTATCCACAATGGGGGTGGTGTAGGCTGGGGTGAAGTTATCAACGGTGGCTTTGGCATGGTGCTCGACGGCAGCCATGAAGCCGACCGTCGCTTACGTATGATGTTGTACTGGGATGTTAACAACGGCATTTCGCGGCGCAGTTGGGCCCGGAACAACGAAGCCCTGTTTGCCATTAAAAGGGCCATGCAGGCCGAACCCAACTTAAAGGTTACCTTGCCAAACCTGGTTGACGAAGCACTGTTGGAAACACTATAAAAAAAGATAAGAATCAATCGAAGGACATCCCGGCGTCCTTCTTTTTTTGCTCAAATTTTCATTTTTTAAAAAGTTGTGCAGGTTTCACTCAAAAGCTGCGCAGCTTTTGCACAATTTCACCTTAGGTTTTGCTCAATTCCTGCGCAGGTTTTACCCAAAAGCTGCGCAGCTTTTCTGGTAAAATGAATTTGAATGGTTATAATCACTATTTTTAGATAATAATTTGGAGCTACTGTTTCACCTATCAGAAAGAAAAATAGGTTCACCAGGCTTGTGGTACCCTGAATGTTGATTGAGCTTTCAATTTTTTCCCTAACTTTGGGTTTTACTTAAAAAAACGTAAATGAACCGCATAACTTTAGTAGGTATAGTTGTTTTGGGGCTGCTGGGTACCGCTTGTCAAAAAAACAACGAACATACCTCGGTACTGGGAACCTGGTACTGTGACGAATATCCCGGGCAAACAATTCCAAGAACTTACCAGGTGAATATTACCCGTTCGCCGGTTTACGACACCTTGTTTTACATATCGAACTTTTATCAGATGGGTTTTTCCGAAGAAGCACAGGTGAATTTTTATCAGAATCGTGTTGGTAAACTGGTTATATATAATCAGATCATCGGGAATAAGGCCATTTATGGAACCGGAACCGTAATTGATAATTACAAAAGTATTGAGTGGGTATATTATATATCAGATGATTCGCTAAATGAACGGGTAGAGGCTACTTATTATTAAAATGCTTTTAAATTATGCCGGATGTTAAGGTTTTTTACGATTCAAAAATCATTTGATAGGGGCGTTTAACCAAAGCGGTCAGCTCGTCGATGCCTACATTGCGCGCTTTACGGTAGCTTTCACGGCCGTCGAAATACACTACAATGACCGGCACGGCAAAAATGGATTGTTGTGCAGCAACCTCGGGAGTTTCTTCAATATCGACATAAACCTGCTTCATTTTAGGAAATTGTTCCTTAAAAACTTCCGATAGTTTGGGTTTAAGGGTAAGGCAAACATTGCAGCGTTCGTGCGAAAAATAAGCCAAAACGCCTGTATTTTCAGCTACAACACGGTTTAATTCTTCGAGTGAATGAACTGTTTCCATTATTGTTTTTCTATTAATACAACGGCGTAAGCTGATACTCCTTCTTCGCGTCCTTCAAAACCCAGCTTTTCGGTTGTGGTTGCTTTTATGGCAATATCGTCTGGCGAAATTTCTAAAGTTTGGGCAAGAACCTGCTGCATTGGGGGAATATAGTCTTTAATTTTTGGTTGTTGTAAAGCTATGGTTGCATCGATATTCCCAATGGAATAGCCTTTTTCTTTTATCAATGCCAGCGTGTCTTTTAAAATCAGTTTACTGTCTATTCCTTTTAGTTTGGCCGATGTGTCGGGAAAATGAAAACCAATATCGCGAAGGTTGGCAGCTCCTAAAAGGGCATCGCAAATGGCGTGAATCAGAGTATCACCGTCGGAATGTCCAACTGAACCTTTATGGTGGGGAATTAATAATCCTCCTAAGGTAAAATCGTATCCTTCGGCCAGTCGGTGCACATCGTAGCCAAATCCAACCCGAATTTTCATGCTAATTTTATTGATTGCTGATGGCTTCCAAATCGAACACCAAGGAGAACCGCCAGGTATTCGACAAGGGGCTGTTGTTAAAGCTTCCGGCAGGAATCAGGTACGAAAAATCGAGCCCGAAAACATTCATTTTTAAACCCACACCCGCTGTAAAGTATTTACGGTTTCCTTTGTACTGGTTTTCGTGAAAATATCCGGCACGAACGGCAAATTGTTTGGCATACCAGTATTCAAAACCCAATGAATAAGCAATTTCCTGCATTTCTTCCTTAAATCCTCCGGGTGCATCGTAAAACGACTGAAACATTCCCTGAGCTATTGATACATCGTTATCCATTCCGGCATAGATGTATTCTGGCGATATACCGTCGGAAATACTACCGTTAGGAAGCGTGTCGCCACTTAACCAATATACCGGAGGAGTAGGAACCAAAAGTTTATTAATCTCGAAAGTAGCACTAATGCTGTTGTATGCATCAATTTCAATGGTTCCGGCTGCACCAATTTTCAGGTTGGTGGGAATAAAGTTTTTATCGTCCTCGGTATAACCCAGTTTGGCACCAATGTTCGAAAGGTTAAAACCGGCCGCCCAGTTTCCTTCGTAGCCACTCACTTTCATGGGGCGGGTATAAAACCCGTTGATATCAACGGCTACTGATTTTCCGGCCTGGGTTTGTTCTGAACCGTTAACTCCCGTTCCACCAGTTAAGTTCGATAAAATAAACCGACCCACGATACCCAGTGCAAAGTTTTCTGATAGTTTCCGGTTGTAGGAACCATCCAGGGCAAATTCATGTGGAGCAAATGAGCCCAAGGGACCACCATTTTCATCGGTAAAATTAATGTTACCCATAGAGAAATAACGTAAGCCGGCTCCCAGAGTTTGGTTTTCGTCAAGCCGGTAATAGCCTGAAACATAAGCCAGGTTAATGTCGTCGACCAGCTTTTTTAACCAGGGGGTGTAACTAATGCTTAAGCCCATGCTTTGGTTAACAAAGGCAAGTTTCGATGAGTTCCAGTGTTGCGAATATCCGTCGGGCGAAATAGCTACTCCGGCATCACCCATGGCACCTGAACGGCTGTCGGGTGCAATCATTAAAAAGGGTACTGAAGTAGTAATGGCATTCAGTTCCTGACCCAGGGTTTGGTCGTAAGTATCGCTGTTTTGTGCAATACTGTGAATGCTTATGATTGAAAAAATAACTACTAAAATCTTCGTGCTTAATTTATTCATACTATCGTTTTTTTTGAGACGCAAATTTAGAAATACAAACTGGTTTAATTCAATTTTATTATTCAAAAATCATCAATTTTGATGATTGGGTTGTTTTTTGTCCATCAATGGTACTTAAGGTAACTTTATAAATGTAAACTCCCCGGCTGAGTTTTGCTCCGGCTAAACTGGTTCCGTTCCAACGAATGGGTTCAATTTTATAACCACCAGGCGACTGTTTTTGCGAAATCTCAGCAACTTTGGTTCCCATCATATCAAATACCTCAATGACAACCGTGAAGTTGGTTAGGGCCTGGTTATGCTCAAAGGTAAAGAACGTGTGGTCGTAAAATGGGTTAGGCGAATTTTGCAACCTGTCAATAACTAACGATTGTCCCTCATGCACATAAAATTCGATATGCGATTCTGAACTGTTATTATAAACATCCCAGGTTTTAAAACTTATACTATGATAACCCGGTGTCAGATTTTTGAAAGGATAACGAACCTCACCACAATTGTATTTATCCATTGCTCCCTGGTAAAAATTATTCAGGATGAATATTTTGTCAGGATTGTTGTCGAGTACGGCAGTTATGTTGTGACCAAAGCCATTACCGGTGGTGTTAACTCCCGATTCGTCGGTTATTACCGCCAGAAGAACCGGGTTTTCGTTGGTGGTACCCCCGTTTACAAACAACGTGTCGTTCATGTAAAGCTTTATTTCGGGACCATTTAAATCGGTTTCGGCATTTTCGGCATTACCACCAATAATAAAATTGTTGAAATAGCCAATGGCTTCAGTGGAATCAAGCCGGGCTCTTAAACTTATTTTACCTGCCCCAAATTTGTAATTTATGTCTTTGGGAACAATAAAGTCGAAATTGAAATAACCATTTGTAATACTGGCCTTTCCTTTATAAAGCAGATTATCCTGCATCTGAAACTGAACCACCTGGTTATCCTGCCCAAAGGTGTATAAGGTATCCATTTTATCAAATACACTAATATATAAAGTTCCATTTTGAGCTATAACCTGCTCGTTGGTTTGTTGAATATAACCCGAAATATTGGCTTTGCTCAGGGCGTTCAATGTATCGGAGGCTGTCAGGGTAATCGATTGAATCGTAAGTTTGTCGCTAGGTTCGTTTAGTACAATATCCTGTTGTGAGAGGGGAACAGGTTTTCCGTTAATATCAAATACATTGGCTTTGTGTTCGGGAATGGCCAGTTTTAGTGCTGGGTCGCCAAGTAAGGTAAAATTCCTTTTGTTGGTAGTACCACTTGTGTTTACTTTGGCAATTCGGATGATATCGCCCAAACGCAAATCGGTATTAAAAACCACATTGGCAAAATTGGTGTTCAGGTTGTGATTGCCTCCGGAATATACTACCCGCGTAGTAGTGAGGGTTGCAATTCCTCCTCCATTAGGATTCAATAGAAACCATTCTCCCAGCGAAGTACGGTTGTAGTCGTCGAAGCGTCCCACTTCGCAACTGGCGGTAACAAAAATTGAAAGTTTATCGTAATTGGTCCAACTACGAACATCCGACGTAGTAAGAACTTCTTCGTGTGTAAGAATTCTTGGATTTCCGTGGCCTACGTAGTCAATGATTAAAGCGCCTTGATCAATCTGCTGATTAATGGCTTCGGTAACATCGGGGAAACGTTGGCCCGATGGGGTAGATATTTGTTGATAGGCATCGAGGTAGATTTTTTTAATATTGAATTCAGGATGAGAAAGGTAAATCGACTTACTTATCTGGTCGGGTTGCAACATATGCAGCCCACCGTCGCCATCGTCGCCAATAAAACACACCGTCGATTTCCAGTCTGTTGAAGACGTTTCGCCCCAAAGGTATTGTTTTACCTTATCTACCATTAACTGAGCTTCAATGGTGGTTTGAACCGGAAACCGGCCAATTCCAATATCAAGAGCTCCCAGGTATTCTCCTTCGTTGGGATCTAACAAGCCAAAAAAATCATCGCTCACATAGCTGATGGTTTCACTTAATGAATTAATACTTTGGTAGGTAGGAATTAAATTACTATTGCCATTCCCTTTGGTGCGATTATCGTAAGAGCCGTCGCCAAAGAGCAATAAATATTTAGGCATATCAGCATCAGTTGTGGCTCGTTCATAAAGCATCCGTATAAAATTCCGGATGGCTGAAACATCGGGTGTACCCGATGAGAACTCGTTGTAAATTAGTTCCGGTGTTGTGATAAAAACAGATAAACCATCATGATTGCGGTGAATATCGGCAATTTGTTCAGCCTGATCCAAAAACAAGGGATGACTGACAATTACCATATCGTATGGTTCAATTCCATGTAAGTTTTGATTGGCCACCGGTCCCAGATCGTTGTCTTCAATTATTGGGCTAAAAGCGTCGGAAGGTTTAAATACCAGAAATTCACGTAACACATTGCTGGCAACTTTAATTGTTGATAGATTTCCATTGTGATTTACCGAAAGAGCTTTTGGAACAATGGGATTGGTAACATCCCAGATTAATACCGAAACTCCACTGTTATCGAGTTGGAATTCTGTAATTTGGTTTTCGGCCACTGTTTTTTTATCACGAAATAACATTTGCTTGTTCCGATAAACCAATTTCTCGCGGGCGTTCAGGCAGATGTAATCCAGATAGCCTTCGGAAGCTGTATTTCCTCCTCCAAAACTAAGGTCAAGAACTATATTATTTTGGTTAGCATTAAATTCAATTTGCTGCGAATATTCTTTGGCATAGGTATAATCGGAGTATGAGTCACTCACATCGATGCGGGTTAATTGATTTCCATTAATGCGGTAATTAAAATAACATACGGGGGCACTTTTTTCTTTTCTGCCTGCAATATTGGTGAGTAATTTAACCGGTTCGGTTGTTATTAGTAATGGAAATGTAAAGTTAAGGTTTAAGGAATTTCCCTGACGGAATTTTTCACCATACCAGGTTCTTCCAGATTTAATAAGGTTATATAATTCCGATTCGTAACAAAGGTAACTGTCGAACGAATTGCTGTTGTAAGTGGGAGCAGAGACAGGACTTGCCTCCGAGTTTATACGTATTCCTTCTCCCAAGTCCGAGGTAAGAAACAGGTAAGTATATTTGGAATAATCATGCAAATTGTGAATAAACATAGCCCTTGTTTCGTCATAACTCCAGCTGATAGAACCTCCGGTATAAAATAAAACATAATCTCCCGAACCAAAAGTATTGTCGCTTCCTTTTTCCATGAACAAAGGGAGTTCAACCAAATCGTCGGAATTGGTTGCGGAATTCATATAAGGAAGTTGTGCGCCTCCATAGCCAAAGAGTCGCACCTGTTCAGGTTTACTTAAGCCAATTTGCATTAATTGCTCGTAAGTTAACTTGAAAACACCCGTGGTATCAACTTTTATCTTAAACCAATTACCTTCACTTAACTGCGATTTGGCTGCGTATGTTCTGATGTTCTTTTTGTTCATATCGCTGTTAATGGTGAGTTCAAGCGTATAATTTTTTAGTTTTTCTATTGCTCCTGTAGTTGGATTAATACGGTAAGGCAAAAAAGAATAGTTGAGAACTGATTTTTTTCGTTCCGTTACAATTTCCGATTCAATATAAATATCATTAGAGGTAATTTGCTTTTTAAGTGCATCGGTCAGAGGTGTATTCAATGGTTCAAAGTTGCCATTAATAAAGCGAACTGTTGCCGATGAAACTTTTTTGTTAATTGGATGCCGGTTAAAATAATGATATTCCGACGAGCTTAATTCACTAAGGTTTTGTATTGTTTCGTTATATTCGGCCCAGTTAATCTTGCCCGACAAAATAATTTTTTCCTGGGCAGAAAGACTCATATAAAATAAAATAATTGATAGAATTGTAAAGGATTTAAATAATCGCATATTATTGTGATTAGAAAATATAAATAATGTATTGCCGTTAATAATCGATAAAAGAACGCAAGATATCTTAATTTTATTATTTAGAAGCCATTTTAGGCGAACCAATGACCAATAAAACGCAAAAAATACTACTTCTGTTTTTGTACCTATTTATTAATATATATAGTAGGGCTCAGGATGTACCTTATTCACAGCATTACTCCAATTTAACTTATTTGAATCCGGCATTTGCAGGAACCCGTGAATCAATGCGGATGAATTTGTTTTATCGGAACCAGTGGCCAAAGTCAGGAGCCGGGTTTCAATCGTTTGGTGCTGCTTTCGATTTGCCCATCGAAAAATTTAACAGCGGTTTTGGAGTTATCGTAACCAATGAAATGGCAGGCGCATATATGCAGCCTTCAGTCGATTTTATATATTCGTATCAAATAAAACCTTTCCCCGATGCGTATTTGAGCATGGCATTACAGGGCGGCCTGGTTCAAAAATATTTAGGCGAAGTTGAACTACAAGATAATAACGAGGTTTTAACCCGTGGGTTCAGCAAAATTTATCCCGATTTTGCTGTTGGTATTACCGGTTCTTACAAAAACTTCTATTCTGGAATTAGTTCCGACCATTTAATGAAACCTTACCAGGGAGTTTCGGCCCGTGAATTACAGCGGATAAACCGAAAATATACATTTTTTATTGGTTATCTGCATTCCTTAACCGGACGATTAATTAAGGAACAACGAATTATATCGCCCTCGGTGTTGATTCAAATTCAGGGAGGGCAACAAAATATTAATTGGGGTTCTTCGTTCCAATACAACTGGCTCATTGGTGGCTTATGGTTGCGACACAATGTAAAATTTAACATGGATGCAGCTATTTTAATGGCAGGTTTTAAAACCTCCGATATGCGTTTTGCGTATAGCTACGATATAAATGTCGGAAAAAAGACATTTGTACCGTTAGGTTCTCATGAAATATCGTTTACAATCTTATTTGATTACAATAAAAAAAAACAGTTTCAAGCGGTGAAATGTCCCGGTTTTTTATTGTAAATTCAACATAATTCAAGTTTTTAATTATATTTGTATAAATTACGATTTGCTTAAAAATTATAATAGTATGAAAGTGAAAGCATTAACCATTATTTCCGGTTTCACATTTGCCTTATTAATGTCTTCGTGTTCAACCCAAACTTCACAAACCACAGGGTGGGAGTATAATAATCCTGACAATGGTGGGTTTGAGTATTATGGCGATTTTTATGAACAAGAGACTGGTCCTGGTCTTGTATTTGTAGAGGGCGGTTCCTTTACCATGGGTCGTGTTGAGCAGGATATTACTTACGATTGGAATAATGTACCAAGAACAGTAACTGTTTCTTCATTCTATATGGACGAAACAGAGGTTCGTAATATTGATTACCGGGAATATTTGTACTGGATATTCCGTGTATTTGTCGATTACCCTGAGGTTTACCGAAAAGCCTTACCTGACACACTGGTATGGCGCCGCAGGTTAGCCTACAACGAACCCTTGGTTGAATATTATTTCCGCCATCCTTCGTATGCCGAGTATCCTGTTGTGGGAGTAAATTGGCTGCAGGCTAATGATTTTTGTGCCTGGCGTACCGACCGGGTTAATGAGAATTTATTGATTGAAAAAGGAATCTTACTACCCGATCCCAACCAACAAGGCGATCAAAATTTCAATACCGAAGCTTATTTGGCACATCAGTATGAAGGTGCCGTTGGCACTGAACTGGAAGATTTAGATCCCAACAAAGATTTTCGTAAAGTTCGCATGGAAGATGGTATTCTCCTTCCAAAATATCGCCTCCCAACAGAAGCTGAGTGGGAATATGCTGCTTTAGCCTTGGTTGGAACTTCAGTTGACGAGCGGGTTTATAATCGCAGAATTTATCCCTGGAATGGAGACGCATTACGTAATCCCAGTCCTCAGAATATGGGTGATATTATGGCCAACAATGTGCGCGGACGTGGTGATATGATGGGAGTTGCAGGAGCTTTAAATGATAATGCTGATATTACAGCTCCTGTAAAATCGTTTTGGCCAAACGACTTTGGTTTATACAATATGGCGGGTAATGTGAACGAATGGGTCGAAGATATTTATCGTCCCTTGTCGAGTATGGATGTGGATGAATTCCGACCGTTCAGAGGAAATGTTTTTAAAACTCTGGTTCGCGATGAAGAAGGCAATATTGCAGAAAAAGATAGTCTGGGACGTTTACGTTATCGCGAAATAACAGAAGAAGAGGCAATTGATCGTCGTAATTATCAAAAGGCCGACAATATTAATTACCTTGACGGTGATTTTGCTTCAAGTCTTGATTATAGCAACGAAGATGCATCGAGAGTTCGTGGATCAAATCGCATGTACGATACCGGAAGAGACCGGAATGACCCTTTAATGACATCATTAATTAGCGACCATACGCGCGTTTACAAAGGAGGTTCATGGCGTGATCGTACTTATTGGTTAGGAGCCGGTACACGTCGTTATCTGGATGAAAATTTAAGTCAGGACGATTTGGGATTCCGCTGCGCTATGATAAGAGTGGGTGGTTCCAAAGGAAATTAATTTAGATATTAAATATTTTAGGCCCCGGTTTTGGGGCCTTTTTTTATTGAACCCTACGCTAATGAATACACCCGATTTATATCAAATCTTTCTCCAATATCCAAAAATTTGCATCGACAGCAGGAAAGCAACAAAAGGATCACTTTTTTTTGCTCTAAAAGGAGAAAATTTCGATGGAAACCAGTTTGCCAAACAGGCACTAACAGCGTGTGCTTATGCTGTGGTGGATAATCCCGATGTAGTTGAAAATGAGCGATATATTTTGGTTGATAATGCATTGGAAAAATTGCAAAAACTGGCTGCTTTTCACCGAAAAAGATTGGGAACACCAATAATTGCTATTACCGGTAGTAATGGTAAAACTACTACTAAGGAATTGATTGCTGCGGTGATGGAAAAAAAATACAAGGTTGCTTATACACAGGGAAATCTAAATAATCACATTGGAGTACCTTTAACCTTGCTTTCGATGGATAAAGAACATGAATTTGGTATAATTGAAATGGGGGCGAACCACCTGGGCGAAATTCAATTTCTATGTAAAATAACCGCCCCCGATTTTGGTATTATAACCAATGTGGGTAAAGCTCACCTTGAAGGATTTGGTTCGCTTGAAGGTGTAAAAAAAGCAAAGGGAGAACTTTATGCCTATTTGTATGAAAACGATGGAATAGCCTTTGTTAATTACGATAATGAGCATTTGGAAGATATGAACCCACCCCATAATGTTATTTATTATGGTACAAAAGATTTTACCCATTGTCAGGGGCAGATGCTTAATAATGATGCGTATTTAAGCTTTAAATGGATTACGCTTGATGAACTTTCAAGTGATGAACCAGATGGGTACGAGGAGGTGCGAACCATTAAAACAAAACTTGTTGGTGATTATAATTTTGAAAATGCTTTGGCTGCTGTTTGTATTGGCGACAAATTTAATGTTGATCCGGTATCGATAAAAGAAGCCATCGAAAGTTACCAGCCTAAAAATAATCGAAGTCAGCTTTCCGTTACTTCAAACAATACTTTATTACTCGACTACTACAATGCGAATCCTTCGAGTATGCGCGCTGCAATTTTAAATTTTGTAAAACTCGATTACCCTGATAAATTGCTTATTTTGGGTGATATGTTGGAATTAGGCGAGGCTTCAGTTCGGGAACATGGTGCCGTTATTGGTCTTCTCCAGGAGCTGGAATTATCTCAAGTGTTTTTAATTGGTGAAAAATTTAGCAAATATAGCGAAATTGAAGCTTTTTCTTTTTTTACCAATGTTGATTCCTGTATTGCATATCTAAAGTTAAATCAACTTAAGGCAAAACAAGTGTTGATAAAGGGTTCACGTGGAATACACTTGGAAAAACTGGTTCCTTATCTCTAAAGTTTAGAAAAAGGGCATAAAAAAACGGGAGTTTTACCTCCCGCATGTTATTAACCCTTAAAACCATGACGACAGAAACTGTCGATGCCCAAAATTAACATTTCTTTAACAAATACCAAAATATTAATAAATATTTTCTCTATCCTTGAAGAGTTTTATATTCAATCTTGATAATATCTCTTTAAAGGAAAAATCATTTTGTTACTTCTGTTTTACCTATGTTTGTTTTATTCAACAAATATTGCACTTGTATTAATAATTTGCTATTGAAATATCTTTTTTACTTTCAAATTTGAATCATATGAAAATATACTTATTTTTGTAACAGATTATGAAAAGCAATTCAGGATATAAACACGATAAGTCTATAAAGCATTCTAAAAAAATGGCTTCAAAAATTGAGTGCAAAATACCCTGAATCCTTTGCAAAAATATCAAATGAACAAATAAGCAGGTCAGGGTAGTTAACTACTCTGACTTTTTTTTAACTTAAATTTTAAAAAACGTGCAAGTATTAAAATTTGGAGGAACTTCGGTTGGCTCAGCACAACGAATTAAAGAAGTTGCAGCGCTGATTGACAATGGAAAGCAAAAAGTAGTTGTTTTATCGGCCATGACTGGTACCACAAACGCATTGGTTGAAATAGCCAACTACCTTTATAAAAAGAACCTCGATGGAGCAAATGAGAAAATAGCCTTACTCGAAAAAAATTATTTTCAGGTAGTTGATGAATTATTGGCTACAGAAAAGGGTAAAGCCTTGGGCATTGAATTGGTAAAATCGCATTTTAATCATTTGCGATCTTTTACCCGTGAGCCTATTAATTTATATGATGAGAAAGATATACTTGCACAGGGGGAACTGCTTTCAACTACACTTATGCAATTTTACCTCGAGGAGAAACAAATAAAATCACATTTGATTTCTGCCCTAAATTTTATGAGGATCGATAAATTTGGCGAACCCGACGACTTTTATATCAAAGAGAATCTGAATCGCGAAATCAAGCAACTAGGCGAAAGTTACCTGATAATAACTCAAGGCTTTATTTGCCGCAATGCTTATGGTAAAATTGATAATTTACAACGTGGAGGTTCCGATTATTCAGCAACTTTAATAGGTGCTGCGCTTGAAGTGGACGAGGTTCAGATTTGGACCGATATTGATGGAGTTCATACTAACGATCCACGCATTGTTGAAAATACACATGCTATTTCAGAACTTTCCTTCGACGAAGCGGCTGAGTTGGCTTATTTTGGTGCGAAAATTCTGCATCCAACCTGTGTTACTCCGGCTAAAATAGCAAATATACCCGTTCGTATAAAAAACACTCTCGACCCTGCAGCGCCGGGTACTTTAATCACATCGAATTGCACCAAAAAACGGGTACGTGCCATTGCAGCCAAAGATGGTATTACAGCCATAAAAATTAAAAGTGGTCGAATGCTTATGGCTCATGGTTTTTTGCGTAAAGTTTTTGAAATATTTGAAGCTTACAAAACTTCAATCGATATGATAACAACTTCGGAAGTTGGTGTTTCAGTTTCAATTGATGATGCAAAATTTTTGGATGAAATTGTTGATGATTTAAAAAAATACGGAACCGTTGATATTGATTCCGACCAGGTAATTATTTGTGTGGTTGGCGATTTAATTGCCGATAACAAAGGTATTGCCGCAAGTATTTTTAATGCGCTCAAAGAGGTTCCATTACGCATGATATCGTATGGAGGAAGTAATCATAATATTTCGGTACTGGTTAAGGCGGAATATAAAAAGACAGCTTTAGTAGCATTGAGCCAGAACCTTTTTAACGATTAATTGACTAAAATGAATACCATGCTCAATCATATAAAGCAATTTGCCAACTATAAAACGCCATTTTACTGGTACGATATGGGTTTGTTGCAGGAAACCTTACAAGTTGTTAAGAATGAATCAGAAAAATATGGTTTTCAGGTTCATTATGCTATAAAAGCAAATGCAAACGAACCCATTTTAAATATGATTCAATCGTTTGGTTTTGGAGCCGATTGTGTTAGCGGAAACGAAATTCAGGCAGCAATAGATTCCAATTTTTCACCTGAAAAAATTGTATTTGCAGGAGTAGGAAAATCGGATGATGAAATTTTACTGGGACTTGATAATAGTATTTTTTGTTTTAATGTTGAATCAATTCCAGAGTTGCAGGTTATTAATGAGTTAGCCTCAAAAGTTGGGACTAAGGCTCAAGTGGCTTTACGAATTAATCCCAATGTAAATGCATCAACTCATCATTACATTACTACCGGTTTAGAGGAAAATAAATTTGGTATTAATATGTGGGAAATGGAAGCAGTTTTGTCAAGACTTGAAACATCAGATTCCATAAATTTAATTGGCCTGCATTTTCATATTGGTTCTCAAATTACCGATTTGCAGTCGTTTAAGAGTTTATGTGTACGCATTAACGAAATCCAACAATGGTTTTATTCACGTGAAATTATTGTCGATCATATTAATGTTGGGGGTGGATTAGGCATTAATTACAGTTCACCCGACAAGGAATTAATTCCTGATTTTGCTTCGTATTTTAAATTGTTTAACGACTTTTTGGAAACCCGGCCCAAACAGAAGGTTCATTTTGAGTTGGGACGTGCCATTGTGGGGCAGTGTGGTAGTTTAATCAGTAAGGTTCTTTACATTAAAAAAGGTGTACAAACAAATTTTGCCATTATCGATGCCGGAATGACCGAGTTGATTCGCCCGGCATTGTATCAATCGGTTCATAAAATTCAGAATTTGTCATCGAACTTAATAGAACAAAAATACGATGTGGTTGGTCCCATATGCGAATCGTCCGACTCATTTGGTAAATCGCTGATGCTTCCTGAAACCAAACGAGGCGACCTGATTGCTGTTCGCAGTGCTGGAGCTTATGGTGAGGTTATGTCATCGCAATACAATTTGCGAACTAAAGCAATGGCATATTATTCTGGAACTCCAAATAAAAGTAAATAGTTTGTTTTTTTATGACAGACAAAAAAGCTATTAGGCTCACTTTATTTTCCCAAATTATAATATAAAACATAGCGGATTAGATACTATTTTGTTTTATCTTTCAACTTTTTAAAATTGGAATCATTTTATTGAATCTTATTTTATTCCTGTTTTACACAACTTTAATTTAGTAAATCCCAAATTAATCGCTATGAATAGAAAACTGTTGAAATACGCTTTTATCTTCATTTTTATTTTACAAGGTTGTGGAATGAATGCAAATAAATCGGTACGCTTGTCCCAAAAATCAGCTGTAAATCAGGACTTTAAAACGCTTGCCATCAAGAAATTTGGTGAACCTGTTCAAATACTGCCAAGTCCAGATGATACGTATATATTATATATGGCTGAAAAAAAGGAACAACAATTGAATCCAAATGAATTAGTGTCCTTTTTTGTTGTTGACAAAAAGGAAAATAAAATAGTATATGAAGATGCCATTTCTGGAGTTTCTGTATCATGGAAGTCAGACAGTGAATTATGGTTAAAAACCCAAAAGGGAATAATAAGCTCTCCAACCGATGATGGTAAAGTAATTTATTATTATGATTTGAAAAAAAAGGAAAAAATTGAATACAATAAAGCTTTTGAAAACACAAAACCAAATTAAAACTACTTACAATGAAAAAGATTACATGGACCATTCTTTCTGGATTTGCAGCAATGCTGATTTTAGCGTTGGTGTTTACTTTCCAAAAAGATAAAAACAAAAACATAACCCAAGAATATACTCCCAGACAAATCTGGGATATGGAGTATCAAAAGAAAAAAGAACGCCGGGAAAAAGGCAACTATAGTAAAACGGATAAACCGGATTTATTTACTAAATATTTTAAAGATATTACTACTCAAATAGGTAAATCCGAGACGAATTATTCAATGAATTACAAAGTTGAGCAATTGAAACAGGCAAATGAGCGGGTAAAAAAGTTAAAATCGGCAAAAGTTCAATTGGAATGGGTTGAACGGGGGCCAGGTAATGTTGGTGGAAGAACACGGGCGCTAATTGTCGATCCGGACGATAATACCCATAACACATGGTTTGCCGGAGCTGCAACAGGTGGAATCTGGAAAACTACCGATGGTGGTGTCACTTGGGCTAATTTGTCCGACCAGTTTACCAATCTTTCAGTAAATGCCATAGCTATGGCTGAATCAGATAGAAATGTAATTTACGCTGGAACAGGTGAAAGTTTTCCCGGAGGAACCTATTTATTTGGAAACGGAATCTGGAAATCGACTGATAAAGGATTAAGCTGGACCCAATTAAGCAGTACGGCTAACGATGAAAATTTTGGATACATAAACCGTTTGGTTATTGATCCGGCTGATGAAAATATCGTTCTTGCAGCTACCGAAACCGGGATTTTTAAAACAATCGACGGAGGAGCTACCTGGAGCAAAGTTTATGCAAGTAGTCAGGGTGTTGAAGATTTGGATGCCGATCCTACCAATTTCAATATTTTATTTGCGGGTGAACATGGTGTTGGTGTTCTGCGTTCTGTTAACAGTGGCGATATTTGGGCTCCGTCAATATCAGGTTTGGGCAATGGAACAAGATTTGAAGTGGCCGTTTCACCAGTCGATCATAATTATGTTTATGCTAGTGTTAACGTTTCAAATACCGTTTCGAATGTTTATTTATCAAAAGATAACGGATTAACGTGGAGCAAATTTAACAATACGCAAGCTTTTTTGGCTTCGCAGGGAGACTATGACAATATTATTGCAGCCCATCCTTATAATGCTGATGAAGTTTATGTGGGTGGTGTGGATGTTTGGAAGCTCAAATTTAATGGAACTATTGTAGAATCTGAACCAACAGTAAAAGGAGCTTATACCGTTGATGTTGATTTTATCACCTGGATAAATTTTAGTGGAGAATACTTGGGCGGAGGTATGAGCACCTCGGATGGAACCAATAGAGTAGCTGAAGACTGGGTAAGTGTTGAAATTCGGTTTGGAGCTGGTTTATCCCAAAAAGCACACCGTTTTACCGTACCTGATGGCTCAACTTCAGGAGTTCCTGCAGCAAACTATACTTATGCCGATTATGTTGATGTTCCTTTTCAGGTTTGGGACATTACCAACAATCGTCAATTAATGGTTTCATTCAGGGATCAGGAAAAAGACGGAGCCTATAATCTTTACGAAACCACCGGAGATACATACGGAACTCAGGGAAGAGAATATATTTTCGTTAATTCCGTTACCTACGATGCAGCAAATCCCAGTTCAAATATTACAGTAAATGGTGGGCATTTGTATAAAAATTTATATATGTTTTGGCCAGTTCTAACTCCTGGAGCTACATGGGATGCCAATAATTTACCCACATCAAAAATTGTGGTCGAGTATGGAACATTTAAATTATTTAATGGAGTTAAAACAAGTATAGCCGATTCATACGGTCAATATAGTGGTCCAAACGGATATGATCAAGGAGCTGGTTTTGGAAAAACACTAATTCCCGGACTTCATCCCGATCACCACAATATGGCACTTATTCCTACCGGAGGTGGAAATTTCATCTTTATTGATGCAAACGATGGGGGATTAGGAATCTCAAAAGATAATGGTGCTACGTTTACTATGTTACCTAATAATTATAGAACCACCCAGTTTTATGGTGTAGCCAAAAATCCTGAAGCAAATGAATACATTGGAGGGATGCAGGACAATGGAACCTGGCAATCGCCTGCTGATGAAGATGCCAGCGCTGAAAGTCATTATTATTTCCGCATAGGTGGCGATGGTTTTGAATGTTTGTGGCATGCAAAAGATCCAAATTTACTGCTTGGAAGTGTTTACAATAATTCAATTCGAAGGTCTTCTAACGGTGGTGCTTCCTGGGGAACAGGATCAACAGGTATGACCGCAGATGACGGACCATTTATTACCCGTTTGTCAGCTTCAAAAGAAAATCCTGATTTAGCTTTTGCTGTGGGAAATAAAGGAGTTTACAGAACAACTACTTTTGGTAACCGATGGGCAATTCGTCTGATTAACACAAACTGGGCCATCAGTGGAGCCGTTTCAAGTTCTCATAACGTAGAAGTATCCTTAGCTAATGGTAATATTGTTTGGGCCGGAGGTGGAATGGCCAAAGATTATGGACTTCAAATGCAGGTTTCAACCGATGAAGGATTAACTTTCAAAGCGGTAAATGATTACGCATTGGTTCCCATAAATGCCTATTCCAGTGGTATTGCAACGCATCCAACCGACGATTCAACAGCTTTTGTACTATTTTCCATTAGCGGTATGCCTAAAGTGTTACGCACTAAAGATTTGGGCGAAACATGGGAAGATATTTCAGGTTTTGGAACCAATAATGTTAGTTCAAACGGATTTCCCGATGTAGTAGTTCATTCACTGGTTGTAATGCCACACAATACAAACATAATTTGGGTTGGTACCGATATTGGTTTATTTGAATCAACCGATAATGGTGAAACCTGGAATATTTCTACCAGCGGATTACCACCGGTTTCAGTTTACGATATGCAGATTGTTGGTCATCAGGTAGTATTGGCTACACATGGTAGAGGCATTTGGACAGTGGATATACCTGAGATTGATAACGCACCTTACATTGAGGCTTTTGTTCATAATTCATCGTATAATTTGAGTTTGCAAAGCAATTTTAAAGTAGCATACGATTCAGCTCAAATTTTTATTGATGACAAATATTATGAAACGGTTAAACTGCCTGCCACAGGTTTGGTTGACATACCGGTTACAGTGAATGATATAGGAACCTATTCAGCACATTTGGTTGCTTATATCGACCAGGTTCCGTTTAAATCGAACACTATCGATATTACTTTTGATTTAACTTCGGTTGATGATTTTGTTAGCAATGATGCTGAAATTTTGGTTTATCCTAACCCAAGTAAAGGATTAATTAAACTAAAATTGAATGAAAGTTCAGCTGATTATATTGATGTCAAAGTCTTCAATATAAAGGGTTCACTGGTATTTCAGGATAAAGTTGAGTTTGCCCGCGAAATTCCTTTAAATCTAGAAGAACTAAAAGCTGGCAACTATATTTTAGAAATTCAAACCAAAGAAGGTCGAAAATCGAAAAAGATAACTATACAATAAGCAAACAAATTAAGGCTCAGAATTATCTGGGCCTTTTTTTTGAATTGAAAAGCCCCAATTGCTTGGGGCTAACAGTAACCGGCTAATGTAGGGATGTTTAGTCATTAACCTGGCTGAAAAACTTTTTTTTATTGGATATAGACAAAAATTTAAACTGTAAAAATAAAAAAAAGAAAACCCTTAGCTATATTTTTTTCGATTTATTTTACCATACGTCATGAATTTATATTGTTGTTATTCAGCGTTTAATATTATATTATTTTTTTTTAATTGATGAGCAGGATACTAATAAAAATACCGTTAGGATATATAAATAAATCAAGTCTACTAATTTTAACAGGCCTGTTTTAAACACATATAAAAACACGTTGTGATTAGAGTAAATCGCTGGCCAATTCAGCTAATGTACTACGTTCACCTTTAATCAGGTTTACATGTGCAAATAAATCCTGACCCGACATTCTATCGGTTAAATAGCTTAAACCATTCGATGTGGCATCAAGGTAAGGCGAATCAATTTGATGGATATCGCCGGTAAACACAATTTTTGTGCCTTCGCCTGCACGTGTAATAATGGTTTTGATTTCGTGGGGAGTTAAATTTTGAGCTTCATCAACAATAAAAAACACATTCGACAAGCTACGCCCTCTGATGTAAGCCAATGGAGTTATCATCAACTTTTCATCTTTTAACATTTCTTCAATTTTACTTACTTCTTTACTGTTCGAATTAAATTGGTGTTTAATTACTCCAAGGTTATCAAAAAGGGGTAACATGTAAGGGCCAATTTTTTCATTTACATCGCCGGGCAAAAAGCCAAGATCACGATTAGCAAGAGGGACAATTGGGCGAGCCAGAAAAATCTGATCATAAAGATGAATCTGTTGAAGCGCTGCTGCCAGTGCCAACAATGTTTTACCGGTTCCGGCTTTTCCGGTCAACGAAATCAGTGAAATTTCAGGACGCATCAGTGCATCCAGCGAAAACGCCTGCTCAGCATTACGGGGTTCGATACCATAAATTCTTTTTTTCTCAATACGATTCATCATTTTTTGAATGGGATCGAAATGCACCAATGCGCTTTTATTATTTCCTTTTAGAATCAGGTATTCGTGTGGTTTAAAACTTCGTCCCAAATTAAAATCAGTTTCCGGTATTCCGTCAAAATCCTGATAAAGTCGGTTAATAAGTTCACCATCAATGTTCTCAAATGTTTCAACCGTTTTGTTTAATACGGTCATATCCTGAACTTTATCGGTAGTATAATCCTCAGCTAAAATTCCGAGCGATTTTGCTTTTACTCTTAGATTAATGTCTTTGGTAACCAGTATAACTTTTCGGTTAGGGTATTTTCCTTTTAAGTAATCGGCAATGGCAAGTATTCGGTGATCGGCTGTTTGTTCTGCAAAAGAATCCTTCAATTCTTTTGAAAAGGGTTTTCCTGTTTCAAGAAACAACATGCCTCTTCCTTTGCCAAGTTTAATACCATCAACAGGGAAAATATTACCGATAAGGGAATCCAGTTCGCGGGTGAACTCCCGGGCGTTAAAATTTATCTGATCGTTACCTTTTTTAAAACGATCCAATTCTTCGAGTGAAACAATTGGAATAACAATGTCATTGTCCTGAAAATGGTAGATGCAACTGTAATCGTGCAATAAAACGTTGGTGTCGAGTACAAAAAGCTTAGTATTTGATTTTTTCATAGCAAAATATATTTTATGTTGAAGTAACTAAAGTTAAAAAAAAGATTTGGGTATTTTTCTTAAGGTACTTTATTTTTAATTCTTACAGCATTAAAATGCTTACCAGCGAATTGCTACATTTGTTAAAATTTATCATTTTATGGATTATCAACAAACAATAGATTTTCTATTTAGTCAGTTACCCGTTTTTCAACGCGAAGGAAAAGCCGCTTATAAAGACAATCTGGAAAATACCCTGGCGCTCGATGCCTATTTTAATCAGCCCCATAAAAAGTTTAAAACCATACATGTAGCCGGAACCAATGGTAAAGGTTCGGTTTCGCACATGATTGCTTCTGTATTGCAGGAATCCGGATTAAAAACAGGACTTTACACTTCGCCCCATTTAACCGATTTCAGAGAGCGTATAAAAGTGAATGGAACGATGATGGATGAAGCTACTGTGGTGGAATTTGTGAACAGTCATAAGCGTATTATTGAAGAATTAAAGCCTTCGTTTTTTGAGCTAACTGTAGCCATGGCTTTTAATTATTTTGCCCGGGAACAAGTTGATGTTGCTGTTATTGAAGTTGGAATGGGAGGAAGGCTCGATTCGACAAACATAATAAATCCGGTACTTTCAATAATTACAAATATTGGACTCGACCATACCCAGTTTTTGGGTAATACCCTGGAATTAATTGCTAAAGAAAAAGCCGGCATTATTAAAGATAGGGTTCCTGTTATAATTGGAAATGAGCAGGCTGAAACCCTGCCTGTTTTTGTGAAAATTGCATCTGAAAAAAGCGCACCCTTATGTATAGCCTCTAAACGATTTTACATCAGTAAAACGGGGATTGAGAATAATTGCCAGCATATATCGGTTAAAAACAAGCAAAGTGGAACAACGCTTGAATTGGAACTTGATTTATTGGGGAATTATCAGAAAGATAATCTGCTTACTGTTATGGCAGCCATGCAAATTCTTATTCCTCTGTTCGACATTCCAAAAAGTACTTTAGTTACCGGATTAAAAAATGTAATTAAAAATACAGGTTTAAATGGCCGATGGCAGATAATACAAAAATCGCCTTTGGTTATTTGCGATACCGGTCACAACTACGATGGAATTGCTTTCATTGTTAAACAATTGGCTGATCAAACCTACGATAAACTTCATATCGTTTTTGGAATGGTTAACGATAAGGATCCTTCGGGTGTTTTAAGCCTGTTACCTCACGATGCCATTTATTATTTTACCAAAGCATCGATACCCAGAGCATTGAATCAGGAGGAATTAAAGGAAAAAGCAAAGAGTTTTAATTTGATTGGCGATTCTTACAATACGGTTACTGATGCAGTAAACGCAGCAAAGCAACTATTGAATGAAAAAGATTTGTTGTTTATTGGAGGAAGTACTTTTGTTGTGGCCGACTTTTTAAGTGGTATTTAAAAAAAAAAGTTGCCGGATTTTTGTCCGGCAACTTTATTACTAACCTATTATGAAAAAAACACTATTTTACAATGCTAATTTTCTTGGTAACAATTTGATCTGCTTTCTGAACTCTTACTAAATAAGTACCCGATGCATAAGTGCTAAGGTCTAATTCGTATTTGTCCTGATTACTGTTTACTACAGTTACTAAATTACCAATGATGTTGTAAACTGCAATGGTAGTGTTGTATGCATTGTCTACATAAATGTATTCTGATGCAGGATTAGGATAAACATTCACATCAAATGAAGCTTTATCGGCAATACTGCTTTCAATGCTTACACTAATTACCCAGTCGCGTGTTGCTTCGCCGTTAATTACAGTCAAAGTTACGTCGTTGGTGAAATCAATTTCAGTTACTGTTGATGTTACCTGTCCCAATAAAGTTGAAGAAACAGTTGCACCTTCTGATACAGTAAAAGTAGGAATCAAAGCTGTGAGGTTTGAACCCTGAGGCATAAGCACAGCGATGGTCGATGCATCATTGTCGATGGTCGATGTCACCTGATTAGGTATGCTAAAAGTTAAAAACGCAGTCAAGTTTGATTCTTGAGCTGACAGGTTCTGCACTAAGCCCGTAAAAGCCAATGCAAAAATTGCCACAATAGTAGTAATTTTTTTCATAAATAATTGTTTAATAGTTAATTAATCTTTATTTGTTATGCTGATTTAGGGAACCACTCACTCATTAATTTCCCTAAAATTTCTACAAATATATGCCCTTATATTTCAGTATCAAAATATTATGATTATATAATTTAAACAATATTCAAAAACTATTAATTTAATAATCATGTAAGTTGCATAAAAACAGATAGATATACTTGGGTAATCGTTTGCAAAATAAATAGGATATAGAGGTCTTAAATATTATATTACTTTTGTATTTGTAAAATTTTTCATGGTCTGATAATAAACTTTGAATACGGTTTGTTGTTAAGAGTAGCTGACTTAAATGATTATAATTATGAGTTGTGTAAATTGTTCCGCAAAGGAAATCTTAAATAAAATAAATCCAGGGGCTGATTTAGGAAGTGATGCCTGTGGAAAACTCGATAGTCACGATTGGTTGAATCACTTACCTGTAAATGTCAATACTGAAGCCATTGTAGAGGTTCGGTTTAAAAATACCCGTAAAGAATTCTTTATCAATAAATTTAAACTTGCTTTAAAACGGGGCGATTATGTAGCTGTTTCTGCAAGTCAGGGACACGATGTAGGACAAGTTACCCTAACGGGGAAGATGGCTTTGTTGCAATTAAATCGGAAAAACCCCAAAGCGGGTCCTGATAAAACCATTTATCGAAAAGCTACCCCTGCCGATATTGAAAACTGGAATAAAGCAAAGTTGCGTGAAAAACCGGTAATGATTAAAGCCCGTCAATTGGTTGATAAGCTGGGTTTAGCAATGAAAATTAGTGATGTGGAATTTCAGGCCGATGGCACAAAAGCCACATTTTATTACATTGCCGACGGACGTGTCGATTTTCGGGAATTGATTAAAATTTATGCCAAAGCGTTTTCGGTAAAGGTTGAAATGCGGCAGATTGGTGCACGCCAGGAAGCTGCCATGGTAGGTGGCATTGGCTCATGTGGTAAAGAATTGTGTTGTTCCTCGTGGCGCTCAAACCTCGATTCAGTTTCGGCCAATGCGGCTAAAATTCAGGATTTACCCCATAATGTACAAAAACTTACCGGGCAATGCGGAAAATTAAAATGTTGCCTCATGTACGAATTGGATATGTATATGGAAGCACAAAAAGATTTTCCCGATATATTGCTGGAATTGGAAACAGAGCAGGGTATAGCTTACCCTAAAAAGAAAGAATTACTTAAAAAAGTGGTATGGTACGGAATGTCGGCTACCGATAATAGTAAACTGGTACCCTTAAGCCTGCAAAGAGTGAAAGACATTATAATGTTGAACAAGAAAGGCATAAAAGTACCTTCATTAGTCGATCAAAAGCCTGAAGCCGAGCCTGAATATGTGACTTTTCAAAACGATTTGAGTTTGCTCGACCGTCAAAAAAAGAAGAAACCCCGTAATAAAAAGCGGATGATAAAAAGTTAAATATAAACTAAAAAGAATCCCGGATTAATTTATCCGGGATTCTTTTTATTCTTTGTCTTTTTTGGGACATGTACTCATGCCAAACAATGTATAGAGCGGACAAAAGCTAACCAGGCTTGTTAGTATAAATATTGCCGCAACAACAAGTAAAACAATTCCCAAGGTTCCTGTAACTATTCCCTGAAAATACGCCAGAATCATTAACAGTGCCACAACCAATCTGACCAGTTTGTCGGCTCCTCCCATATTTTTTTTCATAATTCTTTGAATTTTAGTTTGCTACTAAAACAATTGATTTTAGTTAAAGTTCATTCTGAGTTATAATCGCGATTGCAACAAGAGTTTTACATCGTCCAGCGTAATGTCTTTTTGGTTTCCAAGAATCGTCATGTTCCTGTTTTTAAAACGGGTAAGAATCTTTTCAATGGTTTTGTCCCCAATTTGGTGTTCGCTCAGAAGGGTTTTCATACCTAAGCCGCGAAAGAATTCTTCGGTGGCATTTATAGCCTTATCGGCGGCCAGTTCTTTATCGCTTTCTGATATTCCCCAAACCTGTTTGGCGTATTGATTTAATTTTTCTATCCGCTTATGTTTTAGCTGGCGCAACAATCCGGGCAAAACAATAGCTAAAGTCAGGGCGTGATCCAATCCGTGTAAAGCAGTTAATTCATGCCCAATGGTATGCGTTGCCCAGCAGGTTTTAACACCGGAACCAATTAACCCGTTTAACGCCATAGTAGCAGCCCACATCAGGTTAGCCCGGTTTTCGTAATCGGGCTGTTCGTTTTTTAATGCCAATTTTCCCTGCTCAATTAAAGTAAGCAGAATACTTTCAGCAAAGCGATCCTGAATGGGAGCATTAACCGGATAGGTTAAATACTGTTCCATTACGTGAACAAAAGCGTCAACAATACCATTAACTACTTGTCGCTGTGGCAGGGAAAAGGTAAATTCCGGATCGAGAATCGAAAACCGGGGCATTACCAGGGGAGAACCAAAGGCAAGTTTCTCCTGGGTCTCAGCTTTTGTAATAACCGAATTGCCGTTCATTTCAGAGCCCGTTGCCGGCAAGGTTAACACCGCTCCAATGGGTAAGGCCGATGCTACTTTTGCACCTTTCGAAAGAATTTCCCATGGGTTGCCCTTATAATGAACGCCGACGGCAATAAATTTTGTACCGTCCAGCACTGAGCCACCGCCTACTGAAAGTAAAAAGTTAATGTTTTTTTCTTTAATCAGGGGCAGTGCCTTCATGCACGTTTCATAATGAGGATTGGCTTCAATCCCTCCAAATTCGCTTACTTCAAACCCATTAAGTTGTTCTTTTACCTGTTCATAAATACCATTTTTAAATATACTTCCTCCGCCATAAGTCATTAATATGCGCGCATCTTTTGGCAGCTGATCGCTCAATTCTTTAACTTTTCCTTTTCCGAATAAAATCTTCACCGGATTGTGGTAATTGAAATTTTCCATCTTAGATAAATTTTTTTGTCTATTTTCAAAACAACATTAAAAGTAGTATGTTCAGGTGAGTAAGTTTGCAATTTTGCACAAAAACTTGTTATTTTGATTTATTCTAAATAAATAAACTAAAACCTATGGCATCGATTAGCAGAAAAGATTTTTTTAAAAAGATTGGATTAGGTATTGGTGTGGTAGTATCGACACCTGTAAGTGCAATGTTTTCAGAACATTTGGACGATGATAATTTATCGGTTGAGAAAAAACAATTTTTGACAGAGTACGAACTTTGGCTACACGATTTTCATAATTTTGTAGAAAAGCGAAACAAAAATATTTTGGATGAAGCCAATAATAAGCGATTAATGGAATTATCGGACGAGGCGGCCAAGCGTAAACCCTTGCTGGAACAGCACATGAAAGATTCTCGTTTTGCCGGTTATTTTAATACAATTACTGCTTCTATTACCCGGAATATACAATCATAAGTTCCGGCTATTTTAAGTTTCATTCAAAATGTTACTTTTGTAGCAAAATATTGTGTTTTGATGGTGAAATGGTTTAAAAAAATAGTTCTGTTACTGGCCGGTTTTTTAATGCTGGTTCATGGAATTTTACCACACCATCATCACGAAGTCGATATACATCAATGTGCAAATAAAAAAGGTAGCACTTACCTCTCGAATCAGCCTATCATCAGTGAATCGTGCAGTTGTAGCCTCGATCATTCTTCTGATGCCGACCCGGCATGTTTTGGTATTGGTACAAGCCTGGTAAAAGCTCCCAATGGTCTTGATGCTGCCTTAACTCCATCAACTCTTGTATTAAACAATCCGGTAGCTGATTTTATTCAGGTATATGGTTATGTGGCAAGATTTGATTATTTTATATTCGTTAGCGATAAAGCATCCCGGGCACCTCCGTTGGCCTAATTTACCCCCTTATTTTTTCTTTTTTATTTCTGCTCCTTATTTAAGCAGCAATTTACTTATTTAAATTTTTTAGAATGAAATCTGGTAATTTAATCCGGTTTATACTGGCCGGAATATTCTTTTATGTAATAGCATCGTGTAAGCATCAGGCCGATAATTCAACCAACGAACATGATCATGCTCGTGAACAAGCCATGGAGCATAACTACGAAGCGGACGATGCACATGCTGACCACGACCATGAACAATCCGCTGATATTGCTCATGCTGAGCACGCTGACGAACATCCAGTAAAGTCAATAACCTGGTTTGAAGACGGGTACGAATTGTTTGCCGAGCTGGGGGAACCATTGGTTAACGAACCAGTTGAGTTAATTCTGCACCTTACCCGTTTAACCGATTATAAACCAATTGCGGAACAACACATCGACCTGTCTTTTATAGGACCCGAAAAAATTAGTGTGCATGCACACAGTAATGTTAAAGGAATCTTTCATGCTACCATTACACCAAAGCAAGCGGGTGAATTTTCTTTGGTAATTAACTTTGACGATAAAAAAAAATCCAGGAAAATAACCGTACATCCAATCAGGGTGCATGCCAGCCACAAAACATTCCCCGCGCACGAAGCCGATGAGGAAAACCTGATAACTTATTTAAAAGAAAGTGCCTGGAATGATGATTTTGCCTTACATCAGCTTAAATCGGAACCTTTTTCGCGGGTAATTAAAACTTCGGGCGAAATTTTACCGGCTCCCGGTGACGAGACCATTATTACGGCCATGCATTCAGGAACCATTAGTTTAGGAAATAAATTAATTGAAGGACAAAAGGTGAGTAAAGGCGAAACCATAAGCATAATTTCCAGCGATTTGATTCACCAAAACCTCACTAACGACTACCTGCTGGCTAAAAACAGTTTTGAAAAGGCCAAATTGGATTATCAGCGTGCCCAGGATTTAATTAACGAAAAGCTAATTTCGGAAAAAGAGTTTCTGGAAACAAAATTGAATTTTGAAAGCACCAAAAATACCTTTTCCAATATCTCAAAATTTTATAGCGATGGTAACGAGACGGTAACAGCTCCTGTTGCAGGAATTATCCGCTCGGTTTTTGTAAGCGAAGGCCAGTTTATTAAGGAAGGAACTCCCATTGCAACAGTAATGCAGAACAAGCGCATTATTCTGAAAGCCGACGTGCCTCAGCAATACTATGACCTGACTCCCGGAATTTTTGAAGCCAGTTTTAAACCTGTTTATGCCTATGAACTTTTCAATACGGCTGAACTTAACGGCAAAAGGCTGAGTTATTCTACCGCGTTACCAGCCAACAGTCTGTTCACAACAGTAAATTTTGAATTCGATGCGCATCCAAAAATTATTACGGGTTCCTATGCCGAGGTATATTTAAAATCGGCTACGATTCACGATGCGTTAACCATTCCGGTTTCAGCTTTAATGGAAGATCAAGGCAACTATTTTGTTTTTCTGATGCACGATGGCGAACACTTTAAAAAAACCTATGTGCAATTGGGTGAGTCCGATGGTTCAAAGGTTGAAGTACTTTCGGGACTCGACTCTGGTACTTATGTAGTAAGCAAAGGAACTTACAAGGTTTACCTGGCTTCGCTCGGGAATTCAGCTCCGGCACATACCCACAGCCATTAATAATACCTGGAATTAAATTCAAAATTTGAAACTATGTTGAATTCAATAATAAAATACGCACTACATAACCGCTTACTGGTTTTGGTTAGTTCTGTTCTTTTAATGGCTGTAGGAGTGTACACGGCAACCCGCATGGAGGTTGATGTTTTTCCCGATTTAACCGCACCTACCGTGGTAATTATGACCGAAGCCGAAGGAATGGCTCCCGAAGAGGTTGAAAAACTGGTTAGTTTTCCCATCGAAACAGCGGTTAACGGTGCTACCGGAATTCGCCGGGTTCGTTCTTCTTCAGCTATGGGTTTTAGCATTGTATGGGCCGAGTTTGACTGGAACATGGATGTGTATAATGCCCGTCAGATAGTAAGCGAGAAACTGATTACCATTAAGGAACAATTACCCGATGGGGCCGGAAACCCGGTTTTAGCGCCACAGTCGAGTTTAATGGGCGAGATTACCGTGGTAGCATTAACAGCCGATTCCACATCGATGATGGACCTGCGCAGCCTGGCCGATTGGCAGGTGCGTACCCGTTTGCTCGCCACCGGTGGCATTGCCCAAGTGGCAGTTTTTGGCGGCGATTTAAAACAATACCAGATTTTGGTCGATCCCCTTAAAATGCATTTCTATCAGGTAAGTTTGTCGGAACTGATGGAGGCAGCAAACAATTGCAATATTAATGTTCCGGGTGGTTTTATCGATCAATACCACAATTCTTATATTATTAGGGGAATGGGCCGAACTTCACAGTTAAGTGAACTGGGAAATTCGCTGATTAAGTTTACCAAAAACAGTCCGGTTCGTCTGCGCGATGTGGCAACGGTTTCTATTGGTCCGGCACCAAAGATAGGTTCCGGTTCCTACAAGGGCGAAAATTCGGTAATTCTTACCATTACCAAACAACCCAACGTTAACACTCTCGAACTTTCAGAACGCATCAACGAAACACTTGATGCCATTCAAAAAACCTTACCTGCCGATGTGGCCATACATACCGATATTTTCAATCAAGCCGATTTTATTGAACGTTCGGTTAACAATGTTAGTCGCGCCCTTTTCGAAGGAGGATTTTTTGTTGTGATTATTTTGTTCCTCTTTTTAATGAACTACCGGACCACGCTTATTTCCCTGCTGGCCATTCCCTTGTCGTTGCTGGTGGCCATTATCATTTTAAAACTGCTTGGTTTTACCATCAACACCATGAGTCTGGGAGGAATGGCCATTGCCATTGGTTCCCTGGTCGACGATGCCATTATTGACGTGGAAAATGTGTATAAGCGCTTGCGCGAGAACGTACAGCTTAAAAAGAGTCATCGAGAACCGGTGCTAAAAGTAGTTTACGATGCTTCGGTCGAAATTCGCGCATCCATTTTGAATGCCACACTAATTATTATGGTTGCCTTTATTCCTTTGTTTTTCCTGTCGGGGATGGAAGGGCGCATGTTAAAACCCCTGGGCATTACCTACATTGTTTCACTTTTTGCTTCGCTAATTGTGGCCATTACGGTTACCCCGGTATTGAGTTCGCTGCTTTTAACCAACAAAAAACGCTTAAAACGCCACAGCAACGGCAGCTGGCTCGAAGTGCGACTAAAAAAACACTATCAGCTATTGCTGCAACGTGTTATGCTTCACCCAAAAAGTGCCTTACTGATTGCCGGTGTGTTGCTGCTTTTTTCCGTGGGATTATTAACCCGGCAGGGGCGTAGCTTTTTGCCCGATTTCAACGAAGGTACCCTTACCATAAGCCTTTCGGCCATGCCCGGTGTATCGCTCGACGAAAGCAACAAACTGGGACAAAAAGCGGAACGCTTGCTCTTGAACATTCCTGAAATAACAGTAGTGGAACGCCGAACCGGAAGGGCTGAGTTGTCGGAACATTCCTTTGGCTCCAATGTATCTGAAATTGATGCGCCTTATAAGATAAGCTCACGCAGCGAAGCAGAGTTTTTGGCCGATGTACGTCAGAAACTCAGTTCCATTCAGGGGATTGCCTACGAAGTGGGGCAGCCTATTTCCCATCGCATAAACCACATGCTTTCGGGATCTAAAGCCAGTATTGCCATCAAACTTTATGGCAATCACCTGGGCGAAATGTACCAATATGCTAATCAGATAAAGGCAGCCATCCAGAATGTGCCCGGAATTGTTGACCTGAATGTGGAACAACAGGTGAGTATCCCTCAAATTCAAATAAAGCCCAATCGTGAAATGCTTGCCCGCTATGGAATTACCCTGAGCCAATTTTTGGAGTTCACTCACGTGGCTTTTAACGGACAAAAAGTTAGCGATGTGTTCGAAGGTCAGGAATCGTACGACTTGGTGGTGCGCCTAAGCGACGAATACCGAAACGATTTGAACCGTATTAACGATGCCTTGATAACTACCAACAACGGACAAAAAATACCGCTTAGGTTTGTGGCCGATGTGGTTTCGACCAAAGGGCCCAATACCATTAATCGTGAAAATGTTCAGCGGCTTTTAATTATCTCGGCCAATGTGGCTGAAACCGATATACGTCATGCGGTAAACTCCATTAAAACCGAAATTGAAACCAAAGTTACTTTACCCGAGGGCTATAGCTTGAAATACGGCGGACAGTTCGAAAGTGAAGCCGAAGCCAGCCGTATTTTACTGGTTGCTTCTTTGTTGGCTTTGCTGGTAATTTATCTCTTGCTTTATCAGGAGTTTAAAAACCTGAAACTGGCCGGAATCATCATGTTGAATTTACCCTTGGCACTTATCGGTGGAATTTTGGCTATTCAATTTTCATCGGGCGAATTGAATATTCCCGCCCTTATTGGTTTTATTACCCTGTTTGGCATTGCCACACGCAACGGTATTCTGTTGGTCTCGCGATATCAAACCCTGCACGAGCAAGGCATGGCGCTGGGTAATCGGGTTATTGCAGGTTCGGTTGATCGTTTAATTCCTATTTTAATGACCGCTTTGACCGCTGCACTGGCTTTAATTCCTCTGGCCCTGAAAGGCGATTTGCCCGGTAATGAGATTCAAAGTCCAATGGCAATTGTTATCTTAGGTGGATTGTTAAGTTCAACGTTGTTGAATGGTTTTATTATTCCTGTAGTTTATCTGCTAATGAATAAAAAAGAAGCGTAAATTTGTTACTCATAACAACATCCAAAAAATATATCTATCATGAATATAAACCATAAGTTTCTTCATGTGGCAGGTTTTCTGATGCTAAGCCTGAGTGTTGCCTCACAACCTTCGCTACAGGACTTTCTTCAAAGCATTGAAACCCATAATAAAACCCTGCAGGCAGCCAAAGAATTTACACAAATGCAGCAACTGGCTGCCCGCACCGAACTGAATCCCGGAAACCCCGAAGTGGAATTCGGCTATTTTCCGGGTAATACAGATGCCATTGGAACCAAACAGGTTTTGGGCGTTATGCAATCGCTTGAATTCCCGACTACTTATGTGCATAAATACCGCATGGCCAACCACCAGGTCAAGTTTCAATCGCTCAATTACCAGCTTACCCGGCAACAATTGTTGCTGTCGGCAGCCGAAACCTGGTGCCAGGTCGTATATTTGAACGGAAAAAGGGCTATGGTAAATCAACGCAGCCGTCAGGCAGTTCAACTGGTCGATTTTTACCGTAAAAAACAAGCCAGTGGCGATGCTACCCAACTGGAAGTAAATAAAGCACAACTTTTTGCCATTAAAATGCAGAATCAGTTGCGTTTATTGCAGGGACAAGTGCTTCAGGTTAATGAGCAAATTGCCCATCTGAACGGGGGAACTCCCATGCTTATTACCGATTCGGTTTTTACGGTTCAGGATTTGGAACCCTGGGAAGATTTGAAACAGTCCATCGACAGTCTGCATCCCCTGATTCAGATGACAGCGCTTTCGGAACAAATGGCAGCAAACCAGATTAAGCTCTCCCGTTCGCAGGCATTGCCCAATCTTATGGTGGGTTATGAATCGGAAACCATTTTATCCGAAAAGTTTCAGGGCATCAAAGCCGGTATTTCCATTCCGCTTTGGCAGGATAAAAACAAAATAAAGCGTTCGAAAGCGCAGTTGCTTTACTCGCAGGCACAAAAAGAACAGGCCGTTTTGGGATTGTTTACCGATTATCACAACCGCTATATCGAAGCGCAGTCGCTTTTTACCAACTCCGTTGCATTAAAAAACAGTCTGGCCAGCATGAATAATCAGTATTTGCTGTCGCGCTCGTTGGAATTGGGGCAGATTTCGGCCATTGAGTATTTTATGGAGCTCGATTACTTTTACGAATTGCTCGATCAGTTGTACGAACTGGAATTGCAGTACCAATTGAGCTGGTTACGCCTGCATGAATATACCTTGTAAAGCAGAACCACCTTAATTGAATCCTTACCTGGCGGGGCAGCATAGCTGTGCTTTTTATAGAGCAGGCTTAGCAGCTCCGTTTTTTTCTTCCTATAACTAAGTTATGTGGTTGGGGAATTTACCCGCTAGTTATGAAACAATTGTAGCAGGCAGCCGGTAAGGCAATTTATTTTTTAAGAAAAACCGGCAAATTTACCCGGCTTAAGCAATTATTTTATAGCTTTGGTTAACTGAACTAAAAACATGAACCCAAATAGCACATATAGTAAAGATAAACGCAACAGGGTGCATATATCACCCCAAATTTGGGTAGATAATGGGAAGTGGGGTGGGGTTATCTTGTATTTGTGTGGCATACCGACAGACTGCAAAACATTGAAATGACATGGATTTAAAAGATATACAGAGACATCTTGACCAAGTGATGAATGAACAGAACAATCGGTCGATTTCGGAATTTGAAGGATATTCGCCGTTTGAAATGCATCAGATTTTACATTTCACATTTGGTAAAGACAGCCCGATTCAATTACAAAAACTTACTGACTCTGATTACAAAAAGATTCCGATACTTAACCAGATAAAGTATTTGACGGATTTGATTGATAAAACCGGAGAGGTTAAGCTAACAAAAATGGGATTTTTGCCAACAAAGATAGTTTCAGCTATTTATGAGCAGGGATTTTTAAAAGAAGAGCATATTGAAAAAGGGATTTCAAAATTGTATAAGGAGACCGATTCATTGACTATTCATTTAACTAGGATTTTAATAGAACTCGGAGGGTTGGTAAAAAAGAGAAGCGGTAAATTGAGTTTGACAAAAAGCTCAAAAAAGATACTTGGAGACAATTACGAGTTACTACGATTGATATTAACGACATTCGCCACAAAATTCAATTTGGCATACAACGATGGATATGGAGAAAACCAAATCGGACAACTTGGATACGGATTTTCGTTGATTTTACTCTCGAAATATGGAAAAGAAAAGCGGCTGGATTCTTTTTATGCTGAGCGATATTTTAAAGCATATCCACAATTATTGGAATCTGTAGAGCCAAATTATGGTACATTAGAAAAATATACGACTAATTGTTATTCTGTTCGGACTTTTGATAGATTTTTGGATTATTTCGGCTTGATAAACATTGAGACGGAGGGAAAAGGACTTGATTCAATTAAATACATTTCAAAAACAGATATTTACGATATATTAACTTAGCCTCCAATAAAGCGTTGCTTGCATACGCTTTGCATTGGAGGGTATGTTGAACTAAACATTGCCAGCTTGTAACATCTGTTTTTAGGTTTCGATCTAGCAATAAGCGTCAAATCGGGGAAACGTATCTTAGAAACCTTGAGGAAAACACACTTTCATCGGTGGACAAGTGCCACCATAGAGAGCATTGCAGCGGAGTTAAACCCGCAACTTAAAGGATGGATAAATTACTATGGCAAGTTCCGTCCATCAGCCATGTCATTTATTTTTCGGTGTTTACATCGGCGATTAATAAAATGGGTTATGAACAGGTATAAATCACTACGGAACAAATTAAAGAAAGCACATCAGTTTCTGGCTAACATTCAGAAATCAAAGCCATCTTTATTTGCATCATGGCAACATGAAACCACCGTAACAGGTTTAAAATTGACAAAAGCCGTATGAAGCGAGAGTTTCACGTACGGTTTTGTGAGAGGCTTGGGCTGAAATGCCCTTGCCTACTCGACTTTGCAAACCGCACAATCCACCACACGACCGAAGTTTGCAAAAGAGTTGTTTTCTTGCCGACGCACTACCGAAATTTGATACTTTTGTGATTAAAAAATTAGGATAAATTATGCAGCTTCCTTTTAACCAATTTGAGCAATATATAGATGAAACAATTCTGAAACGTGGTTTATCTTATTTTAAAAAAGGACATGTACAAGAACCTGAAGAATTAAGCCCAGGAGAATACGAAGCCATTGTTGAAGGCACAGAAGATTACACCGTGCAACTTACCCTTAAAAACGGGATAATTACCGAATATGTTTGTGATTGTCCCTACGATATGGGGCCGGTATGTAAACATGTTGTTGCAGTTATTTTTCACCTGCAACAAGATGAGTTGGAGCTGAATAAAAAAACTAAAAGAGCACCAAAAGAGCAAGCCATTAAACCTGTTAAACGAAAAACTGTTGCCCAACAGGTTGATGAACTGCTCGAAAAAGCCACTCACGAAGAACTTAAGGAATTTGTAAGGGATAAAGCATCACAAAACGTTCCGTTCAGGAATTTGTTTTTATCATCGTTTGCCCAACACAATTCCGATGAATCGAAGAAACTTTATGTAAAGCAGGTTAAGTCAATCCTTAAAACAGCTTCCGACAGGCACGGTTTCATTGACTGGTCGGCTTCAAGGCTTGTAGGCAATGCTGTTGACAATCTTTTAGAATCGGCTCAAAAACAAATTAACAACTATAATTTTAAAAGTGCTGTTTTTATTTCTACTGCCATAATGGAACAAATGACTGAAGCCCTTCAGTATTCGGATGACAGCAATGGCGATATTGGCGGATGTGTAGATGCAGCGTACGAAATGCTTTTTACTATTGCACAGGAACAATCATCTGAAGAAATCAGGAAACTAATCATCGAATATTGTTTTACATCTTTTGACAAACAAATTTATTTGGGTTGGGATTGGCATATTGGTGTTTTACGACTTGCCGCCCTACTTTTAAAAACAGAAGAAGAAACCGAACGCATTTTTAAACAAATTGATAAAGCACAACGGTCAGATTACGAGAGAGAAGAAGCCCAAAGCATAAAGTACAATATTTTATTAAAAACTAAAGGCGAAAATGCTGCCGAAAAATACCTTGAACAAAACATTACAAATTCAAACCTAAGGCGAGAAGCCATTCAAAAAGCCTTGGAAAAGAAAAATTATGAGAAAGCCATTTCGTTAGCCAAAGACGGAGTAAATTATGATTTAAAAGATAAACCTGGATTAGCAAAAGAATGGTACGACTGGTTATTAAAAATAGCACAAGCCCAAAATGATTCTGAAAAAATAATTGAATACGCGCGTTTTTTATTTATTGACAATTTCAGGAATGAACAGGATTATTACCAAATACTAAAACAACACGTAAAAACTGAAAAATGGAACACATTTGTTGAAGGGATTATACAAGATATTGTTTCTAAAAAACGTTGGCTTGATACAGGTTTGATTGCAAGCATTTTAATTAAAGAAGAATGGTGGGACAGACTGCTTGAACTTGTAAAAAAATCGCCTGACCTCAATACAATTGACCATTACGAAAAACATCTCTCGAAGAATTATTCAAATGAGATAGTTGAATTATATGCAAATGGTATCCTAAAATATATGAAAAACAGCATGGGACGAGACCATTACCAAAATGCATGCAGATATATCCGAAAGATTATCAAACTTGGAGCAAGGAACAAAGCAAATGAAATTATCTCTTATTTGAGAGCTGAATATCCTAAAAGGAAAGCATTAATGGAAGAACTGGACAAGGTATAATTAACTAAAACTGGTGCCTACGCATTTGGTGGAACATTTGCAATTGCACAAGCCAAGGCTAAATTCAAAAATTGCAAAAGAGCCACCAAAGCCAACGCACGGCTGACATAAACGAAGTAATAAATTGATATAGAAAATGACATAAAACAATGAACACCAGCCCATAACACTATTCTAAGGAAAAATCAAATTTTTAGCGTAAAAAAATCAGGCGTCAAATTTACATAAATCCACATAGCGCGATTGCCTTTTAACTACAGCAAACGCCCGGTAGACGAGTTTGTTTCGAGAGTTTAATTTATACTCTCCAAAAAATAAAATAAATAAAATACAGACGAATAGGAATGTGTGTGTCTAACAGCGCGCACCGTTTATTGCCTAACACGAACAGTCCATTGCAGAGCATGCACAATCTACCCGGTGATACGAACATTTCATTGCATAAGACGCACAATCTACCCTGTAGGAAGTGTAAAATAAACTCTGTATGACTTTCAATTTCATTCATTGGTCCGACATTTTCGACCAGACTTCTGAGTCATGATAAAAAAAATGCTTTTCTCATGATCTTGTCTTTAGGTTATATGGGTTATTCCAACAATAAAGTGATAATTGATAAGTAAAAAATGACTGGCAGTACAATGGGATTATCCTTTGATGTCGGGTACGATTTTGGACTGTCAGAAAATTTATCGTTAGGATTTCAGATTTCGTTTTTGACAGGAACTTTATTTGAATATGACTGGAATGAAGGAACAAAGACAGAAACGATTAAATTAGAAAAAGGTGAGTATGAAAGCTTAAATCGGATTGATTTTTCAGTTGGATTAAGATTCAGTAAATAAGTACTTTGCCTAAGCACGGTATATCCAATAAGGGTTTCAGAGGTTTTGCAAGTGCAGTTCCCGCAGGCAAGGTTTGTCTCGGTTGATACAGATGTAGCCACGCAATCCCGCACTGCGCATAGCTGCGAACGTTACCGCCAATGCAAATATAACATGCGTAAAATTTATAACTCCTTCAATATACTGAATATCAATAGATAAAATAAAATCAAAAAATTTTTTTAATATATATGTTGCAACAAATAATGTTTAAACCTATATTTGTGCTGAATTAGGAATTGAATTTTTTAAAGATTGAAAATTATATGGAAAAACGAATTATTTTAGAAATGTTTTACTCACTTACCTGTCCAAACTGTAAGATAATGAAACGTTTGATTGGCGAAGTGCTAAAAGAATACGGTAATAAATTTGAGCTAAAACAAACCATGGTAAATATGCCTGCGGGAATGCTCAAAACAATGAAATTAGGAATACATACCGTGCCTACGCTATTGATTAACGATGAAATTGCCTTCAGGAGTGTCCCGACAAAACAAGAACTTACTAATAAATTAAATGAATATTTATCAAATTAATTAAAGGAGTATTATGGAAAAGAAGAAATTACGTTGTCCACTCGGAGTTCCAGGTGGAATTTTTGCTGCCTTAATGGGCTTGGTTGGTGTTGTGGTTAATATTATTAACTTCAACTTGTTTGGCTTGATTACATCACTCGCATTAATGTTTTTGGGGTTACCTTTTGTAAGAGTAACAATGATGATACATAGTGCAAATGACCGGTTAGATGCTATTGAAGAAAAATTAAATATCAATTCTTAAATTTTAGGAGAAAAATATGTTAAAAATTGGAATTATTATCGGAAGTACCCGTCCTGGTCGCAACGCCGAACAAGTTGCTACATGGGTATATGAGTTAACATCAAAAAGAAATGATGCAGAATATGAGTTGGTTGACCTCAAAGACTTTAACTTGCCACTACTCGATGAGCCTTTTCCTGCTTCGTTCGGTCAATATATGAATGAACATACAAAAGCTTGGGCAGAAAAAATTAAATCGCTCGATGCATATATTTTTGTAACAGGCGAATATAACCATTCATTGTCGGGAGCTTTAAAAAATGCATTAGATTATATTTATGCAGAATGGAATAATAAAGCAGCCGGTTTTGTAAGTTATGGTTCTGCTGGTGGCGCAAGAGCTGTTGAGCACCTTCGTTTAATAATGGGAGAGCTTCAAGTAGCTGATGTTCGCGCACAAGTTTTACTTTCTTTGTTCACCGATTTCGAAAATTTTAGTGTCTTTAAACCAGCGGTATTGCATGAAACTAATCTAAATACGATGCTCGACCAGTTAATAAATTGGGGAACAGCACTTAAAACAATAAGAAAATAAGGGAAACGAGATGGAAAAGCTTCCTGTATATTTTATTCCTCACGGTGGTGGCCCATGGCATGTAATGGACGATGCCTTTGGCGACCCCGTGGGTTATGGTAAACTAAGAGAATATCTCGAAAAACTTGGGCAGACGAACAGTCAAAAAATAAAAGCAATTCTTGTTATTTCTGCTCATTGGGAAGAAGATTTTCCTACTGTCCATTTCGGTACACATCCACCATTGCTTTATGATTATTACGGTTTTCCTGAATCAACTTATCATTTGAATTGGCCAGCATTCGGAAATGCCGAGTTAGCAGAACGTGTTGAAAATCTAATTAAAGCAAACGATTTTACAACGAAAAGAGAATTTAAAAGAGGTTATGACCATGGCACCTTTGTACCGCTTATGATTGCATTTCCAAAACCTAAAATTCCTGTTATTCAACTCTCATTAGTAAAAACGCTTGACCCTGAAACACACATCATTCTTGGCAAAGCACTTGAACCTTTGCGTATGGAAGGCGTGTTGATTATTGGTTCTGGCATGAGCTATCACAACATGCGTGGCTTTATGGCGGGAGGTAAAAGTGCCGTTGAAAATTCTGAAAAGTTTGACAACTGGCTTGCAGAAACAGTTACAAACCCAAATGTTGAAGAAAGAAGCTCTGCAATGATAAATTGGCAAAAAGCCCCTGCTGCAATTGAATGTCATCCAAGAAGTGAGCATTTGTTGCCTTTGTTTATCGTAACCGGTGCAGCCGGAAATGATACAGGGAAAACAGATTATAGCGGAACATTGATGGGAGTGAAAATTTCAGGATATAAATTTGAATAAAATATTAATAACAAAAAAAATAAAAAAGTATGAAAACATTAATAGCCGGTTCAACCGGAAACTTAGGAAGTGCTACGATAGACTTTCTTATTAAAAAAAATCAAATAAACAACATAGTAGCTTTAGCACGCAATGAAGAAAAAGCCCAAGTATTGAAAGCAAAAGGAGTTGAAGTGCGATTAGGCGATTACGATGACTACGCGTCATTGCTGAATGCAACCAAAGGAATTGATACCATGTTGCTGATTTCATCCAGCGAAGTTGCTAAAAGCAGGGCAGAACAGCATATAAATGCGATTAAAGCTGCAAAAGAAAACGGTGTAAAACATATCATTTACACAGGTTTTTTGCGTACTCATGACGACCCGTCTTCTCCTCTTTGGTTTATTGCCAAAGACCATGTGGAAACAGAAAATTATCTGAAAGAAAGTGGTATCAGTTACACCTTATTTGAAAACGGTTATTACATGGATATGCTGATGGGATTTGTTGGAGAGAAAATTTTAGAGACAAAAACCCTCTTTGTGCCAGCGGGCAACGGAAAGGTAAATTTTGTTCTTCGTAACGAAATAGCAGAAGCATTGGCAAATGTATTAACAACCCGAGGGCATGAAAACAAAGTTTATAATATAGGTAATGAACAACCTGTTTCGTTTGCCGAAATTGCCGAAATCATTTCGACACAATCCGGTGAGTCTATACAATATGTTTCACCCGAGCCTGAAACTTATACAAAAACGTTAATCAGCTATGGTGTACCTGAAATGTGGGCTAAAATGTCCACGGCATTTGCAGTTGCTTTTGCTGCAAACACCATGAATGTGCCAACTACAGATTTGACAAAGTTACTGGGAAGAAAACCAACCGAAGTAAAAACGTATTTATCGACATTATTCTCTAAATAATCAATTTATTAAACAATAAAGGATAAAATTATGATTACAGAAATATCAAAAACAAGAAAAATTACCGGTTGGGTAATTGCCGGCTTATTAACAGCACTTTTTTTATACAGTGCAAGTGGTAAATTGTTCCTTCATCCCGAACAAATGGAACAAATGAAACTTGGAGATTGGCGCATTATCATAGCATTAGGCGAAATTACCTCATCATTATTATTTTTATTTCCAAAAACAAACCGCTATGGAACCTTATTACTAAGTTCTTATATGGGTGGAGCAATTATTATTCATATGACAACTGGGACAAGTATAATGATGCCAAGTGTTGTACTAATTTTAGTGTGGTTAGTTTTTTATTTAAGAGCTCCTGAATTTTTTAAGATAAAATGAAAATTGAAGACGAAATAAAAGGTCGTTTTCGGAACGAATATCACAAAGGACTGATAAATTTAACCTACACTGCCAAGCAGTTGAGTTATGAGTTCTTTCAATCGCTCAAAAAGCACGGACTTGCCGAACAGCAATACAATGTATTGCGTATTTTACGTGGTTTTCGTTCCGAAGCACCTTTGTCGATAGGTTTTATTAAGGAGCGTATGCTCGACAAAGACTCAGATGTCAGCCGTATTGTTGACAGATTGGTTCAGAAAAGTTTGGTTAGCCGGATAGAAAATCCCGAAGACAGACGACAAAAATCGGTTGATATTACTGAATTGGGTTTGGCATTACTTGATAAAATGTTTAGTTGTGAGCAAGAAGCTGACACGTTGCTTAATAACTTAACGGCAGAAGAAGTTAAAGAATTGAACAGGATGTTGGATAAAATCAGAGAAAAGAAAGAATAATGCACAGGCGGTAACATGCGTTATATTTTATTGCCGAGATAGTAGGTATTTCAGCGTTTCTGCATCTTATATACTTTCGTGTAACTTGACAGGACAGTGCTTTGAAATCGGCACAAAAACATACCGCCATCCGTTGTAAGCAAGTGTGGAGAAACACCAACTCGACACATTGATACGATATAGATAAATTGAAATAATTAAAAAAAACGGATTGATTGGATTGGTACTCCGTTGATAGGGCGGTGCAGTGCGAGGAAATTTATTTTGTTTTTTTTCTCCTCCCCGCAAAAAGAAGGAAACCCCATCCACATTGCACACATTGGCAAAGCCCCACAGCTTGTCCCGATCCAAAGCTTTGCCAAAGAGTGCAATCTTCCCATCCCACCCATAACTACTATGGTACGATTTCACATTTCTTGTTATTTGTGAAAAAAATAAAAAAAACTTGAATTGCAAAAAATATATCTATCTTTGTACCGAAAAACAATTTTAGTACAAAAATGATATGAGCATTGATAATACCAAAGAATCAATTTTAAGCGTTGCAGATAAGCTATTCAGTCGCTTTGGGTTTCACAAAACCTCAATGGACGAAATCGCAAAAATTGCGAGGAAAGCCAAAGGTTCCTTATACTATCATTTTGCAAGCAAGGAGGAACTATTTAAAGAGGTAGTGTCAATAGAAATGATAAACCTTAAAAATCAACTGTCTTTTATTGTTAACAATTCTGATTTGACTTCCTCTGAAAAGGTAAAAAAATATCTCGTTAAAAGAATGGAAATTCTCAATTCTGCTGCAAATTATCATGAAACGCTAAAAGCTGATTTTTTTGAACATTTTCATTTCATTGATGATTTGAGGACTGAATTAGATGGATGGGAAAAAGAGAACCTGAAAAAAATAATAATACAAGGTGCTGAAAAGGGTGAATTTACAATAATTGGAGATATTGATGTTTTGTTAGAAGTATTCATTATGGTTATAAAAGCCTTCTTTCTACAGAACAAATATGTGAAATACGCTCCTCATTTTGAAGGTTTAATTGGAATACTCACAAAAGGTTTGTCCCGATAATTTTTTTTGCACTAAAACTGACTATAAAACGATTTAAGTATAAATATTTTCAAAACAACAAAATATGAACAGATTCGCAGATGGTATAGTAAAATTTAAATGGCTTATTATTATAGCCGTTGTAGGATTAACCGTATTCTTTAGTTATCAGGCAAAAGATTTGCATATAAACTCTGATATAATAAGCTCTTTACCTGATGATGACCCTGCTGCCCGGTTGTACAAGGAAATAGGCACACAGTTTGGCGGAAACGATATGGGAATGATTGTTCTGGAAACAGATAATGTTTTTAAAGCAGAAGTCATTCAGCATATAAAGCAAATTACTGACAGCCTTAAATATACCAATGGTGTTTCAACCGTTACAAGCTTAACCAACATTCTCGATATTAAAAGCTCTGAATGGGGTATTGAAATAGGCAAACTGGTTGATGAGTATGATTTGCCCGTTGAACAATCGCAGTTAGATAGCCTAAAAAACTATGTTTTTTCTAAAGAGATGTACAGGGGAGCTGTTGTTTCAGAGGACGGAACGGCAACCGCAATAATGTTTACACTTCTCCCTGATGAAAATAAACAAGCTATTGCAAAAAAAATTAAGGATAAAATTGAAGCATTGGATTTGCCCGAAACAATGTACTTTGGCGGGCTGCCCATGATGATGAACGACATTAACGATTTGATTGTTTCGGATATTGTTTGGCTTATTCCCATCGTTTTCCTCGTAATAGCAATTATTTTATTGTTGAGTTTCAAATCATTTCGCGGGGTATTGTTACCGTTGCTCACAGCAGGCTTGGCCGTTGTATGGACAATTGGTATAATGGCAGTAACCG
>PHDD01000029.1 GCA_002840905.1 Bacteroidetes bacterium HGW-Bacteroidetes-4 | reverse complement strand
TAGAGCAAAATACTCCGATAAAATTTTGAAATACATCAAAATACTAAATCTGCCGCACTAAAGTGGACAAGTCAGGAAATACTTCCCCTAAAATTACAACGCGTGTTGTCATAAAAAAAGCAGATGTGTTATCCGCTAATTATTTATTTTAATTATTATATCCCTTTCGGTAGTGCATCCCCTTTTGGGAGTAGTGAAGGTCAAATTGCAGCCGCTGTTCGTCGGTTAGCAAATTTCGGATGGCTTGATGTTTTGCTGCTTTAGCTTTGGCCATTTTGGTTTTTATCACACTCATTTCATCTATTAAAGCATTTATTGCTTTTAAATCAGCATTTTCAGCTGTTTGCAAAGTATTCATTTTTGCTTTTTTCTCACCTAATTCATTTCGTAAAGGCAACATCTCTTTTTGGTGAGCTATTTGTAGTTTTTTTAAAGCTGATTGTTGTTCTTCAGTTAAATTTGATATACCCTTTAAACTGCCTTTAAACTGTTCTGTTTTGAACTCTTTTTGAATTTTATCCCCTCTATGATAATTTCCCTGACCTTTTTGCAAAGGTTGGGCTGACACTGCCAATGCAAATACCAAACCTAATGCGAGTAATTGAACTTTTAAGTTTTTCATATTATAGTGTTTTATTTATGTTTAATGCTATCATTTTCTCTGTTTAATTTGTGATGCAGCCTGCTTTCGTCACGTTGCAACAACTCGCCCATAAATTCTTGAAACCGGTTTAATTGAGTGCTGTCCAATTGTTCTTTAATTTCTAAAAAATGTTGATAGTTGTTTCGTTCTAATGCTGCATTCAAGTATCCAATGCTATCAATCAATTGATAAATATAGATGGTATCGCAGTTCGGATTAAAAAAAGCCTGATGAACTTCTTTTTTTAAACTTAAAATTTCTTTTTTTTTCAATAATAATTCTTTCCAGTGTTGTTTTCGCGATTGCTGATAAACCTGAATTTGTTCATTATTTAATTGTAATTCATCGATAAGAACTTCGCTGTGATTTTTATTCCTATGGCTCGTTCGCTGTTTGTTTTCCTTATGATTCTCAATCCAAATGGTGCTTAAAGTAGAGATGTTTAGTACCAGTAGAACAGCTACTGTCCACATGAGTACTTTATTTTTTTTCTTGGTTTCCATATTATTCTTCATTATAAACTAATAATGTATAGTTGGTTTCGTTTAATTCGTATTCTTCAATAAATTGCTCGGTTGTTGAGCTTATGGAATTATTTTCTGTTTTAGGTTGCATCCAATTCATTAAGGTAAACAGGTTTATGACAGCAAAAAGCAGCATTAATGCTGGGCGTAGAATGGGGATGTCGAAAAACCAGTGCCATACACGCGGCTCTTGTTCTCGCTCTAACTTAGCAGTAAGGCGGGTGTAGAAAAATGGATCGGCCTTTGTTTTTTGAATGTTGTTAAGACTGGCCAGGGTTTTCTCAATTTCGGGATTCAGGTTTTTATTCGTTTCCATAATTAAACAACTTTGGTTCCAACAGCCTTTTTGTGGTTTTGAAATTTAAATTCAGTGATTTTGACGATCTTAGCGTTATAAACTTGCGCATGCTTCTATAATTTATTTTCATAGTAGCTTTTTAAAAATTTCTTTAAATTCATTTTGGCCCGGTGCATTAACGACTCAACCGATGATAGCGTTGTAGTTAATACCTCGGCAATTTCCTGATAACTTAGGTCTTCATATTTATGCAAGGTAAAAGCCGCTTTTTGGTTGGGAGGTAATTTATCAATAGCCTGTTTTAAAATATTAATACGTTCTTTTTGTTCCATTGCTAAATCGGGTGTTTGACTGTGTGGTATCCAATTGTCAATGGATTTATCATCACTTGAGTCGACCCGGAATAACTCAGACCAACGTTTTTTTCGCTTGGTTTTCCGGATAAAATCGAGCGATTTGTTTACCGCAATCCGGTAAATCCAGGTAGATAGTTTTGAATCCTCGTTAAACGAGCCAATGGAGCGGAAAACTTCAATAAAAACATCCTGAGCCAAATCATCGGCATCGTGATAATTGTTTACAAAGCCAAAACAGGTATTTACCACATTATCCTTATGCCTTTCTACCAGGGTTTTAAACGCAGGCTCGTCTCCTGATTTTAGTTGTTGAATGAATTCCCTATCCACTTTGGTGTGATTTAAGTACCAAATATAGACGAATTTTTAACCATTTACTTGCGCTCCATTATTCTCTAATTGAAAATCCTTCGAATAATAGTATTCTGTGACAATAATTTTAAATTTGCATGGTCGTATTTTGATAATTGAAAACCATTTAAATCATATTGATACATGAAACCAACACTCTTAGTACTTGCAGCCGGAATGGGAAGTCGATACGGCGGATTAAAGCAGCTTGATAAATTAGGCCCTGGCGGTGAAACCATTATGGACTATTCAGTTTACGATGCCTTACGGGCCGGGTTTGGTAAAGTGGTTTTTATCATCCGTAAAAGTTTTGAAAAAGAATTCCGCGATATTTTTGTAAATAAACTTCAGGGAAAGATAGCGGTTGAACTGGTTTTTCAGGAATTGGAAAACCTACCTGCCGGATTTACAGTTCCCGAGGGACGCGAAAAACCCTGGGGAACTGGCCATGCAATACTTGCGGCAAAAAATACAGTAACTACCCCTTTTGCAGTTATAAATGCCGACGATTTTTACGGGGCCGAAGCATACGAAAGTATGTACAGTTTTTTAACTTCTGATGTTAAGGCAAATATTTACGCCATGTGTGGATACCAACTGGGCAATACGCTTTCAGATTTTGGAACCGTATCGCGAGGTATATGTAAGCTCGACGAGCATAAAAATCTAGTTGAAATTAACGAATGTACCAGTATAGGAAAAACCGACGGGGCTATATATTATTCCTTAAATAACGAAAAGTTTCCTTTGCTGGCGAATGATATTGTATCGATGAATTTTTGGGGTTTTCATACCAGCTTATTTAATTATTTGGACGAAAAGTTTCAGGCTTTTCTGCAAGCGCAGGGAACCCAGCTAAAATCGGAATTTTATATACCCATGGTTGTCGATGAACTGATGAAAGAAGGAAAAGTTAAAACTCGGGTGTTGGAATCAGCTGCCAAATGGTTTGGAATTACCTATCAGGAGGATCGGCCCATTACCGTTCAAAAATTACAGGAATTGGTTGCAGAAAAAAAATATCCAGCCAAACTTTGGTAAGATTATTCTCAAATCATGTATAAACTTTTAACCTGGTAAGTTCCAGGTTTTTTTATGCATTTATGCGAAAAAGAAATAAAAATATCAATAATAGAACATATATGTAATGAATAGTAAAAATAAGTGCAAAAAATATTTCAAATTAGTTTTGTAGTTTAAAAATATTCCTACATTTGTAGCGTAATAATATACATTAAAAAAGAATAAATATACACAGCATGAATATTTCGATTTACAGCTTACCCATGTCTCGACCTGAATTGCGACGACCAAGATTCATTCAAAAATGAAATTCCGATAACTAAGCTGAGCAATTGCATATATTAAATCAACTCATTGCAGGCCTACCCATTCGGTAGGCCTTTTTTTTTGAAAATTATTGGTAAACATTACTTATTCGAACGTATCAAATGAAAAAAAACAAGGTTTCCATAGTGGTTGCAAACCAGCAACACGTGGCTCATGCATCTCAAATTTGTACCATGATTGAAGATGCAGCTAAAATTCGTGGAACAGGTATTGCCAAGCGAACTCCGGAATATATAGCTTCTAAAATAAGCGAAGGAAAAGCGGTACTTGCACTCGATGGTGAAACGATAGTTGGTTTTTGCTATATCGAAACATGGGAGCACGGAAAATATGTTGCAAACAGTGGTTTAATAGTGCATCCCGATTATAGGGGAATGAAACTGGCCTTTAAAATCAAGCAAAGAATCCTGCAACTGTCAACCCAGCTTTACCCGAATGCACAGGTATTCGGAATAACTACCAGCAATGCAGTTTTGAATATCAACTTTAAGTTAGGTTACCGTCCGGTCACTTTTTCTGAATTAACCATCGATCCACAATTCTGGAAAGGCTGTCAGGGATGTGTTAATTATGATATTCTTCAGCGGACAAATCAAAAAATGTGCTTGTGTACCGGAATGATATACAGTCCCCGGTCAAAAAAGCAATTGCTCTCAAATGTGTTTAAAATGGCCAAAGCAAAAAGCGTATAAATATACATCAGTAGTATTCAATTTTCCTTTAAATAATAAATCAAATAGGCATGACAAAAGTAAAACAGACAGTTGTACTTGCGTATAGCGGTGGTTTAGACACTACCTATACGGCAAAGTATCTGGCCGTTGAAAAAGGGTTCGATGTTATCTCGGTTGTTGCCAATACCGGCGGATTTACTTCGGAACAACTTAAAAAAATTGAACATCGGGCTCAACAGTTGGGAGTTAAAAAGCATGTAGTTCTTAACATTGAAAAAGATTATTACCAAAGGTGCCTTAAATACCTGGTGTACGGTAATATATTAAAAAATCAGACCTACCCTTTATCGGTGAGCTCCGAGCGCTTTTTTCAGGCTAAAGCCATTGCCGAATACGCCCGTTCAATTGATGCCGATTGTGTGGCCCACGGATGTACTGGCGCTGGTAACGACCAGGTTCGTTTCGATTTGGTTTTTAAAATTCTTATCCCCGATAAGCCGATTATTTCATTAGTGCGCGACGAACAGTTATCACGCGAGCAGGAAATAAACTTCCTGAAAAGTCATGGCGTTGATGGTGATTTTACAAAAATGGCTTACAGCTTAAATGAAGGGCTTTGGGGAACCAGTATTGGCGGCAGGGAAACACTCACATCGAACCAGCCTCTACCGGAACTGGCTTTTCCTTCACAAGTTGAAAAAACCACACCGGAAGTTATTGAAATTGAATTTAACCAGGGGCGGGTTTCTAAAATCAACGGGCAACAGTTTCCACATCCGGTCGATGCTATTCGCTACCTTAATAAGCTGGGAAGCAAATATGCAATTGGTCGTGGTATGCATGTAGGTGATACTATAATAGGAACAAAAGGTCGGGTGGGTTTTGAAGCGCCTGCTGCACTGATGTTGATAAAAGCACATCATGAACTCGAAAAACACACCCTTACCCGATGGCAAATGTACTGGAAAGAACAATTGGCCAACTGGTATGGAACCATGTTGCACGATGGCCTTTATATGGAGCCCACGCTGCGTAACATAGAATCGTTTTTGGAAGAAACACAGAAACATGTTACCGGAAAAATTCAGGTCCGGCTTTTTCCTTACTACTTTCAGGTATTAGGGGTGGAATCGCCTTGCGATTTGATGAATTCCAAATTCGGAGCCTATGGCGAAACTGCCGGAAATTGGACAGCTAATGATGTAAAAGGTTTTATAAACGTGTTGGCCAATCCATTAAAAAACTATTATTCGGTTAATTCCGACGAAATTTAAGCAGAAAACCCATGATAAAAGTTGGTATTATTGGAGGAGCCGGTTACACTGCCGGCGAACTTATACGAGTTTTATTGCATCACCCAATGGCAGTACTTGTTTTTGTGCAAAGTTCAAGCCACAGCGGACAGGCCATTACTAAAGTGCATCGCGATTTGTTGGGCGAAACCGAATTGATTTTTACCGATGCACTAAATTTTGATATTGATGTTTTGTTCTTATGCAGCGGCCATGGTAAAAGTAAGCTGTTTTTGCAAGGGCATAAGATTCCCCAATCGGTTAAAATCATTGATTTAAGCAACGATTTCAGAATTGAGGCTCCTGATCATACTTTTGTTTATGGTCTTCCCGAAGCCAATAAAGAAATGATAGCAGCAGCACATTATATTGCCAATCCAGGATGTTTTGCTACAGCTATTGAATTAGCATTTTTGCCCCTGGTGGCAAATAAACTACTCACCGATGAGCTGCACGTAACAGCAATTACCGGTTCAACCGGGGCCGGACAAATGCCTACATCAACCAGCCATTTTAGTTGGAAAAACAACAATGTATCGGTTTATAAAGCTTTTGAACATCAGCACCTGGCAGAAATTAAGCAGACCCTGCAGCAAAAAGGCAAGAGTTTACCAGTAGTGAATTTCATTCCAGTCCGTGGAAATTTTACCCGGGGAATCATGGCTATTTGTTATACCAATTCAAGCCTCAATTTAGATGAAGCAAGAATGATATATCAGGAGTTTTACCGGGATCAACCGTTTGTAGTGCTTTCAGAAGAAAACCCCAATGTTAAACAAGTAGTAAATACAAACAAATGTGTGCTTTACCTCGAAAAACATGGCGGTAAACTAATGATTATTTCAGTTATCGATAATTTATTGAAAGGAGCTTCAGGGCAGGCGATTCAAAACATGAACCTGCTTTTTGGGCTCGATGAACGCACCGGTTTGCAATTGAAACCGGTGGCTTTTTAATTCATTTTAATGCTTTGTAATGAAGATACTTGATATTTACCAACAATACCCAAATGAACTTTCGTCAGGTAAGGGATGCTATGTGTGCGATTCCCAAGGCAAACAATATCTCGATTTTTATGGTGGTCATGGTGTAATTTCCATTGGTCATGGACATGTAAATTTCGTAAAGGCAATAAATGATCAGCTTGAAAAACTGGTTTTTTACTCCAATGCTTTTCAAAATCCGTTACAAGTCGAATTGGCAAAAATATTGGGTGAAATTTCTGGTTACAGCAACTACTCCTTGTTTTTAAGTAATTCGGGAGCCGAAGCTAACGAAAATGCACTCAAGACAGCTTCTTTTATTACCGGGCGTTCAAAAATACTGGCCTTAAAAGGGGCCTTTCACGGTCGAAGTGCCGGTGCTGTTGCCGCTACTGATAACAATAATATAAAAGCACCATTTGGATCGCAATTGGATGTTGATTTTATCCCCATAAGTGATTTGACTTTATTACAAGACTACCTGGAAACGAAAACCTATGCAGCATTTATTATTGAGGGAATACAGGGTGTTAACGGGATATTTGAAGCATCGACCGATTTTTGGAAGATGGCCCGAAAGCTATGTTCCCAAACCGGAACCTTGTTATTAGCCGACGAGATTCAATCGGGTTATGGGCGGAGTGGAAACTTTTTTGCACATCAACACCATAGAATACAAGCCGATATAGTAACTGTAGCCAAAGGCATGGGAAATGGATTCCCAGTGGCAGGTACATTAATTCATCAGGCCTTTGAGCTGAAAAAAGGCCTGTTGGGAACTACCTTTGGTGGCGGGCAACTGGCTTGTGCTGCCGCTATTTCTGTCTTAAAAACTGTAAGTGATGAGAATTTGATGCAGAATGCTTCGGAAATGGGGGTTTTTCTGATAAAGAAATTGCAGCAACTGCCTGAAGTTAAGCAAGTGAGAGGCCGGGGGCTTATGTTAGGTATTGAATTCCATGTTTCAGCCAAAACAGTCCGGCAAATTCTGCTCAATAATTTTCATGTTATTACCGGTTTTTCAGAACCTGATGTTTTGCGAATTTTACCGCCCCTTGCAATTACTTTTAACGAATGTGAACTTTTTATAAAGTCGCTTAGTAAGGTACTGCAAGATTTAACAAAAGCATAACTGCAGAAATCCTCAAATTATTAATAAATTAAAAACACACTGGATACTCTTTTTTGTTGATTTTTTACTGGCATAAATTTTAAGTATTATATAACAACTACTCATGAGGGAAAAACTAACAATAATAAAGGCAGGGGGCAAAGTGCTTGATTCTGAATCTGATTTACAGCAACTTTTAAATATGGTGGCATCGGTAAAAGGGCACAAACTATTGGTTCATGGCGGCGGAGTGTTTATCGATCAACTCTGTCAAAAATTACAGGTACCAACTCAAACAATAAATGGAAGGAGAATCACATCGGTTGAAACCATGGATGTAGTTCTTATGGTATGTGCCGGAAAACTAAACAAGCAATTGGTTTCAGGCTTGAATAAACTCGGACAAACTGCTTTGGGGCTTTGTGGGGGCGACTTAAACCTGATAACCTCTCAAAAACGCTCCCCCGAACCCGTTGACTTTGGCATGGTGGGCGACATCAGCAGCATTAATGTAACATGGTTACAATGGTTTTTTCAAAAAGGAGTAATTCCGGTAGTTTCGTCCATATCGCAAAGTGCTGACTTTGAATTACTGAATACCAATGCCGACTCCGTGGCTTCGCATCTGTCCATAGCCCTGCAGAAAAAATTTGATGTAGAACTGTATTTTTATTTTGATAAACCCGGAGTTTTGACCGATGCAAACAATCCGAAATCGGGCCTGACTGAACTCAGCAATACAATGATGAAACAAATGCTGCAACAAAAATCCATTCACAGTGGAATGTTGCCTAAATTGGAAAACGGATTTTTTGCCCTTCAACAAGGCGTCAACAGCGTGGTTTTGGGCAATGGTTGTGGAACGGGAACCCGATTATTTCTTGAAAAAAATTAAATCATGAAAATTCAAAGCCTGAAAGAAGCCCACCTATTGGCAGTGGAAACACTGAAACAACTCATTCAAACCCAATCGTTCAGTACTGAAGAAGCAATGGCTTCTGAAATTATTGTCGAGGTCTTATCCCGGTATGGATACCAGCCACATCGCAAAGGAAACAATGTATTTGCCTGCAGTAACGATTTTCAGGCCGGGCGTTCTACACTTATGCTGAACTCACATCTCGACACCGTAAAGCCTTCAAAAGGGTGGAATACCAATCCTTTGGAACCGGTTTTGCACGACGGAAAACTTATTGGGTTGGGAAGTAATGATGCCGGAGCCAGTTTGGTTAGTTTGTTGGCGGTATTTATCTGGTCAGAGCAGTTTCAATTGAGTTATAACAGGGTTTTTGTGGCTTCAGCCGAAGAAGAAATTTCAGGGGCAGGAGGAATAGAATGGGTAATCCCTGTTCTTGGAAAGATAGATGCTGGTATTGTGGGCGAACCTACTCAGATGCAAATGGCTGTGGCCGAAAAAGGCCTGATGGTTTTGGATTGTACGGTTCATGGTCAGGCGGGGCATGCTGCCCGCAATCAGGGTGTAAATGCCATAAAATTAGCCATTAAAGAAATTGAATGGTTTCATTCATTCAAATTCAGCGAAAGCAGTTCTTTGCTGGGCGGGGTAAAAATGACCGTAACGCAGATTCAGGCGGGAACACAACATAATGTAATTCCCGACACCTGTGAATTTGTAGTCGATGTGCGTACCAACGAAAAATACAGCAATCAGCAGGTGTTAAACACAATTAAAGAGCAGGTTGCTTGTGATGTTAAAGCCCGTTCTTTACGCATGAATTCTTCAGCCATTGATCGGAATCACCCACTGGTGCGTGCTGCTGAAAAGCTGGGTATTGTATGTTTTGGTTCACCAACTACCAGCGACCAGGCAGTAATTCAAACTTTTCCTACCGTAAAAATGGGACCCGGAGATTCTACTCGCTCACATACAGCCAACGAATTTATTTACCTTCACGAAATTGAATCAGGAATTGGTATTTATGCTGAACTTATGCAAGCCTTAAAGGTTTAATAAGCATAACACGAATGTTTAAATGCTATGCAATCCAAATAACTTTTATATTTGATTTAAATTTAAACAAGTTGGTTATGCCTTTGCATGCTTTAGAAAACGATCCGGAATACATCGATCTGCAAACTGAAATGGTTTGGATGCAACTTTGGTTGCAAGAAACCCGCAAAAGAGTAATAGTTATTTTTGAAGGACGCGATACGGCAGGAAAAGGAGGAGCCATCATGCGTTTTGTCCGTTTTTTAAATCCCCGTGCTTATCGTGTGGTCGCTTTGCCAAAACCCACCGAAGTAGAAGTGGGGCAGTGGTACTTTCAAAGATACATTAAGGAATTACCACGTCCGGGCGAGATTATTTTTTTCGACCGAAGCTGGTACAATCGGGCTGTAGTGGAACCGGTAATGGGTTTTTGTACTGAAGAACAATACCAAAGGTTTTTTAAGCAAGTGGTTCCGCTCGAAAAAATGCTGGTCGACGATGGCATAACCATTATTAAACTTTGGTTTTCTATTAATATTGAGGAACAAAAACGCAGGCTCGAAGACCGCAAAGTAAATCCTTTAAAAATGTGGAAGCTGAGTACGGTAGATACCCTGGCCCAGCAAAAATGGCACGAATTTACCCGATATAAAGACGAAATGTTCAGGCAAACAGCAAAACCTTATTGCCCCTGGATAACCGTAAAAGGAGATGATCGTGAATTGGCCCGAAAAGAAGCCATGCGATACGTATTGTCACAAATGAATTACTCCCATAAAGGCGAATCGGGTACACGCATTGAACCACTCTCTGAAATTGTAAAAGTTATTGAGAAATAGCCTTACCCGCAAATTTGCATTTTTTTTCGGAGTTGAACTTATCGCCGGGAATACTTTTGGGAATAAATAAGGTATGAATAATTTGGTGTTGTGTGCTGATTTAGGGATTGGAGTAAAAAACAAAAGCCACCCAAAGGTAGCTTTCTGTTTTTGTGGGCGATGAGGGATTACTCCCTTCGGTCGTGAGGGCTGCGCCGTTCGAACCCTGGGTTCTCATCCCTAAAGTATTGCAATTTTATAAAACAAAAAAAGCCACCCAAAGGTAGCTTTCTGTTTTTGTGGGCGATGAGGGATTCGAACCCCCGACCCCTTGGGTGTAAACCAAGTGCTCTGAACCAACTGAGCTAATCGCCCTGAAATATAAGAACTTGTAGTAATAAATACCTGATAAAGTGGGCGATGAGGGATTCGAACCCCCGACCCCTTGGGTGTAAACCAAGTGCTCTGAACCAACTGAGCTAATCGCCCCTAATGTCAAATAACGAACTAATTAATCTAATGCAACCAGGAACTTTGAACCAATTTCGAAAACTAAAAATCTTTGATTTTGTAAGTTTTCGAGGACTCTCGAAAAATGTGTTTACATTTTTCGGAGCTGAGCTAGTCGCCTCAATCCTTTATAGAACCTAACTTTTTCTAAAAGCGATGCAAAGATAGTTCTTGAAAAGAATAAAGCAAATAAATTGATAAAAAAACTTACGAATAACTTTAGGGCAGCTAATGAGCTATCACTAAAGAGGTGATTATAACTCTGTTTTTGCAGTTAAATATTGTTTTGCCCTGGCTTTATTGAACAAAAAACCGTTTTATTTTTTATATTGTAAAAAAGAAAATCAAATTACTTCAGTCACAAACCAAAAAAGACTACTATGGCGCTCGAAACATTTGGAAGTATTATTAAAGAAGAACATGTAAAAACCGTGGAACGGGGAATCCTTCCCAATACATTTGTTCTTGAAAACCTGGGCAGTTTCCCGGGATATTATGGAGCCAACCTGCCGGTTGACCGTAATCCCGATTCCATTTTCTTAGTGATGACCCAGCGGGAATCAACCGAAAAGATACTGCGAATTACCCACGACATAAAAAAGAAAACCAAGCTGGAGTATGAAGGTACTCCCGCCAGTTTATGCGTTCATAATACTACTTATCAGAGCATCCGGCTCAGGTACTTAAAGGGATTCGACCATATTGCCGAATTGCAGGAGTATTACCGCGATTATGGAATCATCTTTGCAAAAAGCAAAAAACTCGAAGAGTCGGCCATTATTCAAATTAAAAAGCTTTTTAAAGTTGATTGGATTTCTGATAAGATTTTAAAGGATCACGAGGAGCCAATGTACTATCTTAAGATTAACGAACAACTGAATTGGAGCCATTTTAAAAAGGTTACGATGCAAGTGCGCAACAATATTCAGCTTTCGGCCTTCGATGCTGCATTGGCTGTAATTTATGGTTCTGAAGTGCTCGACCTGGTTCGTATTTATTCCACTTCATTAAACAATGAAGAATTGGAGCAGTTGCACGACAAGTACGAAGAAATTATTGTGAAATCGTTGAAATAAACAAACTACATTTAATACCTTTTAGGGTTGTAATCATAGCGGTTACAACCTTTTTATTTTATAAGGTTTTGCAATGCCGTTTCAATCTTCTCAAATGGAAAAGCCGCTCTGAGTAAATCGAACTTTACTTTTATGGCGTCATTACATAAATTGCCAATGCTTCCTTCATGACTGTGTTCTATTTTAAAATCGGCTTTAAAGCTACCCGATTCTATGGTTGTTGAAACCTCTTTGTATGCATCGCGAAAAGGAATCCCTTGCAGAACCTTTTTATTCACAGCTTCAACACTAAAAAGGTATTGGTATTTTGGGTCGTTCAAAACCTCAGGATTCACTTTAATATTTGCCAGCATAAGTTGGCTTATTTCCAAGCAGGCTTTTAATTCGTCTATGGCCGGAATAATCAACCCTTTCAGCAGTTGTAGTTCCCTATGGTATCCCGATGGCAGATTTGATGTGAGCAGGGCAATTTGATTGGGAAGTGCTTTAATCAGGTTGCATTTGCCACGCACCAATTCCCAAACATCGGGGTTCTTTTTGTGTGGCATAATAGAAGAACCTGTGGTAAAGGCGTCGGGAAAACTTACAAAACCAAAGTTTTGCGAATTGTAAAGACATAGATCCATAGCCATTTTTGAAAGGGTTCCGGCTACCGATGCCATAGCAAAAGACAGGGTTTGTTCAGCTTTACCGCGGGTCATCTGGGCATAAACCACATTATAATTTAAAGCTTTGAAACCCAGTAAATCGGTAGTCAATTGTCGGTTAAGCGGAAATGAAGAACCATAACCTGCTGCCGAACCCAAAGGATTTTGATTGACCTGCTGAAATGCGGTCAACAGCAAATCCAAATCGTCGCTTAAACTTTCGGCATAAGCTCCAAACCATAAACCAAACGACGAAGGCATGGCTATCTGTAAATGGGTATAACCCGGAATCAATACCTGTTTGTGTTTGTCGCTTAGGTTTATTAAGGTTTCAAAAATAGTTGAAATAGCCTGAACCAGTTGTTTTATTTCGTCGCGTAAATAAAGTTTCATAGCCACCAAAACCTGATCATTTCGCGAGCGACCACTATGAACCTTTTTCCCTATGTTGCCCAGTTTTTGAGTTAGTAAAAACTCAATTTGCGAATGCACATCTTCAACTTCGGGGTCGATGGAAAAACGGTTTTGTTCTATCACATTATATATAGCTATCAATTCTTGTTTTAACTGTTTCCATTCCGTAGTGGTAAGCAAGCCAATCGATTCAAGCATCTGAATGTGAGCCAGTGTGCCCAACACATCGAAAGGGGCCAGGTTTATATCGAGTTCCCTGTCGTTTCCTACGGTGAATTGTGTAACCCCTTTATTGGTGCTTATTCCTTTATCCCAAAGTTTCACTATTTTAATAATTTTGATTATTTAATTACAGCTATTAACTTATTGAGACAAAAGTATTAAAAATCAGTTTTATTTTGACCTTTTTACCAATTAATAAAAAGCATTTAGTGGCTTGTTGCTATAATTTCTTCAGAGAACTATCAACTTTGGTAGTTTGAGAGTTTCAATCGGCTCCAGTTTTGGTTTCATTTTTTTTAGAAATGATGTTTTAATGGCCAAATTATTAATTGTTTATTTCGTTTTTTTTGTTGGTTTTTTAGTTTTCTCAAAGTGCGTAAGTAGCTGTAAAACAATAGGAAGTGTTTTATTTACTGCCTCTTGCCGGCAACTTACATGACCTGCATCAGCTTTTTGCACGAAGAACTTCAGCAGTTAAGCCTTTTACTATCATAACCTGGTTGCCAACCAATTTTTAATTTTGCCGTTCAATAGGTTGTATTTTAATTCAAAACAAATTTTATAAAAAATCAATGAAAAAGTTAATTGTAATCTTATTGGCGGTAATTAGTTTGACAAGTGTACAGTCAAAAGCAGGTGAAATTGAAAAGTACAAATCGTTGTTTACTATTAATTTTATCCGTTATGTGGGTTGGCCCGATGAGTCGAAGCAGGGCGATTTTGTAATTGGGGTTATGAAGAATTCTTTGTTGGCCTCTGAATTAAAAAGTCAGACAGCCGGAAAGAAATTTGGATTCCAAAATATCGTTGTAAAAGAGTTCAATAATCTTGATGAAATTGCTTCTTGTCAGATTCTTTATGTTTCTCAGGGTTTTAGTTTTGCGCGTAACGCCCAAGAATTAAAAAATAGGGTAGGTAAAAACACCTTAATTATATCAGAAGATAACGGGGCTATTTCAAAAGGTTCTATCATCAATTTTGTTGTAATCGACGACCTGTTGAAGTTCGAAGTTAGTCCTACCAACGCTCAGGACAGCGGACTTACTTTAAGTAGTGCTTTGGTGTCGATGAAGAATGCCATTAAAATGTAAAATAGTTTTTTTTCATAGTGTTTTAGTTAGTAATAGGGTTTAGTTTACACAATGTTGTTAATTGTGTAGTAGAAGGTGGGTTTAGACCCACCTTTTTATTTTTAAACGATTGGTATCGGTTCAAATTTGATGAACGCATAATGTTGGTTTAACCGGATTGTTGATTCCTTGTTTTGTAGCTGTTTTAATTTCAAAGAATAAGGGGTAGGAACATCATCCATTAGGTTTTCTCAAACTGGTATTTTTCCCGGTTTATAAATGCCTTTAGTGTGGTGGGCTTTTTCCCGGTTAATTGTTCATAAACCGTTGTAATACGCGGCGGTTTTTGAACCCTGGGTAAGTAATGAAGCAATAGCATTACCCATATCATTCCTGTTTCCATTCCTTTGCGTTTCTTTATTGCAAAAAAGCCGAAAGGGTTTACCCTACGGTAGCTTATCGGATGTTTAACTTCCTGATTTATAAGAGCAGTTACCCGGTCAAAACTTTCATTTTCAAGTCCGGTTAATTCAAAGGATTGGTTTTTGTAAGCGGTGAATTGTTGAAGCAGCATGGCGCCCGCTTCTCCAATATTTTCTATATCAATCCAGTTGAATTTTGCATTTCCCGAGGGCAAAACAATCTCACGCTTTGTTTTAATGCCATCAAGTAAAGTAGTAGTCAGGTTTTGCATAAAGTAAGACGGCCTGAGAAAGATGTAATCCAACTGGTTTTCAATTACCAAACGTTCAATTTTATTGTGAGGTATAACTTTGCTTTTTTCTGCTCCCTGTACCGATAAAAAAACAAGTTCGTTGATGTTGTTTTGTTTAATTGTTGCAATAAATGGCTTGAAATATTTGTCAACGGCCGATAGGTGTGGCGGACGTAACAGGAAAACCCGGTTAATGCCCTTAAGTGCAGGTGTAAAAGAGGAGCTGTCTTCAAAATCAAAATAAACGTACTCCAGTTTTGGATAGTCTTTAAACAGGGTTTTTGCTTTCTCCAGGTTCCTGACACCCGCAACAATCCGATTGTTTGTGTGGGTTTTGAACAAAAAACGAATCACCTCAAATCCAATATTTCCTGTGGCTCCGGTTATCAGTATGCTATTCATATGCCGCGTTTGTCATTGCATTTTCAACTTACAGGTGATGGTTTGGTTTTCGTGGTAGCTAACAAAAGTAAAAACAGTAATTATTGATTCTGAATCAATTCCAATTCTTTTATTCTTCTGAGAAATAAACCAATACCTTACGGTAAGCCTGGTAAATTTTCGATTTCGATATAAAGCCTTCGTACTTCCCGTCTTTAATCACAGGCAGGTTCCAGGCTCCCGATTTTTCAAACTTTTCCATAATCACATCCATTGAATCGGTAATGTTAACCACATCGGGTGGGGCACTCATTAAACTCGAAACATAGGTTTCGTCGTACATTTCGGGGTTAAACATAATATCGCGTATGTCGTCTAACAGCACAATACCTTGCAATTCATTTTTAAGGTTAACTACTGGGAAAATATTTCGCTTCGACTGGCTAATAACATGCACGAGTTGTCGTAAGGTATTATCGGGGTTTACTTTGATTAAATCACGCTCAATCTCATTCTCGAGGCGCATTAAGGTAAGTGCAGCCCGGTCTTTGTTATGGGTTATCAGCTCACCGCGTTTGGCCAACCGTATGGTATAAATGGAGTGTGGTTCAAAATACATGATGGTAAGGTACGAAATGGTAGAAGCCACCATCAGGGGAATAAACAGTCCATAACCTCCGGTTATTTCGGCAATTAAAAACATCGAGGTCATGGGCGCGTGCATTACTCCCGACATAAAAGCCGCCATGCCTACCAGGGCAAAATTGGCCTCGTTTACCTGAATAAAACTAAAGCGGTTCAATAAAATGGCTACCAGGTAACCCAAAACTCCACCCATAAACAGCGAGGGGGCAAATACCCCGCCAACGCCACCGGCTCCCGTGGTTATCGAGGTTGCAAATACTTTAAACAACAGAAGAAGTAGTAAAAAGGCAGCTAAAATCCAGAAATTGTCTTTATAATCGTAAAAAAGGCTGTGTGCCAATAAGGCATCGGCATTGCCTGAAAGGATGGAGTGCAGCGAGGTGTAGCCTTCGCCAAAAAGCGGCGGAAAAAGGAATATGAGTACACCCAGCATTACCCCGCCAATGGTAAAGCGTTGCCAGTTGGTTTTTAGTTTTTGAAACCGCCCTTCAACCTGCATGGCAATACGGGTAAAAAACAAACTCAGAAATCCGGCCACAATACCCAAAACAATGTACCAGGGCAAATTCCCCAAAACAAAATGTTCTTTTAACTGAAAGCTAAAAAGCACCGCACTGTGGCCCAGAAAAAAGTACGACATAACCGCCGATGTTACCGCTGAAATCAAAAGGGGAACCAGCGAGGCCATAGTCAGGTCAAGCATCAGTACTTCTAAGGTAAAAACCACCCCGGCAATGGGGGCCTTAAAGATTCCGGCCACGGCTCCGGCCGCACCACAACCAATCATCAGAATAATTTGCTTGTGGTTTAAACGAAACAGGCGCCCCAGGTTCGAACCTATGGCACCTCCGGTGAGTACAATGGGCGCCTCGGCTCCTACCGAACCGCCAAAACCAATGGTAAAAGTACTCCCGATGATGCTCGAATACATGTTGTGAAGTTTCAGCATGCCATTTTTTTTCGAAATAGCATACAATATCCGGGTTATGCCGTGTCCAATTTTATCTTTAACAAAACGGTTTACCCAGATAACGGATATAATTATCCCAATGCCAGGCAAAGCCAGGTAAAGGTAATTCTCAACCCCCAGTTCCATGCGGCTTTCCAAAAAGTGATGGGTGTAATGGATGGTATTTTTTAAGGCGATGGCGGCCAAACTGCTTAAAATTCCAACAACAAAACTCAGCAACAAAATAAATTGCCGCTCTTTAATTTGGTGTTTGCCCCGCCAAATGGTTATTCGTTCAAAAATTGTACTCATGCTTTGTTTTCTGCAATTTGCTGATTGTGCTAAAGAGGCGCAAATTTATTCTTTATTCACTAACAATCAATTATTAAAGCTAAAATTTGACAATTATTTTTTAATTTTGAACTACCTGCTTGATTCACGCGATTGTTAAATATGGAAAACACAACTAAGGCATTAATGTTGAGTTGTATGCATGGTTTCTTTTTTAAATTGGATGTTTTTTATGCAGGTAAGTTTTAATTCACTTTAAATCGAATTCTTTATGAATTGCGCATGTAAACCATACAAGCCCTTATTCTTAGTCCCGATTCTAATTAAAGGGGAAGCTGAACCAGCTGTGTTTACTATAAAATATACCTTAGCTTTAGTGAAAAATGACATTAGGTTTGCCCGGTTTGATGCGCATCAAATTTTATTTTGATGCGCATCAAAAGTTGGAAAACACAGCAGGTTTTCGTATGTAGAAAACTGGTTTTGAATAACGGTTACCTTAGTTTTTATTAACAATACCCTGTAATTTAAACCCTGAGTTATGCCCATTAAATACAAAATAACCTCGACCAATAAGCCCGGACAGGGTAAGGCAGGCGAAAAAGTTTACTTTCCGCGGTTAACCCAAAGCAACCGGGTTGGCATGGATGAATTAATAAGAATTATCGAAAAGAGGTCGTCGGCTTCGGGGGCCGATGTATATTCCGTACTGTACAACCTGGTGAATTTAATTCCCGAAATGCTGCTCGATGGAAAAACCATTAAACTCGATGACCTCGGAACCTTTAGCCTGCATGCCCAAACCCGGGCCGAGTCGTCGCCCGAAAAGGTTAGTGCCCAAAATATTACCGGCTTAAAGCTTACCTTTAGGCCCGATGTACGCATCAAGCAGGAGTTGAAACATCCTGAATTTATAAAGGTGTAGTATCGGGAAACCGAAGGCCGAACATTTGCATTAAGAAAGGAAAATCAATCTTTGTCGTATTTAACTAATTGAAATTTAGTTGCTTTTTTTTTAAGTTTGGCAATCCTGATATGCAGTGACAAAAAATGAACAAAAAGTAAGCAGCATTGTTTTTAAATTGATGAAATCGCTTGGTTTACATCAAAAACACTTTAATGAAAGTTGGGCAGCGGGGGCCGCCCAACTTTTTTTTTAATTTAAAAGCAAAGTTTTAGTCAAAGCATTTAATATGTAGCAGGCTTTTAGCTATGTTTGCCTTTTGCCTGAAAAACTCACCGATATGGAAAACAGAATAACTGAACTTTTTAAAATTAAGTACCCCATTGTGCAAGGCGGAATGGTATGGTGCAGTGGTTACAAGCTGGCTGCTGCCGTTAGCAATGCCGGTGGTCTGGGCTTGTTGGGGGCAGGTTCCATGTACCCTGAAGTGCTGAAAGAGCACATTCAAAAGATAAAAAAAGCTACCAATAAGCCTTATGGCGTAAACGTTCCCTTAATGTATCCCGATATGGAAAAAATATTGGAACTGATAATTGCCGAAAAAGTTCCCATTGTTTTTACCAGTGCCGGAAATCCGAAAACCTGGACCAAAACCTTACACGATGCAGGAATTGTGGTTGCCCATGTGGTAGCCAATACCCGTTTTGCTTTAAAATGCGAAGAGGCCGGGGTGGATGCCATTGTTGCCGAAGGGTTCGAGGCAGGAGGCCATAATGGACGCGAAGAAACAACCACCTTGTGTTTGATACCCCAAATTCGTAAAGCCATTAAAACACCCTTAATTGCTGCCGGAGGAATAGGTTCCGGACAGGCTATGGCAGCAGCTTTTGCCCTGGGGGCCGAAGGAGTACAAATTGGAAGCCGTTTTGCAGCAGCCATGGAATCGTCAGCGCACCCCGATTTTAAAAATGAAATTGTAAAAGCTCAGGAAGGTGATACCAAATTAACACTGAAAAAACTGGCACCGGTTCGTTTGTTAAATAACCGCTTTTATAAGCAGGTGTTGAATTATGAATTACAGGGAGCCTCACCTGAAGAGTTTCAGGTGCTTTTGGGAAAAGGACGTGCTAAAAAAGGCATGTTCGAAGGCGATGTGAAGGATGGTGAACTCGAAATTGGACAGGTATCGGCTTTAATTAATAAAATTCAACCCGTGCAGGAAATCATGGACGAAGTGATTAGCGACTTTAACGCAACTACCCTCAACCTTGCTAAGCTTAGCTTGTAGCAATAAACAATGAGTGAATAGTGAATAGTGAATAGTGAATAATGAATAATGAATAGTGAATAGTTAATAGTGAATAGTTAATAGTGAATAATGAATAGTTAATAGTGAAAAATGAAAAGTCTTTTGTCTCAAGTCAAAGCTCTAAATTCCAAAATTCTAAACTCTAAGTTCTAAACTCTAAGTTCTAAATTCTAAGTTCTAAACTCTAAATTCTAAGTTCTAAACTCTAACAACAATCCAATTGAATGATAACTTTCGAAAAATACACCCTGAATAACGGCCTTCGACTGATTGTGCATCACGATGAAACCACTCCGGTTATAGCCTTTAACCTGCTATACGATGTGGGAGCCCGCGACGAGAAACCCGACAAAACCGGTTTCGCCCATTTGTTTGAACACCTGATGTTCGAAGGCTCAAAAAACATCCCCAATTACGACACCCCCTTGCAGCAGGCCGGAGGGGAAAATAACGCCTTTACCAATAACAATTTCACCAACTATTACATTACACTGCCTAAAGAGAACCTGGAAACAGCCTTTTGGTTGGAATCCGACCGCATGCTTGAACTGGCTCTGACAAGCGAAAAGCTTGAAATACAAAAGAATGTAGTGGTTGAGGAATTCAAGCAACGCTACCTGAATCAACCTTATGGCGATTGGAACCTGTTGCTGCGGCCCCTGGCTTACCGAACGCATCCCTACCAGTGGCCAACCATAGGGAAAGAAACCGCACACATCGAAGGAGCTACCCTGCAGGAGGTAAATGATTTTTTTTATACCCATTACGCCCCCAACAATGCTATTCTGGTGGTTGCAGGCAATGTGAACTTTGAAGAGGTTAAACGATTAACTGAAAAATGGTTTGGCGGAATTCCGAAACGTAAGGTTCCCCAACGAAACCTTCCGGTAGAACCCGAACAACAGGAAGCCCGCGAACTGGTTGTGGAACGCCCGGTTCCACTCGATGCGGTTTACCAGGCTTATCCCATGGTAGCCCGTCAGCATAATGATTATTACGTTACTGATTTAATTTCTGACTTGTTGTCGAACGGAAAATCGGCACGACTGAACCAGCGGTTGGTAAAAGAGCAGAAACTGTTTAGTGAACTAAATGCTTACATTACGGGCGATAACGATCCCGGTTTGTTTATCATACATGGAAACCTGAATCAGGGGGTTACTTTTGAACAGGCTGAAAAGGCCATTCGAAGGGAACTCGATTTACTAATACAGGATGAAGTATCGGACTACGAATTGCAAAAAGTTAAAAACAAGGCCATAGCCAACCTGATATTTTCTGAAATAAATATTCTGAATAAAGCCATGAACCTGGCTTATTATGAATTGCTGGGCGATGCAGCAGCCATTAACTACGAAGCAGAAAAGTACAGCAACGTTACTCCCCAAAGGGTAAAAGAAGTAGCACAAAAGCTTTTCAAAACCACACATTGTTCAACCCTTAAGTATAAAGCCTTATAAAAATGACAATCGACAGAACCATAGCTCCTGCCTATAAAGCAGTTACCGAAATAAATTTTCCCCAGGTTAAGAAAGTAATACTGACAAACGGAATTCCCGTTTATGTTTTGAATGGTGGAACCCAGGAGGTAGTTAAGCTGGATATAATGGTTGGAGCCGGCTCGCTCTATACCACAAAAAAACTGGTAGCTCCCTTAACTGGATTGATGCTTAACGAAGGTACGACAAGCAAAACGGCTCATCAACTGGCCGAAGGCTTCGATTATTATGGAGCCTATTTTCAGCCCAACACTGAAAAAGATCAGGCCTTTGTTGGACTGGTTACCATCAGCCGGTATTTTGAACAAACCCTTCTCTTGTTTTTTGAAGCGTTGAACGAAAGCATTTTTCCTGAAAAAGAATTGCAAACCTTATTGGAACGTCGCCGGCAAAAGTTTTTGGTCGAAATGGAAAAGACCAGTTTTCTGGCACGCGAAGCCTTTAACGAAAAGCTGTTTGGAGCCCAACATCCCTATGGCATAAAAACCATTGAAGCTTTTTACCATGAAACCCGGCGCGACGAACTGCTGGCTTTTTATAAGGAACATTATCACGCAGGTAACTATTCGCTTATTCTTTCGGGAAAAATTACCGATGAGGTATTAAAGCTTGTTGATCAGTATTTCGGTGCCCTTCCGAAGCAAAACAAACCTCAGGCCGCAGCACAAACTATTATCCCGGCCTTAACTTACGAACCGGTGGTTATTGAAAAAGCCGGAGCTGTGCAGTCGAGCATCCGTTGTGGTTTATTAACAGTAAACAAAACCCATCGCGATTACATCAAACTAAAAATGCTGACCACCATACTGGGTGGATACTTTGGCTCGCGGCTCATGAAAAACATCCGCGAAGAAAAAGGCTATACCTATGGCATTCATGGCATGCAGGTTTCGTTGCAGCAAGCTGGTTACATGGCCATTGCTGCCGATGTAAAAGCAGCGTTTACCCGCGAAGCGCATCACGAGATTATTCGCGAAATGGAAAAGCTGAAAAGCGAACCGGTTTCGGAAACGGAATTGCAAAGGGTTCGCAATTACATGATGGGTGAGATGCTCCAAATGTTCGACGGGCCTTTTTCCACAGCCGAAACCTTTAAATCGGTAGTACAGTTCGGGTTGGATTTTGACTATTATGAGCAAATGCGTCAGGCCATACTTTCGGTTAACGCTCAGGAACTGATGGAACTGGCCAACAAGTATTATCACAGCAATAAGTTAACCACAGTAGTGGCCGGAAAATACTAAGTAGTTTTGGAATGCCCTTTTACGGATGCGTAGCTTTTCCATATTTTTTGGCTTTTTGAAACCACTATTTTATGCAGCAAAAGGAATATTTAGTAAATTCATCCGTTGTATCAGGCAAAGCTAATTGGCATTATGGAACTTCGTAAAGGATTTTATATTCTTCTTCTTTTTTTGGGTAGTTTTCCGTTTACACTGAAAGCACAACAGCCGGAGCCGCCAACCATAACCCAGCTGATAGTTGATGAACAGGGAAGGGTGGCGATTTATTGGAATGAAAGCCCAACACCCGGAGTTACGGGATATATTTTGTATCGTGATCCTTTTAATGAAAACGATCCGGGTTTCATCCCCCTGACTTATGATATTCCGGCCTCAGCCTATTTCTATATCGATAACACCGCTCAGGCAAATGTGGAAGTGTATTCGTACCGAATGGCTGCATACATTGGCGATTATGAAAACGATGGGGAGCCCGGTGAACCACATTCCACCATTTTTTTAAATGCACCTACCTACGATACCTGTTCTAATCAGGTTCAGCTGAACTGGAGTCCTTATATGGGCTGGGGAGGAGATAAAGCCGTTTATGAAGTTTTTAAAAATGATGGAGAACTGGCGTATGATGATACCGATACCTCCTTTTATGACAACAAAGTGACACCCGGTGAAACCTACACTTATTACATTAAAGCTGACCATCGGGACAATAGCTTTTTTAGCTACTCCAACCGTGTTACTTTAACCATTCCTGAATTAAAAACGCCCAATACCTTACTGATTAAAGCAGTTGAAAACACCGGCACCGAGGTAAAGTTTACAGTTGCTGTTGACCCCGAAGCCGATTTAAGCGGGCACCAGCTTGGGTACAGTACTACTGTTCAGGGAGTTTACGAAGCGCTACTGTTTAATCCAAAAAACTCCGAAAATACCTTAAGCTTTACTCAGTCAGCAACAAATCCTTCAGGATTCTATAAAGTTTCAGCAATAAATAGTTGCAATAAGCCGGTAGATTCCACCGAAGCAGTTCGTCCGCTGATTTTGGATTATTCCCAGCAGGATTTAGACGTGGTATTGCATTGGAACACCAGCTTTATTGAAGGTTCAGAAACTTACGATTTGTTTCTATCCATCGACAATTCCGGTTATTTTAAGCAGGAGTCTGCATTTAATGATGCAACAATAAACTATACCCTCGATGGAAGCAGTTTCGGGGATGCCAATTCCGAACAATTTTGTTTTTATGTGGTGGCTCATTCGGCCCAGGGGCAGCAAAGCACTTCAAACAACATCTGTATTACCCGGCAGCCCAAAGTTTATGTGCCCACGGCGTTTACCCCAAACGGCGACGGAATCAATGATTTTATTAAACCGGAAATTCTAAATGTAAGCGTGGTTAACTACCTTTTTGTGGTTTACGACCGGTACGGAGGTAAGGTATTTGAAACTAAAAATACCGAGGATAAATGGTGGGGACGAGCCAACAACAAAAATGTAAGCGAAGGAGCTTATTTGTATTACCTGGAATTTAAAACCAGCCAGGGAGTTGAACATAAGCAATCGGGAGCCATCAATGTGGTTTATCCTTAGATAACTAAGCAACCTTTTGGTATTGAGAGGAGTCTAAAGATGTCGACAAACAAAACTTTATGATCATGAAATCTTCGATTTTGCTGCTATTAACAGTCGCAAGCATATTGCTTCCTTCGGCTTGCACCGATCAACCGGTGAATCCGGATACCGATAGCTATGGTTTTAAAAAAGCTGCGTTGGTTCAGCAAAACAATCGCTTCTCACTTCAGCTATTTTCTGAAATTACCAAAAATGAAACTGCAGGAACCAATGTATTTGTATCGCCTTTAAGCATGTATTATGCCCTGGCTATGGCCGGGGTAGGTTCCGATACTGAAACCCTTAAAGAATTTGAAGCCCTGTTGGGATGGGACAACCTTAAGCAAGAGGAAGTGCTTGCTTTAATGAAAAGTATCTATACGGAATTAATTCCTGATAAGGATAAACTTACCTTAGCCATTGCCAATTCACTATGGCAGCGTAATGGTTTCCCGGTTTTCGATAGCTACACTGACACCGTACATAAATACTTTGATGCTGAAATTCATTCCCTCGATTTTAATAATCAGCAAGCAGTAGCAATTATCAATGCTTGGATTGAGAACAAAACCCAGGGATTAATTACTGATATGCTCGACCAGATATCGCCCGATGCCTTAATGTATCTGATTAATGCCATTTACTTTAAAGGCGACTGGAAGTATGCTTTTGAACCCGACGACAACCTGCAGGCTCCTTTTTATCAAGCTGACGGAAGTAGCGTGTTGGCAATCTATATGAATCAAAAAACCTACCTGAATTACTTAAAGAATGATTTGTTTACATCGGTTCAATTGCCTTATTCCGATTCCTCTTATTGTATGACCCTGATTTTGCCTGACACTGCAGTAGGTATCGATGGTTTATTGCAAGTCTTAATTACCGAAAATTGGGGTTCATGGGCAAAGGCTTACCAAATGTCAACAGTAACAGTTTTATTACCAAAGTTTAAGTTTGCTTATGGTTTGCGAAATATCAATCAGGAATTAAACGATTTGGGTTTGGTGAGTGCCTTTAATCCCATTGCAGCTGATTTTTCAAAAATATCGGATCGTCAGATCAATATCAGCCGGGTATTGCATAAAGCATTTATTGAGGTGAATGAACAGGGAAGTGAAGCAGCCGCAGCCACTGCGGTTGAATTTGAATACACAAGCATTGGTGATGAGCTATTGCTAACCCTAAACCGGCCTTTTGTATTTGCCATTGAGCATAAACCCACACAAACGTTGTTGTTTTTGGGTAAAGTGGCATTTATTGAATACTAAACTGTGGATGAACCTAAACCAAAAGCTGGCTTTTTTTGAGCCGGCTTTTTTTCTTAAAAGCACTCACAATTAAAGTATCCGGCTTTTATAACTTTTTAAAATCATTACCTTTGGTAATTCGTTTATTCTTCTGGTTTAAGCTTTGTAGCAATATATATTATTGCAGTGTTAAGAAAAAGCCGATTTGTTTTTTTACTATGGGATGAAATAAAGGAAGTTTAAAGCAATATTTTTTGGGTAGGAACCATTAAACTGCATAGGGGCGTATTTTGTTAAGAAAAAAATAGCTTATACTTGTGAAAGTAATTTAGAAGTATGAAAAAATTTACGGTTGCCGAAAAAAAACTTATCCTGAGGGAATTTCAGGAATTGCTCAGTCTGGCCGACAGTTTTACCAATGCTGAGCAAAAAGAGAGCATCCGTAAAGCTTTTAACATGGCCTACGATGCGCACCTGAATATTCGGCGTAAGTCGGGCGAGCCCTATATACTACATCCCATTGCTGTTGCCCGTATTGCAACGCACGAGATAGGGCTGGGTACCAAATCTATTATAGCCTCGTTGCTGCATGATGTGGTTGAGGATACCGACATCACGGTTGAAGATATTGAACATCAGTTTGGGCCAAAAATATCAGCCATTGTTGATGGCTTAACCAAAATATCAGGCGTGTTCGAAAACCGGTCGAATATGCAGGCCGAGAACTTCCGTAAGATTCTGATGACGATGACCAACGATTTGCGGGTTATCATCATTAAACTGGCCGACCGTTTGCATAACATGCGTACCCTCGATTCCATGCCACCAAACAAGCAGTTAAAGATTGCCGGTGAAACCCTTTTTATTTATGCTCCGTTGGCGCATCGCCTGGGTTTGTACAGCATTAAAACCGAATTGGAAGACTTATGCCTGCGTTACATGCATCCGCAGGATTATTACGAAATTGGCAAACATATAATTGAGACCGAACAAAAACGACTCACCTACATCAATCGCTTTGCTTTGCCCATTACAAACAAACTGAACGAAGAAGGATTTGTATTCGACATTTCGGGCCGGCCCAAATCAATCTATTCCATTTGGAACAAGATGGAAAAGAAAAAAGTAAGCTTCGAAGAGGTTTACGATTTGTTTGCCATACGGATTGTATTTGAACCCAAAGAAAATATACCCGAAAAAGCTCAGTGCTGGTCGATTTATTCCATTGTTACCGATATGTATATTCCGCGTTCCGACAGGATTCGCGACTGGGTAAGTCAGCCCAAGGCCAATGGTTATGAAGCGTTGCACGCAACCGTGATGGGACCCGGTGGCAAATGGGTTGAGGTGCAAATTCGCTCGAACCGGATGAACGAGATTGCCGAAAAAGGTTACGCAGCGCACTGGAAATACAAAGGAGGAACCCATCAGGAAAGTGAACTGGATAAATGGATTAAGCAGATTCGTGAGATGCTGGAAGATCCCAAGTCGGATGCTCTGGAGTTTCTGGATGAATTTAAACTCAACCTGTTTACCTCAGAGATAATGGTATTTACGCCAAAGGGTGAGATTATTACACTACCCAGCAGTTCAACCGCTTTGGATTTTGCCTTTTTTATTCATTCCGAAATAGGTTTGCATGCAGTGGGAGCCAAGGTTAATCATAAATTGGTGGGGTTGAATCACGAATTACAAGGAGGAGACCAAATTGAGATTATTACTTCGCAAAAGCAGCAGCCCGAAACGCAATGGCTCGATTTTGTGACCACGGCAAAAGCCAAATCGAACCTGAAAGCTTCGTTTCGCGAAAAGCGAAAAATTGTGGCCAACGATGGAAAGACCCATCTTGAATTTTTACTGGGCGAATTGAAAATGCAACCCAACTCTACCGTATTCCGAAAACTTTACAATCACTACAATACCCGAAACAAAGAGGAATTATACTACAATATCGGGCAGGATAAGTTTACTATGGAAGCTTTTACCGAAATCTTAAAAAAGCGCTCCAAAAGCAAATGGATTAAGTTCTGGGGAATCGAAAACCCCGTAGAAACCAATGCCCTGAAAAAATTCGACAAGTCGAAACCCTTAGTTGTTGACGATAGCACACGAAACTATCAGATAGCCAAATGCTGCAGTCCTATTCCGGGTGACGATGTAATTGGCTACCGGGCCGAAGAAGATGTGCTGATTATACATAAAAATTCGTGCGATAACGCCATTCGCCTTAATTCGAGCGAAAGCCAGAATGTAGTGAAAGTGGAATGGACCACCCAACGTCTTTTGGCCTTTTTGGGACGTATTGCCCTTAAAGGCATCGACGATATGGGCATTGTTAACGATGTGACCACAGTTATCTCAAAAGAACTGAATGTGAACATGCGAGCCATAAATTTTGAGAGTCACGACGGCATTTTTGAAGGAACAATTGATGTTTACGTACATAATACCAGCGACTTAAACAATCTGATAATGAATCTGGGAAAGGTAAAAGGTATTTCACAGGTATCGCGTCAGGAAATTAAAGAGTAAATACCCAACTTTTGATTTAACGGATGGTGCATGAAATTTATCAATCGTTTATTCACTAAGCCTGAAACAAAACAATGGTTTGATTCCTTTTTAATCTGGAGGGTTAATAAGCTTAGCGATCGTAATTTCTTACTTATTTTAAGTGTTGTGGTTGGTATATTGTCGGGGCTTACTGCCTGGACGCTTAAAACTGGCGTGTTCTACATGCATAACTATTTTAAAGGCGATTTGCAATTCGATCCACGCAATTTTCGCTTAATTATTTATCCTTTTTTTGGTTTGCTGGCTACCTATTTGTTCAAACAGTATGTAATCAAAGATCACATCAGTCATAACATTGCATCCATATTGCATGCCATTGCCAAGCGGAACAGCCTGATGCGTTTGCATAAAATTTATTCTTCAGTTACCGGAGCCATTTTTACCGCCGGATTTGGTGGTTCTATCGGTTTGGAGTCGCCAATAATTTCATCGGGAACCACCATTGGTTCTACCATCGGAAAACTGTTCCGGCTTAACTACAAAAGCATTACTTTGCTTTTGGGATGTGGTGCTGCTGGAGCCATAGCCGCCATATTTAATACCCCTATTGCCGGAATTGTATTTGCACTCGAGGTACTGTTGCTCGACATGAACCGTTTTTCATTGATTCCCCTTTTAATGGCTTCCATAAGCGGGGCAATAACTACTGAGTTATTGTTTACCGATGAAATTTTATTTGAATTTACGGTTCAACAGGATTTTATGGTGAAGCATTTGCATTTTTATGTGCTTTTGGGAGTGGTAGCTGGAGGTGTTTCGCATTATTTTACACAAACCTATTTGCGAATCGAAAACTTTTTTGATGGAATAAAGAATCGCATGCGTCGTTTGTTTATTGGTGCTCCTGCTTTGGGCCTGCTAATATTTTTGTTTCCGGCATTTTACGGCGAGGGATACGATATTATGAAAGCCATGCTTGACGGACAAGCCAACGCTGTTTTTACTGAAAGTATTTTTGCTCATTGGCTCGATGCCACCTGGGTTTTTGTTGCTTTTTTTCTGGCGCTGATACTTTTAAAAGTGGTAGCCACAGCTCTTACCACCGGGAGTGGGGGAATAGGCGGAATTTTTGCCCCCTCTTTGTTTACCGGCGCTGTTTTGGGGTATTTGTTTGCCTGGATAAATAACATGTTTAATCCCGATGTGCTGGCTGTAAATAATTTTGCATTGGTAGGTATGGCCAGCGTTTTGGGAGGTGTACTCCAGGCACCGTTAACCGGAATTTTTTTAATTGCCGAGATTACCAGTGGCTACGAACTGATTGTACCCCTGATGATTGCTACCACTACATCGTATGTAACCTCTAAAGCCTTGTCGCCGCACAATATTATTACTTCGCAACTGGCTAAAAGGGGTGAGTTGGTTACCCACCATAAAGACAAAGCGGTACTTCATTTCTTAAACCTACGGAAAGAAGTGGAAACCGATTTTTTCCCCATTAGTCAGGAAGCCACCCTTGAGGGATTAGTGCAAGCCATTTCCTTATCGCAGCGAAATATTTACCCGATTATTAATAAGGAAGGCTCTCTGGTTGGCATTATCCTACTCGACGACGTACGTGAAATCATGTTTAATAAAGATTATTACCAAACCAGTGTGATGAACTTGATGCATGTTCCACCAGCCATACTTGATATCAACGATTCTATGGCCACGGTAATTGAAAAGTTTAACCAGACCCAGGCCTGGAACCTTCCTGTATGCGAAAAAGGGCGATACATGGGTTTTGTGAGCAAATCGAAATTATTTTCGGCGTATCGCGAAAAGCTGATGGATATTACTGAAGATTAGCTGGTGCAAGAAATATCGAGGAGTAATCCTGAAGCAAAACCAGGGCAACATATAGATTATTGGGTTAAAAAAAAACCGCCTCAGGTTTAAGGCGGTTTTTATATAATGTGTCTGGTTTAGCTTTTGTTCGGAAGCTCCAAACCATAGCCTTTTTTTCGGTCGATGTATTTCAGGTAAAAGCTTAATCCGAAAGCTGCAAACCCAAAGCCAGCAAAAATAAGCTCGGGAATCATGTAATTGTATTTCACGCCTTCAACACCGGCTGCAATTTGCTCCGAAACGCCTGGGTTCGATGCGGAAAGCGCCCAGCCAATAAGAATTGGAACACCCAATAAGCCCATGTTCTGAATCCAGAAAGTTAAGCCGTAAGCCGATCCCAAATAACGGTCCTCGACAACTTTTGGTAGTGAAGGCCACATGGAAGCAGGAACCAGTGAAAAAGCAACACCCAAAATAACGATGGTGCTGATGGCTACAAAAACAGTAAACGATTCAGCAGGAACCAAAGCAAAAATTAGGTGCGAAACCGTTAATAAGATCGCTCCGTACATCATCATACTGGCTCCCCAGCCTTTTTTATCGAGGAAAAAGCCAATGGGTGGAGTTAATATCATGGCACCAATAGGGAAATACGATACGAACTGAGATGCTGTTTTTAAATCGACTCCCAGTTTTGAAGCCAGCATGTCGGTGGCAAATTTCTGGAAGGGAAAAATTGCAGAATAGAACAGTACACATAAGCCGGCAATGGCTAAAAATCCCGGGTTGGTTAAGATAACCATAATGTCCGATACTTTAAACTCTTCCGTAGGTTCGGATGTTCCATCAGCATCCACTTCTTTATCTAAAGCACGGTCCATAAAGGTATAAATAAAGAAGGTGATAAAGCCAACACACAGAAAGGCTAATCCCCAGAATACAGAGTTCGATACACCACCGTTTTCTGCAAAAACAGGACTAAGCTGGAACACAGCAAATACTCCCAAACGGGCCAAAGCCATTTCAAGTCCCATAGCTAAAGCCATTTCTTTACCGCGGAACCATTTTACTATGGTTTTCGAAACGGTGATACCGGCCATCTCGACTCCAACTCCGAAAATAGCAAAACCAAAAAAGGCCAGTTTTGCACTTGCCGGAATGTTTACAAAAAATGAGCTCAACCAAACATACATGCCCGACGAAGCAAAAGCTTCGGTTAAGGCATAATACTTAAGTGCTCCACCAATTACCATGGTTAATCCGGCGGTAATTATGGTGAACCGGATGCCCATTTTATCGAGAATAATTCCGGAAAGAATAAGGAAGCCGGCAAATACATTCAGAAAGAATTCTGAACCACCCAGCATGCCAAAAACTTCGGGTGTCCATTTGTAACCGGTTTCAAGCATGTTTTGCAAAGGAGCTGCTACGTCAACAAAGAAGTAGGCAAAGAACATGGTCGATGAGATAAGTAGCAACGCTATCCAACGTGCTACATTCGAATCTCTGAGGGTTTTTTTAATCGTGTCAGTCATACATTATTTTTTAGGTATATTTTTTAAGGTTTCTGTGAGCCAGTTAAAGAATTTTCCAACGCTTTCAATATGCACTTTTTCGTCGGGCGAATGGGGTGAACGAATGGTAGGTCCAAACGAAATCATGTCCCAGTTTGGATAAACACCTCCCAATAGACCACATTCCAACCCGGCATGAATGGCTTTAATATCAGGAATTCGTCCGTACATATTTTTATAGGTGTTTTGCATCAGTTTTAATACTTCGGAATCCATGTTGGGTTTCCATCCGGGATAAGCTCCACTAAAAGACACTTCGGCATCAGCCAGGCGGAAAACACTTCCGATGGATGTGGCCAAATCGTCTTTGGCCGAATCGACCGAGGAACGCAATAAACATTGAACTACTACTTTATCGCCATCGAGTTTAACCACGGCTAAATTGCTCGAGGTTTCCACCAGTCCGGGCATATCGATGCTCATGCGGATAACCCCGTTGGGACATCCGTTCACTGCTTTGGTAAGCCGACTTTGAACGCCATCGGAAATAACTTTTTCGGGAAGTTCGGTGGCTTGGGCTTTTATGCTAAGGCCGGGATCGGCCGATGCCAATTCTTTTTTAACCACGGCTTCAAAATCACTTACGTGAGCCAGAAACTCCTGGGTTTTAGCTTCGGGAACAACAACTGTTGCAAAGGCTTCGCGGGGAATGGCGTTTCGTAAGCTGCCTCCAACAACATCCATAATGCGGGCCTGGTAACGTTTGGCCGCCAGGTGCAGGAAGCGGAACAGAATTTTGTTGGCGTTTCCGCGTTCCAGAATAATGTCCATTCCCGAGTGTCCGCCTTTTAATCCGGTAATGCTTAAGCGGTAAGCCACGTGATTGTTGGGAACTTCTTTTAATTTGGCATCGAAAGTAAATGTTCCGTCAATACCTCCGGCACAACCTACGTATAATTCGCCTTCATCTTCCGAATCCATGTTAATCAGAATATCGCCTTTCAATACGCCGGGTTTTAAACCAAAGGCGCCGGTCATACCGGTTTCTTCGTCGGAAGTAAACAAAGCCTCAACAGGTCCGTGAGCAATGTCTTTCGAGGCAAGTACAGCCATAGCTGCGGCAACACCCATTCCATTGTCGGCTCCCAGTGTGGTGCCACGGGCAGTAACCCAATCGCCATCAATATATGCTTCGATGGGGTCGGTGGTAAAGTCGTGTTTTTTATCGCTGTTGGCCTGAGGAACCATGTCGAGGTGGCCTTGCAAAACAACTGCTTTGCGATCTTCCATGCCAGCCGTAGCGGGTTTGCGGATTATGATGTTACCTACTTCGTCTTTAATGGTTTCAAGACCCAAATCGTTTCCAAACTTAACCATAAAGTCCTGAATGCGGGCTTCGTGTTTCGACGGCCGAGGCACCTGGGTTAATTGGTAAAAATACTCCCAGACGGCTTGGGGTTCAAGGTTTCTGATTTCGTTACTCATTATATATCCTCCGTAATTTTTTATGAATTGATTACTTAGTTTTTTATTTTTTTACTAAAGCAGCAAGTTATTTAGTTTTTTTTTTTTTTTTTGATTGCGAAAGCCAAATGTACAAAAATCATTTACAAATTATCTTTTAAAAACTGAAGCATTTTATTGTACAGATGGTAGCGGGTGTTTCCTCCGTAAATACCATGATTGCGGTTGGTATAATAAAACATTTCGAACTGTTTGTTGGCTTGTACCATTGCTTCGGAGAACTCCAGCGAATTTTGAAGGTGTACGTTATCGTCGGCAGTACCGTGAACCAGCAACAGTTTGCCTTTAAACTGATCAACATGATGAATGGGTGAGTTGTTGTCGTATCCTTCGGGATTCTCTTGCGGGGTGCGCATAAACCGCTCGGTGTAAATGTTATCGTAGTAACGCCAGTTGGTTACCGGAGCAACGGCAATTCCTGCTTTAAAATAGTCGGCACCCTGTGTCAGACAGTTTAAGGCCATAAAACCGCCGTAGCTCCATCCCCAAATGCCAATTCGGTCGGCAGCTACAAAGGGAAGGCTGCCCAGGTATTTTGCAGTAGCAATTTGATCGATGGTTTCGTATTTGCCCAATTGCAGGTAGGTCACTTTACGGAATTCCTCGCCACGGGCACCGGTACCCCGGCCATCGACACAAGCCACCACAAAACCTTCGCCAGCCAAAACCTGTTCCCAGCCAATACTAAAGTTGTCGAGTACCTGCTGTGAATTGGGTCCGCTGTATTGCGTCATCAGCACCGGATATTTTTTATCCGGATCAAAATTGGCAGGTTTCACCATCCAGCCATTAAGGGTAATTCCTTCGTCGCTGGTAAAGCTGAAAAACTCTTTGGGACTGAATTTCACTTGTTCCAACTTGGCTTTTAACGCATCGTTGGCTTCCAAAACTCTTCGTTGTTTCCCGTTTGCCTGATTTAAAGTTACCAGCGTAGGGGTATTGACATTGGAAAAGTAATTGATGTAATAGTTAAATTCTTTGCTAAAAACAGCATTGTGTGTGCCCGCCTTTGAACTGAGTTGTTTTTTCCCTGAACCATCGGTTTTTATCACATAAATATCGCGTTGTAAAGGTGAACGTTCAGCACTCTGGTAATAAATCAGCTTCCGTTTTGCATCAAAGCCCAGGTATTCGGTTACATCGAAGCTCCCACGGGTAATCTGATTGATTAGCTTACCCTGAGCATCGTGCAGGTATAGATGCACATAGCCATCGCGTTCGCTGGTATAAATAAATTGTTTGCCCTGATTCAAAAAAGTCAGGTTATCGAAATACGTTTCGTCGATATAGCGTTGATTTTCTTCGGTATAAAACACCTCAGAAGCTCCCGTAGCCGCATCGGCATACAAAAATTCAAGTTTATTCTGAAGCCTGTTTAAACGATAGATCACCATTTTTCCGTTGGGCGACCATTTTAAACGGGGAATGTATTGATCGGGTTCACTGCCGACATCGACCTTTACTGTTTTTTTGCTGGCAAGTTGGTACGAATGAACGGAAACTACCGAGTTATTGTCGCCTGCTTTGGGATATTTAAATGCATAGTTCTGCGGATAGAGTTCGTTGGCAGTAATTCGCGGGGCAAGTCCGGCATAAACAGTCATATTAAAAACAGGAACCTTGCTTTCGTCGAATTTGCAATAGGCAAGATAAGTTCCATCGGGTGACCAGTCGAAAGCCTGGTTGTATTCAAATTCTTCTTCGTAAACCCAGTCGGGAGCTCCGTTAATAATTCGGTTGAATTCCCCGTCGTTGGTAATTTGAGTCTCGACACCACTGGACAGCTCGTTAATAAACAGGTTGTTATCTCTAACAAAAGCAACTTTGGTTCCGTCGGGCGAGAGGGTGGCCAAACGTTGAGAGCCTTGGTTTGAAACCGTATAAAGCTTTTTGGATTTTAAATCCCAAACAAAATAATCGGCAGTAAATGAGCGCCGGTAAATGTCGTTCCGGTTGACGTAAAAAATAAGTTTCGACTCATCGTTGTTAAACGCATAGTTACGGATGCTTTTAATGGCATTGTTTCCTAATTCGGAGCTGGTAACAATTACCGAAACGGCATCACCGGATTTGTAGCTGTATTTAATTATAGCGGTATCACCCGATAAAGCGGAATAATGTAGACCGTCGTTCATTGAATTTATGCCGTGTACCGATTTGGGGTAGAACGAATAGGTTTTGTACAAATCGCCGATAGTGATGTTTCTTTTCTGGGTGTCCTGAGCCCATAAGTTTAAACTTATCAGGGCAGCTAAAAACACGATGGTGAATTTTTTCATTGTTCTGAATTATTGATTTATGTAGTTTGCATAATGACTTTATGGATTATTTAGTCGCATGCAAAACTCAAAGATTACATTTTTAAACGGAGAATGAAAATGTAAAACTTATGTTATTCAGTTGAAAAATGGAAGAGATTTGTTTTCTGGTATTGCAAAAGCTCTAGATAAGGTTTTTATTTATTGCATGTTGAGCCATTGAACCCGAGTATGGATATATAGTAAAAGAAATGGCTTTTTTGTTGCCGCATTTTTTTGGAATTGGCAAAGGAATCCGTCTAACCGATTCGAAAAGCTTTATTGATTCTAAAGCATGCATCTGCATAAGGTTTTAGAAAATATCCCTTATTTTTTCCGGATTCAGGAATACATTGCCGCTTGGGGAAATAAATCCGGTAGAGAATAGGATTAATCCATATCGAGCAGGCTTTTTCCGGTATCGCGAAGTAAACTCAGCGACCACTTGATAATAACCGCCGAACTGATGAGGGCAATGAGTGAATCGGCCCAATAGATACCCCAGAACTTTGCCGTGAGCAAGCCGGAAATAGCAGCCACACTGGTAAAAGCATCAGCAATTACATGGAGGTAGGCAGCCCTAAGGTTATGGTCGCCCTGTTCAGGATTGTGATGCAGCAGCAAAGCACTGGCCATGTTTACCACCAATCCAATTACTGCAACCAAAATGGCTTCGCGGTAAGCAATTTCGAGAGGATTTAGCAGACGCTGAAAAGCTTCGAAAATGATAAAAAAAGCAAAGAATAACAGAAATAAACCGCTGGCAAATCCCGAAAGAGAAAGTATTTTTTCTGACGAACCCGTAAACGAAGCCTTGCCCGATAATTTACGAACCATTACATAAGCCAGCCAGCTCAAACCAATGGCCAGCACGTGTGAACCCATATGAATGCCGTCGGCTAAAAGTGCCATGGAATGTGTACTTATTCCGTATATAATTTCAACCAACATGGTTACTGCCGTGAGCAACACCACCCAAAGGGTCATTTTTTCCTTATGTTTTTCTAAAGCATCCATAGGCATTTTTGGATTAAGGTACAAAACAAAGTCTTCTTTGTTTATTTTGTTTTTTTTTGCATGTAAACAAAGAGCTTTATTTTTGGTGCCAATTTATTCATAAAAAGCCGCAATAAACAAAAAAATAGTTTAAATTTGAGCTCTTATTTTGAATTAGACTACATATGAATAAGGAACATTTTGAAGTACTTAAAATGGATGCAGTAAACGAAAAGGTAAAGGATATCTTTATCAAATATTTGGAACGCAAGGGGCATCGCAAAACCCCTGAACGTTTTGCTATTCTCGATGAGATATACAACCGCGACGGGCATTTCGACATCGAGACACTCTACATTCACATGAAAAATAAAAACTACCGGGTGAGCAGGGCTACCCTGTACAATACCATCGAGATTTTGTTGGATTGTAACCTGGTTATCAAACATCAGTTTGGTAAAAACATTGCCCAGTTCGAAAAAGCTTACAATTGTGCGCCCCATGATCACCTGATATGCACCAACTGCGGTAAGGTTACCGAGTTTTGCGATCCAAGGGTCGATGATATTGAAGAGCGGGCAGCCAAACAACATGGTTTTGAGTTGCAGTACCACGCCCTCTATTGTTACGGAGTTTGCGCCAGGTGCAAGACAGAACTTGCCAAAAAAGAGAAAAAATAGACTTGCGATAACAACCTGAAAGAATCCCCGATAAGGGGATTTTTTTATGAACATCTGCGTACAGGTTTCCCGAATACAAAAAATAATTAGTAAATTCGGGGCTGGAATTTTAGTAGATGTCCAACCAATAAACAATTATTAATAAGGAGATTCTGTCTGCTTTAAAGCGTTTTTGTGTTTTTAAAATAAAAAGAAATGAAGGTTGATGTATTATTAGGGCTTCAATGGGGCGACGAAGGAAAAGGAAAAATTGTGGATGTGCTTACCCCCAATTATCAGGTGGTTACCCGTTTTCAGGGAGGAGCCAATGCAGGTCACAGTCTGGAGTTTAATAACATGAAGCACGTGTTGCATCTGATTCCTTCGGGCATCTTTCACCAGAACACAAAAAATATTATTGGAAACGGGGTGGTACTCGATCCGGTAATTTTCAGGCAGGAAGTACTTGAAATTGAAAGTAAATTTGGTATTGACGTACCGCAACGACTTAGTCTGGCAAAAAAAGCCAATTTAATTTTACCTACCCATAAAATTCTCGATGGTGCTATGGAACAATCCAAAGGCGCCTCAAAAATTGGCTCAACCTTAAAAGGTATCGGACCGGCTTATACCGATAAGGCAGGTCGGAATGCCTTGCGTGTGGGTGATATTTTGCAAGCTAACTTCCGCGAAAAATACGAAACCTTAAAAGCGCTCCATGTAAAGCAACTCTCGTTATATAATTTCGATTATCAGTTGGAAGCCCTTGAAGCCGAATGGTTTGAAAGTATTGAATTCCTGAAACGCTTTTCACTTATCGACAGTGAGCAGGTAATTAATCAATACATCCGCGAAGCCGACACAAAAATTCTGGCCGAAGGTGCTCAGGGTTCCATGCTCGATATCGATTTTGGTTCATATCCGTTTGTCACTTCGTCGAACACTATTTGTGCCGGTGCCTGTACCGGAATGGGTATTGCCCCCCATAGCATTGGCGGAGTGCTGGGTATATTTAAAGCTTATTGCACCCGGGTGGGTTCGGGTCCTTTTCCCACCGAATTGTTCGACGAAACCGGGCAAAAACTGCGCGATATTGGCCACGAATACGGTGCTACCACCGGACGACCCCGCCGCTGCGGATGGCTCGACCTGGTGGCCCTGAAGTACAGTGTGATGCTGAACGGTGTTACCGGTTTAATTATGACCAAAGCCGATGTGCTCGATAGTTTTGAAACCCTGAAAGTGGCAGTAGCTTATAAAATTAATGGCGAAATTTGCGATTATTTTCCCTACGATATTGAACAGGAGATTGAGCCCGTGTACCGAGAATTCAAGGGCTGGAAATGCGATATTACCTGTAAAAACTCCGAAGCTGATTTGCCGGTTGAACTGATGAACTACATCCGTTTTATTGAAAGCGAAACCGGAGTTCCCGTAACCATTGTTTCGGTTGGTCCCGATCGCGATGCGACCATATTAAGGTAGTTTTAACAACTTGTGATTCTGTAACTATTCTTTCTATTGCTTTTCTGATTTCTGGTAATGATGGTATAATTACAAAAAGTTATGCCTTAATTATGATTTAGAGGTACTTACTTTAATCCTTTCTTAAAATTAAATCCTGTTGAGGGTTGAATGGCTTCCGATTTTTTTAGTTTGCCGAATATCCGTTTTAGGGTGGTTTTTGAAGGCTCCTCAAAGCTTAAATCGATCAAAAATTGGTTAAAACCCAGGTTTTCAAGTTTATTGCGGTATTGGGTCAGGGCAACCGGAACCAAGGGCAGTATGTGCGTGATGCCGTTGCGTACCACACGACGGTATGGATTTTTATCGTCGCTAAAACCTGCTTGGCTAAGTGACACCGGTTGCCGCGAATAAAACAGTTTGGGGTAGAAGTACAGCGGCAGTAACTGTTGACGACTTTTTCCCTGAATTAAATTATCCATATCGTTTTCAAACGGACTGCAAAGCCATTGGGCACCTTCAGCCTGCAGGAGGTTTACGGCCGCATCGTTGTATACATAAACATTTTCATTGGCAGCAAACATACTGTTTTCAGGGAGCAGCAGCTTTTGCGAGAGGTGACTCAATACAAAACGCGTAAAGCCGTCCTCGCTTAATTGTTTAAGTTTATTGCGATAAAAATCGAGCTGTTTTTCGGAGATAAACTGTGGCAGTTCGAACCAGATTTTATCCTGATGCTGTTTTACTTGTTGTGGCAGCCATTTGGTCCAGGTTTCCAGATCGCTTTTTGTAGGCTGAATAAGCAAATAGTCGATGTACTGAAAATTTATAAACTGCAGCCAATCCTTATCGGCAATACGCAAAAAAAGTGAAGCCGACTGTTTGCTGCCTGGATTGTTTAATCGCTTTAACATGTTTTGTTTTAATGGCGCAGGCATGGGTTTGGGTGCAATTGTTTGGGAGGTTTTAAGTTTCGACGGAAAACGGTAGCTTTGGGTTCCTGCCAGCATCAGTTCCATTCCGGGTTTTAGTCCGGGCACTGCCGGACGAAGCGTTACCAGCCCTTTACTTTGGGAAACAATAGCATCGACAGTAAAACTTAAAGCTTCGCTGTCGTTTTGGGTTCGTACCCGTAGCCTGTATCCTGTTTTAAGCTCATGGCTTGTTGAAAGGGTAAGTTGTTTTTTGTCGATGGAATGAATGGTTCCCAGTGGGATGCCCGTTCCCGGATGCCTGGTAATGGCATCGTTTAAGCGGTCGGAATAAAACCAGGCCGTTTTATCGCGCCCCATATCCATGGCCAGCAATTCTTTGGCTTCGTTTATTCGTTCGGGATGATCAATCAGCAGGCGATAAGCCCGGGCCACCCGATAAACGTACTCGGCCGATTTTAAACGTCCTTCTACCTTGAGCGAATGCACTCCCAGGGTCATGATATCGGGGAGGTAGTCGATGAGTTCGTTGTCTTTCAGGCTAAAAATCAGCTTTTTATCATCGGCATCGTTGTAAAAACGACGACAGGGCTGCGCACACATGCCCCGGTTGGCTCCGGCACCGCCCAGGTAACTGCTGAATAGGCACATACCCGAAAAAGAATAACACAAAGCGCCGTGAACAAATACTTCGGTCTCGATGGTGGTGTTTTTTTGTATGCCGGTAAGCTCGGCAAGCGTTAGTTCGCGGGCCAGAATCACCCGTTTAAAACCCAATTGGCGGCTGTATTCGGCCCCAGCCGAGTTGTGATTCCCCATTTGGGTACTGGCATGTACCGTAAGCCGGGGAAAGAACTCCCGGAGCAGAAAAAAAGTACCCCAATCCTGAATAATTACAGCATCGATGTGAGTGTTTGACAAAAACCAAAGCAACTCTGTTAATGCAGGCAACTCAGCGTTCTTAATCACGGTATTTAAGGTGAGGTAAACCTTTACATTTTGCCGGTGCGCTTCGTCAATTAGCTGTAAAAGCTGACTTTCAGAAAAATTGGCAGCACGGTTGCGTGCATTAAAGTCTTTGAGCCCCAGGTACACTGCATCGGCACCCCCTTGCAGGGCAGCATAAAACGATTCAATCTTACCTGCAGGTAACAAGAGTTCGGGTTTGTACATTCTAACAGTTTTTAGTCTGCAAATATACAAAGCTGCTTGCAATGATCAATTTGCAATGAACAATGATCAATTAGTCCACAGTAGCAGTGTGCAGTTGGCAGCTAAATTCCAATTATCAATGAACAATTTGCAATTAGTAATGAACAGTGAATAACAAATAACCCCGGAGGGGTTAAAGCATGGTAGAAAACCAAAACCCGCCAATCAAAGCGGTGCAAGCAGTAACCTGCCATAAAATACCTGCATGCCATGCACTGCAAAAGGCGACAGTGTGCAACCGGATATCGAGGAATAAGGAACAATTTTCAAATAACAAATAATCAAAAACAATGAACTCCTCATGGAACACAATCAAAAATAAAAATCAGGCAACCCGTCTTCGTAATCCATTCTCCGTCTTTCTTATGTCTTTAATCTGGTATCTAAATTCGAACCGGCAAAATGCCGGCAGACGAAGGGTATGCAGCAGCCGGTAAGGTACGTTCTTGTATAAAAAACGGCAAACTTACCCGGCTTAAGAAATTATTTTATAGCTTTGGTTAACTAAACAAAAAAAACATGAACCCAAATAGCACATATAGTAAAGATAAACGCAACTGGGTGCATATATCATACCAAATTTGGGGTGATATAGGGAAGTGAGGTGCGTTTATCTTGTAGTTATGCCCCATATTGAATAAGAGACACAATGAACGATATTAGTACTAAATTGGAAAAACATTTCAAAGATGCCGTTGACATTGAATTTACTATTCAAGATGGGAAATTATGGGTTTTAAATGCTAGACCAGCTAGAAGGACGGGTGTAGCTAACTTGAAAATTACAATTGACCTGTTTTTCGAAAAAGTTATTGATTTAAATGAAGCTATATCAAGATTGAGATTTCGAGATATAGATGAAGTTTTGACACCTCCCATTGTGAATGAAAATGAATTAGAAATTCTAGGGAAGGGTCTACCTGCTAGTCCAGGTGCAACTACAGGAAAAATATTCTTTGATTCAGATAGTTTAATTCAAAGGAAGGGAAATAGTTGCATATTATGTCGTATTGAAGTTTCTCCCGAAGATTTAAATGCAATCTTTATATCTGAAGGTGTAATAACTTCTAGGGGAGGAATGACCTCGCATGCAGCTGTAGTTTCAAGAGGAATAGGGAAACCTTGTATTTCTGGGATAGGTTCATTAAATATAAACTTGAAAGAGAGGAAAGCTTCTATTAATGGATACAAAATAAACGAAGGAGATTGGATTACAATTAATGGAAGTCTTGGAAACTTATACATGGGTAAGGGTAATGTTACTGTTCCCAATTGGCGAAACAATAGACAATTATTTGTTTTTTCTAGGATAATTGAAAAAGCAATTTGCACCAATGTTCTTGGAGACAATAATATTGGCAAAGCATGGATTCTTAGGGATTATTTTTTGCATAACATACCTTTTCATATAAAAGGGACTGAGAAAAAAAGTATAGCTACTAAAGATTACATTTCATTCGTACATCCAACAGACGTACAGATTCGGAATATCTATAAAAGCCTTAATAAATTGGAATATGAAGATTTAAACAGTAAATTAATTCTACAGGGACTAAGGAATACATTACTTCGTCTATTGTCTAATAAAATAGGGATAGATAATCATTACAAATATTATCGTCCAATATTAGACCCGATGTGTTGTGTTCGAAATATGAAAAACGATAATAATTCATTCCATCAACTTATTGGAGAAGAGTACTTTAATATTAGTAAGTATATTCCAAATCTGATTGATATCTATAAAGTTAAGATTTATTATGAAGTACAGACTGATTCAGAGAATGAACTAAGCTTTCTTGATTTTACTAATCCCAATGGCGAAAGTATTGTTTTGAAATGTGATAATATAATTTCTCTTTATATCGAAATTAATGACCAAATAATTAAGCCTAAAGACCTTCCAAAACTGTACAATACCTTTAGGAAACGAGAATACTTCTGGACTTGGTATTCAGAGAATCTTACCTCACATAAAGAAATTGTTGAATTTGTAAATAGACCTAAAAAAGATAGATTAAAGAATTTTAGACTTAATACCTATGCTCATGAATTAGAATTACTTGAAAATGATTCATTAACAAATTCAGGACAAGCATTAATATTTTAAAAAATGGAAAAATTATATCAATCGCCACAATTTCAGGAAATTGAGAATCGAATTTCAAATACGGTTACTCAGGTAAGTAATCGAGGCTTTGATGAAAATGAAGAATTATATGATGATTATTCAGAGCTTATTGAAAAATTTGAATATAAGAATGCGGTTATAGTAGGTATCTATGAGAGTTATTTTCCACCCAAAAGACACGAATTTGAATTACAACTGATAACAGACATTATTGAAGCTGTTATAAATTCAAAACTTGCAATGTTCACAATAGGAGCTGCTGCATCGGGATTAATTGGAGACACTTTTACGAATGTGGTAAAAAAGCTTCTAAGAAAGATTATTGAAGGATTTAAGGGGCAACCTAATGAAGAAAAGAAATTCAAAACCATCTTAAGTGACGTTGAAAAGATTGAAAAATATTTTAATGATAAGGAAAAAGAAGAAATTAAGGTCTTAGTGGAGAAACTTGGGATTGAAAAAGAGAGACTCATTCCGTTATTGAAGCTTTTGGGATATAAAGCCAAAAAGAAAAAAGATAAGAGATTTTGGATAAAAAATACGGGGCATAACAATGTATAAAAATAATAGCCGTGACAGCAGTAAATTCAAGGGTTGTAGCCCGTTTCAACTTTCTTGTAACTTGACAAGAAAGTGCCACGCAGTCGGCTACTATTCTTATGTGTGCCAAGAAGCAGTATTTCGGCAATAAATAGTATTGCATGCTTT
>PHDD01000028.1 GCA_002840905.1 Bacteroidetes bacterium HGW-Bacteroidetes-4 | reverse complement strand
CATCGTAAGTTCCTGCAGCCAGGTTAATGGGTTTTTTTGTGGTTTGGCTGTTGGCATCGCTCCATACATAGCTGTAAGGCGCTGTTCCGCCGTTTCCGGCAATTTCGACCCATCCGTTTGAGCCGCCAAAACAGGACACATTAACGCCGTTAAAGTCTGATATGTTGGTTTGTGTAAAGTTTATTTCGCTGGGTTTGGTCAGGGTATAGGTTTTATTGAAAACACAGCCATTAGCGTCGGTCATGGAAATGGTGTAATCACCAGCAGTACCCAGGTTGCTAATATCTTCAGTAATTTTACTAAAGGAATCGGGGCCAGTCCAGGTAATTGTGAATGGTGCTGTTCCGGGGTTATTCAGGTTAATTGCTCCATCGGTAGTATTATTGCACGATGGATTGGTTAAATCTGCAGTTACCGAAAGCAATCCGGTCCAATTAACATTTAAATTTGTTTTAGTATTACTCCCATTGGTATACAGCAGAATAGCCCTTCCTGATGGAATGGTATCCTTAGTGCTGGCGTTTGGGTCGTTACTGCCATTATAAGTTTTTATGGGAGGGTTAGTGGTCGAGGAACTATATATCACCAGCATATCGTTATTTGCAATGGCAAAATTGGTGTGATAGGATAAGACTATTTTGTTGGTTTCGGGAATTACTATCTCCAATCTAAAAGTTCCATTAAGTGGAACCTGATACCCGTTAATTTCTTCTTCTTTATTAAGTATTCCATCAGCTATGGTAAAATCACCCAAACAAGTAGAAGAAACCTGGCTGAATTGTGCTTTCAGTTCAAAACCGAAAAAATTAATCAGGAATAAAATAAATAGTGAAATATAAAATTTTTTCATGGTCTTAAAATTTTAAGCAAATTACATAAAAACTTAATTAATGCATCATTGTAAAGGCTTTAAATTTAGATGTTTATTGTTAAATTTGCTTCTTGTTCATTGTTATTTCAGGATTTCAATTTATTCAAAACTGAATTTGGTGATTGAAATCATGCTTGTATTGGTGAAACCTGTTGTACTCAGAGTAATAATTTGTTCACCACTTTCAAGGCTTTTTATTCCAAATTCATTGTTTGTACCTCCAATATGTTTTTCGCTTAATACATTTCCGTTTAAGTCTGTTTCATAAATGGCAATATCCGAGGTGTTAAGCATGGTATTTTGTACCGATCCGGTACACAAAAGGGTTCCATTGTCAGTTATGCAAAGGTGATTGCCCTGATCGTTTAGTGCACTACCCAAGTTTTTTTGCCAGTCGACAATAAAATTTCCGTTTAACTCATTATAGGTTAGAGCTGCAATTAATACATCATTTCTGCCATGGGTACCATTACGTGCTGTTCCGCAAGCAAATAACCGATTGTCAGGGTTAACAGCCAGGTAAGTAAGCGTAGTTGCCAGCTCAATTTCGGTGTGGCTGTCGCTGCCATTAGCTTTGATTAGGGCAATTTGCGCTTTGTTGTTATTGGTAAAAGCCGCATAAAAATTACCGGAAACATCGGGGGTAATGGCATATAACTCTGTTGCGGGTTTTAAATGATGTATAAGTACATTTTGTCCGGTATTATCGGTTTTAATTAAAAGGCGTTGGTTAATTGCTGTTGTGGTGTTGGGTGCCGAAACGCCCAGTAATATCAGACTACCGTCTTCCAATTCCACCAGGCAACGTCCTTTTTCTGAAGTTTGGAAATCGAATACAATCGTATCGGTTAGCGAGCCTTCGTCATCGACCAGTAAAAGTAAAAGGTCGTAAAACTTATCGCTCTGATTACTTAAAGTGCTTCCAATTATGGCAAAGCCGGCTTGTTGATTTAGTTTAATTACCTGTTCGGCTTCACAGGTTTCACCAATTGCAAACTCTGATTGCCAAACGCGATTCCCGAAAGCATCGGTTTTAACCATCATTATCTGGCTTGATCCTTCGTTTGATATTAAATTACCGATTAAATATAGATTGTTTTCATGCTGAATAAAATCTTTGGCTTCGTCGTTGTTTATCCCGCCAAAATTTTTCACATAAGCCTCATTCTGGATATCGCTTGGCGCATCTTTCTGGCAAGCCATGAAAAATAGTTGGCTTAAAATTATCAGGTAAGTATATATTTTAATTGATGACATCGAAGTTGGTTTTATTATTTGGTTTTTTTCGGTGCAAATAAAACTCGAAATTATAACTTACTTTGAGTATTATGCTGTTGTTTGTAAAATTGTTATCCAGATACATGTATTCTTTCATGCTTGTTTCATAAAAATCGGAGCGGTTTTCAGGAATGGTTAAGTTATTCAGTCCAAACCGGTATTGGATGTTGAATTGCAAATTACTTCGGTTTAGTTTCATTTTTGTCCCTACACCAATCATGGCTTGCATCAAATGTGGGCTTCGAATGAGCTCACTTGAAATTGCCGGCGCCTCATAATCGGGTTTTTCGTTATTTGCATAGCTTAGTGTTCCCCCAAGATTTCCGGTGAGGTAAAGTCCATAATTGAACCCCAATTCAGTAAAAAACTCGAATTGCTTGTATTTATAAAAATCATAGGCCCCGTTAATTGGAAAGTCGATGAGTGTTAACGACTCATTGATGGTGGTTTGCATAAAATCGCCTGTTTTTTCTGCTACCCTGAATTTGTATGATGAAATTCCGGGCTCAAACGACACATCGAATTTGTTTTTTATATGGTAGGTGACTTTGAAACCGAGAATAAAACCCATCCCATCGTTGGTGTAATCTGTGGCCGCCTCGTTGAAACTATAAGTTGAGAAGGTTTCGAATAGCAGCGGGTTTGATAGTGTGGTACCACCAGTTATTCCAATTGAAAAAACAGGTGAAGTATTGTAGGAATCGAACAAACGAATAAACTCTACCGGATCGATGGCCCGGTTTATTTTAAATTCGGGATCGGTTTTTAGCAGTTTCAACAGGGCGCTTTCTGCTTTTGCCTGTTTGTCTTCGAACAAGTAAACCAGGGTTAATAATTTTAAGGCGGCTATTTTATTCTCTTTGTTAAAACCGACTTCAATACAATCGTTCAGTAATTCCGGAATACGCTCAATTTTACCTTCGTCGTAAAGTTTTTCTGCTTCGTTTAGCTTTAAAATACAAGCTTCCTGAGCCATTGATTTGTTGGCAATTACCAAAGCAGCCAGAAGTATTGTTATGATTAATTTATATTTTAACATAATGAATTATGGTAATTCCGATAGGGTTTTTTGATATTCGATGTCTGCCGCAACGTATTGTTGCCATTCTTCGATACTTAAATTCCTACTGATTTTTTTTAAAACATTTTGAGCCAATTCATCGCTTTGTGTGGGCCAACGGCGAATTTTTCCATCAGCGTATGCTGCAAACAATGCCTTATTGTCAGGACTGAATTTAACCTGTATAATCCAGGCGGTGTTATCTTTTAGCTGATAAGGTGCCAGGTTAAAGTCGCTGGTTGTCCAAATTAATGCAATGCCGTCGTTACTTGCACTGGCCAGCATACTTCCATCGGGCGAAAAATCGAGACCGTTTATACGGGCACTGTGACCGGTTAAGCGTTGCTGAAATTTCATGGTTTTAAGATTATAAAGAATGACATTTCCTGTTAAGTCGCCCAAGGCCAGCAGTTGTTTGTTGTTATTAACAGCAAAAGCGTTTATTTGAGTTGATTTTTCAGAGGGCTCAGTCACTTTGTTTAGAAACGCTGTTTTTCCGTCTGCCGAATAGTTTTGTTCATAAGTAGTATATTTTAAAGGATTGAGTGATTCGATGGTTATGAGTTGCCCGTATTTTCCTATACCCAGGTAGTTATTATTACCTGTAGCAATAAGTTCTTTTATTTCAAGGTTTTTACTGATTTCAGTTTTTGATTTTGTAAGCGGGTCGATACTAATTATCTTTCCTGAATTGTCGCAAGCTACAAGAGTTCCGTTAGTATTTACCGCAAGTGCATTAACTACAGAGCCAAATTGGTGAAGCAATTCGGGCATTGCCGGTGTTGCAGAGCGGTTAAAGCGAAGCAATTCTCCCGATGCCACACCCAGGTAAAGATAGTTTCCGTCGGACGACAGTGCCAGCATCCGATTGGTATTATTGGTGTTAAAAAAATCAAATCCAGTATTTGGTGGCGCTTGTAAATCCCAGTTTATGATTATTCCGTCGCTTCCGGTAGAATATAATTGCTCTCCGCCAGGGGTAAATACTATAGATTTTACCTGATAATTGTGTTTTAAATAATCGGTAAGCCGATTTCCGTAGAAATAGTTTTGGGCAAAATATAAACCATTGTAAACATCCGGATTAAAAGTATTTCCACCAAACTCATTGTTGAATAAAAAAGCCTGATAGGCCACAAGTGCGCGTAAATTGGTGTCTAAGTCAATCTGCAGCGATTTTACAGCCATTGATTGCGAAATACTCAGCATTCTTAGTTTTTGAGCTTGTAAACTGGCTTCCTCGGCAAGTTGTTGTTGTTTTCTTGCTTCTTCGGCACTTAATTCTGCTATTTGCTTTTGTGCCGATGCTTCTTCCGATTTCTGATTGGCTATGCCTTCCTGCCTTTTTGCTTCTATGGCACTCAATTGCGCATTCTTTTTTTCGCGGTCGGCCAGTTCTTTTTGTTCTAATGCTTCCTGCTCTTTTAGCTGAGCCAGTGATTTTTGCTCTTCGGCAATTTTGGTTTGCTCTTGTGCTTTTGCCCGTTCCTGATTAGCAATAATGGTTTGTTCTTCGGCTTTAATTCGTTGTTTTTCTGCATTTTGCTTTTCAAGAAACGAATTTATCATGAAGAAAAGCGATATAATGGAAGCGGTTCCCAAAACAATGGCAAATACCCGGGCCCGGCGAACGGCCTTTTTTTGTTGTTTTATCTTGTTTTCTTCTTCCAGTTCATACTCATGGCGACTGGTGTCAAGATACACCATGGTACGTTCAAATGCCGGATTGTGCCTTTTGGCCCAGGTTAAGGTAGGTTTTTGTTTTTCTTTCCAGTTTAAAGCCAAAAGTAAATCCGGGGGTCTCCATAAGCCGGTTTCGCCCTGCTGGTATTTTTCTGCCGAGTCGGCCAGACGTTTGTACATTTGTACGGCCTCGTATTCTTCACTAACCCAAAGAATCATTTTATCCCAGATTCGCATTAAACTTTCGTGCGAAATATCAATTACCGATTCGGCATTCAGCATTACCGGTGGTTGTGGCGCAAGAAATGAGCGTCCTGCTATCCGGAAATGTTCAACTACATCAATAACTTCGTCGGGGCTTGCATTGGCAATTTCGGCTATTTCGTTAACCATGGTAGGCCGGCGCACACCGCGGTTATCACCGCCTTTTTCGGTTAGTGTTTTAAAAATATTCTGACAAATCTCGCGTTGCCGGTGATCCAATTCGTTGTAGGCTTCGTTGGCGTGTTCCGATAAGGCTTTTTCCAGTTTCCCAATATTTTCGTAATCTTTTATGTCGATGGGTTGGCTGGTGTTGTTCGACTGCACCCAATATTCCCAGGTACGCATCAGTGCATGTTGCAAAATGGGGAGTTGATCGGGATTGTCTCCCAAATCGTTTAATAATTGTTGTACCAGAAATGGAGTGATTTTTCCTCCACCCACAGCTATCGGTCCTTCAATGGCAGCTCTGAAATCTTTGCGGGTCATCTGTGGAATAAGGTAATGACTGTCGTTGATTAAGCGGGTAAGTTCCTGAAATTGGGCGCATTCTCCAATAAAGTCGGAACGCATAGTCATTACAATATATGCTGGAACCTCGGTTTGGTTTATAACTTCGAGCAACAGTTTAATGTATGCCAGTACCTCGTTGTAAGCCTCGGTGGTGTTTTTTATTTTGCGAAAACGGAAAAGTTCTTCAAATTGATCGACCAACAACAGGATGTTCTGTTTTTTAGTTTTTGGTATTTGCTTTAGCATCTCAACCAAGCCTACCGAACTGGCGGCAAGGGTGGTGTAAATGTATTCGTTTTGAAGCTCATTTTCTTCGCCAGAAAAATGACCTGAAAGCGATTCAGCTAAATTTTTTACCGGATTTTGCCCCGGACGGGTAGTTATGATTTTCCATTCGGCTCCGGCTTTGGTTATAAAACCACCTTGCAATATGGGAATTACCCCGCAATACATGAGCGACGACTTACCGCTTCCCGAAGTTCCTATTAAGGCTACAAACCGGTTGGCCGCCAAAAAACGCAGCACTTCCTGGCTTTGTCCCTCACGACCAAAAAACAGGTGGCTCTCATCTGTAGAAAAAGGGCGTAGCCCGGGGAACGGATTGAATTTTACCGCACCCGAATTGTAGTTTTGTGATTTGTTTTCTACAGTAAGCGTACTCATAAGGCGATATTATTTTCTAAATAGTTCTTTTAGTTTTTCTTTGTTCGGACTTCCACTGTTTTCGATGAGTTGAATATTTTGGTTTTTCAGCATCTGTAAAGTTTTGTGGGAGTAATTGTTGTTTCCACAAATGGCAATCCATTCAAAGGGTTTGTTACGTCCCCAACCTGGCGATTTTATCAGGTCGCTTACCTTTTGGTCGAACCAATTGGGGTTATCGGTGTGGTAAATTATTACTTTATTGCATTTGGCTAACTGATTTTGATGATAGTGTAGCAAAGCCAGTTGATCTAAATCAACCTGTGATGTTTTAAAATTTACCTGATGCTTATCGAACCACTGGAAATATTCGCTGGCCATTTGTTCAGCCCCTGGAGGATATATGAAATACAGATCGGTTTCGGTAGTTACATCAATATTTTTTTGTGTCAGGGGTGAAGCAATATCTGCTATTTTTTCCAGAATTATTTCTTTAAATTTTTCAATGGGAGTTTGAACCAACTCGGCATGGGTTAAACGGTTTGCATTGCTTTTAAACTGACTGATTTTGAGTTCCAGCATTTCAGGAGCATCAGCGGCTTGCGAAGGAATGTAAATGGTACGGCTAAAACTTTCTCCTTCAGCGGTCTTACAAAAATCAGAAGCAATTGAGTTTATTTTCATGGCAGCCGATTCTTTTTCAGGATAGTCAAGCAGTGATTTATGGCCAATGAAATGGATGGCTAAATCGGCCTTTTGGAGCAATTGTTTCAGGTATTCCGGGTTTTCAATCAGTTCTTTTGCCGTTGGATTGGCAATTTCAGGAACTATATTATAATGGCGGTACAACAATTCGCGTGTTAATTTCTGGTATTCGTAGGTGGTGTTGTCGTCGAAAGGGCCAATAAATATGGTTGGTCTGTCGGGTTTTGGAGCTTGTTTTGAGCGTTTTATAAACTGAATAATATCGTTTAAACTCTCAACCAATTTAGATTTTGTGAACTCCTGATTTTCCGGATCAAGGCTTTCCTCTTCCCACGATTCGTTGTAATTGCTCAGGGCAAAAACCGGCAGATGGTGCATGTATGCAGGCAGACTGTCGGTTGACACATCGTCAATAATTATTAATACCTGGTTATTCCGGTAGTTCTTATCGGTAAAAAACTTTTGGTTGTCTTTGTCGCGGGTAAGCATTCCGGCCGAAAGTTCATCGGTAAAAATAACCACATAGTCGTTGGGTTCAAGTGACAGGGGCAGTTTTTTTAAAATCTGTGTTTGATTTTGCAAACCATTCTTGGCTGAAAGATATTGTATTACGCTTTCAATTCTTTGGGTCTGTTCTTCATCAAATCCTTGTAATATGTAAGTATTAATAGTGAACTCCATGAAAAATATCAGAATTTAATGCCAATTAAAAGAATGTCGTCAACCTGCGTTTCGCTACCTTTCCAATCCTCAAAAACAGAATCTACCCTTGCTTGTTGCTCATCAAGTGGCAGGTGGGATACAGATAACAGCAGTTCTTTAAACTGTTTGTACATAAATTTTCTACCGTTGGGTCCTCCAAATTGGTCGGCATATCCATCGGAGAAAATGTAATAAAGGTCGCCTTTTTCAATTTTTATCACATGATTGGTGTACTTGCGATCCGGATATTCGCCATGTGAACCAATGGCATTTTTATCAGCTTTAAACGACTCTAATTCGTTGTTTCTTATCATGTAAAGCGGATTGTAGGCGCCGGCAAATTCAAGTTCCATATTTTTATAGTCGATAACCAATAAGGCTATGTCCATTCCATCGCGAATGTTGGTTTTTCCGGTTTCCTGACGCAGAGCATTTGAAACGCCTTCGTTTAAACAGTCTAATATTTCGCTGGCACTACGGGCTTTTTTGGTTCGTACTGCATAATCCAGTTGATTGCTCCCAATAATCGACATAAATGCTCCGGGAACGCCATGTCCGGTACAATCAACCGCTGCTATTATCGATTTTCCGGCTTGTTTATCTACCCAGTAAAAATCGCCGCTTACAATGTCTTTGGGTTTGTAGAAGATGAAATTGTTGGGCACGGCTTTATCAATTAATGGTCGCGGTGGTAAAATGGCATTTTGGATGCGTTGTGCATACACAATGCTGTCGGTAATGTGTTTCTTTTGAGCCTGAATTTCTTTATAGGCATTTTCAAGGCTGTCGTTTTTGTCGGCCAGCATATTGCGTTGGTCTTCAATAGCATCGCGTTGGGCAGCAATTTCTTCTTTTTGTTGTTGAATCTCGCGGGTACGTTCTTCAACTTTTTGTTCCAATTCGTTATAATAACTCTCCAATTCTTCAATCATCAGGTTGAATTGTTTTGAGAGTGTAGTAATCTCGTTGTTTCCAATCACCTCGGCTCGTTCGTTCAGGTGGCCATGGGTTATTCGGTTTACTTTTAATACCAGTTTTTTAATTGGGTCGGTAATAATTTTTGTTTTAAAGTAGATAAGAATTATTACCAGAATAAGGGTAATGGAGAATATGGAGATAAATTTGAATAACTCGGTTTTTAAATAATTGTAATCATTGGTAAGGTCGCTGATAATTCGAATCACCGAGCCTTTATATAAATCGGTATTTTTCCGGTCCATATAAATAAACTGATAATTCAACCTTCGTTTGTCAATTATGGTATCGATAAAGATGGTGTCTTTGTTTTGGAATGCCTGATCCAAAACAGCTTTGTGGTTTTCCTCAATAAAAGCACCCTTGTTTAATGAAAAAGGATTATCGGCACCAATGAACAATTCCACATCTTCAATGGAGTGGTTTTTTTCAGCAATTTGTGCCGAGGTATTTCTGATAAAGTCGATAATTTCGTCGGCTTCAGGGGAATAAACGCCAATCTGTATAATGTATTTTCCATCGAGGGTAGGTTGATACGAAAATTTTTTGATGCGTTTGGTACTTGCTTCAATAGCAAAACGTTCGTTGTGAAAATGTTCTGCATCAAAAATATTCAGCAGCATGTTTTTGTGTTCTTCGCCAAAGCTAAAGAAATTAAGGTTTAAATCTTTTTCAAAGGTGGTATTTACAACAATTCCGTTTCGATTAATTATATAAATATCTTCCATTATCGGATTCATTCCGAATCGTTGCTGAATAAGACTTAAATCGAAGGATTCAATATTTTCGGTATTCTTAAAATATTTCTGTATGTCGCCGCTTAAAAGTTCCATGCGTTCATTTAAACGCGACTCAACCAGGTTCAGGGCTACATCCTGAAACTCCAGAACCTTTATTATTTCATCACCAATTATGTAGTTTCGGGCAATACGTTCTTCAACTAAAATGTTCCGCGTATGGGTAAAATTTAAAATACCCAAAAGTAACAGTGCCAATATGGGTGGCACCATAACATTCATTATTAATTGCTTAAATATTGTTGTACGTTGCTTTGCTGCCATAATAAAATCGATCATCAGTCCTAAATTAGGTTTATAAGCTGTTGAACCGTTTGCTTTTGGGTCAACATAAGTTGTGTCATGGCCTGGTTAGAAATTCCAATAATAACCTCGCCTGCAACTTTAATTTCGTCATAGTTTTCATATATCTCATAAATTGGGTCTACCTGAGTTATCTCTTTATGGTCAAAAACCAAAAATACGAAATAATTGATTAGATGGTCATTTACTTGCTTGTTTTTAATTTCGTTGGCCGGAATAAGACTTAAATGGTCGAAAAAATCAATAAAAAATGGGTTTTCGAGGCCACAAATTTCTTGAATAGCCCGATAATAGTTATTTAACACAAGTTGTTCAGGATAGGTTTCCAATAGGCGCTTCTGATCCAGATTCCTCCGGTATTGAGGTTTTACCCGTGCCTTTAGTTGCTGATGTTTTGTAGGGTCAATTTCCTGAATAATTTGCGACGAAAGCACTTGCAATTCTTTTACCGGGTTGAATATTTGAGCGGCCAACTCGTCGGTTATTATTTGGAAATAGTTGGTATATTCCTGAAGGGCAATTTTTTTTGTGGTTCGCGAAATTAAATTGGGGTCGCGGTTTATTATTTGAATTATGAGTTCATTTGGTTCGTAAACTTTGACGGGGAAAAAATTTTCCAGTAAAAGTGCTTTTTCAACAAAAGGAATATCCTCAAAAATGGCTAAAATAAAAGGTTTGATTTCTTCGGCTAAAAACAGGTCGAATAATTCCAGTGCATATCCAATACCTTCGGCAGTATCACTGTTTAAATGGTCGCTTACGTGCTGAACCGAGCGGGGATCGTAGGTAATTGCCAGTAATTGCATCAATAAATTACGATGGTTCTGAAATTCGAATTCTATGGCCGTAAACAAGGGGCTTTCTGTGGCTATTCCATTAAACGAAGCCAGTGCTGAAATATCCCATGCAACATTCTGGGCTGTTTGTGTAATGGCATGATAAAGTTTGGGATAATCTTTTTCCTTTACCTGATAATTAAATGCTTTTAGTTGTGAGATTGCTTTTTGTCGAATTTCTTTTTTATGGTTATTGATATTCTCAAGCAAGAATTGTGCGGTATCTTCGGTATTAATGTGTCCTACCAAATCGAGTAGAGCCAACTGATAGGTTAACGAAATGTCGGTTTTGTAAAACATTTGTATTAAAACTTTATAGCTGTCCTGAGCCAATTGATCGAGAGAAATCATTGCATCGGGCATTAAATGTTCCGAATCAAGAAATTCAGCAAGGGTAGAAGTACTATCGGTATCGCTGAGCGTTCCGCAAAGGCGGATGCTAATTTTTTGAACTTCAGGCATTGGAATTCGCATGAGCGCAAGCAACAGATTTAACCGGGGTTTAGCCTCAAGTTTCAGAATATAATTCAGTGCGGTAAAATAATGTGCTTCATCAGTCGAAGCCAGAAATGCAGCAATTTCATGGGCTGCAGCATTGGGTGCTATTTGCACATCCTTGCTTAATTTAAGGGATTTACTTTTTTCGAGCGATTTATTATTGGTAAATTCCAGCAGCAGAAGTTCTATGCGGTGCATCTTGCTCAATCCCTGATTTATTTGCCCACTTTGTTTGTAAAGACTATCCAGATAAGCCAAATAGCGGTCGGGAGTAAATCTTTTTATTTGTGTTAATTTGCGGTTAAGTGCGTTATTATCTGATGTTATTTTTTCCGATAGACGGTAGGCTGATTCCTCACTGCCAAGATCTGTTTCTTCCTTTAACGATTCTTCAAGACTTTTTCGGTATTCTTTGTAAAGACGCACGGTAATTAACGACCAAACGGCCAGTAGTAAAAAAAGGAAAACTGAAAAATGAATTAATGTGATAAATGTAAGCAGTCCGAGTCCCCCCAATAATAGTCCTGAAATTAAAGCAGCTATTTCATTAATTGTTCCGTCAATCTTGGCCTGAACATCGAATCGAATACTCTTTTTTAACGATTGATACAACAATTTAAATGAGGGAACCTCCAAGGCATCTTTCAGGGTTTTATTAAATAATTTACTTAACGATATCAATAAGAAGAAATAAATAAAACCGGCACTTGTTAAATGATAACCACTTATAAGACCAACCAAAATGGCTAATCCGGTAAAAATTAATAATAGAACTGATGACAGCATTAAACTAATTTTTAAACCATAGGTTTTCATTAGCTTGCTGTAAACAAAAGTTTTCACTACAAAAGTGAAAATCATCATCGAACCTGTGAAAAATCCTAAAAATTTGGCCAAATCGTCCTCTCCGGGATACTGCTCGTTGGTTACCACCAGGAATGAATACTGTACAAAAAATGCAGTAAACATGGAGAATATGACAAAAAGGGCCATATACAATATATATGGGGTTTTTATAAAATGCTGCAATTTTACCTGTTCCTGTTCGTCGGTTTTTACTTCGGTAGGAGAATGGGTTTCAATGTCGAGGTTAAAGCGTCGTGAAATTATCATTTCAAAAATCATGGCCGCAATAATACTTACCGAACTAATAATTAACAGGTTTTTAGTTCCGTTTAAAAAAGTAATTATAAGTGGAATGGCGTAACTGCTGATAATAATTCCAAAAACCTGACCCGAATCGATTATACCAAAAAGACGCTTTCCCTGTCTTAAAGTAAATATTCGGCTAACTGTTCCCCAAAAAGCCAGTATTGCCAATATATTAAGGGGACCCAGTAGAATAAATACTAAAAAAACGGTCCATTTGGCAGCCGAAAATTCAAAGAAAATACGAACCAGAATGGTTAATAGCGAGATAAAGAGCAGGGTGTATTTAGCCAGGCTCGAAAAACGTATGATGCTTTGGTATTTTGAAAAAACAGCTGTCATAACAATTCCCACCATTCCTGAAATTATATAGGCTTTGGGAATCATATCTTCAGGAAAGGTTTTAAGAAAAAGGGTGTGTGCTCCAATGTCGAAGGTTCCGTAAAAAATCCCCAAAAAAACCGATTGGGTAATAAGGAGCACTACAGGAACCACCTCATTGGCTTCAATATTTAAGCTCTTATATAGGCTATATTTCTCTTTCATGGTGAATACGACGCTAATTTAAAAAATATTTTGGTAGCTGTTATCTTTTTTCAAATTAAATAATTAGTTGGATTATAATTGAATTTATTTAATTTTGATTGTGTACCCTGAAAGAAAATTAGTTTAAATTTGATTCGTAATCGATGAAAACAGTTTTTTTTCAAAACACGAATAGGAATACTAATTTATGGTTTTCCTTTTTATTTGGGAAATTTTAATTAGTTTGCATTTAATTAACTAAACAAACACCCATGTTTAAAAGTAGAAAAGAGATTCTTTTTACTATTCTTACCGGATTTTTTGTTACCAATGCTATTGTTGGCGAGTTAATTGGAGGAAAACTCATTGCGATTGGCCCTTTTAATCTGAGTATTGGAATTATTCCCTGGCCGGTAGTTTTTTTAATTACAGATATAATAAATGAATATTTTGGAAAAAAAGGTGTTCGGCAGTTAACATTTATGACAGCCGGTCTGGTGGTTTACGTTTTTATTATTCTTTATCTGGGAATGGCTGTTAAATCAGCTTCATTTTCGCCCGTTACCAGCGAGGCTTTCAATGCCGTTTTTGGGCAGTCGCTTTGGATTATTGCCGGTAGTCTGGCTGCATTTATTTCATCGCAGTTGGTCGATATTTTTGTTTTTTGGGTTATTCGCCAACGAACCGGAAAACGCTTAATCTGGATGCGGGCCACAGGTTCAACCATGGTTTCCCAGCTTTTCGATAGTTTTATTGTTACCGGAATTGCATTTTGGCTTCCCGCAAAAATAACCTTTGCCGAATTTATTAATACGGCTTTTACCGGCTATTCCGCCAAGCTTATTATTGCAGTTGTACTTACTCCCCTAATTTATGTGGGACACAGTTTGGTACATAAGTATTTAGGTGAAGAAAACTCGGAACATTTAATTGAAGAAATTGCTGAGGCAGAATTACTGGGGTCAACTGAGGAAGCCAAATCCAAAAACTAATCTTATGCAAGGCCGCATCATCATATTACTGAAACTTTGCACGCAAAAGCTTTTACTTTTAACCGTGGTTAAAATTGACTAAAGCAAATCTAGCCAGGCACTTTTTTTAACGAATAAGATTTGTGTGTTTTTTAGAGAAGAAAAAAAGAAAGCTTGTTGTAGGGCATTGTCCAATATTATTCAACCAAATTAATTAACCCATGAAAAAAAATTACTGTAGCCCTAAAAGAAGAGAGGTTATAGTATTACAGTATATAGAAGAGACCCTACAACAAGCATTTCAAAGAACTATAACCTTTTGACTTTACAAATATAGCGGCTTTATTCTTTGCCCCCTAAAAAAATGGCGTGGAGTACACTATACTTTTTATTGATCTTTATCCTTTCAAAACTGAGCCACATCAGTTTTTATGCTGAGGCTATCCAGATTACAATAAAGTTGATTTTGCTGAAAGCTTTTATTTACTGGGGAACTAAATACATTTAGCACATTTAAATCTTTACCTTAATTTTATGGGAGATATTACATATTTTGTATATTTGATTTCAGTTTAACTAAATTTATTTCTATGAAAAAGTGTACATTCTTATTTATAACTATGTTATTTTTTACTCTGAGTCTTGTTGCCCAGGACGTGATTCAGGAAGGAGCCAAAACAAATCAGTTGCTTACCGATTACGACAGAAATGCGTTAACTGTAATTGTTTTGGATGGTAACTCAGCCTATATGTTGGATATTCGGAATGCAGCATCGGGAATTGTTGTCCCTGACAAATTCGACGACAACCTGTTGGATACCCGATTGTTAGCCACTAGTTCGAATGCTGATGCCATTAAACAAGCATTAACACAAAATAAAATTCCCAATCAGATTCTTGCAAAATGGTTTGCCCGGAATGAAGCGGGCGAATTTAATATGGACATAATTCACGAGCGTGGTTTATACAATGCAACCGACGACGAAGTTCGTAAAGCCGCCAGCAGTAAAATTGGTATGGCCAAATTACAAGATGCAGGCGAAGTTTTAATTAATCACAGTTATATCTTGGTAATGGATATTAAAAACATCCAAACCATGGAGCAGGTTTATTTAAAACGCGATGCTTTAGCCAAAGGCCTTGGCGAACTCATGGGACAATCGGGTGAGGGCGTAAAACGCCGGAAAAACGGTTGGATGGGAGACGTAAAAGGGTATTTATTCAAATTGGAATTTGATCCGCAAACCATAGGCGCTTTTTATAACGACATGTGGATTTATGAAGACGATTCAGAAGATACTAAAGCCATCAAAAGAGCCTTATTTGATCAGTCCAATTTCCCGGTTAAATTTGTATTGGAGGTCAGTGGCAGTGCTGATGGTTCTCAGTACAATCCTGGAGAATTACTAGCTCCGCCAGTGCAAAAAAACCGTGATGAGTTGTTCAAGCAAATGGTAAATACCGGTTTGGAAAATTGTATTTTCGATGTGGAACGAAAAATTTCCGATTTCCAGGTAAAAACACCCCTTTATTCCACACGTCCATTGCAGGCAAAAATTGGTAAAAAAGAAGGTTTGAAAACCGACCACCGTTACTTTGTAATGGAATTTGTACAAAACCGCAAAGGCGAAACTGAAGGAGTGCGCAAAGGCGTTATCCGGGCCAAAAAAGTAGTCGATAACCGAAAAGTAGCCACCGGAAGTTCCGAATTATACAGCCGCTTTTATCAGGTAGCTGGCCGCCGCTTAATGGATGGTATGCTCCTGCAGCAAAAAAACGATTTTGGTATTGGTATCTCAGCAGGTACTACAGTAGTTGGCGACATGGGTGGCATATTTGTTAAAGGTGAAGGCAACGTGGCTCTTTTGGCCGGTAGAATCATCCCCATTGGAATTACCCAGTTAAAAGTTTTTGGTACAGCACATTTTGATAATGGAGAGTATGATTTTGGAACTGGTTTTGGAACTTATGAAACATCGTTTTTGCGTTGGCAAGTAGGTTTATCAAAAGGTTTTTATTTGACGCGCAACGTTTCTTTGGCACCTTTCATCTCTTATGGAGCTGAGTCAGCTACCAGTGATGCTTATTTTGGAAATACTGAAACAAAAGTGAATACTTATTTTCTTGGATATGGGGCTTCAGCATCAATGAATTTAACTTACTGGGCGCAACTTATGGTAGGATTAAATATGTATAGTCTGGTAGGTAATGCCGTTGATCAGGATGGAAATGATTTAGGATACATATATACCAATTACTTCGATGGCCGCGAAGGCATGTCAATCGACGTAGGTTTACGGATAGAGTTTTAATAATAGTAAATGTAAAAACTAAATATAAATGGATATGAAGAGAGTAATGCAATTGTTAACTGTAGTATTGGCCACCGTGCTTTTGTCGGCTACAACTAGCCAGGCGCAAAGTCGGGGTAAAGTAGGAAAAATAGAGTACAACAGCGCTTATAACTACGAAGTAGCTACTGTGGCTGTAGGTGTCGACGGAACCAAGTTGGTCAAGGTTTGGGGCTACGGCAAAAAACCCGAAGATGCCATCCACAACGCCAAGGAACTGGCCATTGCCTGTGCCATTTTCCGTGGTTTTCCTGCTGCAAGTAACGGACGTGCCGCCAAAACACCGGCCATTGTTACCGATTCAGACGCAGCCGATAAACACGCCGCATTTTTCGAAACCTTTTTTGCTCCGGGCGGAAAATACCTTCAGTATGTTAACCTGAGTACCGATGCTCCTCCATCAGGAGCCGACCGCGTAAAGATGAAAAAAGGATACAAAGTAGGTGTTGTAGTATCTGTTGCTTTCGACGAATTGCGTAAAGACCTTGAAAAAGAAGGTATCGCACGTCGTTTAGATGCCGGATTTTAATAGCGCTTTGTAATAACCATAAACAATCGGCTTCCTCTGCTTAAATTAATCAGGTAGAGGAAGTTAATTTAAGCATAAACAGTAAAAACTAAAGATATGAAGCAAATTTTAACCCTTATGTTTATGGGTCTTTTGGCCTTAAACAGTTTTGGACAACCCGCAGCAAAAAAGCCTACCATTATGGTAGTTCCCAGCGACCGGTATTGCATTGGTAACGATTTTAAAATGACTTTTAACAATCAGGGAACCGAAGTAACTTTGCCCGACTATAAAAAAGCCTTACAAAACGATGGCGATTTGCGTCTCGTTATTTCAAAAATGAGTGGCATTATGGCCGACCGCGGTTTCCCTTTAAAAGATTTGGAACAGGAATTAAAAAACTTGGCCAACGAAGCTGCTGAAACCAGCATGCTTACCAGCAGTAGCTCAGGTTCTGAAATTTCGGAATCGCCCATCGATGCCTTAAAGCGTACTGCCAAAGCCGATATTATTATGGATTTGGATTTCCGTATCGAGCGCCAGGGCCCACGTAAATACATTGTGTTTACCTTAAACGGGTTGGATGCTTATACCGGAAAAAACATTGCTTCGGCTTCAGGTGCAGGTAACCCAAGCTCTGCAGCTACTCCCGAAATATTACTCGAAGAAGCGGTGTTAAGTTATATGGACGAATTCAACGGACGTTTAATGAGCCACTTTGAAGATATGTTTGCCAACGGCCGCGAAGTAAAAATTCTGATCAAAACCTTTGCCAATGCCGGAATTACCCTCGAAGACGATTACGACATTAACGGCATGAACGATATGTTGAGTATCCATATCGAAGATTGGATTTCTGACAACACAGTACAAAACCGTTTCAGCCTTAGCGATGCCACCGAGAATATGATGCGTTTTGAACAGGTGCGTATGCCCATGTTCTATGAGCGCAATGGCCGCGAACGTGCCATGGATACCCGTACTTTTGTGAATAACCTTAGTAAGTATCTGCGCGACTATGCTTATCTGGAATCAAAAGTATATATGCGCGGTTTGGGCGAAGCCTGGTTAATTGTTGGCGAAAAATAGCAACCCATTTAGGTAAAATGCCATCATTTAGCTGGTGCTATTGTTGGCATTTTATTTAACTGATAAAAGATACTTTGCCTGGTAATCCTGAAAAATGACTTGAAGTGAATCGGAGCACCAGGTTTTAACTAAAATAATAAAAAAATGAAAAAAATACTCTTAAGTATTGGTTTGGTGGCCTTTATTGTGGTCCAGCTGAGTGCTCAAAACAACATGGGAAAGGCCGACGATTCCCAGCGAATCGCCATCACTCCGCAGGTTTCTGACCAACAGATTCCCCAGGGGGCAAAAAATATGTTAATCAATAAAATGAAACAGATTTGTGCCAAAAATGGTTTGGCCGGCGACGAAGGCAATCCGTTTTTTGTAATGGATGCTACTGTCGATATTCTTTCAAAAGAGTTGACTCCTACAGCACCACCCATGCATGCTTTAAATATGTCAATTAACTTCTTTATTAAAGATGCTACCGGTAACGTTTACTCTCAAACCTCATTCAATGCAAAAGGAGTGGGACAAAACGAAACCAAAGCTTATATGGAAGGTATTAAGCGGGTAAATGTAAACAGCGGCCAGTTTAAAGCCATGGTGGATCAGGGAAAAGAAAAAGTACTCGAGTTTTACAATTCCCAGTGCGATTTTATCATCTCTAAAGCTACCGCTCTGCAAAAGCAAGGCAACAACCGCGAAGCTATTAAAGTGCTGAAATCGGTGCCTCCCATTAGCAAAGAATGTTACGACAAATGTATGGAGATTCTTTCAACCATAGAAGATCCAGGCGATCCAGAGCCTGTTGCCACTGCGGGTGGTGGAGAATCCACAGGGGGAAATACTGGTGGAACTACTGCCGTTGAAATTGCCGATCAGATATTTCTGGTGTATAAAAACGCTAAAGTCTTTGGTGATAAGATGACCCTGTATCTGGAGTTTGAAAACAGGGGTAATAGTGATTATGAATTGGTTAATTATGTTTATAACATTCGGATTCTTGATGAAAATGGAGCAGAGAAAAAAGCTGAAAAAGCTATTGCCGGTGGCGGCGATCATTATCGGACCGATATTACTATTATTCCGGGTGTACCGGTTAAAATGGAATGCCAATTCCCAAAAGCGAATAAGGTGAATATGTTTGAGTACAAATACAACGAAAAAATATTCCGTATAAAAGACATTAGTATTCCCGGTGGTGCTGTTGATTTTGCCGGAAATGCTTCAAACCAAGCGGCTGCGGCTCCGGTTACAAGCACCCCTGCAGCTGTTGCATCTCCTTTGCTGGTTGGCGACGTGGTTTTGGCTCATTTTTCAAAAGAAAATTTTTACCGCAAACGCTATTTGCCTGCTAAGGTACAAACTTTGCCAAGTGCAGCAACGAAAGGTGAAACCCAATTGATTGTAATTACCGACGAGGTACCACAAAATAGTTGGACAACCGACATCATCTCCAAATGGCACATGGCCTCTTCAGGAGAATTACGCGATGGTACAGTGGTTATTTATGCTGATGATGATACCCCTGATGTGAAAAGTGTTTATTACCCGGGAGTGGTTGTAATGACCGATGAATTATACAAAGGAATAGTATCTATTAAAGGACGCTGGGGAGATATACATAAAGTAGAGGTTAAGCGAATTGCAATTGTAGATGCACCGCAGTTTTCAGGTCCATCAAATTAGAGCAGATTATATAAAATATTAGCCCCGGATATACCATATACGGGGCTTTTTTTATCTAAAACCGGCTGTCGTAATACAAAAAACCAATAATGAGCAAAGCCACAATACCCAAAATCCAGGCACCATCTAAAAAATTTTGCAATTCGGTGGCTTCTTTTTTTTTGCGCTTATTGATTAACCTTCCCAACGACCACGAGAACAGGCCGTAGATAAATAACAAAACACTGATGCCTATTATTGGGTTTCCTTCCATTTCTTCTTCTTATTCTTTGGTTGTACTTGGTGATTGCCGTGCTTATAATTTGCCGTCTCGGCTTTACCCTCTTTGGTTCCAAACAATTGGTGAATCAACTCAGGGCGGTTAATTTCCGTTAAGCGGCGTTTAATATTTTTACTTTCTTCGGGTTTGTACCAAAAGAAAAACTGCTTTTGATTCCGCTTCTCATTTTGACTTTTAGCGGTAAACATTTCTTTTCCGGTATAAGGGTCTATTCCGGCATAGTAAATTACGGTAGCCAGTGTCATGGGCGTTGGGGTAAAATCCTGAACCTGCTCCAGTTTAAAATCCATATTTTTGGTTTGTATAGCTACATCGGCCATGTCTTCTTCTTCGCATAGCGGATGGCTCGAGATAAAGTAAGGAATCAATTGCTGTTTGGTTCCATTCTTTTCGTTCACCTCGTCGAATACAGTTTTCAATTCCTTAAACAGATCAAAATTGGGTTTGCGCATTAACCGTAATACCTTGGGAGATGTATGTTCGGGAGCTACTTTTAAACGACCCGATACGTGGTGTGTAATAATTTCACTGATGTATTCCTTAAAGTTGGCGTGTTCTTCTTCCTGATGGTCGAGGTAATCGTAGCGAATACCGCTACCTACAAATGCTTTTTTAATGTTTGGGTTATTCCTAATCTCCCGGTACAACTCAGTCATCTGACTGTGATCGGTGTCGAGGTTCGGACAAATTTTTGGAAAAAGGCACGAGGCACGCTTGCAACTACGGCACACATTCTCAATTTTTCCTTTCATCTTCCACATATTGGCCGACGGGCCGCCAATGTCCGAGATGTAGCCTTTAAAATCGGGCATTTGGGTTACCTGTTCTATCTCGTTTAGAATCGATTTTTTACTGCGGCTCGATACAAATTTTCCCTGATGCGCCGAGATGGTGCAGAAACTGCATCCGCCAAAACATCCGCGATGGCTGTTTACCGAGTGGCGAATCATTTCGTAAGCCGGAATCGGCGGTTTGTCCCAATATTTGGGGTGGGGCAGGCGGGTGTAGGGCAGGTCGTACACTGCATCCATTTCCTTTTCAGTCAATGGAGGGTTCGATGGGTTTACCACTATTTTAAAATTGCCTGCTTCCTGTATGATGCGGTCTGACTCGTACTTGTTCGATTCTTCCTCAATAATTTTAAAGTTGTAGGCATGTTGTTTTTTATCAGCCAAACACCCCTCGAACGAAACCAGCGTCTGGGTTTTCCAGTTTTTTCGGGTGGCTGGTTCTTCGGTTTTGGGAATTTTAAAGGCTGTTTGAGCTACCGTTTGTATTTTTTCAATGGGAACTCCACGCTGCATCAGGTCAACCAGTTCTTTTAAGGGTTTTTCGCCCAGGCCAAACACCAAAATATCGGCCCGAGCATTCATCAATATTGATGGCATCAGGGTGTCGCTCCAGTAATCGTAGTGGGTAAGACGTCGCAGCGAAGCTTCAATGCCGCCAATAACCACGGGGACATCGGGATACAAATCCTTTAAGATGTTGGTATAAATGGTGGTGGCGTAATCGGGCCTGAACCCTGCTTTACCTCCCGGGGTGTAGGCATCGTCGGATCGGAGCCGTTTGTTGGCCGTGTAGTGGTTCACCATGCTGTCCATGCAACCTGAAGTAACACCAAAGAACAGGCGCGGGCGTCCAAATTTTTTAAAATCGCGCAAATCATCGCGCCAGTTGGGTTGCGGAACAATAGCCACACGCAGGCCCAGGCTTTCCATTACCCGACTGATAACTGCAGGCCCAAACGAGGGGTGATCAACATAGGCATCGCCCGAGAACAACACCACATCCAGTTCGTCCCATTCCCGTTCACGGGCTTCTTTTACGGTGGTTGGCAGCCAGTCGTTTAACTTATATTTTTGATGCAAGAGATTTTTCGATATCATAAGCGGCAAAGATACAATTCTTTTTAATTTCCAATTTACTATGGGCTAAACAAGCTAGAAGCCAATAAGTTTAAACGTTCCGTTGATTCGTTTTGTCTTGTGAACCTGTGATTTGGATTGATTTAGGTACGTACCTATGATTTTCTGCTACAGCAAAGCCTATTTTTCGACTGGAATGGGGCATGCCATCTCCGAAAGGAGGGGAGTAGAGCAGGTAAATAAGGCCTGCTACCGGAAAATCGGAGGTTAATCGCAGGTAAACACGCCTGTATTTTCAAAACCAGGTAGTATTTACATGCCAACAGGGTCTACTGCAGTAAGGGTCGAAATTGGGGAAGGTAGCCGTTTTTGCATGACGCAATGCCCTTCCTTTTTAGGAATCAAGTGCTATTTACAGACAAGTCTGTAGCAGGTTAATCAACCATTGGATGGCAGGTTCTTACAGAGAGGTTTTTGTTAGAATAAAAAAAATCAGGGCGTAAACCCTGATTTTAAAAAACAAGCAGCCCTATAAGCCGGATTCTGTTTCCGCCAAGGCGGACTTCTATCATTTATCTGGGATTCCGGTCACCCGGAACCACTATCGGCCTACCCCTCCCGACAAGACAGTGCGGGTAACACCGTTCCGTTTCCGGAGTCGGGATATACATGGCCTTTCAGCCCGGGAGCGGCACAGCTGCCCCAGTTGCCTGGAGCACTGGTGGTCTCTTACACCACCTTCTCACCCTTATCCCAACACCAGGCCGGGACGGTTATTTTCTTCTGCCTTACTCTACCCTCACGAATAGCTTCCCTTTCGGAAGCCCGGTACCCTATGCTGCCCGGACTTTCCTCCCTTACCTTACAGTAAAGGCGATAGAACGTGCTGCTTGCCCGGCAAAGGTAATGGAAATCTTTAGGTTTTTGGTTTAAAATTTAGTCGATTGTAATCGTGCTAAATATTTTTGGTAGATGTATCCCTTTAAAAATAGTTGATGGTTTTGATATTCATAAACTCATAGATTCCATAATCGGATAGTTCACGCCCAAAACCCGACTCTTTGATTCCGCCAAAAGGCAGCCCGGGTTCCGATTTTACCATACCGTTTATGACAACGGTACCTGCCTGAATGAGCTTACTTACGTAAGCGGCCCGGTCCATATCACTGGTCCATATCGAAGCGCCCAGTCCAAAACGGGTGTCGTTGGCTAGTTCAATGGCTTCGTCGTCGGTTTCAAAGCGCCTTATAACAGCTACGGGCCCAAAAACCTCTTCGGTCCAGGCCGGACTATTGAGTGGTACATTGCATAGTATGGTAGGATTATATACCGAACTCATGTGCATATTAATATCGCCTCCCGTAACGCAGTTGGCTCCCATTTCAATACTTTTTTGAACCTGCCGGTCAATTTCCTGCAAGGCTTCCTGATTCACCATAGGTCCCATAAAGGTTTCGTCGTCGAGCGGGTTACCCAGGTTCAGGTTTTCGACCAGACTTTGAAAATTGTGCAGGAATTCATCGGCAATGTCTTCATGTACAATAAAGCGTTTTGCAGCAATACAACTCTGTCCGGCATTCAAAAAGCGGCTCATCAGGGCATTGTGAAGGGCATCATTTAAGTCGGCATCGTCGAATACAATAAAGGGGTCGCTACCTCCCAGTTCCATCACGGTTTTTTTTGTGTATTTACCTGCCAGCGATGCAACAATATTTCCTGCCTGATTACTGCCGGTAAAGGTTACTGCTTTAACATGGTTCGATGCAATTACCTGTTCTACCTGTTCGTGGTTAATAAACAGGTTGTTAAATAATCCGTTGGGAGCGTGGGCGTCGTTAAACACTTCTTCAATAGCCAGGGCACATTTGGGCACGTTCGATGCGTGTTTGAGCAAACCTACATTGCCCGCCATGATAGACGGAGCCAAAAAACGGAACACCTGCCAGAAAGGAAAATTCCAAGGCATAACGGCAAACACTGGGCCTAAGGGCTGGTATATAACCTGGCTCATTTTGGCAGAGGAATCAAGGCGACGGCTTTTTAAGAAGTCGAGGGCATTATCGGCATAATAGCGACAAACTGTAGCACATTTTTGAACCTCAGCTTCGGACTGCATAATGGGTTTTCCCATTTCCTGGGCAATAAGGCTTCCGTAAAACTCTTTTCGCTCGTCGAGCAAATCGGCTACCCGGTTCATTAGTTTAGCGCGGGCTCCAAAACTGGTTGTTTTCCAGTAAATAAAGGCTTCCCACGATTCAGTAAGCCGTTGATTCAGTTGTTCGGCACTTAAATACGGATAGGTTTCGTTAACAATACTGGTGAATGGGTTTTTTGACACATACATAGTGGTTCGGTTTGTTGTGTTTGTAAAAATAGCAGGGTTTAGTGCATACGACCGGATTAAAAATTATTTAATCTGAACCAGAGTTGCCCCGTATCCATATTCTTTAAACGAGGCATCCTGATATGTAAGCCTTTTTGAACGACGGTCGAGTTCTTTCCGAACTTCCATTTTCAATACACCGTTGCCAACCCCATGAATAAAAACAATTTTCTTTGCATGGGTATGAATGGCATCTTCGAGCTTCGATTTAAAATGCTCCATCTGCACTTCAAGAATTTCGGCATTGCTCAGCCCTCTGAAATCGTCGAGCAGTTCGTGAATGTGTAAATCAACTTCAATAATCTGGTTTTCGTTTGCTTTGGGAGACTGGTAAACTGCTTTGTTTTCGGTTTTTTCTTTTTCAAGAATAATCTTTTTTAGCTCATTTTCTGAAAGCGAAACCAGCTCTTTTTCAATCGGGTTATCGGTGTAAACCGGGAATAGAATGGCCGGGGTATCAAAAAAGTCGTTCTCCTGATAAGTCCGTTCTTTAAAAAACTTTATCGGGTTATAGGTTATGGTTTTCGATACCGGTTCTTTTAAATTAAAATTTTTCTTTTGATAAAACAGCAGTTGAAAATGGTATTCGGGAATTTCATTTACCGATGCAAAAGCCAGAGTTTCGGTTTGCTCTTTGGTATTGGCTTCGAGAATCCCTGCAGCAAGCGTATAGATTTCGCCTGAGGCATCCTGTCCAATAATGGTGTAAAGCATGTTGTAGTTGCTGTCGTTAATTAAGAACACGTTCAAATCGCTGTTTCCGGGGCGACCCTGGGGAACAAAGGCATAAAAAATATTGATTAGGTCGCCGTTATTTTTATCGAAACTCACTTCGGGGAAAAATATTTCTCGGGTGTCAACCAGCACTTCACTGGTTTCCTGGGCATGGTTTTGTGCCGGTACGTTGTTTGCTTTGGGGCTTTCGTCATATAAATCGGCGTGTTCAATTACAACCAAATCGTTTACAGGCGATGGCACCTCAAAACCATATTCGTTGGTTACCATTACACTTCTCCGATCAATAATTCTTGAAACGATGCCGCCTCCCACATCGTTTAAAAAACGCACTTTATCGCCAACTTGAATTTCCATGTTATATAAGCTAATTATTAATATATTTTTTAATGAAAGGCAAAGTTAACTATTTTTGCACAGCTTTAAGCAGATGGAAGTGCTGATGATTAATTTGGAAAAAATGGGAAATGAAACAAGCTGGTTTAGGGAACTGCAACAAATAAAAATTGATGATTACAATTACGATTTGCCCGATGAACGCATTGCGAAGTACCCGCTTTCACGGCGCGATGCATCAAAATTACTGATTTATCAATCGGGCAAAATTTCGCAGGCTCGTTTTCACAATTTGAGTGATTTTTTACCAGATCAGAGTTTGTTGGTATCGAATAATACCAAAGTTATCAGGGCGCGTATGGAGTTTTTTAAGGAAACCGGTGCCCGCATCGAGATATTTTGTCTTGAACCGCATCAGCCATCCGATTACAATCTTTCTTTTTCGCAAAGCATCTTATGCTCCTGGTATTGCATTGTGGGGAATCTGAAAAAATGGAAAAGCGGAACCCTGAGTAAAAAGGTGCTGATAAATACCCGCTCATGCCTTTTGATTGCTGAAAAGCTGGAAGCCTTTGGCGATGAGCAAATCATCCGGTTCAGCTGGGATAACCCGGTATTGAGTTTTAGTGAGATTCTGGAACACGAAGGCAATATTCCGATTCCACCGTATTTGAATCGGGAGGCCGAAGCCAGTGATTTAGAAACCTACCAAACCATTTATTCGCAACATAAAGGGTCTGTGGCTGCACCTACTGCCGGGTTACATTTTACCTCCAGTGTTTTTGAATCGCTCCGGAATAAAAAAATAAAGAGCCACGAAGTTACCCTGCATGTGGGTGCTGGAACCTTTAAACCGGTGAAGGCCGATATAATAATGGAACATAACATGCATGCCGAACACTTTGTAATTAATGCGCAAACTATTCCGGTTTTGTTGGAGCATCTGGGGAATATCACTGCGGTCGGAACCACAACGGTACGCACTCTGGAAAGCCTTTACTGGATGGGTGTTAAAATCCTTTCGGGAGCGGTAATACCAGTGGAACAAATGCAATTGGGCCAATGGGAAGCTTACCATTTGGAAACAAAATATAGTGTTGAGGAAACTTTACAAGCTTTACACAGGCATTTTTTGACATCGGGTAAGGATTATGTTATGGCTTCAACAGCTATTATGATAGCTCCGGGATATTCTTTTAAACTGATTGATCGCCTGATAAGCAATTTTCATCAGCCCAAGAGTACTTTACTGTTATTAATAGGAGCTTTTATTGGTGCCGATTGGGTTAAGGTTTACGATTTTGCCCTGGCAAACGATTTTCGCTTTTTGAGTTATGGCGATAGCTGCCTAATGATACCGGGAAAATAAAAAAAGGGCAATTAGTGAAAACTGCCCCCTCTTTTAAACACCCAAAGAATCTATTCTACAGATTCTTCAACAACTTCTTCAACGGTTTCTTCAGTAGCAACGGTGTCAGCAACAACTTCTTCGGTTGCAGCTTCTTCTACTACTTCTTCAACCACTTCTTCTTTAACTTCTTTTTTTCCACTTGTATTGCATGAATACAAAGTTACAAAGGCTAACGCAACTAAGGCGAGACTCCAAAAACGTAGTTTTTTCATTGATAATAAAATTTATAGGTTATTCAACGAATCAAATTTAACAATACATTTGGTGCTATACAACAGAGTTGACATAATTTTTTTTATATTGTAAAAAAAAAGTAAAGCAACCTTTTTATATTATCATCATCTTGTACTTGTAAAATTGAAATATATTATTGAAATTTGTTTTAATCGATTTATCTATCAAAATTTTTAACATTATGAAAAAAGTAGCATTTTTTATTTTAGCAGTAGCTGCAGTTGCAACGCTAACATCATGCGGAGGTACTAAGGACTTGGCAAAAGGTCGTCAGGAAATAACTATTCCGTGTGCCGATAAAGGACGTTCAGATGCAGAATTTTTCCGTGCAAGTAATGTGGGAAAAAGTTCTGATATGGCTATGTCGCGCGAAAAAGCCCTTACCTTAACTAAAGCTCGTTTGGCTTCGTTAATTGGCTCTAAAATTAAGTCTGTAACAGAGCGCTATGCTAACGAAATGGACGCTGGGGGTGCTTCTGAGTTTTCACAAACTTTTGAAAACATGACCCGCGACGTAGTAAACCAACAGTTGGCCGATGTAACCATTATTTGCGAAAAAACTTTTGAAGCCGAAGGTGGAGGTTATGAAACTTTTATGGCTCTTGAAGTGAGCAAAGATGTTATCTACAACGGTATCGACAAAGGTATTTCCAGAGACAAAAAACTGGAAGTAATGTACGATCGTGAGAAATTCCGTGAGAAATTCGACGAAGAAATGAAAAATTTAGATGCTGAATATTAGTATTTAAATCGAAAGATAAAAAATCAGCAACCCATGTTGCTGATTTTTTTTTAACAGAAGATACCTTTACAAATGTTAAAAATAATGTATCTTTATTCGTAGAAAATTCGATTCAACCCATTTAATTCAGACACAATGAAAAGTATAATTATGTTATTTGCTCTGATGTTTTCACTTACTGTTGCCACGGTAAACGAGTGTCAGGCGCAAAAACGAAAAGTAAAAGAAAGCAGCGAGCGCAAACAACCCGCCTGGGTGAATGGCCTTGAAAAAGGATATGTAATAGCCGTTGCATCAAGTACCGGGCTCGAAGATGCCCAGCAAAAATGCCTGGCAAAAGTAAAAGAACAAATTATCAGCTCTGTTGCCGAAAACATTCAAACCAGTAGCGAATATTTCCGCAGCGAGCAAACACAAAACAACAATTCGCAATACGCCGAAAGTTTTCAAACAGCCACTAAAACCCGTGCGGCTGATATTCCTTATATAAAAGGAATTTCCCTTACTAATGTAGAAGCTTTTTATTGGGAGCAAGTTGAAGAACCGGCAGGTTTGAAATATTACTACCACATGAAGTACCCGTTTTCGCAGGCGCAGCTTAAAATGCTGATTATGGAGTTCGAGAAAGCTGACCGCGCTTTAACAGAACAATTGGAAGGCCTGCTTGCCAAGATTGATGTGATGGAGAGCTTGGAAGAAATGAGTCAGACAGAAAAGGAACTTAAGGCTTTGAGCGAAGGGTTTATTGATGTGGATCCCCGCAGAGACAAAGCCAATGTTGGCATTGCCAAACTAAAAGATATGATGAAAAATGTTTCGGTTGAAACCATTAACAATACTTTGGGCGAAGTTCGCATGTCGCTACGTATTGGTGACCGGGTAGTTACCACCAGCCGCAAACCAAAAATACGTTCGAATTGTGCCAAGATAACCGATGTTCGGAGTAAAGGCCGTGAGTGGGTGGTAAGCTATACTTATGATGAGTGTTACGAAGATCCGGACAACAGTATTGTTGCTGAGTTTTTAACGGCGTATGGTAAGGCCTCCAGTACTTTCTACTTTAATATCAATGCTGAAAAGATTGACATTTTTGTGAACAACGCTATTAATTTAAGCGGAGGAAACGATCTGGGAACTGAAATAGCGGGGGTAAATTGCAATATCCCGTTGACATCGAAATACTCTACGCCTTTTATTATTGAAAAAGTAATTTTGAATTTTGGTAACGAAGCTCCTGTGATTATCGATAATTTGAATCAGGAGTTTTCGGGCGAAGGCAAACACGATTTGAAGCTACAGATTGATCAGGCTTTAGCCAAGGATGTTTATGCCGCAAAGAAATATCCCATGATAAAAGGAACCATTCATTACAAATCGGTGAAAACCGGAGAGAAAAGTATTTATAAAATGTATAACCAGGATATTACTACCAGTTGGTAATAAAACAGATTGGTAAATTATGGAAAACCGTCTAATTTTTTTGGGCGGTTTTTTTTATTATGGCGGGTGCGATGTCAGCTTTTGATTACAAAGCAGGGTTTTTGCTTTAAGAAAAGTATTTGTATTTTCGCCAAAATTAAAAACTTATGAGGCATCTTTTTATTTTATTGTTGAGCCTTTTGTTTGTTTTTTCATGTGCTACGAGCACAACGAAAAAAGAGAAGGTGCATAAAAATCAAAATCTTACGAGCACACAAAATATAAAAAGGAGCATTCCTGTTGATTTAACGGTTTCAGAATCCATTCAGGTAATTGGTGAACCGGTAAATATTCAGTTTAAAACAAGCCTTGAGACTTTACCCGATTCCATCCGGATGAGCATAAATTCAATATATTGGAAAACTCTTTTTCCCCAAAGTACAACCTTGCAATTCATCAATGCACCGTTTCAACTGGGGAAAAATAACTCGAACCTCACTTTCTATTGGGGTGATTCGCTTCAGACCTCAAAAACCTTAGCATTGGTTTTTAATTCCGACATACCACCAGTTAACTACTCTTATAAAGTTGAAAAAAGATATCCGCACAATGTCCGTTCGTTTACCCAAGGACTGGAGTTTTCCGAAGGTTTTTTATATGAAGGAACTGGTCAATATGGCGAATCAAAGCTATTTAAACTCAATCTGGAAAATGGAGGCGTTGTACAAAGCGTAAACCTTCCGAACGATGTGTTTGGCGAAGGTATAACCCTGATGGGTAATAAAATTTACCAACTAAGCTGGCAAAATCAGGTGGGTTTTGTCTACAACAAAAGCACCTTCGATTTATTGTATGAATTTAGTTATCCCACCGAAGGATGGGGATTGACAAATAATGGCAAGGAGTTAATAATGAGCGATGGTTCTGAAATAATTTATTTTCTCGATACCGAATATATTCAGGAAATCCGACGCATTCAGGTATATGATAACCAGGGGCCGATCAAAAATCTGAATGAGTTGGAATACATTAAAGGAGAAATCTTTGCCAATGTATATGGTAGCGATTTTATTGTTGCTATCAACCCTGTAACGGGTAAGGTGACTAAGCGTCTCGATTTATCGAATCTGCTAAATAAGAAAAACCTTTCCCAACCGGTTGATGTCCTAAATGGTATTGCCTATAATCCTGATTCTGACCAATTAATTGTAACCGGAAAATGGTGGCCATGGTTTTATCATATCAGTCTGGTTAAAAAATAGCACAAAACATTATCCGGCAAATTTTGTAATTGATTCGCAGCCCAAATAATGAATAAGATTTTGCTTTACAGTTTTTTTAATCGATGGTTATGTGGCCCCAGTTTTCACCTTTACGGATGCGATTAAGCTGCGTATGGGTAATTCCAAATTCTTTGGCAATTTTATAAAGGGGGTTTTTTCCGCGTTTAAGTTTTTTCTTTAGCCGGATAACATCGGTTTCGGTAAGTTTGGAATAGCGAACTATGCCTTTTTTGTATTCGGGGTTTTTATACTGATGCGATACCAGTTCAACCCGATCAACCCACTTGAGGTTTTTTACATGGTTGTTTTCTTTATTATAATCGAGATGAACCACAAAGGTTTGTTTGGGCCCCTGACCCGGAAGAAACAACATGCCAACCAGCTTGTGAATGTATTTGGTGGTCCGTTTGCCATTGGGTAGTTTAATATTTACAATTGGGTAGCCTTTGATTTTTGATGGCACCACAATTTTAAACTCATTTTTTTTTAGCTTTCTTAACCTTCCAAAATTGGAAATTTCCACTCTTTCTTTATCGTCAAAAAACTCAGGAGGCAATGGTTTCCATTGCTCATTAATAAATGTATTGTCCATATAGCTTTAGGTTTTAAACGTTAAATATACTATAAAAACTAAAAAAACAAACATTATACACAGACGTGATTATAATATTTTTTTAGAACAATGTCGTTGCTCCCTCAAAAAAAAGAGGTTTTCAATTAGTTTTGATTATTATTTTTACAATGTACCAAAAGGTATTCGTAAGCTTCCATGTACTGATAATAATAGGCTTTGTTAAAATCGGAGCAGGCCTCATTGTTCTGATTTAAAGCCAGCCTGGCAATACCTCGTTTATAAAAAAGTTCGCCATTGTAAGGGGTAAAATCAAGGCACATGGTATAATCTTTAATAGCAAAATCGTAAAGTTTGGTAGTTAAATACAAGTCGCCACGTTTTTTATAAAACTCGTGGTTGTATTTTTCCATGGCAATACATTTATTCATAGCTTTTATGGCCATTTGGTATTCGTTGGCCTTGGAATAAATGGCAGAAGCCAGAACAAACACTTTGGTTTCAGGATAAATTTCTGTTAAAAAGTTTATGGACTCAAAGGCTTGCTTTGTTTTGTCTTTTTCAGCAAGGGCCTTTGTTTTTATGAAATAATAGTCTATTTGGGTATTGTCGAGTTGCAGGGCTTTATCGATGCTTTTAAGTGCTTTTGCAGCTTTGTGTAAGTGTAATTCCAGTTGGGCTTTAATGGCATGGAATTCGGCATTTTTTGGCCGAATATTAACAGCTTGTTCAATGGTATTTAATCCGAGTTGATATTCACCTAAGCTTTGGTAGATTTGTGCTTTTAAACCATAGGCCTGATACTGGGTTTTTCTTATTTGAATAAGTTCGTTTATTATGTTCAGAGCTTCCTCGTAACGTTGATTGTTGAATTCGTACAAAGCATCTTCATACATTAATTCGTATTTGTTGTACCAGTCGGTTTTCCAAAGCGCAATCCAGCATTCGTTGGTTTCAATCCGACGAAAAGCTGTATCCGATTTTATTTGATGTTGCATTAAACGTTCTTTTTGTTTCAAATGTACTTCAATTTGGTTGCAGGCAAAATCAGGTTTATTTAAAAGAGCATAACAACGGGCCAGTTCAAGTGCGGCTTTGTTTGGTTCTTTTTCATTTAGCTGATAAAAACAATTGGCGGCTTCTTTGATATTTCCTGTTTGATAATAGGCTTTGCCTTTTTCATAGAGCAAATCGGGCGACAGTTCCTGATTGGCCTGGTCGAGAAGATCCAAAACTTTATGGGCTTGTTTGCTTTGATTGTAAGCTTTCGTAATAAGCAGTGTATTGTTGTTTGCACTTTCCTGGGCAAGCATCTTATTTGTAAGCCCAAAAAGAAGAACTATGAATAGGTATTTAGCGTTTTTCATTATTCATTAATTTATTCAGGCGAAACTTTTTCGTCGTTGTGGAAAATATGCACAAATCCGGTTAAAACCCGGTGTTCGATTCCTGAAATACGTTTTTCGTAAACATCGCAAACATAATAATATACTCCCGGCAATACCAAGTTGTTCGAATTGTTGGCTTTTCCATCCCATTCAATTTGTGGATTTGCTGTAGAAAATACCAGATTTCCCCAACGGGAATATATTTTTAAATCGATTTTATCAATAAATTTTGCAACAACTTCAGGTGGGGTAAGCGGTATAAAAATATCATTCGAACCGTCGTTGTTGGGAGTAAATACATTGGGCAGTTCGTAATACGAGCATTGATCAACACAAACCCAATTTGAATAAGTACTTTCATTAAAATTCGAATCGACTGCAGTAACCCTGTAACATCCGGTTGGATTATTACCGGCATAATGTCGGTAATGCAGGGTGTCATGATTTACTACAGAATCGATCAATAAATATTCTGAATCGGAATCCGAGCTAAAATAAATGTTGTACTTGCGAATTGTATTAATGTCATCAAGTATTTGCCATTGCAGCATATTGTAAAAGTTGTAACAGTCCGATATTACATTCAAAACCGGAGCAAACGGAGGAACGGTATCGATAGGTATTCCTGAATTTGTATGTGAATGGTTAATCAGCGGTTGGTAAATTCCCGGCAAATCGTATTTTCCGTATGAGGTGATTCGGTAGGTATAAAGCGTTTCGTTTTGTAAGGGAAAATCAACAAAAGTCGGGTTATGTGTTAAGCCAATACTGTCGAAAGTTTTAGTTTCTTGATTTTGCCGATATACAGTGTATTGATAGTTAGTCCATGGCGTGTTTTGCTCAAAAGTTATTTGCAGTGTTTTGTTAGAAGCCTCAATCTTTGGAAAAATGCTGCTGGCTGTCATGGGCCATTCGGTTAATCCATTCGGGTTATGAATTTCAACTTGATACGAATATCCGGTGTTTAGGGTATTTATTGCTGTATCTCTGTAAATAGTATCGTTAAGGTTGTTTAAGGAATCAATTAGCTGGTAATTGCTTCCCCAGATTCCAGTAGCGCGCTTTATCAGGTATTTATGTGGGCCGGGAAATTTAATGGTATCCAGATCAAGAGGTTTTGACCATTGTACCCATACTTCACCATCGATGGAGTCGTGTTTTATAACGCTTACATGTGTAATAATAGGTACTCCGCGTACCAGTTCGGTGCAAACTTCGTTGCTGGCTTTACTTTCCACATCATTATTGAACATAGCAGTTATCAGGTAGCAATAGGTATAGCCCTGATTGAGTCCTTTATTGTTGTTGTTATCGATAAATTGGGTATCCCCGGGCGATAACAATTCTTTTATTTTTGTAAATCCGGTATAAACGGGAACTCCGGTTTCGCAGGAATCCGGGGTAAAATCAAAGGGTGTTATGCTCCGATAAATTGAATATCCCTTGTTGTTTGAACAGGCGTACGAATCCCAATTCAGCGTTATGGAATTATTTGTTGGACTTAATTGTAAATTTTTTGGAGCCGGAGCAATTACCTGAATGTCGACACTTAAAATATCGACCAGATTAACCTCGCTGTTGTTATCGCTTGCTTTGAATACCACGGTGTAAGGCTGAAGTCTGACATCGGTGCATTGGGGAGTCCATTCAAGCAAACCGTTAACTGTACCCGAATCGCTTTCAGAAGTAAACAGGGCTGGTTCGTCGAGATTAAAAATACCTCCAGTTGCTGTAAGCGTAAGTAATTCATCATCTGAATCGTGAGCTGTAACCAGCAAACTCAGCGTTGTACCGGCAGTAATGCAAACGGTTGGTAAACTGTCAATTTTTGGTGCCTGATTATCGGTTTCGTAAACTTCAATTTGCATGTCGCGGGTAAGACGCCCGATTTTATAGCCCTGCCGCCATTCATAAATATGAAAAGCAACATTGTACGCCCCGGGTTCTGTAGGACTGTCCCAAATCAGATTGCCCGATGCTTCTTCAATATAAATGGGTTTATTACTCGATGGAGGGAACTGGTAATTTTCAATAGGCTCCCCATTTTCACCGGTACAAATGGCCATTTCATACGAAAGGCTATCGCCATCGGGGTCGAAAGCTGAAGGATTATGAATAAAGATTTGCCCGACAGCAGCTTTATCAACCGGAGGATTCAATAAAATGGGTGTATTGTTGAATCCAAGTGTTGGATTTATTTGCAAAATGGTTTTAATTGAAAAAACAGTTAGCACCGAATTGGGTATGTTTTGTACGCCTTCGTTTCGGTTCGGATCTTCAACCACAATTTCAAAAGTTCCGGGCCCTAAAAAAGTGTGTTGTCCTATGTAAATATTCTTCTGATAAAAATCGCCTAGATCATATTTTCCAACCCGGTCAAGTTCTGATAAAGTACCGTCACCCCATTGAATGGTTAGCTTATTGCGATCGGCAGGTGGTTGCCCGTTGGAAGTAACCTTTGTATTGGTAAAGGTGGTAATGGTAAATTCAAAAGTATAGGTTGAAACCTGTTTATAGGTAATTTCACCTGCACGGTTGTGCGTTGCATAAATTCCGGATGCAGCAAATACCAAAACTGCTGTGAGGATAATTTTATTTATCATGGGGTTCAGCAGTTTTTTGTAAAATCATCATCTGGGTTGTTATAGCATCAAATTCAAAACCTTGTTCTGTATTATTCATGTTTACAATAACAAGATTTTTTTGGTCGTTAAAAATGTCTGTTAGTAGCGTGTTTTTAAGAATTATCTGATTCCAGTTTTTTGGAAAAGTGCCTGAAAAAAAATACCAAACCGATAATTCATCGTGTTGCTGATGTGAAAACCGGAGTTGACAGTTTTGCTTGTTTGCCATTAGTTCAAAATGCGATAACAAATAATTTAGAGCCGAGAGTGTTGAATCTGATACCTTATCTGAATGAGCTTCATTAAAATTAAAATAATGAGTTAAAGCATTTGAATGATTGTTCGTATATAGGCGAATGGAAATTTGTAATGAATCATTTTTACAGTCGATGTTGGTAATGCTAAGATGTAAGGGATGTCCATTTCCTGAAAGGGAAAGTATAAAAAATACTATAATTACCGAAAAACGCACCATTTTTTATTTTCAAAAGTAATAAAATTCAGGCGTATTTTATAGTTTCTCGACTGGCTTTAAATTTAATGGAATAACGTGTGAAATTTAATTATTGGTTTATAAAATCTTTTAGTTCGATGCTGTAAATTAAGATACTATTTGCGGGAACATTTGGTAATGCAAATCCATTATAACCCAGTGATGGAGGAATAAATATACGACCACTGCTGCCTTTTGTAAACAAGGGAATTCCTAATTTCCATCCTTCAATACAATCGGCCAGGGGAATGGTAATAAATTTGTCTTTGCTGCTGTCGAAAATGGTTCCATCGGCTAAATATCCTGTATATTTAACAGTTACAATGGCATGTGGATTTGGGTACTTTTTCTGCGTTCCTAATTTTGTTATTTGGAAATACAATCCTTCAGCATAGTGGTAGGCTGCAATATTATTAGTAGCTAAATAATCAATCACAAGGGTTTCATCGTCCATCGGATTTTCATTGCCCATTTCAGCGCATCCCCAAAAGAGTAGCATTACTCCCAAAAACCAAAGTGCTCGCATCATCGTCCCAAAATTGTTTATTTGAATTTACAAAATGCTATTCGGTGTGAAAGGTACGAAATGGCGGAACAAAAAACAATGGATAATTTACATTAAGGCAAACAGGCCAAAATTTATAATCATGCTTTAGAAACCAATATTTTTTATTCTTGCTTTAATTTTTCAATAGCCATTACAATTTTCTCATGGGTTGCCGGAATGTTTAACTCCGGATAAACTTTGTGATTTTTCACAGCGGCCACTGCATATTTAATGGCAAAGAATACCGAAAAAGCATGAATAAACGGTGGTTCGCCCACGGCTTTGCTTTGCTTTATGGTATTGGGGTTGGGGGCGTTATCCAACAACGAAACCCTGAATATTTCCGGAATATCGCGAATGCCGGGAATTTTATAGGTGTCGGGCGAGTGATTCAGCATGCGCCCCTTATTGTCCCATTTAATTTCCTCGGTGGTACACCAGCCAAGTCCTTGTATAAAAGCTCCTTCAATTTGGCCAATATCCAGGTTTTCGTTAATCGACAGGCCGGTGTCGTGCAGTATATCGGTTTGCAAAATCCGATGTTTCCCGGTTAACACGTCCAGTTCAACCTCCGAAACAGCCATGCCAAATACAAAATAATGAAACGGTCGGCCTTGTTGGGTGGCCTTATCAAAGTACAAATTGGGTGTGCTGTAAAAGCCCCTTGCACTCAGGTTAATACGGTTTTGGTAAAGTAAATTAACCGTTTCGGTAAATGAGAGTTGAAGTTCAGGTTGGTTGGCTACCAAAACATCGTTGTTTTCAAACAGAATATCTTCCTGGTTAATTGTGTGTTTTGATTCGTTGGTCCAGTATGTTGCCAGAAATTTGGAGATTCGATCTTTCAACTGGTCGGTAGCATTTTTCACTGCCATGCCATTTAAATCGGTTCCCGACGAGGCCGCTGTAGCCGAAGTATTCGGAATGTTTTGGGTGGAGGTGGCTACCACACGTATTTTGTCGAAAGGAACACCCAATTCTTCCGATACTACTTGAGCCATCTTGGTGTAAAGTCCCTGACCCATTTCTATTCCACCATGATGTACTACTACGGAACCATCGGTATAAATATTTACCAAAGCGCCGGCCTGATTTAAAAATGGAGTGTTGAACGAGATGCCGAATTTAACAGGGGTAAGTGAAATTCCCCGTTTAACAAACTGCGAAGTCTGGTTAAAAGCATCTACCTGACTTTTGCGTTTGGTGTAATCCGAAGTTTTGGTAATCTTGTTCCAGATGGTTTCCAGGTGGTTATTTTCAATTAGTTCACCATAAGGGGTGGTGTTATTAATCTCTTTTTGATAAAAATTCAGGTAACGGATTTCTGCTGCATCTTTACCCAAAAACTGAGCAATACGTTCAATGGCTTCTTCAATGGCGTGAATGCCCTGCGGACCTCCAAATCCGCGAAACGCGGTGTTCGAAGGCAGGTTAGTACGCCAGGCGGTCGATTCTATATAAATATCGGGAATAAAATAGGCATTTTCGGCATGAGTCCGGGCACGTGCCAGAATAGCCATGCTTAAATCGGTGGAATAGCCGGCATTGGCGTTGAAGGAAACCCGGTAAGCCGTAATTTTTCCTTCTTTAGTAAATCCCACCTTAAATTTAGTAAGAAAGGGATGTCGCTTTCCGGTCATTTGTTGGTCATCGTCGCGAAACAAACGGATTTTAACGGTACGTTGCGTGGCCTGAGCCAAAAGTGAAGCCCAAATAGCTACCATGTTGGCCTGGGTTTCTTTACCGCCAAAAGCGCCACCCAGCCGGCGGGTTTCCACTTCTACCTGATGCCTTCCGATATATAGCGCTTCGGCAATAAGTGCCTGGGTTTCGGTAGGGTGCTGGGTAGAACTGTACACTTTCATGTCGTTCAATTCAAGGGGTTGGGCAACAGCTACCTGGGTTTCTAAATACCAGTGTTCCTGAGCTCCACTGGTAATTGTAGCTTCAATTACCTGTTGGCTTTGTGCCAGTGCACTTTCGCAATCGCCGCGTTGCATTACAACAGGCGGATTTAACTGCAAGCCTTTTTCCATTGCCTGTTCAATAGTAACAACAGGCTCCAGTTCTTCAATTTCGGTGGTTATTTTCGATGCCGCCAGTTTTGCTGTTTCTTCGTCAACAGCAGCTATCAGAAACAAGGCCTGTCCGATAAACTGAATGGTATGTTCTACAAGTGTGGTTTCGTCGTGGGCAATGGCACCCATTTGATTGGTTCCCGGAATATCGCGGTAGCAAAGTACGGCATGTACTCCCGGTGTATTTTTTGCTTCATCCAGATTAAAACCCATAAGTCGTCCATGAGCTATTTGGCTGGTTACTACATACCCGGTTAGCGCATTTTCGGGCAGTAACATATCATCAATATACTGAGCTTTGCCGGTAACATGCATCGAGCTGCTTTCGTGTACTACCTTTTTAGTCATGGTGCTGGTTTTTTTGATGGTTTTGCCAGAATTTCAGCAGGAGGTTTTTTGCAAAAAGCATGCGGCCCTCAGCTTGGGCACGGGCATCAGAAATGGGAGCAAAGTCTTTTTCCAGGTAAGCTCCTGCTTGGGTTAGTGTGTCAATGGTCCAGGGTTTTCCTTTCAAAAAATCCTGTGTATGGTTAGCCGTTTGAGTATATGAAGCCATGCCACCAAAATACAACTGAATGGATTTTATCTGTTTGTTCTCGATTTTGAGTTGCAGGGCTGCTGATACGGTTGAAATGTCTAAATCGGTGCGTTTCGAAATTTTTTCAACATCATAAAAACGGTTTTCTTCGGGTTTGGGAATAAAAACCTGTTCAATTATCTCGTCAGGGCGCAGTTGTGTTTTTCGATAGCTGGTGATAAAGTCCGATAGCATCAGGTTGCGTTTGCCCGAAACTGAGCGCAGAATTACCTGGGCATTATAAGCCATCAGCACCGGAAGGGTATCACCAATGGGCGAAGCTGAACTAATATTTCCGCCTAAAGTGGCCACTTCCCTTATTTGTTTCGACCCAAATACGGCCAATATTTTATGAAGGGCGGGATAGCTTTCTTTCAATTCGTTTTTTATCTGGTTTAAAGAAGTGTTACTTCCTATATACACTCCCTGAGGTAATGCGATAATTTTATTCAATTCCTGAATTTCTGACAGATCAATAATCAACGGAAGCAGTTCATTTTTTTTGGTTACTTTAAGTCCGATATCGCTGTTGCCCGAAATCAGCAGGGCGTTGGAATATTTTTGTTTGAGTTCGAGGGCATCGGAACAATGCGTTGGTTGAAAATAGTGTTGTTGTTCCGTTGAAAACAAAGCCGGTTCGCGGTTTATTTGTTTAAGCAACTCGATGGTTTCTGCTTCTTTTTCCGAAAATTTGTCCCTGCCTTTGTTTTTAAGAGCTACACGGGCTGCGTTTAAAATGGACTGGTATCCGGTACAACGGCATAAATTTCCGGCCAGCGCATATTGTATATCTTTATCGGTGCTGGTGCCGGGTTCTTTGTAAAGGGCAAACAGCGACATGATGAATCCCGGTGTGCAAAATCCGCATTGACTAGCATCCATGCTAACCATCGATAACTGAACCGGATGCAGCCGTTGTCCCTGACTTAAGTTTTCGACGGTAATTATTTGTTTGCCGTGTATTTGCGGAAGGAAAATAAGGCAGGAATTTACCGCTTTATAACTTAATTGGTTTTGGTTGTTGAGCGTGGCCACAACCACGGTACAGGCTCCGCAATCGCCTTCGGCACAGCCTTCTTTGGTTCCCTTATGATTGGGCAGGGAGCGAAGGTACTGGAGCAGGGTAGTGGTGGGTTTTAGCTTTTGATTGCTGTCCCAGCTTATTTTGTGTAAGCTTTCATCGAGGAGAAATTCTATGTAGTTTCGTTGCATATTTTAATATTAAATGCTGTTTCGTGTATCAACAAGCTTGGCCAGAACCGATACGGCAATTTCTTCAGGGGTTTGGCAGGCAATGCCTACGCCCAACGGCCAGTTAATTTTTTCGAGTTGTTCGGCAGTGAGTATGTTTTTCTCGCTAAGTGCTTTACTGATGGTAAGAATTTTACGCTTACTGCCTATCATTCCCAGGAAACCTAAGTTAAGGGTTCCCAGTGAAGCAATAATTTCTTTATCGTAGTCGTGTTTGTGGGTAATTACACAAACGTAGGTGTTTAAATCGGTATTAAGTTCGGCAATGGCTTCTACATGGGGTTTAATTATTTTCCGGATGGATGAGGGTAAATCTTCTTTAAAAATCTCAGGGCGTTCATCAATCAGGGTTACTGAAAAATCGAGCATTACCGCCATTTTTGCCAGGAATGAACCAATATGCCCGGCGCCAAAAATCAGGAGTTTCTTTTGGGTGGCCACCGGCTCAATAAATACGCTGGCGTTTCCTCCGCACGACATGCCGGCATCGGCATCGAGATTAAAATGGTACAAACTGGTTTTATTTGCATCAATACATTTAACCGCTTCCTGAATCACCAGGTTCTCCAGGTTGCCGCCTCCGATGGTTCCCACAATGGTTTTATCGTGTAATACTATCATTTTGCTCCCCGCTTTACGTGGTGTGGATCCTGACGATTCAACAAGCGTGCACAGGGCAGCAGGAGTTCCGTTTTTAACTAAAGTGTCAAGGGTGGTATATAGGTTTTCCATCTTGGTTTGGTAAATTGATTGGGTGAATTTAGTAAAAAATGAACATTTAGGAAAAATAGCTAAGAATTTTAGTTGAAAATAGTTTATAATAACTGTCAATTTGCTAATTACTGATATAATAGTCGTTAATTTGTAGATGAATCAGTAACTAATTAGTTTATATAGTTTATTTTGATTTTACTTATAGGCTTACAGGTATTTTTTTGTAGTGTCGGTAAAAGATAGTAATTTCAGCCCATTAATACGGAAAGCATGATTAGTTTAATTCTGAGTATTCTATCCTCGACCCTTATTCTATTTGTATTTAAAATCATCGAAAAGCGCCGGATACCGCTTTTTCCGCCCATTGTGGTGAATTACCTGATGGCCTCGGTACTGGGGTTTGCCTTAAATGGTTCAAACCCGCTGCCACTGGTTTCATCGTTGCCACCCTGGATAATTTTTTCGGTGGTTATCGGGGTTTTGCTCATTGTAAATTTTTACCTGATTGGCAGTTCAACCCAAAAAGCAGGCATAGCCGTAACCAGTATTGCTGCAAAAATGTCGTTTGTAATTCCCGTACTTTTCAGCTTGTTGTACGATGTAAACGACAGTTTTTCTCTTACCAAACTGGTTTTAATTAGTACTGCAGTAATTGCGGTGTTTCTTGTGGTGAAGCCAAACAACCTGAAGTCAGAACGAACCCACCATGTAATATTGCCTGTGGCTATTTTTGTGGGTTTGGGTTTACTCGATTCGCTCATTAAATACAGCCAGTACCATTACATTGGAACGGCTGCCGACTCATCGCTCTTTAGCGGAGTGAATTTTACCGTGGCCGGGTTACTGGGTATTGGCGCTTTGTTGTACTCACGCAATCAACGGCGTTTGTTATTGTCGTGGAAGGTATGGATTTCGGGTGCTGTGCTGGGTGCAGCAAATTTTGGTTCCATGTATTTTTTAATTAATGCACTCAACGATCTTAAGTTTAATAATTCACTTGTTTTTGGCATCAACAATATTGGTATTGTGGTACTTTCGGTTATTATGGCTTTTGTACTGTTCCGCGAGCGTTTTTCGCTTATTAACTGGGTGGGTTTGTTGTTGAGTTTATTGGTTTTGTTAGGTATGATAAAGGTTTTTATCTGATGGCATTATGGGAACTTCACCTTTAGCTTTAATTTATAGCGAGCGGAGGCTGGTATTTAATATCACCGCCGTGTTAGTAATACTGGGTGCCGGCTACGATGCTTTTTTTTATTGGGAGCCGGAATTCCTGGCCTACAAATGGTCGAACGGAATACTCTTTGGCCTGGCCACTCTTTTTTATGGGTTATTCTGGCTAAAGCGTACTGATTTATCGCTTGCTATTGCGGTTATTATTTATGGAACGCTGGCCAACATTATTTTTATCTTTCTACTGAACCGGATACCCGGCGACTTTATGCTTCACCTGATGCGTAATGCTTTTTTCATTCCCTTGCTCTTAATTACTTTGGGTATGGTAGCCGGTCGCTGGCATGTTTTTGTATTTGGTTCGGTTTATTATTTTTTTCTGGTTTTTCTGGCCTTTAAAACAAACCACCTTTACCTACAGCAAAACCTGGGTTTCTTTTTTATTGTAATTTCGGGTACGGTAGCCGGATTGTTTTTGTTCCTGTCGCAGCTTACCCGCTCGTTGGCCGATAATTCGCAGGTAAAAGCCCAAAATGTAATGATGCAACAAAAACTTTTTGAAGCACTGGAACATACCGAGTTGGTTGAAGGATTTAAGAACCGGATAGTGGAGCGCATGGAAAACACCGCACAAAAAAGTTTGGAAACCTTTAAAACTTCTCTCGAATTTATTGTACGAAATGAGGATGTTCTTTCCCCCGAAGTGAGAAGCCGCTATGGCGAAGTGTTGCTGAAAGCAGTCGATGCCACGGGTATCTCGCTTCAAACCATGGTAAAACAGGGGTCCTTACCTTTCGAGGAATTGGAATTTAAACCCGAATGGCTCGAATTATCAGAGCTCTGTTCGGCCGCTATTCAGCAGGTAGCTTTTGCTGCTTCAAAAAAAGGTATTATAGTGATACAACGAAAAGCGTCACTTCCGGTTTTTGTCGATTATTTAACGTTTACAGCCGTGTTGCGCAAAATGCTAATTCTGGTGATAAACGGTTCAAAAAAAGGAAAGAAGGTGACCATAAGTTACCAGCAGGAAGGTAATGACATGTTGATTTTTGTCGAGGGTGAGGGCGATGCAAAACAATTGGAATACATGCAACGGGTTTTCCGTGGAGGCTTAGTGTATGAAACCGATAAACCCGTCGATTGCCAGGCACACCCCCTGATTTTTCATTTCTGTAAAAAATGGAGCGCTAAAAACGGAGGCCGCTTAACTTACGACTACTATTCGGGCGAAAACTTTGCATTCAAATTGGTTTTGCCCGACACCCATTAAAATTGTAAGCCTATGGACGAAACAGTTACCGACCGGTTCAGAACCCTGGCTTCAACATCCGAAGGCAGTTACAAAGAAAAAGGAAGTAAATTTCTGGCCTTTGCCTTTCCGATAAATACAGAAGATGAAGTAAAAGAACACCTGAAAGAATTAAGAAAAAAATATTACGACGCCCGTCACCACGTGTATGCGTTTAAATTGGGAACACAGGGCGATATATATCGCTGCAGCGACGACGGCGAGCCTTCCAACTCCTCGGGTCCACCCGTATTGGGTCAGCTGAATTCTTACAACCTTACCAACGTGTTGATTGTGGTTATCCGCTATTTCGGGGGAACCAAGCTGGGCGTATCGGGACTCATAAATGCTTACCGCACGGCAGCCGCCGATGCCATTGAAAACAACACCATCGAAGAACGTTTTGAGCAGGATCGTTTTACCATCGCCTTTGGTTACACGGTAATGAACGATGTAATGCGTATTCTTAAGGATGAAAATCCCGAACAAAGCAACCAACAGTTCGACAATACCTGCCGCATCACCCTTTCCATCCGAAAAAGCGAAGGACAAGGCTTACGCGTTCGCCTGGCCGAGGTCGAAGGCTTACGAATTGATGAAAAGGTTTAATCAGTGAGACTGTAATTTGAGCTTTGTAATTGAACTTAAATGACTAAGTTAAACTGATCCCGATAGCGTACCTGTCTCGTAAGTTGTGAGCGAGGGTTAGCCTTATAAGGTAAGCTCAAATATTTATAGTGATTTTAATTAGCACGGTGCGGTGGGCATGCAAAACCAGGTGTGGAATTGTCGATAAGGGTAAAGTGGCAATACAGTTTCAGAACGAAACCGAACAGGCACAACCTTGAGTTGGGGCATTTGCAAAGAGTAAGTAAGTACTTATCGAAATTCGTTGGTTTTGAAAGACTTTTGTTTCTTTTGGTCACAAAAGAAAAAGGAAAGTATGAATTAAGGAGCTACGTTTTTTGATGTGCTTGTAATATTCTAGCAAAGAGTGTTATTCGTTGACTTTTCACAACTATACGGCAACAATAGCCACCCCGTGCTCCAATATCTTACTTGGCAAAGCAGTAATTTCAATTTACATTTTGTAGTAGTTTTAACATAAATAAAGAAACAAACAAAGCAACTGCATTAAGCGCCATTGTGTGCCAACAATACAGACAAAAATTTGTAGTTGATTCACTTTTGGTGTAAATTTACATCAAAAAATTATTATGCCAAGACAAAGTATATCTTTCTCTAAACCAAATGATGAATGGTTGAAAGCTCAAATAGACAGTGAGGAATATGCCAGCAAAAGTGAACTGGTCAACGATTTGATTAGACAGGCGCGGAAACAGCAGGCTCAGATTGACTGGATTAGAGCAAAATTGGATAACTCCGAAAAGAGTGGATTTACAAGTGATACCAAAGAGCAGATTTTAAAAGAGTCAAAATCGCAGCTTAATGACTGAATACAGACTAAGTAATGCCGCCAAAGAGGACCTGATTCGCATTCATCATTTTGGAGTCAAAAAATTTGGTGCTACTCAAGCTGACAAATACTTCAATACATTTTTTGACTATTTTGAAATTATTGCCGAGAGGCCATTTGCATTTGAATCTATGGATTTCATAAAAGCAGGATATAGAAGATGTCCCTGTGGCTCTGACACCATATACTACAGAATTATTGATACAATGGTTGAGATAATGACAATTGCTGGAATGCAGGATTTAGAACAATTGCCTTAAGCCTTCGCTTTGCAGTCAATACTATGTGCTTTACTTACATTTGGGTTTTTCATAAGTTCAGCAGGATGTGCGTTACAGCCAATGTCGATTTCTTTACAGTCAATCGCTTATTCTTTACTGTCAGCATAGTATAACTTAGGTTCAGATGCGTGCGCTTTAGTGTCAATCCCATTTTCTTTGCATTCATTGGTGTCCGATTAAAGTGCAGCAGCGTTCGACATAAGTTCAGCGGTATTCGCTCTTCCTACATTTTCATTTTCTTTACAGTCAGCGTCATATAATTTAGGTTCAGCAGCGTTCTCTTTACTGCCACCTGACATTGCTTCACTGCCATCGGTAATTGTTTCAGGTGAAGAAGCCTTCGCTTTACAGTCAATGTCTTGTTCTTTACTTACAGCGGGTTTTTCCATAGGTTCAGCAGGATACGCGTTACCTCCAATGTCGATTTCTTTACCTTCAATAGGATTCACTTTACAGACAACATCATAAAATTTAGGTTCAGCTGCGTTCTCCATTAATAATCGCAGTTACCAAAGGGTTTCTGTGCAGACTTCTTCAAGACCAAAACAGCCATATAAGGTGTTCATGCAGGAAAATGGATTAAATTTTGGAATTTTAATCCGTAGATTTAGGAAAGAAAGCTACAAAGATAAAAAAAACAAACAGATTTATCCATAGCATAAAAAATTCATAAAAAGAACCGGGTTGCTTATATTTATCCGATTTAATTTGTGCTCACCCTAAAGTTGTATCTGAATGAAAAACAAAAGCTTAGTTTCAATCGACGATTACACCAAAGAGGAATACCTCGAGATTTTACGCGTAGCTTCAGAATTTGAGAAAAATCCGGTTCAAAATATTTTAGAAGGAAGAGTGGTTGCCACTCTTTTTTTTGAACCATCGACACGTACCCGCCTGAGTTTTGAAAGTGCCGTAAACCGTTTGGGCGGAAGGGTTATCGGGTTTACCGATTCCTCGTCATCGAGTGTTTCAAAAGGCGAATCGTTAAAAGACACCATTTTAACCGTAAGTAACTACTCCGATCTGATTGTGATGCGTCACCCGCTCGAAGGCAGTGCACGTTATGCCAGCGAGGTAGCCACGGTTCCGGTTATCAATGCCGGTGACGGCGCCAATCAGCATCCTACCCAGTGTTTGCTCGACTTATACTCTATTCAAAAAACCCAGGGAACCCTCGAAAACCTGAAAATATCGTTGGTGGGCGACCTGAAATATGGACGTACCGTTCATTCACTATTAATGGCCATGAGCCACTTTAATCCAACCTTCAACTTCATTTCGCCCGAGGAACTTAAACTGCCCGATGAATATAAATTATTTCTTGAATCGAAGGGCATTGCCTATGACGAATACAGCGAACTGGCCGAGAATATTAAAGATTCCGACATTATTTACATGACCCGTGTACAACGCGAACGTTTTGCCGATCCGCTGGAATACGAAAAAGTTAAGAATGTGTATATTCTTAAGAATAAGATGCTCGAAGGGACCAAAGACAACCTGCGGGTGCTGCATCCGCTGCCAAGGGTTAACGAAATAAGCACCGATGTGGATACCAGCCACAAAGCCTACTATTTTCCCCAGGCATTAAACGGGGTGTTTACCCGCCAGGCCATTATGTCGAAGATTTTAGGTTTGCGCTAGTACCTTTTTTGTAAAATTTAATTTGAGTAATAATGAAAGAAGATAAGAAACTCATCGTTAGTGCCATCCAAAACGGAACGGTAATCGATCATATTCCTGCCCACAACCTGTTTAATGTAATCTCAATTTTGGGGCTCGATAAAATCACCGAAAATCAGGTGACTTTTGGTACCAACTTTAAAAGCGACCGTTTGGGACGCAAGGCCATCATTAAAGTGTCGGGCATTTATTTTAAAGACAGCGATATCAATAAAATTGCTTTGGTAGCTCCGCATGCCAAGCTCAACATTATTAAAGATTACGAAGTGGTCGAAAAAAATGAGGTAATGGTTCCCGAAGAAATTATCGGAATTGCCAAGTGTATGAATCCCAAATGCATTACCAACCACGAGGCCATCACCACCCGTTTCGATGTGATGGACAAGAATGGCAACATCTCATTAAAATGCCGGTATTGTCAAAAAATTACCGACCAGGCACATTTGGAGATTATTCGTTAAGCAAAGGCCTTAACCAATTTAAAAAGCCCGGGAAGCATTGAACTGCACACCAAAGTTGGACACAACATTTGGGGGCATATCAGATTCCGGGGCTTTTTATTTATTCTACAATCTTTACCAACAAATTGCTGGCATTCACATATTTTTTTAACAAGAGCACGGAATATTCAATGGCAGGTTCCAAATCGGCCTTTCCGGTGTAGCCATTAATGTTCATAAAAAAATGGGTGGTCTCCAGGCGTATTGCAGTTCGCACTTCGTCGCTGGTAGGTGTTCCAATGGCACCTTTTTCGTCGCGCAAAACCGGAAGCTGGTGAATATTAAGAATTCCTTTACCGATGCCTTCATAAGGCTCTCCTTCTCTGCCAATACCTGCTTCAACATTACCCTGCATGTAATTTACATCGAATCCGCCTATGGAATAACCCGTTTTAAGAGAAATCAGGTTAACCAAATCGACCAGGGTGTTTATCTGGTATAAACTTTCGCCTTTTACAATGCGCCGCATCAATGCTTCCGACGAGGGGCGGTAGCGGCCCGGTTTCTTTCCGCAGGCTAAATACACCTGTCGTGTGGCCTGAATTTGTGGATTGTCTTTGATGGTTTCCAGGAGGTATTGTTTACGGATGGCAGTCGATTCTTTTTCAATTTCCTGCCAAAGTTCAGCATGGTATGCTGAGTTTTTGATGGTGCATACAATAGTACCAAGAGCCATTTGCGGGCATTTGCTTTTTAGTTCGGGACTGATAGAAACGCTAAAATCCATATAGTGTGTTTACGGGTTTAATAAATAGGCGCTGAAACTGCTCCAATCTTTGGTCCAGTCGTAGGTGCCAAAAGCCCCTTTAAAATTAGTGGTTTCGAACCAGTCATCAGGTAATGTATATAGAATTTGATCACTGGCCAGCGTAGGAAAAAGGTTTATTTTGTTTCCATTTATTTCAACTCCGCTTGTCGCCACAGTATTGTTTCCCAGGTTAAAGTAATGCTGCCACTCGGTTTTGGCATCTGGTGGAATGGAAGCGCCATAAAGTGTAAAAATGCTATCGCTTATATTTCCGGCCACCGCATCGAACAGGTTATTCTCAATAATTAAATGGCCTGTTTTAAACTGTGCATAACTATCAGTGCTGGCATTGGTATATTCAGCTACAACTCCCTTGTTTTTGTTTACCAGAATAGAATTTACTATAATGCCACCGGCATAACGATCAAAAACCAGCATATTTCCTGAAGTATTGGCAGCACCTATTAGCGTAAGGTTTGAGAATACAGGCTTTGAGATGGGATTGTGATAAACCGGATCGAGTGCACCACTGCCTTCAATCAGGTTTTGCCCGCTGGAATCGCTTTGTATGGCCAGCAAAAACTGTACGTTTCCCTGGTATCCCATATCGTAATCAAAGGCATCATCGGAAGCCCCGAAACTGATAATGTTTTTAAGATTTACTGTTCCTCCAAAAACTTCAATCCCGTCATCGGCGCTGTTAATAATTTCAACATTTTCAATAAGTGTTTGGTTTCCAACGCCTCCCAAAGTGAGTCCGTTAATTTCGTTACCCTGATGCAGCGCAGTGCCGGGGTAGCGTATGGAAACAAAGCAAAGTTCACCGCTGTTATCATCGGGTAAATGGCCTCCATATTCACCCCGGGGTTCGGTAGTGGGAATACCTTCGATAAAATCGGTTCCTGAATCGGTGTTGATGGGAGCATTGCCCAGCAAAATAAGTCCGCCCCATAGTCCACGGCTATGATTATACATGGATCCATCCAACTTATCAGATTCAGCGGTAAAAATTATGGGTGCTTCTTTAGTACCTTTGGCCAGAATTTTTCCACCACGGGCAACAATCAAAGCGCTGGCAGTTGCACCCTGGCCGCTTTTAAAACGAACAACGGTACCTGGTTCAATACTTAGTGTTTGTCCTTCGTTTACAAATACAAAACCTTCTAAAAGTAAATTCAGGTCTTTAGTCCAGGTGGTTGTTCCGGTCCCGCTTCCTTTGTCGCTAATTACTTTGGTATTTTCAGGCAAAATATAATCGCTTTTCCTGCAAGCATGTATGCTAAGTATTATAGTTATTGCAGCAAGTATCTTGATTTTTTTCATCGCTTTTTAGTTTTGTGGTTAAGCCCGAAAATATTTAAAATTTAAACTGTAAATTAAAATAGATGAAATGTTCATCGTTACCATTTTCTGCATAAGCCAGCCAGTCCTGATAATTTAACGAAAGATTTACTTTTTTTACTGGCGAAATCTCAAAGCCGGTAATTATAGCACTTCCATCATTTCCCAGATTCCAGGGATTGATAGCTTCCACCAAGGTATTGGAATACAACACTAGTGGGCATTATAAATTAAAATACGTTCTTTGAAATTCTTTGTACATCGCAGTTGTAGGTTTTTTTTATAGCG
>PHDD01000041.1 GCA_002840905.1 Bacteroidetes bacterium HGW-Bacteroidetes-4 | reverse complement strand
TCAGGTCGAGTGGTGATGTCTTTAGGCGGGAGCCTAAAGGCATCATCGTATCGAGACCGCTTGGTTATGATAAAATTTTATCGAGACTGTTTTCATTCAAAAAAAAATAGTATTTTTAAATAATATGAAAGTCTATTACGTTTACATTCTAGAATGCTCAGATGGTAGCTATTACACAGGAATAACTAGTAATCTAAGCAATCGTTATATACAGCATCAAACAGGTTTTTATAAAAGCTGTTATACGTATAATAAAAGACCCTTAGAAATGGTATTTTTTGCTGATTTTACGGAGGTTGAAATGGCAATAGCTTTTGAAAAACAAGTAAAAAAATGGTCAAGAGCTAAGAAAAAAGCATTGATTGAAGGGAAAATGGAGGAATTGATAGTACTTGCTAAAAAAAAATTTAAAACATAGCGGTTAAAGATATTGAGATTGGTTATTTTACTCACAATGTCTCGATACCATTTTTACTTCGCTTGCTTCGCTGCGCTACATAAAAATCACTCGACATGACAAGTGCTGTCAGCCATCAAAAACTACCTTTTAACCAATCGTACTACCAATTGTTTTCCTTCGCTTTCTAAAACTACCATATATACTTCTGCTGAAAGGGTTTGTAGGTTTATGTTGCTGTTTCCTATAGTCTCTTTGGTGTTTTGATGCAGGACTAAACGTCCTAAAACATCATAGATAGTGACGTTTTCTATGGCAATAAAGTTTGGATTATGTATTGTTATAGTTTGCGTAGCTGGATTGGGAAATAGGGTAATTCCGTTAAAGTCGGTTTGATTGTCGTTACTGCCCAATACAGAGTTTATGGTTACTGTAAAGGAAGATGATGCTACATTACCTTGGGTATCTATGGCTTTCCAGGTTACAGTGGTTGTGCCTATTCTAAAAACCACACCATCTAAGGTAGTACCTGTGCCTATGGTATTGCCTGAAAGGATATAGGCTGCTGTTGCTTGGCAGTTGTCTGAGAATTCAGCATCCCAATGGGTGCCGTTATGGGTATATACGTTGGAATCATCGGTGACATCTAGCTCTATATTTTCAATGGTACTTAATATGGGTACTTCGGTATCTTCTACAAATACCGTAAAAGATGCTGTAGTGGTATTGCCTGCGGTATCGGTAACGATCCATAGTACATTCGTTTCTCCTTGTTCAAAGGCCACGCCTTCTAAAGTAATTCCGCTGCCTTGTGTGGCTCCTGTTAAGATATACGAAGCAGTTGCACTACAGTTGTCTGTAAACGATGCATCCCAATTAGTGTTGGGTTGGGTATAGCTGCAATCTCCTATGTTGGTAGAAACCATTTGATTTTCTAAAGCAGCTAGGGAAGGAGCAAGAGTATCTTCAAAAGATATCGTTATGTTTGCAGAGGTGCTGTTTCCAAAGGTATTTGTTGCGGTGATGGTAATGGTGGTATTTCCCGATTGGGAAGGCGTTACGGTAAGGCTTCGGTTTTCACCAGAACCTCCAAAAAGGATATTATCATTAGAGACTACATAGGTATTGGAAGAGCTAGCAGTAAGCACAATCGCTTCTGTTGGGATAAGTGCGTCGGTAAGCAGAAACGGTATGGCATCTGTGGTTTGTACACAGTTGGTGATGTTGTTTGGCAGGTTACTTAATATCGGCACAGAGCTTAAAAGTACTTCCACCGTTTTTTCAGCTGCCATAGGACCACAAGGCGCATCTTGAACTCGAAAAGCAATGGTTCTGTTAGTGGTGCTTGCGCTGCTTGTTTGGAAGCGTACTTCGCTAAAGATGCTTTGCAGTTGTATAGAGGTCAACGCTCCTGTAAAGGAAAGTGTGCCAGATGCTGCAGCATAGTTTTGGGTAACGCCATAAGGTAATGTGCCAAGGTAAGTCAATACGTCGCCCGTTGCAAAACCTTCGCTTATCTGTACTTCAGTGGTGAACACATTAGCACTAGTAAGCACTTCCACATCGGCATCTATGATTACAGAATCGCCATTAGATATAGCGGTAGTATTTCCTGTACTGGTAGTAAGGTTATTTTCGGGTACGTGGACTAAGAAAGTACGTATGGTTATACCTCCTTCGGTATCGGTTACCGTTAAAGTGATGGTTGTAGTACCGTATTCACCAGAAATGGGGGTAGGGGTAATGCTTCTGTTTTCACCAATACCTTCTAAAAGCAAATTAGCATTAGGCAATAGGATTGTATTGCTTGAAGTGGCGGTTATTTGCAAATTTTCAGCACTAGTTTCCCCATCAAAAATGGTAAAGGGAATGGGTAAAATGGCAGTACCTTCGCAGGAGGTTACGTCCAAAATAGTAGATAGGACAGGCACACAGTTTCGTAAGGTAATGTTTACGGTATTGGAGGCTGCTGCCGTTGTATTTGAAGAACTTCTAGCGGTTAAGGTTATAGATCTGGATAATTCAGGAGTACAGGAGGTGTTTTCATAGGTTACTTTTCTCGCCACTAGGGTAGCCACTGCATCGGTGACTCCTTCTGCACTAAGAATTCGGATATTATCGATAAAAAATTCAGCACCAATCAAATAGCCTCCGGTACGGTCAAAACTACCATTGATAAAGTGAAATTGGTAATTGCCGTTGGCAGGAATGATTCCTGTAGAAGTGGTCCAGGTTTTTGTGCCACCTCTGCTATAAAAAAGCAAGGTGCGTTCAGCGGTGGCGGTATTGATGAGGTAGCCATATACTTCATAGTCGTCACCACTACCAGAAGCGCGCCAATCTAATGCTAGTTCGTCTCCTTGGAAAGCGGTAAAAGGCTCGCTATACACTTCAGGGCCAAATGCCGAAGCATATCTGCTGGGTGTAGGGTTTGGGGTAATTATCCAGCCGTTTGAAAACAGCCGTAATGCACGACCTCCCGTAGCTCCGGGCTCGTTTACAATAAGGGTGCTGAATATGGGTGTTCCTGTGCCATTGGAGTTGCCTACGATACCGCCGCGTTGCGATTGGCCTTCTGCTAGTTGTCCGGTTACGATATAGTTGGCATCGGTTTCATAGGAATATTGTTCAGGACGGGTCATGGTGTACGGATTTTCAGTACCTGTTTTCACTAGGATATTGCCTTGTGTTCTAGGGAAAAGCGTTTCGTGTAGTGTAGGGCTAGTAGGGTAAATTTGTGTATTATTTACCGTCCATCCGGGAATGTCTGTGCCAAAACCATCGGTAAATTGCGAATTAGTAAGGGCAGAATAAAAGTTTAAGCGAAGTTTTTCTCCATTTTGTCCGTTATGTATGTTATGTATTTGCCCAATTTGTTTCGCCTCGGTGCCATTGCCTAAAAATAATTGTGTACCTACGATACTCACTTCGCCTGTAATAATGCTTGGGGTAGTTACGGTAAGCAAGCCAAGGGTTTCTGTGGTTGTGGCTTGGTCTATTTCCATTTCAATATAGCTATCGGTATAATTGCTGCCATTGGTGATGGTTACAGAAGGAGCAATTGGGGTAGCATCGGCACGTTCTTCATAGGTTAGGTTTGTAAATCCGGAGATTACGGGAGTTTGTGCGAGAGTTATAGGAGCTATACTTAGTAGTAAAAGAGAAAGACACCCAAGGAGCGGAGTTCTTTTTATATTTTTTGGGGTAGTGTAGTTGTGTTTCATAATAGCAAGGATTAGATAGAAATTCATCTCTTTTAGGGTTGAAATTCTTGGGATTCTAATTTATTTTATTTCGCTAGTTTGGTTACTAGATATCGACCAGTCGTTGGTATATTTTTTAAATTCTAAAACATACCTTCTACTATTGCAATCGCCAGAGCAGTTGTAAACAAAGGTAGCTTGTGCTTGCGTAGGGGAAACGATAGCAAAGTGTTCAAATTTTAGGTAGGCGGAAAGCTGCATCGCTAAAATTTCTTGTTCTGTAAGAAACACGATAGGCGTTTCAAAATAAGAAACCGTTAGGGTGTTTGGAATGCTAGTATTTGTAACCACAGGAACAACCGTTTCTCCTTCTGCATTAATGTGTTGCGCTATCACCATTTCGGTTTGGTTTAGGCATAAAGTAAGAATAGATTGTCTATCGGCATTAGATTGCGATAGAGTGGTTGCGGTAGCAAAAAATAACAGTACGTAGGTTATGGAACTCTTCATGGGTTTTTAATTTAGTAAACAGTTGGTAATGGGGTTAACATTTCAATTCCTTGCGGAAGTCTGTCTGCTTTATAACCAATAGGGAAGAAATAAAAGAGGCTTGTAAAAAAGGTTTGGCAGAAAAAAGAGCACTACGGCACTCGTTTTTTTATTTGGTTTGAGGTGGTTTCATAAGCATCTTAAGTTTTCGGTTACAATTCATGGTAGAGTTTGGGTCTCTTAGTGTTACACAAAGTTGAAACAAATTATTTTAACTACCTAATAAAATGTTAATTATTTTATGTTTTTAAGTAAAAATAATCGATAAAGTGTAAAAATATATAGTTTAAATACATTTTTTCTCTCCTTAAAGGTTAAAGGTTTGCTGATTTTTTTGTTTTTCTCATACTCTCTCTTCACCCAAAACTGCCAGAAAAAGCCGTTCTGACCTCTCCTAAAGGAGGGGTAAGGCGGAGAAATATCACAATTTTGCTGGGTTTGTTTTAATAGAATGCCTTTATTATACTAATTTTTATTTCTGGATCAAAATCTGCTCCTGAGCACCTGTCCCGATGAAATCGGGAAGCTGGCTGTTTGTATAAAAACGTAAAAATTAAGAGTAAAGCCCCTTAGAGCCTGTTCCGATAAAATTGGGAGGCGACCTAGTTTTCTATTCTAGATGCTCAGATGCTGCGAAAGTTAATTTTTTCAGGGTTCCTCTCTCGGAGACTATTGTTTTTATAAAAATGTGCTACCCAAAAACAACGTGTAATAAAACATAAAACGAAGCAATTGTTTCTCGCTTAGCTTTCTTATTTGGATTTTAAAAGGATTTTATTAACAAATTTCCAGCATTTTAATTCTTGTTTTTTAATAAAGAATAAATAATTGTGTTTTTTTTTTTCTAAAAAAGTCAGTAAAAATATAGTTTTCTATTTTTATTTAGTTTTTAGATAAATAAAATTAATGTGTTAGTAATTAATAAGTTAACTTCAAAATTAAACATTTTTAATATGCCATTTAAAATGTATAAGTAATTGAAAATTAGTTGTTAACACAATTTATTATAAACCTTATTTATGTTGAAAACTTTGTTAATAGGTATTTCTAATCAATCTGTATAATTTAATTTTTTTATAGTTTCTTGCATTGTCTGAGCAATAGTGCTTTAGGCCACCTGAGAAAAAGGGTGTATTTAATATTTTTTAATATATGGTTCATATTAAGACCATTGGGAGATTAAATCCACAGGATGTGGTGGCTCCCGCCAAATTTTATGCCCAAGCGGTTTCCGCCGGGACGACTGACCTAGACAGGTTGGCATTTTTAATTTCTAACCAGTCCACCGTTCGTGAGGCTGATTGTTTGGCAGTGCTTAGCGCATTGCAACACAACATGATGGACGAACTCATGCAGGGCAGGGTAGTACAACTGGGAGTACTCGGCAATTTTCAAATTGGTATTCGTTCTGAAGGGAGAGAATTGGCCAATGAAGTGAGTACCTCCATTGTTAAAAGTGCGCACATTAATTTCCGTCCCGGAAAACGATTGCGTACGATGTTGAAAGCATTAAATTACAAATTGATACAAGGCTAGACACTTGCTATTTTTTGAATTTAATTTTTCATGTTTTGACCCGAGCCGCGCAAGCACTCGGGTTTTTTATTGCCCAAAAAAGCCTCATTTTAACCGCTTCTTTCTTTCAAACCATGCGTTTATTTCTCCAAAAACAAGCGGTTCTTTCTTCTAAACTTATAAGAGGTTTTGATTTGCCAAACGGACGAATTTTATTTCGGGCATATTTTAGTAATAAGGGTCCTTTTTACTAAAAAAAAAGCAATTATAAAAGCGATTTTAGATAAATTAAAGTCCAATTTTAAGTGAAAATACCTGTTTTTTTTGCTGAAAATAGCCAAAAAAGCTATAAACCAACCGCTTGGTAGGTAGAAAATTATTGGAAAATAGCTATAAAAAAAAGCATAAAAAAAAGCTCAAAAAATAGGCGGCTAGACACTTGCTTTTTTTCTGAGCTGTAATTTTACATGTGAAGACCCTAACTATTTTTAAGACTCGCACGATGTAAATATACACATTATTTTTTGTGTAATTATATTTTTTTGGCCATTTATATACAACTTTTCCACAGTGAAAAAAGGCATTGTATTTTTTTAAGTAATTTATAGGTAAGGGTTTATGTTTTTTTATCAACATTTTTTTATGGTGTACTTTTGAAAAGCAGGTGCTTAGGGTTTGGTTTTTCTTACCTGGTTTCCTCACCCGAAACTGCCGGAAAAGGCAGTTTCGACCTCTCCAAAGGAGAGGTAAAATGAAAATTTTAATTCTTTTTGGGATTGGGG
>PHDD01000027.1 GCA_002840905.1 Bacteroidetes bacterium HGW-Bacteroidetes-4 | reverse complement strand
GAGATGTTCTTTTTGGGTTGAGTAAGTTCCTTTTTTGTAATCACGCTGATGTACCGCAACCAGGTTAAACCGGTAAAATATACGCACCATGGAACGGGTGTAAACCACTTTTAGGTTTTTGCCAATGTATTGATAAGGAGCACTGTAATAATGCTTATCCTCCCCAAGATAAATATGATTGTTTTGTGCCAGTTTATATTCTTTGTAATACTTTATCTCGAAAGGTGTTTCCGGCAAAGCCCCTAATCGATGTTTTTCGTTCGAAAGAAAGTGTTCTTCGCGGCAATAATCCCGGTTTTGCATGCGGGTCTGATTATGTAAGGTGGTGTATTGGGTTATGGCTTTATTTAAATCGGCCAGAGAGAAGAACTCCCGGTTGCGTATCCGGGCATATACCCGGTTATAAACCAGTTTTACCTGATTCTCGACCAATGCCTTGTCTTTAGGTTTTCGTGCCCGTGCCGGAACCACAGCCATATTGTAGTGGTTGGCAAAATCGTCCAATACCTGGTTTACGGTGGGTTCGTATTTGCTTGCCTTTATAATGGCAGATTTAAGGTTGTCGGGAACCAACACCTTTGGACTCCCGCCAAGGCTTTCCAAACAGGTTTTTAAGGCATAAATAAAATCATCGGTGCGTTGACTGGGCACAGCCATACAAAAGCTGTAATCGGAATAAGGCAGACAGGCCACAAAGACCTGGCATTCGATAAGCTCACCGGTTATTCTATCGATATAGGATAACTTTTTACCGGCAAAATCAACAAACAGCTTCTCGCCGGGCTCATGGTGAAGCACCAGCGAAGGGTTTTTGGTAAGCTGATGCTGGGCTATGTGATAGCTGAATTGGCTTAAACTATACCCTTGGGGATGAGACATGCGGTATTCTTCCCAAAGTAGTTTTTTGGTTACTCCAACCCGTTTTAACTCTTCTATGTAATCATCCAGGTTATCTTTCAAGTCATCAAACCGGGTATCTTTATAGGCGGGGTTTCCCGGATGAAAGACCTGTTCCAGCACGTGGTCTTCCATCTTTAGCAGGCTATCAAGGCTTAGTTTTGAACTTTGATATTTTTTAAGATATCCCTTAACCGTATTTTTACTGATTCCCAGGTTCCGGCCTATGGTTTTGTTGCCATCGCCCTGTTTGTGCATTTGCAATAGTTGCTTTACTTGACTCATCTTTTTAGGTTTTCCGGCCATTTGCATTTAATTAGTGGTTAAAACCACCAAATAAATAAAACCTAAATTGAGGGGTCAACATGCTCCGTTTTCCGACTCCGGCTCCGCATGCGAAACGTTGCTTTTAGAGCTCGGGCACCACAATTCTTAAAATTAGGGGGTCAGCATCCGCCGGAATGTCAGGCTGTTTTTACCTGATTTTTGCTGTCCGGCCAGGGGGGTCAACATGGTCAAGAATATCCATCCATAAAAAATCATGAAGCCGCCTCCACCCTATTTTACAAAATGCACTCTATTTCGTTAAAAAATAAAGCTTTTTAAAAAAATTGCTTGCATATTTTTTCAAACTTTCTATTTTTGGCAATCGATTGAAAATATATAAATAAATACATAACTATGAAACAACTACTTTTTGCCTTATTTTTAGGATTGTCAGTAAGCATGGTGGCGCAGGATAAAGATGCCAATACCTTTAAAAACGAAGGTAACGAATCGTGGAAGAATAAAGATTACAAAGGCGCGTACGAAGCGTGGGCCGAAGCCTTAACCCTGCTCGATGCCGAAGGAACTGTTGACGACGCATTAATTTACAATACCGGATATGCTGCTTTTAAAGCAGACAAGTATAAAGAAGCGATACCATTTTTTACCAAAGCCATTGAGTTAAACTATAAAGATTCAAAACCCTACGCGTTTCTTGCCCAGGTACATATGAAGCTGGACGACTTGGATGCCATGGAAAAAACCCTGCTCGAAGGTCTGGCAAAATACAGTGCCGATAAAACCTTAAAAAAACTGGCTGGTCACTGCTACCTGCGTAAAGGACTGGAGTTTTATAATGCCGGCAACGATATTAAATCGGCTGCCAATAACAGTGGATTAAACGAATCGGACCCCGAAGCTTTTAAAGCCGAATATGCCCGTGCTGATGAAGAATTTAAAAAAGCATTGCCTTATATGGAAAAATCGTACGAATACGATGCATCGAACGACAAAGCACTGAAAGCTTTACAAAACATCTATACCAATCTGGAGATGACCGATAAAGCCAACGAAACTCAGTCAAAACTGGATGCTATGTAGCCTACCAACAATAAGCTAAAAAACAGACAGTCCGGCTTCCGTCAGGCTGTCTGTTTTTTTTATAGCCGGTAGGCCAATCGAAATGAGTTTCCTAAAAAGTTAAACGAAACCCTGGTAGTTTCTTTTTTGTGAATCAGCGGAACAACATAACCAATAATCCCTCCCGCCATAGCACCAGTTACAATATCGGTCGGAAAATGCTGCCCCGAATAAAAGCGTAAAACGCTTACCGAGATAGCCACACTACTTGTTCCTGCAACTATCCAGCGGGTTCGGGAATTCCATCCGCACAAATCAATGGCCGTTTTTGATGCAAACACAGCGGAACCAAAAACCAATGCCGCATGTAACGAATAAAAAGACCGACGGGCATCGCCTGTTGCTGCCAACTCCTGTTTTTCGTTAAGCGACAAACGGTTGTTATACATATAGGGACGGATGCGTAAATCGCAGTTTTTGGTAAATTCAGTTAAGCCATAAGTAAGCAATACCATCTCGGAATACATCAATGCCAAGATAGCCGCCTGTTTGTAATCGCCATATTTTATATCTGGAAAAAGCAACAAGGCAGGAGCTGCGGCAAAACCCAGAGTAATCGCATCGCTAAGCTTGTCGGCTGAAGGGTTCCAATAATTAGTTGCTAAACGATCGAAGCGGTTGACCGATTTGGCTGAAAGGTTTTGAATTTCAGCATCACTAAAAGGATTCCGATGGTTTTTGTAAGTAAGGTTATAAATACTTAAACCCGTTCCCAAAGGTAAAAGTAAATAATCGGCGGTTTTAAAAGCGTATGGAAAACCCGACTGACTGAAAAGTCCTGAGGAAATCAGCGTAAGTAGCAGAAAATAAAATGCGCCTTTAATTTTTTGCCTCATTCGAATATTATTATTATCGGGTTATGCTCGATTTTATTAAATTGATGGTATCGGGTCCCGTATTAAAAATTAAGTCTAAAATGGAAAGATTTGGAATAAACCCATGTCGTTGTTCAAATCCCTGAATGTAGCTCGCGGGTAAAAACGCAGAATCGGGCTGGTTTTTTGCTGCTTTTGGATGCATGGTATCTCGATAGTCGTCGCCATCAAAAACCCATTGAAAATCGTTGGTTAAAGCCCATTCCAAATCGAGGTTTAACCATTCTAACGACTGCTCAAATACAGCCAGGTTTAAATCGAGCAGGAACTTTGGTTTGTTACGATAAACTGGAAGTACATCGTCAATAAAATACTCGTAAAAAGGCGATGAACGGTAAGCGGCTTCGATAGATTTTAAATGATTTTTTTGCCAGGCCGTATCGTAAGCAATTTTTAAATCGCAAAACAGGGTTTTATGAAACGAACCTCGTTCAACGGGAACCTGCAAAGCTTGTTTACCGTTGGGGCCATATATTTCGCAACGATTCCGATAAGTTTGTTTGGGATAGGTTTCGAATTGTTCGAGCCAGATTTTTGGCCGGTTAATCAGCTTTGTAAAATATTGAACTGGCCCCCAGTAAAACAGGGGAAGGATACATTGTTGCATGGAATTATCGATAAATGGTAAAGATAAGTAATTGAAGCAAAAAAACGCGAAAGTAACTTATACTTCCGCGTTTATAAAACTAAACCTTACTTTTATTTACAATTATTTAAAACATCCTGCAATTGGAGCACCTGAACAAAATTTGCCCCTTTGCTTTTTCCAAAGCTGCCGGCCAAAAATATTACGGTGTCTTCTTCATGAAGCAATTTCTGGTCGACCATAACCGTGGCCGCATAATTTAAAAAGGCATCGGTATTTTTCAAGGGTTCCATATAAAAAGCATAAACGCCATACGATAAGGCCAGCTCGCGCATGGTATTTTTAGCATAAACCATGGCAAAAATCTTTGTACGGCCTCTAAAACCGGTAACATTACGCACGGTTCGTCCGGTGGTGGTATCGGCAATAATGGCTTTTGCTTCCATACGCAACGCCAGTTTAACGGCTACTTTAGCCAGATGTGCCGATATTTTACTGCTTAAAATAGTGTATTTTGAATCGACAAAACCTTCAATATCTTTTTCAACCTGTAAGGCAATCCGTGTCATGGTTTCCACCGATTCAACCGGATAATTTCCATAAGCCGTTTCACCGCTCAGCATAATGGCATCGGTTCCGTCGAAAATTGCTGTGGCCACATCGGTAACTTCAGCACGTGTTGGACGTGGATTCTTAATCATAGAATGCAGCATCTGCGTGGCTACAATTACTGGTTTACGCCGGTCGATGCATTTTTCAATAAGTTTTTTCTGGATGTAAGGTATTTTTTCGCGGGGAATCTCAATGGCCAGATCGCCACGGGCAATCATAATTCCATAAGAATGGTCCAAAATTTCGTCGATGTTATCGATACCGTCCTGATTTTCAATTTTTGCAATAATTTTTATGGAACTATTGTGCTTATCCAGTATGTGCTGAATAGCCAACACATCTTCCTTATTTCGAACAAAGGAATGTGCAATAAAATCGAGGTTATTCTCGATAGCAAACTTCACATAATCGATATCTTTTTCCGATAAGGAGGGTAATTTAACGCAAACACCCGGAATATTCACGCTCTTTTTCCCTTCAATTAAGCCTTTATTTCTTGCTTCGCAGGTTAAATATTCCTCGTTTTTATCGGTCACCACCAGTTCCACTTCGCCATCATCAATTAAAATGCGTCCACCCAGAGGTACATCGTTGGTAAATTGGCTGTATGAAACGCAAAGCATTTCGCGGTTCGACTTTTGATTGGGCGCCCCTTTAACTTTTATAGTGTCGCCACAGGTAACGGCTATTTCACCCTCAACCGGGGTAGTTCTGATTTCCGGACCTTTGGTATCGAGCAACAAGGCAATTTTTTCTGATACCTTACGAACATTTTCAATTACACGCAACGTATCGGTATGACTCTGATGTGCTGTGTTTAAACGAACAACGTTCATACCGGCATCATACAAACGCTGTAAAAAATCAACATCACATTTACGATCGGATATGGTAGCTACTATTTTGGTAAGTTTTTGCATAGAAACAGGCGTTTTCTTATATTTTACAACATATTAAATTGGCTGCAAAAGTAGAATAATTGTTCAATTAACCTGCAGGTTTAATATGAAAAATATGATAAAAAACATATTAACCCAAACAATTGTTCACTACACTTAATCATTCTGGATTTTAACTTTTATTAGTCACTTTACAATAAATTTTGTACCTTTTATGATTCTCAAATTTGGTCACCTCAAAAAAAATGTTATTATGTGGCTGTTAGTATAATTAAAAAAACAAAGGAGTAAATTATGATTGAAACAAAGATTTTTAATGAGAACAACAAACCAAGTAATGAAGAAAAACAAGCCATTTTGGATTTCTTATTCCAAAACCTTGAAAACTATGGCGACCCGAAAGCAGACATTGAAAAAGCCATGGACTTTGCCTTAAAAAACTACACCTCGTTTGGAGGATTACTACTGGTATCGTACAATAACGACAAACAAATTACCGGTGCAGTAGTACTGAACCAAACCGGAATGAAAGATTATATTCCTGAAAACATACTGGTTTACATTGCCACCCATAAAAATGTACGCGGACAAGGTATTGGAAAACACCTGATGGCTGAAACCATAAAGCATGCGAATGGAAATATTGCTTTGCATGTGGAGCCCGATAATCCGGCAAAATTCCTTTACGAAAAAGTTGGATTTACCAATAAGTACCTTGAAATGCGATTAATTAAATAAAAACCGGTATGGCATTTATAACCTTAGATCAAAAGAAACTTAAATCGAACTACGACTACCTGGAGCAGCTGTTTAACAAACAACACATCCAATGGTCGGTAGTGTCGAAATTGTTATGTGGAAATAAGGATTTTTTAAGCGTACTGCTTCAATTGGGAATTAAGCAAATATGCGATTCCCGGATTTCGAATCTAAAAACCATTAAAGCAATCAATCCGGATATTGAAACCATTTATATTAAGCCACCAGCCAAACGTTCGGTGGCTAATGTGGTTAAGTATGCCGACATAAGCATGAATACCGAGGTTGAAACCATTCGCTTACTGGCCGCTGAGGCAAAAAAACAAAACAAAACCCATAAAATCATTATCATGATTGAGCTGGGTGAGCTTCGCGAAGGTGTAATGGGTGACGATTTGGTTGCTTTTTATGCCGATATTTTTAGAACGGACAACATCGAAGTGGTTGGTATTGGTACCAACCTTTCGTGTTTATATGGGGTATTGCCCAACAACGACAAACTGATTCAAATGAGCCTTTACAAACAATTAATTGAGGCTAAATTCAATAAAAAGATTCAGTATGTTTCGGGTGGTTCATCGGTTACCATACCGCTGATTTTCCAAAACCTGCTGCCCAAAGGAATCAACCATTTCCGTGTGGGTGAAACCCTGTTTTTGGGAACCGATGTATATAATGACAAGCCGCTACCCCACATGCATTCCGATGTATTTAAACTCTATGCCGAGATTATTGAACTGATTGAGAAACCCCAGGTTCCCATGGGAGAAATGGGAACTAATGTGGATGGCATCTCGTATGAGTTCGACGAAAATCTGGTAGGGCAAACCTCGTACCGGGCTATTGTTGATATTGGCCTGCTCGATGTGGAAGAAAAACACATTCAGGCCATCGATAAAAACATCAGCTTTGTGGGAGCCAGTTCCGATATGTTGGTAATTGACCTGGGTGATAACAAAAAGAATTACAAAGTGGGTGACCTGTTGGAGTTTAAACTCGATTATATGGGAACCCTTCGCATCTTGAATTCACGATACATTGAAAAGAAAGTAAGATAAGAACACGCAAACAGCAAAAGCATTAAACCGGGCAGCTCATTGTACTATGGGTTACCCGGTTTATTATTGGTAACAAAGCCTACTTCCTTTACCAATAGAATTTAGTATGTTTGCAAAAAATTTAAAATTATGTTTAAAACAGAACTCGACAAAGTAAGCTATTGCTTTGGGATTAACATTGCCCAAAACATGGAACAGCAAGGAATGACAGAAATGAATGCCGAACTTTTGGCTCAGGGACTCGACGACTACCTAAAAGATAAGAACTTACAAATTCCTGAAGAAGATATTTCAGATATTCTTCAAAAGTTTTTTAAAGAATTGCAGGAAAAGCAATTTGAGAACAACATTCTGCAAGGGAAAGAATTTCTTGCTCAAAACAGCCAGCGCCAGGGTGTAATTACTTTGCCCAGCGGATTGCAATACGAAGTATTAACCGCAGGTACAGGTGAAAAACCCAAAGAAAGCGATCAGGTAACCACACATTACCATGGAACTTTAATTGACGGAACAGTTTTTGACAGCTCGGTAAACCGGGGCGAACCGGCTACTTTTCCTGTAAACGGAGTAATAAAAGGTTGGGTTGAAGCGTTGCAATTGATGCAGGTGGGTGCCAAATGGCGTGTTTATGTACCTGAAAATCTGGCTTACGGAGCCAATCCGCATCCGGGCGGACCCATTCAACCCTACAGCACACTGGTGTTCGACATTGAGCTTCTGGATATTAACTAACAATTGAGTAAATCGTATGATTCGTTTTGAAATAGCGAGAAAATAATCTATTTTTGCACCGCTAAAAGCAAAACAGGATGGTCTCGTAGCTCAGTTGGATAGAGCAACAGCCTTCTAAGCTGTGGGTCACAGGTTCGAATCCTGTCGGGATCACAATTGTAAAAAGAAAGCAGTTTCGTAAGTGGAACTGCTTTTGTTTTTTAATAAAGATTAAAATCAAATCCGGCAGGTTCATGAGCTTGCGAACTAATCCTGTCGGGATCACAATTGTAAAAAGAAAGCAGTTTCGTAAGTGGAACTGCTTTTGTTTTTTAGTCTTAACTAAAAAACAAAACCGGCAGGTTCACGAGCTTAAATACCATTCTTTTATAGGTTAACAAAAACATAAGGCAAACCTGCTGTAAAATTTGATGAGAAAAATGAAAATTTAATTGCCCCTATTTATTTTTTATTATATTGAAGCCACCAAATTATGGACAACCTAACATGCCTAAACTTAAATTTGAATATCGATTTATTCTTACGTACCTGATTATTGGCGGATTATGGATTAAATTTTCTGACAATTTAGTTATCAGCCTTTTCAACGATCCCTTAATCATCACCCAAATTCAGACTTATAAAGGTTGGGCTTTTGTAACCATCACCGCGGTACTTTTCTTTTTTATTATAAAACAACACTTAGTAAAGATTCGCCTGGCCGAACAAAAAGCCATTGAAAGCGATCGCTTAAAAACCATGTTTCTTCAAAATATTTCACACGAAATACGCACTCCGATGAACGGTATTGTTGGCTTTTCGGAATTACTTAGTTACCATTCGATTGATGAAGAAACTAAATTAGAGTACATAAAAATTATTAAAGACAGTTCGTTTCAATTGCTTTCGATAGTGAACGATGTGCTGGACATTTCGATGATTGAATCGGGCAATATTAAAATTAACCAGGAGCCCATTCATTTGAATACTTTATTGGATGAACTTCACCAACTTTTTATGCCAACCATTTCGAGAAGCTTAACTATAAAAATTATCAAAGGCCTGCCAGATTCGGAATGCACCATCCTATCGGACAAAACCAAATTGCAGCAAATATTGAACAACCTGCTAAACAACGCCATAAAGTACACCCCCAAAGGAAGCATTCGTTACGGATATAGTGTTTATAAAAACGAACTTCGTTTTTTTGTTGAAGATACCGGAATTGGGATGAGTGAAGAACTTCAATCCAAAATTTTTAACCGATTTTTAAAAGCCGAAGAAGGTTTTACCAAATATTATCAGGGGGTAGGACTTGGACTGGCCATTTGTAAAGGACATGTATCGCTTTTAAATGGAAAAATATGGGTGCAATCGGCAAAGGAAAAAGGAACAACTTTCTATTTTACCCTGCCCTACAAACAATACAAATAACATCACCCAAGCCAATTGCTGTTTATACTGAATTTCGACTGGCATTAATATTTCCGAAAAGCGAACGCATTACCATCTTTTCATAACTCTCAATTAACTTTTTATTACTTTCCTTTTTGGCTTTCTGTAATTCAACCAAGGCATGCTGCTGAACGGTTAATAATGGTAAAATAATTCGCTCACGTAAACCTATACTCAGCCGGCTGCGTGGATTATCGTCGAGCAAAGCATCCTGACCAGCCACTTTAAGCACCATGGCTTTACTCAATAAAAATTCCTGATGAATCAGCTCCCAAAAAGCACCAAAACGCACATCGTTTTTCATGTACTGAGTAATGGCAAAATTGGTTTTGCTCATGCTCTGCATGCTATTCGCCAACAAGGTTTTAAAAAAGGTAGAATTCCGGTACAGGTCTTTTAATGCCAACAAATTCCCCTGAGCTTCCTGAGCCTTTAAAGCACTACCTACACCATAAAATCCGGGGACATTCAGCTTAAACTGACTCCATGCTCCCACAAAAGGAATGGCACGTAAATCGTCAAATTTTAACTTGTCCGATTTTGCCCGCTTCGTCGGGCGGCTTCCAATATTAGTCATTCCATAATATTGTAAGGTGCTTCGTTCCTCTAAAAAAGGAAGAAACAAAGAATGCTCCTTTAGTTCCTTATATTTTTGGTAACTGGTATCTGCCATGTGTTCAATCAACTTACGTTGCTGGGTATTCAAATTCGATGCAGGCCTGTCAAACAGGTTATTTTCGATTCCGGCCAGCAACAAATGGGTTAAATTATGAATGGCTGCATCTTTGTTTCCATAGTGTGAACTAATGGTTTGCCCTTGCACCGTAATTTGAATTTGCTTACTCTCAATGGTTTTACCCAAAGCAGCATAAAACTGATGTGCATTGCCTCCACCACGTGCTGGAGGTCCTCCACGTCCGTCAAAAAACAGCACTTCGACATCATGAGCCCGCGAAACTTCAGTTATGGCTTCTTTGGCTTTAAAAATCGACCAATTGGCCATAAGGTAACCCCCATCTTTGGTACCATCAGAAAAACCAAGCATTACCGTTTGCTTATTATTCCGTTGTGCCAAATGTTGTTTGTATTTTTTATTGCTATAAAGTTGCTGCATGGTTTTCCCAGCAAGTTTTAGGTCATCAACCGTTTCGAACAAGGGAACTATGTCTAAAGGAAGTCTTGTTTTTCCCCATGAAACAAGCCGGGCCATTGCCATAACTCGTGCTACATCAACCGCATTACGACAATTACTTATAATGTAACGATGCGCTCCCATTTCACCATTGTTTTCCTGAATGTTATTAATAGCGCTGAACGACAGCAGGGTATCGTTAATAACACCATCAGTAATTGAAGGATTTTCGAGCAGCTGATTTATTGACAATAAAGTTTCAATCTGTTCTTTTTCGGTTAGCTTATCAAAGTTGCCGGGAATTAGTTGCTGATGCTCTTTTATTAATGCGTCCCAGGCTTTTTTAAGCACGCGGCTGTCTTGCCGCACATCGATACTGGCAAACGAAAAACCAAACAACTGGATTTTCCTTCTTAACGATTGTATTTTTTCCAAAAACAATCCCTGGTGTTCAGTCTGAACCAGCCGTTCGATGCTAAATACCTCTTCCAGAAAGTTCTCCAGACTAAAAGAAGCTGTGTTAGCTTTTGCAATTAATTCCTTTTCGAGTTTTTCTTCAAGCTCAATAAGTTTTTCCAGCACGCCGTCGAAACTCAGGCGGCGTTTCAACTGTTTTATATCGTTCACATAACACGAAATTATGGCTTTTCTGAGTTCACCGGCTACTTTTTTTGTAATATCGACCGTTACAAACGGATTGCCATCCCTATCGCCTCCCGGCCAGAAACCCAGTTGTATAAGTTTATTATCGGAAGCTGATATCCCTGCAAAATTTTGGTTAACTTTTTCTAAAACAGTACCAGCAGCATTGTAGAAAACATTGGAAAGATACCAGATGAGCGATACGGCTTCATCATAAACCGAAGGTTTTTGTTTTCGGTAAAAAGGAGTTTTCCCCAATTGCATCAACAATTCGCGCGTGTAGGCAATATCGCCTTTCCCAACCGATTCGGCCAAATCGCTGGCAATGGCAAGTACAGTACCCGGATAAAACTGGGTTGGGTGTGCCGTTAATACCAAACGCACGCCAAAATCGGTGAGCAAATGCATCAGTCGTTCCTCAATCTGGTGCTCATTAACCTGGTTTTTTAGCTGCTCCCACGAATCAATCTCATCGGTTCTGTTAATTTGATTAAAAGCAGCTTCTTCCAAAGCATCAATCAAAACAACCTGACGTTCGACATACTGAATTATTTTAAAGAGAAATGCAATTTGCTCCTGTTTATTGAAATTGGGTTTATGCGCAGCAAAAAACTGCTCCAGAATTTCGTTAGGAGCCAATCCCTGTTCATAACCTGCTTCGCAAGACTCGTGTAACAAAGGCAGTAACAATCCGGTTTGCTCAACGGCATCGAGAGGCAGAGTGAGAAACAAACTGTTATACAACTGAAACTTTAAGGCTACCAACTCTTTAAACGACTTTTCAATTTGCTTGCTCATAAAAATTTACATTTATTGAATAGTACAGCCACTTAAACAAAATGTTTCTCTGCTGAGGTAGAATTAGTAAAAAAGTACTTGAAAAAATGGAAAACAAAAAGGGCACTTCCTTTAGGAAATGCCCTTGATGTGTTATTGAAAAAATTGCTTACTTGTTAACAGTTTCGTCTAAAGCTTTACCAGCTTTGAACTTAGCAACTTTTTTAGCTGCAATTTTAATTTCTTTACCAGTTTGTGGGTTACGGCCTGTGCGGGCAGCGCGCTCACTTACTGAGAAAGTACCGAATCCAACCAATTGGATGCTTTGTTTCTTTCCTAAAGTTTCTTTAGTTGAGTCGATAAATGCATTTAAAGCTTTTTCAGCATCAGCTTTTGTCATTCCGGCTTTTGCAGCCATTGCAGCTACTAATTCTTGTTTGTTCATAGTGTTAATTTTTAAATTATTATAATATTTTTTAAAGCACAGCTAAATATAAGGAAAGATCTTATAGGTTTACCTTTTTTAATCAAAAAAAAACCGCTTAAGCCCTAATTTTATTGAAGTTATCAACAATTTGAACTCGAAAATGAATAAAGTTGATGTTTAATATACACTTACAACGAACTATATTTCAAACAGTTAACTTTTTAGGAATTGGTGACTTAAACTGTTGAAAAAAATTTAGCTTTTTTTGCTGAAATTACCTGAAAACAGGGCAACAAAGGCCGTTTTTGTATCATTTTATAGCGAAAAATGAAAACACAGGCTCCGAAAAAAGTCATTTTTAGTGCGCCGACTCAATTAAACTACCTCTTTCTTCGTCGTGATGAATGCGTATATGGGCATCAATTTCATGCTGAAGTTCTTCCACATGCGATATGATTCCAACAATACGATTTTCGCTTCGTAAGGTCTTTAAAGTATCAAAAACCACCCTCAACGATTCCCTGTCAAGGTTACCAAAACCTTCGTCGAGGAAAAAAAAGTTTTCTTTGCTTTCGCTCAGTTTGTTTACATTGTCGGCCAAAGCCAGGGCCAGTGATAATGAAGCCTGAAATGTCTGGCCTCCCGACAGGGTTTTTATATGCCTTACTTTTCCTCCGTTTAAAAAATCGCGTACCTGGAAATTATTATCAGCCGTAATCTCAAGACTTAGCTTTTGCCCCGTAAGTTTAAAAAAGCGTTCGTTGGCTATTTTACACAAATGCTGCAAATGAACCGTTGAAATATAATTGACAAAACCGTTTCCTTTAAACAGATTCTTTAGTGTTTTAATTTGTTCAGCCCTTAGTTGAAGCCTGCTCTGCTCCTCTTTTAGTTTGGCCAATTGTACCAAATCGGAGGTAAGCTTATTAAGTTTTGTTTGTGCTTCAATCAATTGCTTTTCTGAATGCTTTATATTCAGTTCCAGTTCTTCAATGCTCTGAATTAATGCCTGATGCTCCTTCTCACTATAATCCTGCTTATTTATGGCCTGACTAATATCGGCCAATTGTTGTGTTGCAGCAGCCATTTGTTCCTTATATGTTTCAATTTGTTGTTTGGCCAAATCAAGATCAAGCGTTTGCTCTAAAACTTTTTTTATTTGCTCCAGGTCATTAAATTCCGATTGCTGAATCTTGCTTTGCAATTGCTGGTTTTTAGTTTCCCAATCGCGGGTGGTATTTTGCATACTTTTGTTTAATCCGCTTATCCGTTCCTGTTTTTTTGTTTTGCTGTGTTTTAACTCCTCAAGTTGTTTGCCTGCTTTTTCGAAATTTAGTTCCGCTTCACTAAAGGCTTTTTTACGCGTTTCCATCTCAGCTTCAATAACTGATAATTCTTTATTTTTCCACTCGTCCCACTGTAAATTATGTAGCTGCGTGCTTAAGGTTTCAACCCTGGATTTAAGTGCCTGTTGCTGCATCTTAAATTCGTCGACTGCTTTTTTATAGCGTTCCAGATCTATTTGTTCCTGATTCTGGATCAAGCGCATTTTCTCCTGCTTTTGCTCCAGAATCAGCAGCTGCTCCTGCATTATTTTAGCTTCATCAAAAGCCTGTTGAAGTAACTCTTTTGTGCTGTATTTTTCCCATTCAAACAATTTTTGGTGTTGCCTGATTTGATTTTCAACAGCTTTTGATTTTTGCTCCAAATGAACCTGTTGTTCGTTATTTGTGGCAAACTTATGTTCAAAGATAGCAGCCTGATTCAGTAAAAATTCCAATTCCCTGGAAAATACTTTCAGCTTTTCGCGTTCTTGTAACCAGGTTTCCAGCTTGTGAGCTGATTGTTCGGGATTAAAAACCTGCGGATGGCTGGTAGAACCACACAAAGGACAAGGAGTTCCATCGGAAAGCTGTTCTGCATAAGCAGCCAGTTTGCTTTGAACCTGGGCTTGTTCAATTTGTCTGTTTAAAACGGCTTCTTTATTTTCCAATGTTTTTTTTGATGCGGCAATTAAAGCGGGTAATTCCGTCAGATGTTCCCAACTCAATTCCTGCGAAAGTTTACGACTCTTCAATGCATTCACTTCCTGCTTTAGTTTCAGTTCCAGTTCCGTGAGTTTCTTTTTCTCGTTTTGTAAGTCCTGCAATTGTTTATGCAAATGTTCCTGTTTTTCGAACCAGGCTTTTACTACGTGCAATACAGCAGTTTGATTCAATTCCTTACCCAGGCTGTTGAGTGTGAGCGCTGTTTTTTCGAGTTCATTTTTTCGTTCAGCTATTTGCTTTTCGTATGTTGAAACGGTTTGGCTGCCGTCCTGAATTCTTCTCGATAACTTATCAAGTGCAGCGCGCTCTTTAATAATAAGTAAAATTTTCTCTAATTCTTCTACCTGTTGTTGCAACACATGGCGTTTGTCGTAAGTATTTTTAACCTGTTCAAAACCTTTGACCTGCTTTTCGAGCTCTGTTTCAAGCAGGTTTAATTGTGCCGATTCGTGGGCTAAGTCTTTCTTCAACGCTTCAATCTGCAGTTGCAACTCCTGCGAGCTATCAAGCAGCGGTTTAAAATGAATCAGACAATATTCAAAGCTAAGGATATCGTACTCCAGTTTTTTTATTTGCTCTTGTTGTTGGTTCAAAGTGGCTAATCTGCTTCTAACCTGAATCTCACGTTTTTTCAATTCTTTCAGGTTATCGAGAAGCAGTTTTTTCTTTTGCTGTTCATCGAACTTTTCAATAAGCGTTTGCACTTTTTGCTGACTCAGCGCAATAAACGAATCCAGCATTTCAAGCTGCTCGGGATTGGCATCACCCAACGATTTTAACTGTCCTTCGAGAATATTTAACTGCTCATCGTTTTTCTTTTCTATTCCGCTAACTTTAAAAAAAAGTTCAAATTTTTCGAGGCTGAAAAGTTCCTTCATCATTTGGGTACGGTCGGCTTTACCCAACTGCAGAAATTCCTGAAACTTACCTTGCGGAATAATAATGGTTCGTTTAAAATTTTCGTAACTCAATCCGATAGCATTTTCAACCGAATCGAACGTCACGGGAACGATTTCCTTTTCAAGCAGCCTATACGCCAGGCGGTCGAGCGATTTTACATCATCAAATTTTTTGCTGTTTCGTCGTCCTTTTACCGTAATTAAGAACTCGCTTCCCTCCTTTCCTGCAATAAACCTGAATTCAATAAAAAGTTCATCGCTTTTTAAATTCATCATGTTGTAATTTCGGTTGTCGCCCGAAAGATTCAACCGTTCGGTCTTACCGTATAAAGCAAACGTTATGGCTTCAAGAATGCTTGATTTTCCACTCCCCACAGTTCCAAAAATTCCAAAAATTGATGCGCTGGTAAGTTTGGTAAAATCGATGCTCTGCTTTTCCTGGTACGAGTAAAGTCCTTTTATGGTAAGTTGCAAGGGAATCATAAGCTATTTTTCAAAAGATTCGTGGGCTAAAACTTCTTTAAACAAATCCAAAAGTGTTGTATCGGGAGGCATACCTTTTACACTGGTAAAATAATCGATAAAAAGCGCTTTCATACTTTTCGATAGATCGATGTTTGCTGTGTTTTCGTGTTGAAAATCATTATTCAATACTTCGGGGATAATAGAAATAATACCGTCGTGTGTCTGCATTATAAGCTTACGATCGGCTGCACTGATAAAGGTGTCGCTAACCAAAGTAAGTTCAACCAGCGCATCGTTATGCGCTTCGAGCCAGCGAATGGTTTCAGAAACTCCGGTAATTTTAACGCGAAGTAAGCGCTTTCCAGCGTTTAAAGGAAGCTTTTCAACTACTGCAGTTTTCGAAGGTTCAAGGGTTATTAACGAAACATACTTTTGTTGATCGGCTTCGTTAAAGCTGTATGCTACAGGACTGCCGGAATAAACCACCGGACATTTTGCTCCGCCCACCTGGTGATACCGATGTAAATGACCCAAAGCCACATATTGCATTTGTACGGGAATCAACGATGTGTCGATTATTTGAGCTCCGCCTACATGAAGTATGGGTTTTTCGTCGTCGGGTTCGGGTTCCGGTTCTGTTCCTGCTTTCGACATAAATAAATGCGCCGCCAGAATATTCACTCCATGGGTATCGCAATAGGTTTCGGCTAATTGACGCCACTGTTCACCAATTATGTTGCTTAAAGCTTCTTCCGTATTTTCACTTCCCAAAAACGTTCGAAACCGGTATTCGTTTGCATAAGGAGTTAATAAAATCCGCAGCGGATAAGCAGCCGCAGGAAGTTGTAATTCAATAAAACCCCCGGCACTCCGGGTAAGTTCCAAACCGGTATCGAGTTTAAAAGGAGTTACCTGTGAATTCGGATAACCGGCAAAAATAATTCCACATTCTTTGGCCAAAGGGTCGGGAGCTTCGATTCGGTCGGGCGAATCGTGATTTCCTGCAATGCAAATTACTGCACGTTTGCCATTGTTTGCCATCTGCTTAAGCGATTTATAAAACAAATCGACACTTTCGATCGGGGGATTAAAGGCATCGAACAAATCGCCCGAAACTATCAGAGCATCTACCTGCTCTTTTTCAGCCAGTTGGGCAATTTCATTCATTACAGACACCTGCTCCTGATGGCGTGAATAGGTGTCGAGTTTTTTTCCCAGATGCCAGTCGGCGGTATGTAAAATTTTCATTGTTATTATTTGATTATTGAATCAGCTACGCATTTTTACCGCTTAAAAGTATTGAAAATTGGTGAAGCAAAAAAGGCCGGCTTTTGGCCGACCTTTATTTACAAATAAACTATTTTTTTACCAACCCAATAAATAGGCAAATATTAAAGGTGCTACAATGGTAGCATCAGATTCAATAATAAATTTGGGTGTATCAATATCTAATTTTCCCCAGGTAATTTTTTCATTGGGCACAGCTCCTGAATACGAGCCATAACTTGTGGTAGAATCAGAAATCTGACAGAAATAGCTCCAAAAAGGTGTGTTGGTGCGTTCCATATCCTGATAAAGCATGGGAACTACACAAATCGGAAAATCGCCGGCAATGCCGCCGCCTATCTGAAAAAATCCAATTCCGTTATCCTGGGTATTGGCTGTGTACCAATCGGCAAGCCAGGTCATGTATTCAATACCCGATTTCATGGTAGAAGGTTTTAATTCGCCTTTAATGCAATACGAAGCAAAGATATTTCCCATGGTAGAATCTTCCCATCCGGGAACTACAATGGGCAGGTTTTTCTTTGCAGCAGCTAACATCCAGCTGTTTTTTGCATCAATTTCGTAGTACTGCTCCAATACGCCCGACAACAGTAGCTTGTACATAAATTCATGTGGAAAATAACGTTCGCCTTTTTCTTCGGCATCTTTCCAAATTTTAAAAATATGTTTTTGTAATCTTCTAAAGGCTTCTTCTTCGGGAATACAGGTGTCGGTAACCCGATTCAATCCTTTTTCCAACAGTTCCCATTCCTGTTTCGGCGATAAGTCGCGGTAGTCGGGAACTCTTTTGTAATGCGAGTGCGCTACCAGGTTCATCAGATCTTCTTCGAGGTTTGCCCCGGTACACGAAATAATCTGTACTTTATCATGACGTATTATTTCAGCGAGCGATTTTCCCAGCTCGGCAGTGCTCATGGCACCAGCCAGGGTAATCATCATTTTGTTGCCCTTGTTTAGTTGTTGCTGATAGCCTTCGGCTGCATCAACCAGCGCAGCTGAATTAAAATGCTTGTAATGTTCCAGCATAAAAGCTGTAACCGGTCCTTTTGTTTGCATTGTTTCTATAATTAAAAGTTACCTGTTAAAACCAACAGGCAAAAAGTAATTGAACTATTTTTATTCTTTGTAACCTAAAATATGAAGCATATCATCAACCGTTTGTTCGTTGCGATACACATAGTCGATAAAGTTTCCTTTTTCGTCGCGGTCAACAATCACCTGCTTGGGCGATGGAATTAAACAGTGTTTAATACCTCCGTATCCACTGATGGAATCCTGATAGGCCCCGGTATGGAAAAAACCAATGTAAAGCGGTTCTTTTTCTTTATCGACAAAGGCCGGAAGTAAAATCTGCTGGTTCAGATCTTCGGAATTGTAATAATCGGAATGGTCGCAACTGATACCACCGATACTTACGCGTGAATATTCGTTTTCCCATTTATTAACGGGCAAAAGAATAAATTTTTCGTAGATTGACCAGGCGTCGGGTATGGTGTTCATCAAACTGTTATCGATGATGTACCATTTTTCCTTATCGTTTTGTTGTTTTTGCTCAATTACTTTAAAAATATTGGCTCCACTCTCACCTACAGTGTATTTTCCAAACTCGGTATAAATATCGGGGTCGGGAATTCCTTCGGTAGTGCATATTTCCTTAATATTCCGCACAATCTCTTTAATCATGTATTCGTAATCATACTCAAAGCCCAGGTTGTTACGAATGGGAAAACCGCCACCCAGATTCAGTGAATCGAGGGTTTTGCATTTTTTCTTAAGTTCGGAATATATTTTTAATGCTTTATTGAATTCACCCCAGTAATACAGGCTATCTTTAATACCCGAATCGACAAAAAAGTGAAGCATTTTTAACTCCAGATTGGGGTTGCCTTTAATTTTTGCATTAAAATAGCTCACTATTTCGGTGTGCCTGATGCCCAAACGCGAAGTATAATAAGCCGACTGCGGTTCTTCGTCGATGGCCATGCGCAGGCCAATTTTAACTTTATGATCGCCGGCCAAACGGGTTACTTTGCTTAACTCTTTAGGACTATCCAAAACAATAATGGAGTTCTCAAAACCCATTTTTTGCAGGTTAATAATCTTGATGATGTAGTCATCAGTTTTATACCCATTGTGAACAATTATTCTCGATTTATCGAGCTCACCTTTTTTGTATAGTTTCTCGATCAAATCAATATCAAACGACGACGATGTTTCAAGGTTCACATTATGTTTTAAGGCGGCACTTATCACATGGTGAAAGTGACAACACTTGGTGCAATAGCAATAATGGTAGTTTCCCTGATAATTGTTGGCTTTTATGGCCCGGTTGAAAAGGTTTCTGGCTTTCTTAATCTGATCGCCAATGCGAGGCAGGTAAACAAGTTTGAACGGTGTACCGTATTTCTCAATCAGGTACTTTAGTGAAACGCCGTGGAAGGTAAGGTATCCATCCCTTAAGTCAAAACCTTCCTGGGGAAAGTAATAACTCTGTTCAACAAGATCAAAATAGGTATTCTTCATTTCTAATCATCCATAAAAATAATGAGTTTGAGTTTTTTGCAAATTAAGTTTATTTTTTTCGAAATCTAATCCAATTCCAAAAAATCTGAACATTTTTTTATTCGCTTGATTTTCAAAGAAAAAACTCAAATAAATTAGTGATTCTAAAACCCAGTTTATGTTTAGTTTTCAATAATTCACTTTTAATGTAGCGTAATTGTCAGCAAAACCAAAAAAGTATGCTTTTCAACAAATATTATTTGTTGTACTATGTAGGCTAACAACTCGCAAATTTTATTGTTTCACAAATGTTTTTTTGCTTAAACCAGTTGTTTAAAATGCAGGAAAATTGCCAACCAGTGAAACACGGTTCCGGCAATTACAAACAAATGCCAGATTAGGTGCGAAAAAAGCAGTTTTTCCATCTTAAAAAACACCACTCCCAACGAATAAAAAATGCCACCGGCAAAAATAAAAGTAATACTCAAAGGCTGCATGTTGTTGAAAATGGGAATTAAGAAGAACAAAAGCAGCCAACCCATAATTACATACGAAACAATGATAAATTTATTAACGCCCCTTTCAAACCGGTTGGGAAAAACTATCTTAATTAATGTTCCGGCAAAAGCAAAACCCCATTCAATACCAAACATTACCCACCCCCATTTGCCGCCGATAATGGAAAGCGAAAGCGGTGTATACGTTCCGGCAATCAGAAAATAAATGGCTATCTGATCGAAATTATGAAAAAAATCTTTAGCACCGGAATGGGGCAGTGAATGGTTTAAAGTTGATGAGGTGTATAAAAGAATCATGGTTGCCCCAAAAACTGAAGCGCTTGTTATGTGCCATGGGCTACCGGTTTTTGCCGCATACATTACAATTAAAGCTGTGGCTGCAATACTTAATACCAATCCTATTCCGTGCGAAATGGCATTCGCTATTTCTTCCGATTTGGTAAAACGTTTGTTTTTAGAGTCTGTTTTTTTCATTACAAAAGCCTTTCATTTTGGGATTTTAAAGCTGCTGAAATTAATAAAAAAAGCCACAGGAACCTGAGTTTCCTGTGGCTTTTTTAAACTTTTAGCCGATTAACAAGCCATGGTTCCTATGCTGGATGCAATCTGCTCCCGTACTTTAATGGTCAATGAATCGTAATCGTAATTTGCCGGTTCAACTGGGCTCAAGAACTGTACCCTTACTTTGGTAAAAATCCGAGGGAAAAGTTTTCCGGTGGGCAGCGCTTTATGAGCACCGCAAATAGCAACCGGAATTACCGGTACATTAAGTTCTTTACTTAGTATAGCAAAGGTCTTCTTAAATTCACCCAACGACCCGTCTTTAGAGCGGGTTCCTTCGGGAAAAATGATCACTTTACGTCCCATTTTCAAAATTTCAGCCAGCTTTTGTATCGATTCTTTCAAATCTTTATTTACATCCATTACCACCACATTATTTTTTCTTGCCATAAATCGCAAAAATCCATTGTTTACATGCTTCTTTTTGGCGTAGAAATAAATACTTTTCATGGTTTTATTCCTTATTAACGACGAAACAAAAAGGGCATCGAAATAACTTTGGTGATTGGGTGCAATAATACAGGGGCCTTCGGGGATATTTTCGGTTCCGCTACCCTGAAAACGGAAATACAATTTAAAAAAGAGCTTTGAACCTTTATTAATCATACCCTGAGTAAACCAGGCTTTAGGAAGTTTCAAAGATACTTTTTCTTTTAAGATGGCCGACCAGTCGATGTTTTCAACCTTATGCCGCAATTTGTTATCCCTGATAAAATCGACCAGTTTACCAACCGATGGAAAACTCAGCAGACGTTCTTCTTCTATTTTTATGCCAAAGGTCTTGTCAATAAAATCGATAAGTCCCAGCTTGCCCAGCGAATCGAGAGCAATATCAAATTCCAGGTGATCGTCAGGGCTAATGGCTTCGTTGGTTTGGCTTTCAATAAACAGTTTTACGGTTTTGTATTCTTCCGTATCGGGATCGGCTACTTTAGCTTTCGATTTGCTTGGCGCATCGAGCAGTTCGGCCAGTTTAAAACGCTGAATTTTACCCAGGCGTGTTCGCGGTATATCTGATTTAATAATTGTGAATTTCATCACCCGCTTGTACGAGCTCACTTTGCTGTTGTATTCTTTAAAAACTGTTTCCTTAAAAAACTCCTCAACATCTTTAACGTCGGCAGCCGAAAGTTCATTGTAATCGGGAATTATTGCCGCATGCAACTGGTTCTGATGCAGAAAAACTGCGGCCTCACTAATATAAGGCGAACCTTTTTCGAGTTTATCTTCAATTTCAACCGGATTAATGTTCTTACCATTCGAAAGTACAATAATTTCTTTTTTTCGTCCGGTGATGTAAAGAAAGCCATCTTTGTCGAAATAGCCCAAATCGCCGGTGTAAAGCCAGCCGTCTTTTATAATGTTGGCAGTTTCTTCGGGCCGGTTGTAATATCCCTGCATCACGTTGGGGCCTTTTACCACAATCTCCTCGTCGCGAATCTCACACTGCACTCCGTTGAGCAACTGCCCGGGACTGCCAATACGGAAATTCTTGGGTCGATTAAAAGTTATCATCGGGGCTGTTTCAGTCATTCCATAACCTTCGAGCACGGTAAAACCCATAGTCATAAAGAATTTACCCACCTGCGGACTTAAAGCAGCTCCACCCGAAACCATAATTTCGACACGGCCGCCAAATCCCTCATGTACTTTTTTGAATATCTTTTTTGATAGGGCCTGGTTTTTATATATGGATAATATCCGATAAAAGATGCGTCCGGCAGCGCTGGCAAAAACTTTAGCGCGTAAACCCTGATAAATTACTTCATATAAGCGTGGAACACCTATAATAATAGCAACCTCATTGTTTCGCAGGGTTTCGAGCAAATCGGACGATTGCATTGAGGGCGACATTACAATTGTGGCTCCCACGTTAAGCGGAGCAATCATGGTTCCCAACAAAGGTAAAATGTGATGCAAGGGTAATAGCATCAGTGTTTGTCGGTCGTCGCGGAATATTTTAACATCGGTGGTTACACCTTTTAGGTTTACCAACAAATTATTAAACGATAACATTACACCTTTTGGACTTCCGGTAGTTCCCGAAGTATATATTATAACTGCTGTTTGCTCTACGTCGGCAGGAATGTTCCATTCAGCAGGTTCTGAACTTTCAGGAAGCTCAACCTTATCGAAATTTACAAACTGATATTCGTAATCAAGATTAGCCAGTGCTGCGTTCAGGTCGGGCTCTTTTAAGTTCGACGAAAAAATGACTTCAGGCCGGCTATCATTTAATATATAAGCCACATCATCGACCGATGAAAGATAATCGATGGTTATTACAGAACAGTTATTCAACCAGCCGGCATAAAAGGCATAAACCCATTCGAAACGGTTTTCACAATAAAGCGCTACTTTTGTATAGCCTTTACCTTTAAATAGCTGCGCGTAGTGATTAATTTTTACCGAAAGTTCGGCATAACTCACCTTATTTTCTTTGAAAATAATAGCGGTTTTTTCTGGATTCGAAAAATTTATCATAAATCTGTTTTAAATACCCTCTGCAATTAAAACACGAATATAGCTTTTTTGTTATGAAAGCCAAGCACATTTAGTTTTAGTCCTTATCAAATAGGAAGTGCTTAGCATGCCAAAGGAACAAACCTGCGTTGTAAAAATAATTATACAGAAATCCCTACCTTTGGAAAAATTTTGAGATGGAAAACGGACAAAACAAAATACTTGCGGAGCAATTGAAATCGGCCAATAAAGAACTGATTCTTGATACCATAAAATCGTTACGACACGACGGCAACGATGAGGTACTGGAAATACTAACCCAAATTTACCTGAACCAAACCAACAACGAGATTAGCCAGGCCATCTACCGCTTTTTTTGCGATCTAAAGAATCAACCTTCGGCCGAAACCGTAATACGGCTAATTAAAAACCCGGAATACCACCAGGCAAAAAAAATGTTGGTAAGTTCCTGCTGGCAATCACGGCTCAACTACATTGTTTATTTGGAAACCTTTATAGCCATGGTTTTTAGCGAACCTTTTGAACTGGCTTTTGAAGCCTTTACCGTAGTTGAAAATATGGAGGCCCGGGTATCGGAACAACGGAAAAAAGAATTGTTAGCTTTTGTAGATGCCAACATGGATAATTGTATCGACGACAACCTGGTTTTGGCCGACGACTTAAAAGGAATTATTCAGCTTTATCCTGAATAACCAGATAGAACCTTTATTTTAATGGTATAAAAAAGTCCGGTAGAAATTTTCAAACCGGACTTTTATTCTCAAGTGCAACATTTTATTCGAAATTCGAAAAATATTTCATGAATTGAGAACGCTGGTAAACCGCCGGGTCGCTGATTGATTTATAGCTCATGAGTCCACGGAAATTGTCGATGGTTTCAAAACCATTTTGATCCATCCAGGCTTCCAGTTGGTTAAGCATCAAAGCAATTTCGCCCAGACCTTTTTGGTACAAAACTGAACACAATTGAACGGTATCGGCACCAGCCAGTAAGAGTTTAATTAAACCTTTTGCATTGTGTACGCCGGTTGATGTAGAAATATCCATAGCTGAAACCTGATCGGAAATAATGGCTGTCCAACGCAAGGGAAAACGCATATCTGTCTCTGACGAGAACACCGAACCACTGGTCATTTCAAAGGTGTCAATATTAATATCAGGTTCATAAAAACGATTAAAGAGCACAACTCCTTTTACTCCCAACCCTTTTAAGTTATCAACCACATTTACCGTATTGGTAAAATGGTAACTTAACTTAACTGAAACCGGAATCGAAATTTGCTTAACAATCTTTTTTACAATGCTATAATATTGCTTTTCGATATCTGATCCTGTTTTTTTACGATCGTCGGGAACTATGTAAATATTTAGTTCGAGCGCATCGGCACCGGCTAATTGCAATTGTTGGGCAAAATCGATCCACTTTTTATCGGAATGGCAGTTGATGCTTACAATAACCGGAATAGAAACTGCTTGTTTGGCATCTTTAATTAAATTAATATGCTTTTGCAGGTTATTGGCCGAAACGTATCCCTGAAGGTAATCGAAAGCCTCAGTATCGGCAGTTCCTTGTTTTTGATAGTTGGAGGCCTCATAGTTGATCTGCTCTTCAAAAATCGACTTTAACACCACTGCTGCAGCTCCCTGTTTTTCAGCCTCTTTTATTTTTTCAATGGAACCGGTAATACCAGAACTGCTTACTATAATCGGATTCTTTAACGACAAGCCTAAATATTTCGTCTCTAATTTTGCCATGATATGTCTTTTTGCGTTTTAATTGGGAAACAAATATAAAAATTTAAACGGGTGCTAAAAGTGTCTTTTTAAAATTTTTACAGCAGCAGGTTTGCTAACTAACGCGTTCCAAAAATTGAGCTGCCAATACGAACCAATGTACTGCCCTCCTCAATAGCCAGTTGGTAATCGCCCGACATGCCCATTGAAACTGTATTAAAATAAGGTTTATCAGCAAAGTAATTTTGTTTCAATGTCTCAAAAATGTTACGCAGGATTTTAAATTCGCGCTTTATTTGTATTTTATCATCGGTATAAGTGGCCATCCCCATCACTCCGCATATTTGCACATGCTTCAATAAATGGAATTCGGGGTTCGCAAGTATTTCTTCGGCTTCGTTCTGCGAGAGACCAAATTTGCTCGACTCTTCAGCAATATGAAACTCAAGCAGGCATTTTAATATCCGTTGATTCTTTTGCCCCTCTTTATCAATTACGCCCAGCAATTTTAAACTATCGATACCGTGAATCAAACTTACAAAAGGAGCAAAATATTTAACCTGCTTCGATTGTGGATGCCCTATAAAATGCCATTCAATGTCTTTAGGTAAGTCCTCAGCTTTTTGTTTTAATTCCAGTGCCCGGTTTTCACCAAAAATGCGTTGTCCGGCCTCATAGGCTTCCAAAATATCGGTATTTGGTTTGGTTTTCGACACAGCAACCAATGTCACATTTTCCGGAATAGTCTTTTTTATTGCAAGTAAATTATCAGCAATTTTCATAAGCCGCCAGTTTAAGTCACAAAAATAGCCTTATTGAACGAAATGCCCAGCATTTTATTTACTTTCTTCCTTTAAAAACACTCCCTACATACTGGATTCAATTTTGTATAAATTCTTTTAAATCGACACTTAATCTAACCACTAAACACCAATCTGAATATTTATAAGTTAATTAACTGTTAATTTTTTATATTTTGCTTGGTCGAATAAAATATAATCCTACTTTTGTATCCGAAACTATAATAAAGTAATGAAAAATAAAGCACAAAATAGCGTCTTGAATTGTTGTTGTATGCATACAACATGCAGGGCATATTTTGTAGTGTGACAATATTATAATTAAACATAACTATAATGAGCCCTTACGTTAATCGTCAGGGCTTTTTTTTACAATAATATGATGAATAAAGAAAGTTTTTTTAAACAAATAGGGCAATTTCGTCGAAATGCAGCGGGTAAAGTTCCTTCGGTGAAAAACAGTCAGCTGCTTTTGCGGAGTATTATTTCGCTGCTTTTTCCCATACTCAGCAAAAAAGATAAAATTGATTTGGAAGCCGACCTCAACCACATTGAAATTCAGTTGAGCTGCCTGCTCCAATCGATAAGTTATACCGATGTGCAAGCCAACGAACTGACCCAGGCGTTTATCGACCGGTTCGAATCAGTTTACCAGTTACTTATAAAAGATGCCGAAGCCATTTACAAAGGCGATCCGGCTGCCGAAAGCATCGAAGAAGTAATCGTAAGTTATCCCGGATTTTTCGCCATAGTCATCCATCGTATTGCCCATGAACTTTACAAACTGAAAATTCCGGTTTTACCCAGATTGTTTTCGGAATATGGACACAAAGAAACAGGAATTGATATTCATCCGGGAGCCAGCATTGGTGAATCATTTTGCATCGACCATGGTACCGGTGTGGTAATTGGCGAAACTACCCAAATTGGTAAGCAGGTAAAAATTTATCAGGGAGTTACCCTGGGGGCACTCAGTGTTCACAAAGAAAAAGCCGGAAGTAAAAGGCATCCCACCATACTTGACCATGTAACCATTTATTCCGGAACCACCATTTTGGGAGGAAAAACCATTATTGGAAGTCATTCGGTTATTGGCGGTAACGTTTGGCTCACACACAGTGTTGAAGACTATTCCATTGTATTAAACAAAAACGAAATATATGTAAAGAACAAAAATCCTGAATACGATCAGGTCATCGATTTTGTAATCTGATCAACTAAAATATCCATTAAAAAAACTAAAATCACATGATAGCAAAAAATGTATTAGAACTTATAGGGAAAACCCCGGTTGTAAAAATAAACCGGCTTTTTAAGAACAAAGCCGAAGTATGGGTAAAACTTGAAAAACAGAATCCCGGCGGAAGTATTAAAGACCGTATTGCCCTGGCTATGGTCGAAGATGCAGAACAAAAAGGCTTGATTTCTAAAAACACCGTAATTATTGAACCTACATCGGGTAATACGGGAATTGGACTGGCTCTGGTGGCTGCTGTTAAAGGCTACCGGCTGGTGCTGGTTATGCCTGAATCAATGTCGCTGGAACGCCGCCGTCTGGTAAAGGCCTATGGAGCCGAACTGGTTCTTACGCCAAGAGAACTGGGGATGAAAGGCGCTATTGAAAAAGCCCGTGAACTACAAAAAGAATTAAATGGTTGGATTCCCATGCAATTTGAAAACATGGCAAATCCTGAAATTCATGCAAAAACTACAGCTCAGGAAGTTATAAATGATTTTCCCGAAGGTTTCGATGTACTGATTACCGGAGTGGGAACCGGCGGACATATTAGTGGATTGGCCAAAGTATTAAAACAAAAATGGCCCCGATTAAAAGTTTTTGCCGTTGAACCGGAATTATCGCCGGTAATAAGTGGCGGAGCTCCGGGTCCACACCCACTGCAAGGAATTGGTGCCGGTTTTATTCCCAAAACTCTTTTCACCGATTTACTCGACGGAACTATAAGTGTAGGAAAAGACGAAGCCTATGAATACACCCGGCGGGCTGCACGCGAAGAAGGCCTTTTTGTGGGAATATCGAGTGGCGCATCGTTAGCTGCTATAGCAAAAAAATTACCCGAATTGAAAGGCCAGCGTGTGCTTACTTTTGCTTACGACACAGGTGAACGTTACCTTTCAATTGACGATTTGTTTTAATTACAAATTCCGTTTTACCTAAATTTCAAAGCGAGCCAACGGAGTGATGTCATGACTGGCAAATTCGCCCTTCAGGAAGCGAAAATGACCAGTTATGGCTATCATGGCTGCATTGTCGGTGGTGTACGAAAACTTGGGGATATGAACTTTTACCTTATGCTTTTGTCCATAAGCAGTTAAAGCATCGCGCAAACCTGAATTGGCCGATACCCCGCCGGCTACGGCCAGTTCTTTAATACCCGTATCTTTAAGCAATTTATGCACTTTTTCCATTAATATCTCGATAATGGTTTGTTGTAATGCTGCGCATAAATGGGTTTTATTTTCTTCAATATAATTAGGGTTTAGCTTCATATTATCACGGATATGGTATAAAAAACTGGTTTTTAAACCGCTAAAGCTGTAGTCGTAACCATCGATCCTTGGTTTTGAAAGTTTTATTTTTGTAGGATCACCTTCTTTTGCCAGCTTGTCCACAATGGGTCCACCAGGATACGGCAAATCCATTACTTTGGCACATTTGTCAAAAGCTTCGCCGGCAGCATCGTCGATGGTTGCTCCAACAACGTCCATTTCAAGAGGACTTTTTACCACAATAAGTTGTGAATTTCCGCCTGAGACCAAAAGGCAAAGAAAAGGAAACCCGGGTTGGTTAGTATCATCGGGGGTTTCTTTAATAAAATGTGCCAACACGTGTCCTTGAAGGTGGTTTACCTCAATCAAGGGGATATTTTGAGCCAGAGCAAAACCTTTGGCAAACGAGGTTCCCACCAAAAGTGAACCCAACAAACCGGGTCCGCGGGTAAAAGCCACAGCAGTAATATCGGAAGCCTGCATCCCTGCTTGTTTAATGGCAGCATCAACAACCGGAATAATATTTTGCTGATGTGCACGCGATGCCAGTTCGGGTACCACACCACCATATTTTTTATGAACCTCTTGGTTTGCAATTAAATTCGATTTGATTACTCCGTCTGAAATTACTGCCGCTGAGGTATCATCGCACGATGATTCTATCCCTAATATGTTTATGCTCATAAAATTTATTGATTTGCCAAAAAGTTTGGCATCTTTTCTGTTTATATTTAGCAATTATTATTTTTGTCCTCCACATTAAAAAAGGGAAGCGAATTTCTAACAATTTAAAACGCCAAAAGTATTAAAAAAACTGCTAAAATATTAGCCTTAACTATTCTTATACTCGCAGGAGTCGGTATCGTTTTCTGGACAGCCCTTAGGAGTCCGGCCCTGCAAACCGTAGTTGCAAAAAAACTGATTGAGCGGTTGGCTAAGCAACTTGACACCCGCGTTTCCATTGGTAAACTTAGAATGGGATTGAATAACAACCTGATTATTCGTGATTTTTTTATTGCCGATCAGCAAAACGATACCTTATTTTTTGCCGACCGAATTGAAGCCCGATTAAATCATTTTAACCTGAGTGACAAATCGGTGAGTTTTCATCGTATTTTAATAAAAAACAGTATTACCAACCTGGTTCAATTAACCGATAGCAGCTATAATTATAGTTTTATACTTGCTTCCTTAAAAAAAGAAGATTCGGTAAAGACCAGCTGGCAAGTAAGTTCAAATTTAGTCGATGTATCGCAAACCTCGGTGAATTATAGTACGCAAAAACAAGTAATAAACAGTTCAAACATTAAACTCAAGCTAAGTAATGTTTCGTTCGACGCCTCGCAGATTAAGTTTCGTTTGAATCAGTTTTCGAACAATGTGAATGGACAATCGTTTGTAAGAACTACCGCTTTTAACTTTAGTAAAACTGAAAATCAAATTGCATTTAGCGATTTTAAACTAATTACCCTGAACTCTCAGGTTCAGTTCAGTAATGCAACCCTAACGCTGGGAGGAGATAATACCGATTTTTCGATTGGAGAATTATCGACCCGGTTATTTTTACACGAATTTTATCCTCTGGTTCCCAGTTTAAAAAACCGTCGCGAGTTCTTAACCCTTTCGGGAACTTTGGCTTCCGACAAGCAAACCCTGCACGGAAAAGATGTACGCATTCAACTGGGTAAAACCAGCATAATTCAAAGCAATTTTATTATTCACAATTTTTTACTGAAAGATAAATTGTCTTATCGATTCGACATTGATGAGCTTTTTACCAACGCTGACGATATAAATTATATATACACCTCATACCTTAACAAGCCAGGACTTGTTTTGCCCAAATTTGTAGCTAATTTAGGTGATATAAGCTACCAGGGACAATTAACCGGAAGCTCCTTGCAAGTTTATTCAAAAGGCCAGCTATCGTCGAATTTGGGTAAAATTAATTCCGATATCGAGGTTTCTACCGACAGCAATTTTGAACGCATTCATCTCAACGGTACAGTGCAGGCAAAACCCATTAACTTAGGAGCCCTTACCTTGGATCAAACCCTTGGCGAAAGTTCATTTACCCTGAATACCAAAGGATATTACTCCACAAAACAAGGGCCTCATTTTTTGGTCGATGGAATGGTTCATCATTTTGAGATGAACAACCAACGGATTGACTCCGTTAAGATTAAAGGAAAGCTTGATAACGAAAAGTTTGTTGGACGGGTTTCATCATTCGATTCTAAACTACGATTCGATTTAGACGGGGTTTTTGACTTAGACACCCTCCCATCATACGATTTTAATTTAACTTTGTACAATGCCAATCTGATAGCCCTGGGACTTAACAAGAAGGATTCCGTTTCGAGTTTATCGATGAATGTGCAAGCCAAATTTATTGGCAACACACTGAATAATACCACAGGTGATATAACCATTTCAGAGTTATTTTATTTTAAGGATACCTCGTACTTTGCCACCGATAGTATCTTTATTACATCGAAAACCGTTCCTGGTGGAAAATTATTTAACCTGAATTCAGAATACCTTCAGGTTGAATTACAGGGCAATTACAATACCTTAACATTAAAGCGAAGTATGGAATCGATGCTGGAGCATTACCTGCCTTCGTTGGGCATAAAACCTTCGAAGCCTGACTCCGAAAATGATTTTACTTTTTTGGTGGTTGCTAATTATCCACAACCTATTACTGAAATATTATTTCCCGATTACAGTTTAGCATCCGGTTCAACTTTAAGCGGAAAATTTAATGCGCTTGATAAGCAATTGAGCCTTACCTTTTATTCCGATCATTTTCGTTTTTTTAAGCGTGAGATAGCTGATTTGAATTTGAAAGCTTTTACAAGAAACAACAATCTTTTTCTAAATATTGATTCCAGGGAGTTAAAATACACGCAAAATTCGTCGCTAAAAAACTTTATGTCAAGTATAAAAATACATAACGACAGCATCAAACTGAATTTTAACTGGAACAACTGGCTCGAAAAAACATACAGTGGAAACATAAACACCATGGTAACCATATTGCCTGGTAACATGGACCGGGTTCCCAACCTCAAATTCGATATTTATCCCTCAAACATCATTGTAATCGATACCATCTGGTACATTAGTCAAGGGTTCGTTAAAAAAGACTCAAACCGGTTTATTTTTGAAAACCTGAACATTGATAATGGCAGTTCAAAGCTAACTGCTAATGGCACCCTTTCAAAAAACCCGGCCGACAGCATAATGGTTGATATTAAAAATCTTAGTATGACTTATTTAGATGGACTACTTAAAAAAGATAATATAAAATTTAATGGTACTCTTTCAGGACTGACAACAATAAAAGATTTGTACGGCGAAAAAAAAATCAACTCTGAACTTTTAATACATCATTTTTCATTAAACGGAAAAAACATTGGAGAGACCCACGTTTCAAGTGCCTGGGATCATAAAGAACACCAGTTAAATGTTATGTTAAAAGCAATAAACAATGATTTAAATAACCTGTCGGCTGAAGGCATTGTAATTCCCTCACTCAAAAAAATTGATTTACAGGTTGAATTAAACCAACAACCTTTTGAAATTTTAGAACCCTTTTTAAAACCAAACCTTACTGATTTTACAGGAACAGCCTCAGGTAAAGCTCGGATTTATGGTACCCTAAGGAACCCCCAGTGGGAAGGTAAAATTTTCGCTGACCAAATTGGTTTAAAAGTGGCTTCAACCAATGTTGATTATTACTTTTCCGATTCAGTATTATTTAAAGACCGAAGTATTTATCTGAATAACATCACACTATACGACAAAGAAAAAAACCAGGGAACTTTTAACGGAACCATTACACACAATCGATTTGAAACATACCAGGTAAAGGCAAGAATTAGAACCGATAAAATTCTGGGGCTTAAAACTAACATGGCTCATAGTCCGCTTTATTATGGTACGGTTTATGGCTCAGGACAAGTTGAATTAAGCCTGATAAACAATGTTTTTTCGCTCGACATTGCTGCAACTACGCTAAACAACTCTTATTTTTATATTCCGCTCGAAGGGCGCTCAGACTTAAAAGACAACGACTTTATTGAATTTAACTCTCCAGTTACAATTGCTTACCAGGAAGAAAACAAAAATCCGTCCCCGATAAAACCCAACGTAAAAACAAACATTCAACTCGATATTCGGGTTACACCAGAAGCTGAAGTTCAAATAATTTTTGACCCGGAAATTGGTGATGTTCTTACCGCTACAGGTTTTGCCCAATTAAACATTGAATCGAAAGATGGTGGTTTTAACATGTATGGTGATTATAATATTAATTGGGGTGAGTTTAAATTTACGCTGCAAAATGTAATTAAAAAACGACTCGACATACAACCCAACAGCTCGGTTAGCTGGACTGGTGATCCGCTGGGTGCCATAATAAACCTGGATGCTGTTTATAAAATTCGTAAAGCATCGGTTTACGATTTAACACAAGATCCCTCCGATAAGGAAAAAAGGGTCGAAGTCGATTGTCATCTGAAAATGACCGACAAACTTATTAACCCCACCATTAAGTTTGCCGTTCAGGTGCCCTCATCGACCAATGTAACTGCTATTGATCAACTGAACAGCCTCCCCGAAGATGAATTAAACAAACAGGTACTTTCCTTACTTTTGGTGAATAAATTTACCCCTCTTTACCAACAAAGCAGCACATCAAGTAATTCGCGAAACCTTGGATCAACAACAGTTAGTGAACTTTTATCGAATCAGCTAAGTAACTGGCTGTCGCAGATAAATTCAGCTTTTGATTTAGGATTTGTTTACCGACCCGGCGACGAGAATACACAACAGGAATACGAACTGGCTTTATCGACCAACCTGTGGAACGACCGCATTTCAGTTAACGGCAATGTAGGTTACAGCAACCAGTTGGATGCCACCGAAAAAAGTCCCTATACTACTGACTTTCAGATAGAATTTAAAGTTAACAAAAAGGGCAATGTTCGCTTACGGGCTTTCCAAAAAGTAAATAACAATATTGAATATACGCAGGCACCCTACACCCAGGGTTTTGGTATTTTTTATACGGAAGAATTCGATACCATCGACGACCTGCTGCAAAAAATATTTAGGAGCCAATATGCCACCAAACCTGGGGATGTAGAGGTTCAAAATGACGAAGAATACACTTCGGAATAAAAGTATTTTGAATTATCCACATTGGTTAATTACATTTGCAGCGTTTTTAAATTCACTTAAAAAATTCACTTAAAAAAAACTTACAACTATGTTTCAAATCATGATTCTTGTGTTTGTTCTGGGCTACTTAGCCATTGCCCTTGAGCATCCTTTAAAAATCGACAAAGCAGCTCCTGCCCTTATGATTGGTTCCCTGCTTTGGGTTCTTTACATTCTTGGCGTTGAAAATATTTTAAATCTTGGCTTCTCCAGCAGTTGGAAAGAGTTCTCTGCAAACCACGAAGGATCTGGCCTGTCGCAAATGCAGGATTTTATTGTACATAGCGAAATCATTCACCACCTGGGTGAAATTTCTGAAATTCTCTTCTTCCTTTTGGGAGCAATGACCATAGTTGAAATCGTTGACCAACATCAGGGTTTCAGGGTAATTACCGACAAAATTAAAACCACCAATAAAGTTAAACTGCTTTGGATTCTTAGCTTTTTAACTTTTTTTATGAGTGCCGCACTCGACAACCTTACCACAACTATTGTAATGGTTGCCTTACTGCGTAAACTGGTAGACGACAAAAAAACACGCTGGTTTTTTGCCAGTATGGTTGTATTAGCTGCTAATGCCGGTGGTGCATGGTCACCTATTGGCGATGTAACTACCATTATGCTTTGGATAGGTGGTCAGGTTACCACTATAAAAATTATTTTGGGAGTATTCCTGCCAAGTCTGGTATGTATGGTAGTTCCCTTGATTCTGCTAAGTTTTACACAAAAAGGTAATGTAACTCGTCCGGTTGTTAACGAAAACTGTGAAGGTGCAGAAACAACAGCATTCGAACAAAAAACCTTACTTATTCTGGGTGTAGGCGGTTTGTTGTTTGTTCCGGTTTTCAAAACGCTAACCCACCTGCCTCCTTACATGGGTATGTTGTTTAGTTTATCGGTTATTTGGGTGGTTACCGAGATAATGCATAAAAACAAAGCAACTGAGGTTAAAAACAAACTACGTCCCATCAATATCTTACGCAAAGTAGATACCCCCACCGTTTTTTTCTTCCTGGGAATCTTATCGGCCGTAGCCGCTTTACAATCGGCTGGTCACTTAAATATTTTGGCACAAAAACTTGATGAAGCATTGGGAAATGTTTACTTGATTGGAATGGCCATTGGTGTGCTGTCGTCAATAGTTGACAACGTACCATTGGTAGCTGGAGCCATGGGTATGTATCCCGTATTAAGCCCCGAAGCCGTTCAGGCAGCAGCCAATCCCGAATACATGCGTTATTTTGTTCAGGATGGCTTGTTCTGGGAGTTTTTGGCTTACACTGCCGGAACCGGAGGCAGTATGTTAATTATAGGTTCTGCTGCCGGTGTTGCCGCCATGGGACTTGAAAAAATTGACTTTATCTGGTACATAAAAAAAATTACCTGGATAGCCTTGCTTGGTTTTCTTTCTGGTTCGGGTGTTTATTACCTCCAATCTCTTATAACACACCATTAATAAAATTATATAATTCTATTAAACGGGATATAATACCAAAGATTATATCCCGTTTATTTTATAACTTGAGCGCAAAATTTAAATAGTAAACTATGTTATTGACAACCTTTTTGCAAGTAACACTAAATCAGAATCCGGCAGCTGATGCAGCACTTGCCGGTAAAACTCAAACTACTCTTTCAGCTTTGGAATTGGCTGTAAAAGGAGGCTGGGTTATGATTATTCTCGCACTTTTACTGGTAATTGCCGTTTACATTTTTTTTGAACGTTACATGGCTTTGCGGAATGCTTCGAAAGAAGATACCAATTTTATGAACCGCATTAAAGACTACATTCACGATGGCAAAATTGAAGCGGCAGCAAGCCTGTGCCAAACTACCGATAATCCCATCTCACGGATGATTGAAAAAGGCATCAGCCGTTTAGGCCGACCTTTGAACGATATTAATACGGCGGTAGAAAATATCGGAAATCTTGAAATTGCGAAGCTCGAAAAAGGATTGCCCACCCTGGCTACCATTTCAGGTGGTGCACCCATGATTGGATTCCTTGGTACGGTTATTGGTATGATACGTGCTTTTTACGATATGTCGCAAGCAGGAAATAACATCGATGTTTCATTATTATCGAATGGAATTTATACTGCCATGGTAACCACCGTTGGCGGTCTTATCGTAGGTATTCTGGCCTATTTTGCTTATAATTATCTGGTTGCACGGGTCGAGAAAGTAGTGTATAAAGTCGAAGCCCGAACCACCGAATTTATGGATTTACTTAACGAACCTGTTAACTAAAATGGCTATTAAACGACAAACCAAAGTAAATGCCAATTTCAGCATGTCGAGCATGACTGATATTGTGTTCCTGCTATTGGTGTTTTTTATGGTTACTTCAACGCTTATTGCTCCAAACGCACTAAAATTATTGCTACCGCAAAGCAATAACCAAACCATGGCCACCAAACCCATTACCACAGTATCCATTACCAGCGATTTGAAATATGCCATCGAGGGAAATTTTGTTCCTTATGCAAACCTGGAACGAACACTTATTAACAAAGTAGGACCGGCATCAAGTTACCCTGAACCACCCACCATTTCGCTGCATGTTGACCAAAGTGTAGCCATGGAACATGTAGTTAAAGTAATGAACATAGCCAAACAAAACCAATACAAACTGATTCTGGCCACTAGATCGGCAAAATAAAAACTGTATGCAATTGACAAAAGAACAACGATTCAGCATTGTAAGCTCCCTGTTATTTCTTATCGGGTTTGCCGGGTTATTGTTAATCTTTGGCTTTTCGTCGCCTTTTCCTCCCCCAGAGGAAGAAGGAATACTCATTAACTTTGGTGATATGGAAACCGGCTCGGGTCAAATTGAGCCCCGTCCGGCCGCACAACCTGAAATTATTGAATCGGTTCCTAAAGAAACCACACCACCACCCAAACCGGTGGAATCGCAGGATAATACGGAAGAAATTATGAACCAGGATTTTGAAGAAGCGGCAGCTCTGGCAGAAAAGAAACGAATTGAGAAAAAAAAACAGGAAGACCTGAAAAAACAAAAAGAAGCTGAAGAACTGGAACGCATCAGGCAGGAAGAACTGGAACGCCAGCGCTTAGAAGAGGCAGAACGCCAACGCCAGCTGGAACAACAAAGAATAGTTCAGGAACGCGCCAAAAGTGCTTTTACCGGAAAAAATCCTGCGGGCGATAATACCGGTGAAGGAGATGCCGGAGGACAAGGCAACCAGGGAAATCCGGAAGGTGATATCGATTCAAAAAACCGGGTTGGAGGAACTACCGGAGGCAATGGAATTTCATTCAGCTTATTGGGTCGCAGTTCACAATCGTTACCAAAACCCGAATACCTGAGTCAGAGCGAAGGTAAAGTGGTGGTCGAAGTTACCGTAGACCAAAACGGAAACGTACTTAAAGCCAAAGCCGGAGCAAAAGGCACCACCACCAGCGATAAAGTATTGCAACAGGCTGCTGAAAAAGCCGCCTTAAAAGCAACATTCGATGTAAATAAAGATGCACCTCCACAACAGGTGGGAACCATTACCTATCATTTTGTGCTGCAATAATTAAAAACTTTAAACAAAACCCATTATTAGATTTGCAGAATGCATTTTTATCAAAGTATTTTGACTTTGTAAAATTTAAGCGAATTTATCCTATATTTTTCATTGCAAATTGTTTATTGTCAAACATTAGTTCTATTTTTGCAACCTTGAAAAAATGTAAATATCACAATTATGATAAAGATAACTCTTCCCGATAACAGTACCAGGGAATATCCAAAAGGAATTACCGGTTTGGAAATTGCCAATAACATAAGTCCCCGACTGGCTAAAGAGGTTTTATCGGTTACTGTAAACAACGATTTATTCGATTTAACCCGCCCTATTAATAACGATGCATCCATAAAGTTGCATAAATGGGACGATGAAGAAGGTAAACATGCCTTTTGGCACTCATCGGCGCACCTTATGGCCGAAGCACTGCAGGAACTGTATCCCGGAATAAAATTCGGTATTGGCCCGGCTATCGAAAACGGCTTTTATTACGATGTGGATTTGGGCGATGGAAAAACAATTACCGATACCGATTTTATTACTATCGAGAATAAGATAATGGAACTCGCTTCGACCAAAGCCGAATACCAGCGTAGCGAGGTTTCGAAAAAAGATGCCATCGACTTTTTTGGCGGACGGCAGGAAACTTACAAAGTAGAATTAATTAACGATCTCGAAGACGGAAGCATCAGTTTTTATAAACAAGGAAATTTCACCGACCTGTGCCGTGGTCCTCATTTGCCAAACACCAGTTTTATTAAAGCTGTGAAAATATTAAGTGTAGCCGGAGCCTACTGGCGTGGCGACGAAAAACGAAAGCAACTTACCCGCGTTTACGGCATTACCTTTCCAAAAAAATCGATGCTCGACGAATACCTGGTTTTACTTGAAGAAGCCAAAAAACGCGATCACCGAAAACTGGGAAAAGAATTGGAACTGTTTGCCTTTTCGCAACGGGTTGGACAAGGATTACCCTTATGGTTACCCAAAGGAGCCATGCTGCGTGAGCGATTGGAGAATTTCTTAAAGAGAGTTCAGCGTGCTTATGGCTACGAACCGGTAATTACTCCGCACATCGGACAAAAAGAATTGTACGTTACTTCGGGTCACTACGCAAAGTACGGAGCCGACTCGTTTCAACCCATTCACACACCAGCCGAAGGCGAAGAGTTTCTGCTGAAACCGATGAACTGCCCGCACCACTGCGAAATATTCAAGGTTAAACCCCGTTCCTATAAAGATTTACCTGTTCGCTTTGCTGAATTCGGAACGGTATATCGTTACGAACAAAGTGGCGAATTGCATGGTTTAACCCGCGTTCGGGGTTTCACCCAGGACGATGCACACATCTTCTGCCGCCCCGATCAGTTAAAAGAAGAATTTATTAAGGTAATCGATATTGTTTTATACATATTCAAAACCCTGGAATTTAACGAGTTTACCGCACAAATCTCATTGCGTGACCCGAACAACAACGAAAAATATATTGGCAGCGACGAAAACTGGGAGAAAGCTGAAAGTGCCATTATTGAAGCTTGCAACGAAAAAGGTTTAGAAACTGTGGTTGTTACAGGCGAAGCGGCATTCTATGGACCAAAACTCGATTTTATGGTACGCGATGCCATTGGACGTAAATGGCAGTTGGGAACCATTCAGGTAGATTATAACCTGCCTGAACGCTTTGAACTGGAATACATTGGCAGCGACGACAAACGCCATCGTCCGGTGATGATTCACCGCGCACCCTTTGGTTCCATGGAACGATTTGTTGCCGTGTTAATTGAACATACCGGAGGAAAGTTTCCGCTTTGGTTAACTCCCGATCAGGCGGTTGTGTTACCAATCAGTGAAAAATATAACGAATTTGCCCAAAAAGTTTCAGATTTTCTAAATAATTCCGATATTCGCACCGCAATTGACGACCGAAACGAAAAGATTGGCAGAAAGATACGCGATAACGAGTTAAAACGTATTCCTTACCTGCTTATTGTTGGTGAAAAAGAAATGGAATCGAACTCCGTTTCGGTAAGAAAACAGGGCGACGGCGACAAAGGCTCCATGAGCATGGAAGCATTTGCCGATTTAGTTACCAAAGAAGTAGAAGAATTAACAAAGTATTAACTAATAATAGGAGGACCAAGCCATAGCAGGACCAAGAAACCCGAGACAAAGATTCGTACCGCGTGAGGAACAGTCTTTGTTCCGAATTAATGAGGCAATTAAAGTAACGCATGTGCGTTTAGTGGGCGATAACATCGAAGAACCCGGAATTTTCTCAATAAAAGATGCTCTTAAAATAGCTGAAGAGCAAGAACTTGATCTCGTTGAGATTTCACCAAAAGCCGATCCACCTGTTTGTAAAGTAATCGATTACAGTAAGTTTCTTTACGAACAAAAGCGCAAGCAAAAAGAGATGAAATCGAAGGCTACTAAAGTGATTTTAAAAGAAATCAGGTTTGGACCAAACACCGATGAGCACGATTACACATTTAAAAAGAATCATGCCATCAAATTCCTCGAAGAGGGATCAAAACTTAAAGTTTACGTGTTCTTTAAAGGGCGTTCTATTTTATTCAAAGAGCAGGGAGAAATTCTTTTGCTCCGTTTAGCACAGGAACTTGAAGACCTGGGAAAAGTAGAACAATTACCCAAATTGGAAGGTAAACGCATGATTATGCTTATTTCACCTAAAAAGAAAAAATAAATTGTTCTTTTAAATTAAACAATTATGCCAAAAATGAAAACCAATTCCGGAGCAAAGAAGCGCTTTGTGTTGACTGGTACCGGAAAGATTAAAAGAAAACATGCTTACAAAAGTCACATTTTAACTAAAAAATCGACCAAGCGTAAGCGTAATCTAACGTATTTTACTACGGTTAACAAAGCCGATGTGAACAACATCAAGCTTTGCCTGGCCATGAAGTAGTAAGTAAAATGTTTAACCTGGAGTGAATTAGCCGCAAAAGATTCCTATTGGAGAGGAACGCTAACCATTCCGTAAAAAGTAAAAGTTATGCCTAGATCAGTAAATGCTGTAGCATCAAGAGCAAGAAGAAAAAAATTAATGAAACGTACCAGAGGTAACTTTGGTGCACGTGCTAATGTTTGGACGGTAGCCAAAAACACCTTCGAAAAAGGTCAACAATACGCTTACCGCGACAGAAAAACGAAAAAACGTAATTTCAGAAGTCTTTGGATTCAGCGTATCAACGCCGGTGCCCGCCTTCATGGAATGTCCTATTCTGAGTTTATTGGCAAACTCAATAAAGCAAATGTCGATCTTAACCGTAAGGTGCTGGCCGACCTGGCTATGAACCACCCAAAGGCTTTTGAAGCCATTTGCAAAACAGTGAAATAAGAAAACAATGCATCGATAGAAAAACCATCCAATTCGGGTGGTTTTTTTTTGCTCCCTACTCTATCACTTTATTTACTTTTTTTGTTATCGATAATTATTTATCGTTTTTCGATAATTATTATTTGTTTTTTGATAAATATTACTTTACTTTGTTTCAAATTATTTGGAACCATGCGTAGCAAAAAACTAATACATCATTTATACCACTTCTTTAAATACCTTTATTGGCTTAACCTGGTATTAGGAGCAGGTGTATTCGGATTCCAGCTTTTAAATCTAATTTTTCCTGAAAAAACCCTTATGACCCGATACCTGGGAAAGTTTGTACTGGAACTAAAAATGAACGGTTCTTTCCAAACCCTGAATAACAAACTGCTTGGAGTACACATGGAACATATTAGCGGTTTTCCCGATGTAGCACTTAACCTGCCTTCGCACGCAATATTTATTTTACTTTTTACCGTTTCGGCAGTGCTTGTTACCTTATTCTATAATTATCAACTGTACCGCTTATTTGAATTACTACACAACGCAGTAAAGTCCGGCTTACCTTTCGATAAAGGCATAAGCATTGTTTTAAAACGAATAGCCCGGGGCTCAATACTTATCTTTATTTTGGGTTCACTGCTAAGCCTGATAAAGCTGGTTTTTATAAAACCCATACTATTTGAAAACTTTGTGGCGCTGCCCGTATTCGACAACCAGATGCTGAACTTTTTATGGATTGCCCTGGCATCATTTATCCTGAGCGAAGTGTTTAAAGCGGGCAAAACGCTAAAGGAAGAACAGGAATTAACCATTTAGATTAAAAAAATTACCGTTTAACCATGTCGATAATAGTAAACCTCGATGTAATGTTAGCTAAACGCAAAATGTCGCTCACCGAATTGTCGGAGCGGGTGGGCATAACCATGGCCAACCTATCGGTACTGAAAAGCGGTAAAGCCCGGGCTATTCGCTTTTCAACCCTCGATGCCATTTGCCGTGAACTGAGTTGTACACCGGGCGACATTCTCGATTACGAAAACAATAAAAATAGTTAAAACAACTTATAAACCAATAAACTAAATAGAATACAATGAATATTGCACTTATTGGATACGGAAAAATGGGAAAAGCCATTGAAGCAATAGCTTTGTCGCGGGGGCATACCATTGGTTTAATCATCGACCACGATAACCAAGCCGAACTCAATCCCGATAAACTCCGGGAAATAGATGTATGTATAGAATTCAGCAAACCCGAATCGGCGGTAGACAATTATTTAAAATGTTTTGAATCGGGTGTGCCTGTTGTTTCGGGAACAACCGGCTGGCTCGACCAATTGGATGAACTTATCAAAAAATGTGAAAATCTGAATGCCGGATTCTTTTATGCCTCAAACTTTAGCCTGGGTGTGAACCTGTTTTTTGAACTCAATCGCAAACTGGTTCAACTGATGCAGGATTTTCCTGAATATTCCGCATCAATAACCGAAATACACCACACAAAAAAACTCGATGCACCAAGCGGAACGGCCATTACACTTGCCGAAAGTATACTGGCGGCAGGAAACAGGTACACCGCCTGGAAAAACCAGACTGAGGTAAACGAAAACGAGTTGCCTATTATTTCGTTCCGCCAAGGTGAAGTACCCGGCACACACGAAGTAATATACAATTCACCCATCGATACCCTGAGTATAAAACACGAAGCCAAAAGCCGTGAGGGTTTTGCCCTGGGAGCTGTTTTGGCTGCTGAGTTTATGAAAGGTAAAACAGGTTGCTTTGGAATGAATGATTTGTTAAAATTGGGATAAGCGCATTATTAATTGATCGGATTAGTTATTTTTGTACGGCCAATTAAATAGGGAATTAAAAGAAAATATTATAATCAGCCTTTAAACCATCAATTTAAGCCCAAAATTTAAAGGCATAAAACTACACGAATGAAAGAAATAGTTAAAAATAAATGGTTCAAATTTGGCCTGGCCGGAACCGCCTACTTATTGTGGGTTATATGGAATACCAATTACTGGTGGCTGCTTGGCTTGCCCGTTGTTTTCGATATTTATGTGTCGAAAAAAGTACACTGGGCTTTTTGGAAAAAGAAAGGCGTTCAAAAACAAACCAAAGTGGTGGAATGGGTCGACGCCATTATTTTTGCAGTGATTGCCGCCAGCTTTATTCGGACTTTTTTCTTCGAAGCATACACCATTCCCACCTCTTCGATGGAGAAATCACTGTTGGTAGGTGATTACCTGTTTGTAAGCAAAAGCGCTTACGGACCACGGAAGCCCATTACCCCCATTTCGTTCCCCTTTGTACATCATTCGATGCCCGCTTCAAAAAACATGAAACCCTCATTTAGTGAAATATGGCAACGCGACTATTTCCGCATGGCCGGATACCGAACCATCAAAAACAACGATGTGGTAGTTTTTAATTTCCCCGAAGGCGATACCGTGTGCCTTGAGAATCAGGCACCCAGTTATTACCAGCTGGTACGCGACTATGGACGCGAGCGCATCTGGAACGAATATACCGTGGCACACCGTCCGGTCGATAAATGTGAGAATTACATCAAACGTTGCGTGGCCATTCCCGGCGACAGCCTTAAAATTATCAATAGTCAATTATTCATAAACAACAAGCCACAGGAAAAATCCGGTAAAGTGCAATACCGCTACGCTATTCTTACCGACGGTTCTTCCATCAACCCCAAAGCCCTGCAAAAACTGGGTGTTTCCATGGAAGATTTCCAGCAAGGCTACATTCAACCGGGCTATTATGTAATTCCGCTTACTGAAGAAGTGGCCAAACGCATCAGTACTTTTAATATTGTAAAAAGTATTGAACGGGTGAATGCCGGAACCCGCGACGGAAGCAAGTACATTTTCCCGCACGATGCCCGCTATGCCTGGAACGAAGATAACTTCGGTCCCATCTGGATACCTAAAAAAGGTGTTACTACACCGCTAACGATAGAGAACCTGCCTTTTTATGAGCGCATTATCAGTCATTACGAAGGCAACCAGTTGGAAGTAAAAGACAGTGTAATTTATATAAACAACGAAGTGGCCAACAGCTACACTTTTAGCATGAACTATTACTGGATGATGGGCGATAACCGTCACAACTCGCTCGATTCCAGGTTTTGGGGCTATGTACCCGAAGATCATGTGGTGGGAAGGGCTTCATTGGTATGGTTGTCGCTCGACAAGGATTACCGATTCCCAAAAAACATCCGTTTTAGCCGCATGTTACGAACCATCCATTAATAGTTACCAGTACCATTACTAATGAGCAAGCGTTCCCGTAAAAAGAACATTAAAAATAATTTAAAGGAATGGGGAAAAGCCCTTGGGCTTTCCCTCATTCTGGTTTTACTTGTCAAAGGATTATTTATTGAGGCCTACCTGGTTGAAAGTACGCGGATGGAAAAGACCCTGCTTACCGGCGATTATGTGCTTGTAAATAAAACATCCTATGGCGCGCGTTTACCGGTCACCCTGTTCTCCATTCCCCTTTTTCCAAAAGCATATGTCGATTGGGTACAACTGCCTCCCCTTCGGTTGCCGGGTTTTAAAAGTATTCAGGTGAACGATTTGCTGGTGTTCAATTATCCGGGTCAGAGCGGACTCCCTATCGATAAAAAGGAAATCATGACCAAACGCTGCGTGGCCTTGCCGGGCGACACGCTGTTAATAGCCGACAAGCAACTCAGTATTAATCGGCTACCTTTTGCCGAACCGGCTACAGTGCAGTATAATTACCGGCTGGTAACCGACGGTTCCCTGCTTAACGACGAATTTCTGAACCGCTACCAAATTTCTGAAGGGGGACTGGTTTCTGATATGGGAATTTACGATTTTCCCTTTACCGACGCTGAAGCTCAAAAGCTGAACAATGAGCCCAATATTCGTTTTGTCCGCAAACTGAAAGACTTCCCGGGCGAAAACACCCAATACGTATATCCCATGGGAACTTACCACCAAAACAACAAAGACTACTTTGGCCCGGTGCAAATTCCGTTTAAGGGGCAGCATCTTAGTCTTGATTTACGGAATCTGGAATTATACCGGCAACTGATTGAGCATTTTGAAGGAAATACGGTTTCAGTTATGGGCGATAAGATTTACATCAATGGGAAAGAAACCCGGCACTATACCATAAAACAAGACTATTACTTTGTGATGGACGACAACCGCGACAACGCCAAAGACAGTCGTTACTGGGGATTCCTTCCTGAAAGCCATTTGATGGGTAAAGCTTCGCGGGTGCTCTTTTCGTACGACACAAACCGCAAAAAACTCCGCTGGAACCGATTTTTTAAAAGTTTATGATACGAATTGCCCTACTCTTACTTTTCAGTGCTATCTTAATCAGTTCTAATGGCCAGGAAAAACAACAAAATCCTTTAAGCGAAGAAGAAAAAATAATTTACCTGATTCACTGTGTGGAGCAACTCAACAATGCCACCTTTATCCGTAACGGGGTTTCGTACGATGCCAAAGCAGCAGCTGCCCATTTACGATTGAAACGTGAAAAAGCCGGTAAACGGATTAAAAGCGTCGATCTGTTTATCGAAAAGGTGGCCTCGCAATCGAGCATTACTGGCGAACCCTACCAAATTGTATTTAGCGATGGAACCCGTACCAATGCTAAAACATTTTACCAAAACTGCCTCAAAAAAATCGAAGCATCAGCTGTTAAATAAGTGTTAAAACAAAAGCTGCATGGGAAACAACCCATAGATTGAATGTAAACCGCTTTTTTTCAGTTTTTTGAACAGAATACTGTTAAAGAATATATAAATAATGTAATCTATTACCAGAAATTTGTATTTTATTTGTGATTCAAAGCATTTATTAATCTTTTGTAATAAATTATAAATTATACTTTTATGGCTGGTCATCCTCAAATTGACGAACTCGATAAAAAAATTCTTTCTCTGGTATCTAAAAATGCCCGGATTCCTTACCTCGAAGTTGCCCGTGAGTGCAACGTTTCAGGTGCAGCTATCCATCAAAGAATTCAGCGACTGATTAAAATGGGCGTTATCACAGGCTCCGAGTTTATTATCAATCCCAAATCCATTGGTTATTCTACCTGCGCTTACATGGGCATTTACTTGCAGAGTGCCGGTTTGTATAACCAGGTATTAAAGCAACTGGAACAAATACCCGAAATTGTGGAATGCCATTACACTACTGGCGAGTATTCGCTGTTTATTAAAGTGGTTACTCGCGACAATGAACACCTGAAAGATATCTTAAGCGGTTCCCTGCAAAAAATCGACGGTATTGAACGCACCGAGACTTTTATCTCGCTCGAGGAAAATTTTAAACGACAATTTCCCATTTCTTAACTATCCAAAACCGGTGTTTCGCCGGTTTTTTTTTACAGGATTGTTTTAAAAGATATCGCAATACAACCGCATTCTTGCTTAAAAATGTAATTTTACCTCAAAATTTAATCATATACTTTTAACAAGCATAAAAACACAATAGCATGAAAAAAGATAACAAGGTATTTGAGATTATCGAGAAAGAATACCAACGCCAAAAAAACGGCATTGAGTTAATCGCCTCTGAAAACTTTGTCAGCGAACAGGTGATGCAGGCCATGGGCTCGTGCATGACCAACAAATATGCCGAAGGCTATCCGGGTAACCGCTATTACGGAGGTTGCCAGCATGTGGACGAAACCGAATTGCTGGCCATTGAACGGATTAAGGAGCTTTACGGTGCCGAATACGCCAACGTACAACCCCACTCGGGTGCTCAGGCCAATATGGCGGTATTTATGACCGTGCTGAATCCGGGCGACACCTTTTTAGGCCTCGACCTTTCGCATGGCGGACACCTTTCGCACGGCTCGCCTGTGAACTCGTCGGGTATTTTATACCGTGCCATAGCATATGGTGTTAAAGAAGAAACAGGTAGGGTAGATTACGACATGATGGAAGAAGTTGCCCTGCGCGAAAAACCGAAAATGCTTATCGGAGGTGCTTCGGCTTACTCCCGCGAATGGGACTACAAGCGCATGCGTACCATTGCCGATAAAGTAGGAGCCATTTTCATGGTTGATATGGCCCACCCGGCCGGACTGATTGCTGCCGGTTTGCTCGATAATCCCGTAAAATATGCCCACATTGTTACTTCAACCACCCACAAAACCCTGCGTGGTCCGCGTGGAGGAATCATACTGATGGGTAAGGATTTTGAAAACCCCTGGGGCGTTAAAACTCCTAAAGGCGAAACCAAGATGATGTCGGCCATGCTCAACTCTGCCGTATTCCCCGGAATACAGGGCGGACCACTCGAGCACGTAATTGCCGCTAAAGCTGTGGCATTTGGCGAAGCGCTCGATCCCTCGTACAAAGAATACCAGCTGCAGGTTAAAAAGAATGCCGCTGTTATGGCACAAGCTTTTATAGACAAAGGATACAAGGTTATCTCGGGCGGTACCGACAACCACAGCATGTTGATCGACCTGCGTACCAAATTCCCCGAACTTACCGGTAAAAAGGCCGAAAACACTCTGGTAAAAGCCGATATCACCATCAACAAAAACATGGTGCCCTTCGACAGCCGTTCACCTTTCCAGACCTCAGGTCTGCGTGTAGGTACCCCGGCTATTACCACCCGTGGTTTAAAGGAAGCTGATATGCCCCTTATAGTTGATTTTATCGACCGGGTACTCTCGAACCCCGACGACGAAGCCGTAATTAAAGCCGTTTGCGCCGAAGTAAATAAAATGATGAGCCACCGGCCCATGTTTGCCTGGTAGCAGAACCATAACTCAAAGCAGGATGGCTTTTTTAAGCTTCGTTACCTGTTTTGCAAAAAAGTAACTATTTTTGAAAGCTATCTGAATACTTCAGGTAGCTTTTTTAATTACAAAGAAAAATGATCGTGCCCGAATTGAATGCCTGGCTTATTGCCTTAACCCTGGTGGCCGGATTTGCTGCCGGATTTATAAACACTTTGGCCGGAAGCGGCTCAGCTATCTCTTTGCCCCTGCTTATGTTCCTGGGTCTGCCAGCCAACGTGGCAAACGGCACCAACCGGCTGATGATTTTGCTGAGCGGTCTGGTGGGTGTGGCCAGCTTCAGGCAACAAAAAGTGTTCAGCTTTCGCGATAATATGCGCATTACCCTGCCCTCCATTGCCGGAGCCATTATTGGGGCGCTTATGGCTGTCTCAGTAAACGAACAGGCAATGACCCGTATCATTGGGGTATTGATGATAGTTATGTTCTTTATGGTGGTTTACAAACCCGAAAAATGGGTGAAAGCATCGAACCCCGACCACAAGCACCAGTTTACCTGGTGGCAGCACCTCTTGATGTTTGGTATAGGTTTTTACGGCGGCTTTATTCAACTGGGTGTGGGGGTTTTCCTCCTGGCCGGCCTGGTTCTGGGAGCCGGATACGACTTGTTAAAAGCCAATGCTTTAAAAATACTTATCATCATAGTTTATACGGTGGTGATTCTCCCCATCTTTTTCTGGAATCAGCAAATCGATTTTGTTATTGGCCTGGTACTGGCCGCCGGAAGCATGTTGGGGGCCTTTGTTGCCTCACGCTTTGCCGTAAGCTGGGGCCCGGGCTTTGTGCGTTACATTTTGCTGGCCGTAATACTTTTCTCAGCCATAAAGTTCCTGGGTATCTACGATTTTTTTATGGAACTGATAAAAGCTTAACATGGGAGCCTACCTGATTAGCTGGCGTTACCGGATACAAGCCGTACAAAAAGAACGTTTTGAGCAGGAGTATGGCCCACGGGGTAGCTGGCATAAGTTTTTCAGTCGGAACGAAGCTTACCTGGGTTCCGATTTGCATCAGCAACATGACGATGCCCACTGCTATTTGCTTTGTGACCGGTGGACCAGTAAAAATGCCTACGAAGCATTTATCAGTATGCATTCCGAAACGTATCAGCAACTCAGCCGGCAGTTTGAAGCCCTGTACCTGAGCGAAGAACACCTGGGAAGCTGGCAAAGCATTGATTAGGCTACTGCCCCATCCCGCTAAGGAAATCCTAACCCCTGGTACCAGCTGTATTATTTTTTTGTAGCTTTGATAGCAGCAAAACATGACTGCTTATTCCTACCCTATTCTGTAGGAAAAAAGTCAGGTGAGAACTAAATAAAACACAGCTTATGAAAACCTTTGCCAACCTGTCGTTACTACTTGCCGGTCTTTGGCTGAGCGCCTGCACTTCGGGGAACCACGATGCAGCCCTGTACGAATCCTCAGAATATGCCGATCAGGGCATGGTAGTGAATAAAAACGGAACCCTGTACCGCATGGATGCACAAAGCGAAACGCCGGCGGAACCCGAAGCTCCGGTAAATAAAAAACAACTCATAAAAGATGGTCGTCTGGGAATCCGCACCAGCGAACTGGAACGTACCAAATCTTTTGTCGACAGCCTTGTTGCCCGCGAAGGCGGCTACTATGCCAGCGAGGTGTTTAACAACGACGATTACCAGCTGTCCTGGAACCTCAGGGTGCGCATCCCGGCTCCACGCTTCGAGGCCTTTATTGCCCGGCTCGAAGGAGGAGGAAACGAAATTCTTTACAAAGAAATCAATACCCGCGACGTAACAGACCAGTTCATCGACCTGAATACCCGGCTCGAAACCAAAAAAGGTTACCTGCAACGCTACAAACAACTGCTGAATCAGGCAAAAAATGTGAAAGAGATACTCGAAATTGAAGAAAAAATTCGTCTGCTCGAAGAAGAAATCGACAGCACTACCGGACGCCTCAACTACCTGAGTGACCAGGTGGCCTACAGCACGCTCGACCTGAACCTAAGCAAACAAAAGGCCTTTACCTACAAACCGGGTCACCGCGACAGTTACCGCGAACGTCTCAAACAATCGCTCTCGAAAGGCTGGTACGCTTTTATCGATTTTTCGCTTTTTGTGATACGCCTCTGGCCCTTCTGGCTGCTGGCCATCCCCACGGTTTACCTGTGGCGCAAATTCCGGAGAAGGAATAAACCCTTCCGTTTCAGGGAATAAAAAGCCAAAGAAAAGTGAATAATTAATAGTGAACAGTGATTAATGAATAGTGAATAAAGTACAAGGAATAATTAAACCCCGGCGGGGTTAAAGGTCGGTAGAGCACAATACCCACCGAAAATGCGTTGCAATCAATTATTTAAACATGGAATGCTGAGTTACCATGCACCGCAAAAGGCGGTAACTCACAATTTACACAGGTCAATTAGAACCAAAATATTAAAAAATGATTTTTAACACGTTCCAGGTTGAACCCTTTCAGGGTTCGGCAAATGGTATGGGTTTGCATTCGTAGATTACACCTACGGCTATTGTAATTCAACCCTGCGGGTTGGTTATTGCATTGTTCCGGAAAATGCTACGAGGGTTTGAAACCCTCGTAGCTTTGGTAGCCCAACCAGTAGTTCGTAATTTGTCATTCGGCTCTGTTTACCTTTTAGCAGAATTTCAACAATAAGTAAATGATGCTTTTTCCGTACGGAAATTACCCGACTAATACATTGGTGAGGCTTTTTCCGTAGGGAAATTACCGGAAAAAATAAAGGTGGAGCTTTTCCCTTACAGAAATTATCGGAAAATACATTGGTGGTTCAATTTCCCTATAGAAATTACAAGAAAAAATATTTGATAGAACTTTTTCCATACGGAAATTGCCGGAATTATTTTTGGCAGACCAATTTCCGTAAGATAATTACAGGAAAAAATAGTTGGTTGAGCATTGTACCTTGGTACGAAGCTTCCTCTTTTTTCGGGGCTTTAAAGGTTTGAGCAAGGGTGCTACAAAAACCGGGTTTTGTCCAGGGATTATTACTACTGGGGGCGACTTAGCGCCGGAAAAGGACAAAAGGTAAGGGTTTTTAAAAGAACTACAGGATAAACGCACCCCGTTTCCTTTTATTCCAATTATAGGTCTGGTTTGGGTTCATGTTTTTGGTTTTCAGCTAACCAAAGCTATAAAATAATTTCTTAAACCGGGTAAGTTTGCCGGTTTTTTTTATACAAGAATGGGCCTTACCGGCTGCCACCTATACTTAATAGCCTGCCGGCAGCAAGCACCTGTTCCCTGTCCCAATGGAACAACGGTGCAAAATTTAACTGAAAGGGCAAAAAAAACTTTTTTATCGCATGTGCTAAAACATTTACCTACGTTACATCACCATTCACAAAATTAAGTGCTTACACACCCGGCAGTTCCTAAAATAAACAAAATAAAATAGCTAACTTCACCCATAAAAGAAAAAAGCAGGGGATTTGGACAACCAAAAGCGGCATAATACGTACGATTCTCTTTGTAACGAACAAATTAGGACAATTCCATTGGTTCAGAGAAAACTCAGCATACCAGGCAACAGGCTTTCTGTTTCTGATGCTGCCGGGGCGAGGTATGCTTCAGGGCTGCATTATCGGGTTTTTTGGATCCGGACTTTGCAACTGTTGTTTATTCTTGGATTTTTCACCCTGAATGCGCGGGCACAGATTACACTTACCTCACGCGACAACTACAGCGGAAGCTGGACCAACCCCGCATCGTGGGACCCTGTTTGGCCCGAACCCCTTATCGATAACATCAATACCAATATTAATATTTATGGAAACATAGCTTGCAACGGCCCACTTTCTTTTTCAACAAACACGACGCAGCTCAACTTTAATGTGTATGATACCCTGGTAATTTATGGCGATTTTTTACTCCGGAATAAAGATTCTTTAATCATACATCCCAATGCCTTCCTGATTGTCTGGGGATCGCTAACCGCCGAAAACATCGCAGCAATAAAACTCCATACCGATGCGCGAATTGCCATTATCGGTGATTACATCAAACTGGGAGCCGTTGATATCGGTAGTTTTACCAGCGAAAACTTTCCCTCAAATGTGTTTATAGGGGGTGAAGTTCAAACAGGATTAAATCCTTCAAACTATCCGGTACTGGTTTGCACCGCACCGTTTGCATACGATAGTTCAGGCTGCTCTTATGGTAACCTGGCCGACCTGGAAAATGAAGTTTTTTTTGATTTCTTCATCAGTGTCTGCAATGCAACCAGCCCCACCCTGACCCTTAGCGAAACTTCAGGATTACAAGCCAACGACGGTATCCTCTGTACCGGTGAAAGTGCCCAGCTTAGTTCCAGTTACGCCGAAAGCTATTTATGGTCCACCGGTGAAACCAGCCAAAGTATTAACGTAAGCAATGCAGGCGATTATTCCCTGACCGTAACCTTTTCCGGTGGTTGCCAAAGCGCTGTTTCGCCCACCACCATCGTGGTTAATCCTCTGCCTGAAGTTACCATCTCCTTAAGCGATAATTCAGGAACCACTATCAACGACGGCCTACATGTGGAACACCGGAGAAACTACCGCACAAATTCTTGCCGATACTGCCGGAAACTACGTGGTAACCGTAACCAATACCAACGGTTGCAGCAGCAGCGCCGGTAAAAGTCTTGGTGTAAATCCGCTGCCCACAGCAGGTATTTCTATAACTGATAATTCAGGAACAACCATAGATGATGGCATTCTCTGTCTGGGAGACACCGCTACATTAATTGCCAGTGGAGGAACAAGCTATATTTGGAATACCACAGAAACTAACGCACAAATCCTTGCCGATACCGCCGGGAACTACGTGGTAACCGTAACCGATGCCAACGGCTGCATCAGCAGCGCCGGTAAAAGTCTTGGTGTAAATCCGTTGCCCACAGCAGGTATTTCTATAACTGATAATTCAGGAACAACCATAGATGATGGCATCCTTTGCCTGGGCGATACCGCCACTTTATTAGCCGGTGGCGGAACAAGCTATCTTTGGAACATAAGCGAAACTACCGCAGAAATACAATCCGAAACCGCTGGAACATACAGCGTCACTGTTACTGATACCAAGGGTTGCAGCAGCAGTGCAAGCAAAAATATTGTGGTTAATCCACTGCCCGTAGCCACCATTGCGCTTAGCGATAATTCAGGAACCAATACCAACGACGGCATCCTCTGCGCAGG
>PHDD01000026.1:1090-54048 GCA_002840905.1 Bacteroidetes bacterium HGW-Bacteroidetes-4 | reverse complement strand
AGCAAAATCAACAGATCTCACCAACTATTCCTATTTTTAGGTGAAAATAAGCTCCCGCATAGCGGGTTTAGTTCAACATAATGTTAAAGGTTAATTCTAAGGAAAACCTTAGAATTAACCTTTTTTTTTCGCACGCTCCTATCCTGCCTTTATAAATTGACTCAACATATTTCAGAGAATTAAAAATTCGATAAATAATCTATTCAAATTAGAGCAGAACCTTAAAAACGCCTGCATCTTTTAAAGTAAAACACCACTTAAAAAGTTAAAACTACCTCCATTTCGACTATAATTGAAATAAAAAAGGGTTTTTAACTATAAATTATATATAAATTTAATAATAATTAAACGCTCCTTACAACTAGGCAACATACAAACTAATAACAAATTATGAAAACATTAAAAAATTAGAATAAAAATATTTCCACCTTATTTGCAAAAATTTCCACCTGTATAAAATTGTACCTCAAACTTGACTGATTTGTCGTCCTCAATTAATAAAACAAGTGTGTAAATTTAAGTACCAATTAAAAAGGTGTTTTTATGTTTCATCAAAACCATTTTCTAGAATATGAAGAAATCGGGTTTAAGTTCAGTTATCTGGAAAGAAATATCTATGGCAGTAATAATATCACTTGCTATTATTCTTATTTTAATAATTACAAAAGTTATATAATCATTTAACAGACTCCACACTATGAAAAAAAGTGTACTTATAGTATGTATGGCACTTACAGGAATCATCACTCAGGCTCAATTTCGGGTAAGCGGTGTGATTACCTCCAGCGAAGATAAGCAACCCTTGCCAGGTGCAAACGTTATAATTAAAGGCTCCTCTACAGGTACCATTGCCGATATTAATGGCAATTACAGCCTTGAGGTTCCATCGGCCGATGCTGTACTGGTGTTTTCATTCATTGGTTTTGTAAACCAGGAGGTATCGGTAAACAGTCGTGCGCAAATCAATGTTGAACTGATTTCCGATGTAGTTTCACTCGAAGCTGTAGTGGTGGTTGGTTATGGTACACAACGAAAAGCGGATTTAACTTCAGCCATTTCAACATTAAAACCTCAGGAAGTATTGAAAATGCCCGGTGGTGTAACTGAGGCTCTGCAGGGGGCCATACCCGGCGTAAATGTTTCAGCCGGAAAAGTAAGAATCCGCGGGGTAAGTACCATTACTGGTAATTCCGATCCTCTATGGGTAGTCGATGGATTGATAGGCGGTTCGGTTCCCGATGAAAACGAAATCGAATCCATTCAGGTACTTAAAGATGCGGCTTCATCAGCTATTTATGGTATCCGTGGAGCCAATGGGGTTATTATTGTTACCACCAAAAAAGGTAAAAAAGGAGAACCCACGGTGAATTACAACGGTTATACCGGAACAGGGTCACCCTGGAACAAACTGGATATGCTCAATGCTTACGATTACGGCGTGTATGTGCACGAACTATTCTATAATTATTATGGTGACGGATACCTGACCAATGTTCCCGAGCATGATTTGGAACCTTCGCAGCCCTTAGCCAATACCAACTGGCAGGATGAGTTTTTTCAACGCAGCTTTTATCAAAAACACAACGTTTCCATAAGCGGCGGAACCGATAACATGAGTTTCCGTACCGGTATTAATTACAGTGGAAACCGCAACTCCATTGTAAAAAGTGGCAGCGAAAGCAAAGGAATATACTCCAACGTTAATTTTGAAAAAGGTTGGTTCACTTTGGGACAAAACCTTAACGTATCGATGTACGATACCTGGAATGGTGATGGCAACTTTTTTGATATGTTACGCCAGCCATCAAACATTCCCGTTTACAGCGATACCACCGACCATGGATTTTACATTACAGGAACCAGTGCCGACGGTAACGACATGGTCAACCAGGTGGCCCGCAACTACCTGATAAAAAACAAAAACTCAAACCTGAACATTAAAGGAAACCTGTTTACTGAAGTGAACTTGTTTAAACTGGTAAAATACAAATTTAACCTGGGTTTCGACATTTACCGGCAACATACCGAAAAAGACCGGCCGGCATACGAATTGGGAAAAGAAAAATATGATGTTGACTATTACAGAGAAGGAACCACACGCACCGATCGGTATGTTTACGATCACACCCTGTCGTTTGATCAAACCTATGGTGAACATCATGTAACGGCAATGGCTGGTGTGTCAACTGAAGTAGCTAAATCACGTTCCTTTGGTGCTGAAGGTGAAAAAGATATTCCATCTATCTTAAAAGTACTTGATCATTATCAAGTGAATCCCGGAATTTACGGAAGTGCCTATGAAGATGCCATGTTTTCAATTCTTGGCAGGGCAACCTATTCTTTTAGAGGAAAATATCTGCTCACAGCAAACATTCGTCGCGACGGATCCTCAAACTTTTCAAAAAACAAACGTTGGGGAACTTTCCCATCGTTATCGGCAGGATGGCGCATTAGCGACGAGGCTTTCTTTAGAGATGCCCTACCCTGGGTTGACAACTTTAAATTAAGAGGAACCTGGGGTTATATTGGCAATCAAAGTGTGGTAGACCGATATTCTTATCAGTCGGCTGTTTCCTCAGCCAATCAATATTATACATTTGGGGCTTCTCAGAACAGCGACGACAGCAACGCTCCCGCACCACTGGTTCTCACCTTTGCCAATCCCGATTTAGGCTGGGAAACCACCCGCGATGCAGGTGTTGGTTTCGATTTAGATATGTTCAAGAGTCGAATCAATATGGTATTCGACTTTTACAACCGTCAAACCACCGATGTAATTCTGGCTCAACAACTCCCTTTGTCTTCGGGTACCCGAAACGAGGTGAACGTAAATGCCGGCGAAATACGCAACTGGGGTATTGAGTATAGCCTTACTTATCGTGATAAGCTGGGTGATTTTAACTGGACGGTTTCTCCGAACATTGCCATCAACCGTAACAACGTTTACGATGTGGGAGATTTTGTATTCCAAGGAGGCGAAACCGAAAATGGTTTTGTAACTTCAACTTATACCGGAACCACAGTGGGTGAGTTCTACGGATATAAAACCGATGGCTTATTCAAATCCCAGGACGATGTAAATAATTATACCTATACTGACGTAAATGGTAATGTAAAGCTGATTCAACCAAATGCCAAGCCAGGTGATATTAAATTTCTCGATTTAAATAACAACGGAAATATCGACGAAGGCGATAAAACTTCCATTGGGTCTCCCATACCCACCATGTCAATAGGATTAAATATGACCTTCGACTGGAAAGGGTTCGATTTTTCAATGATGTGGCAGGGCGATTTTGGAAATGATATTTACAATAATGGAAAGACGCTAATTGCCCACGGCATTTCACCTGTTAACCAACAAGATATTATGCTCGATCGGTTTCGTGAACAGGACATAACCTTAACCACACCTTCGGGCGAACAAATTTTTCTGGCTGCAAATACCAACACCACTATTCCCCGGGCCGTGTTTGGCGATCCCAATGGAAATATGAATAAAGCTTCCGATTATTTTATCGAAGATGGTTCATATTTCCGACTCAAGCGAATTACCTTGGGTTATACCCTTCCAAAAAATTTAATGGCTCAGGCAAAGATTGAGAATTTACGCTTTTATTTGGGAGCCAAAAATCTAATCACCTTCACCAACTACTCCCTGTTTGATCCTGAAGTAAGAGGCATGGAATACGAAGCAGGTGGGGCACAAATAAACCGGGGTATCGATTTCCAACGTGCCTGGGGTAGCACCAATGCCGTTTTACGTGAATTTTTTGTGGGAGTGCAATTAACATTTTAACCAGTTTTGAAAACAATCAGATTATGAAAAGACTTATAACACTAATCGTTTTACTATCAGGATTAACTTTCGCTTGTGTACCTGATATGGATTTGGTAGATCCCAACAGAATTACCACCGAATCGTTTTATCAAACAGAAGGTGAATTGATTGGAGCAGTAAACGGTGCCTACAATATTCTCCAACGCAGTGGTGGCTGGGGTCGTTACATGTTTTATGCCATCAATGGCAAAGGAGAGGATTTTACCTTTACTTTTAAAGCATCGGCCGGTATGAAGGAAGTTCCACCTATGTGCAATTATACCATAACAGCTGATAACCGAATACCTACCATGGTATATGAGAATTTGTATGTTATGGTGTATGCTGCCAACCTGGCCATTGAAAAAATACAAGAAGCCGATCAGGTTGAAAACACAGCATTAAAAAATCGCTTGTTGGGTGAGGCTTATTTCCTTCGCGGGCTGGCCTATTTTTATTTAACCATGAATTTTGGCAATGAAATTCCTTACCGTGATCAAACACCACAGAATGAAGAAGACTACTTTTTGGGACCCTTAGAAAAAGGAAAAATGTTTGATTACATCGTTGCCGATTTTAAATTAGCTGAAAGTTTATTACCCCAACGCTCTGTGATGTATGCTGATCCGGCAAACGTAGGACGTGCCACCAAAGGCTCAGCCCAGGCCTACCTTGCCAAAGCCTACATGTACAAACCCATTTTAATGTGGGACTCACCCGAAAATCAATCGGATTGGAATGCAGCGAAAACCGTACTAAAAAGCATTATTGATTCAGCAGAATATGAATTGATGTATAATTATCGCGACAACCATACCGAACAGTTCGAAAATAATAAAGAATCACTTTTTGAAGTACAATTCTACAATAATGAAACAGGTGCTTTCAACGACGCCGTTAGCGAAGACTATATTGCCGATTGGGGACAAAGCGACCAGAGTACCTGGCGCCAGCAGGAAGTGGGAATGATGGATGCCGGTGGAGATAATTCCACCTGGTGGAATATGCAACCCACGGTACGCTTGTACAACGAGTTTGAACGTAACGGAACTGATTCCATAATCGACTCACGTTACGCCATGAGTATGTGGGGACCCGATGGTGCCCGTTACCAAAAGGTAGCCGGTGGACGATGGACCAGTTACACCTCCTGGTTAAGCGGAGCCAATGCCATTCATCAGGGCGAATGGTTTGGAACCCGAAAATACTGTGGCGATGTGGCAACTACTGATTGGGAAACAGGTATTAATGACCGGCTTATACGTTATTCCGATATACTGTTAATGTACGCCGAATGCCTGCTCGAAACCAACGATCCGGTTGGAGCAGCTACTTATATCAACATGGTTCGTGCCCGCAGTAACCATAATCTGAATATCACCGAAGACGGTGCTGATTCCCGGATGTTGTATGCCGTACAGGAAGGTATCCTGCCTACAGTAGAAGATTTAATTGCCGCTGCTCCCACTATTAACGGAGTTGTTATCAACAACCTGTACCGCGCCTTGCGTCACGAACGTGCCATAGAACTTTTTGGCGAAGGCTGGAGGTTCTTTGATCTGCTTCGCTGGAGCGTAACACCCAGTCATCAGGCCGACAATGTGCTTGAACCATTGCGAAACAAAGAACTCGATTCTGAAGGAAACTTATTGTATGGTTATTCCGATAATAAAAACGAATTCATGCCAATACCTGCCACCGAATTAGCCATCAATAAAAAAATGAAGGGCAATATTGCTAACTAAATGATTATACATTTACGAATGAAACAAAAAATAATTATCATCCTTTTTCTTGTATCAGGATTTTTCAACCAGGTTAAAGCGCAGGATTCGCTGCGCCTTTACCTGGGTCAGATTCCCGACAAATATTTTGGAACGTCTGTTGCCGATGCCAGCAATGAAGCTTTTTTTCAGACCATGTATAATTTACCGGGAAGAACCTATACCAAAAGAATAATCTACAATTTTAATGCACTAACCGCAGGAAACGAAATGAAGTTTTATGCCATTCATCCTCAGCCCGATGGCTTTGCATTGGACAATGGTGATAAACTTTGCGATTTTGGTGAACAACACGGTTTACATCCCCGTGGTCATACCTTAGTCTGGCATGCCCAATTACCCTCATGGCTGGGAGCTGGCAATACAGGCTATGAAAACAATAACGAATATACGCGCGATTCCCTGCTGTCTATTCTAAAACACCATATAACCACCATAGTCAGTCACTATAAAGGTCGTATTAAAGAATGGGACGTGGTAAATGAACCTTTTGAAGGCGATGGTTCACTACGCAAATCTATCTGGCAACAGGTTATTGGTGACGATTACATCGATTCTGCCTTCGTTTGGGCCCATCAGGCCGACCCCGATGCCACACTGGTTTTGAATGAATACGGTGCTGAACCTTGGGGTACCAGCAAATCAAACGGAATGTATAATAAAATCAAATCGTTGGTTGAGAACGGAATACCCGTTCATGCAGCAGGATTTCAGTGTCACGCTACACTCGGGCAAAGCAATTTCACCATGATAAAAAATAATATGGAAAGATACCATGAGATTGGTGTAAGTTGTGTAATTACCGAACTCGATATACGCATTCCGGCAAATCAAATGGGAACTCAGGCGGCATGGGATGCCCAGGCATCAGATTATGTAAACTATGTAAAACTGATGACTGAAACCGACTATTGCCATGGTATTGTGGTTTGGGGCTTTACCGACAAGTATTCGTGGATACCAGCACACACTAATTATACTGCAGGAGAAGCCTGTTTGTTTAATGATTTGTTAAATCCCAAACCAGCTTATTATGCCATAGAAAATTATCTTAAAACTTATTTGGGCTATGATGATATTAAACAGGAACTAAAGCATAAACCCTTTGAATTAATCACAAAGTATAATGAACTTTATATTCACTTGCTCGATCCGGGTTTTAAAATAAAGCAAACTACCTTATACAATGTTATGGGTCAGGTGGTAGATGCTATTACTAATGAGCAAATTGTTGAAACTAACTACACGCTTAATCATCTGCATAGTGGAATTTATATAGCGATAATTACCGACGAAAACAATAAAAACTACGCAACACGCTTTTTTAAACAATAATTATTTATTAACTAAATTTTATGTATTATGAAAAAACTTACTTTTTTATTGCTGATGCTTGGCATGTTTCTTTTTGCCAATGCACAAAACGAAGTAATAATTGACTACGGCTTTGAAACCGATCAGACTATTGACAGTTGGGCATCCAGTGCGCTTACCTGGGAAGTTGACAACATGGGCGAAGCGCTCACAGGTGAAGGTTGCATGAAAGCTACTGTTACTGATGTAACCGGTTTGGATCCCTGGTCATTGCAATGGGTAGCTCAGGGAATCAGTGTGGAACAAATTTGTTATCGCTACACCATTTGGGCTAAAGCAGAAAACACAACCGGACAAGACAAAGAGGGCAATACCGTAGATGCATCCATAAATATTACCGCTGGTAACTATTTGTATCAAGATCGGGGATCAAAGTATGGCGTTCCAATGACTTTAGATTGGACAAAAACAACGGTGATGATTGATCTGACACCTGAAGAAATTTTCACTTCTTTTGGAGCTGAAGCTGCTGGTGACAACTGGCAGGCTTATTTAACTGAGGCAGGTATAACTAATGCTATGCGCTTGCCCTTGCACTTTGGGGCCAATACCAATGTATTTTACGTTGACGACATCAAGGTAATAAAATCGAATCTGGCCGATGCTTACATGAGCAATGGAACTACGTTGGTACTAGATTTCTTTTTCCAAATGGAAGATGCCGGAGTTGATGTTTCAGCTTTTACCATTACTGTAGATGGAACCGAAGTAGCTGCTACTGCTTATGAATTGGATGCAGAAACTCAAACCAAATTAACTTTAACCTTGGAATCAGCTGTGGCTAGAGATGCTGTAGTGGTTGTTACTGTTGAAGATCCTTCGGCATCTGGTTTACTTTATGTAGGCGATGGACCTTCATCTAATGTGGCTGAAGGTTACCTTCCTTTGCTAAATGAATTGGTAAATACAGCAAATATAACTACCAGCATTAATGACGCTAAAGCAGATGCTCAAATTCGTATGTTCCCCAACCCGGTACAAAACGAATTGACTATCGAGAGTAGTGCAAGAGTTAACAAAGTAGCTATATATGACCTTACAGGTAAATTAGTTGCTGAAAAAAGTTATCAGAACCTAACCAACGTAAAAGTTGATGTTGCTGATCTGATTTCAGGAGTTTATATGGTTCAGGTTTCTCACGAAAACGGAACTGTTTCTTCAAGAAAATTAGTTAAATAAGTTTAATTTAAAACCTATTTACAAATAGAATAAGAGGCTGTTACTTAAAAAAAAGTGACAGCCTCTTTCTCCAACAATCTTTATTATCATTTTCAATTTATTGATATTGACCTTCAACACACAAAAGAATATTAAGGTGAACAAAATATTATCCATTTGCATCCTCATTCTGGTTCTAAGGTTTTCGTGTGTTGTACAGGCTCAAACAAACATTCCCTACCTTTCCAAAAAAGAAACCGCAACCCAATTAATGGTTCATAACCAGCCTTTTCTTATCCGGGGGGGCGAATTGGGTAATTCCAGTGCATCAAGTCTGGCCTATTTGAACCAGATTTGGCCTACGTTGGAACAAATGAACCTCAACACCCTTTTAGTTCCGGTTTATTGGGAATTGCTGGAACCTATAGATGGAACATTCGATTTTAGCCTGGTCGATTCACTTATTATTCAATCGCGAAAGCGAGATATGAAATTGATACTGCTATGGTTTGGCAGTTGGAAAAACAGCATGTCGTGTTACGTTCCCGGATGGGTAAAAACCGATCCCCAACGCTTTCCCCGGGCATTAAATAAAAATGGTCAGGCGGTTGAAATTCTCTCACCTTTTTGTACTAACAATCTGGAAGCCGACAAAAAAGCATTTACCCGCTTAATGCAACATTTAAAAAAAATTGATTCAAAAGAAAACACCGTTATCATGGTTCAGGTTGAGAACGAAATTGGTATGCTCCCCGATGCCCGCGATTATTCAGCCGAAGCTAATAAACAATACAAACAGCAAGTTCCTTCCAATTTATTAAACTACCTGAAAAAAAATCAAAAACAACTGCTGCCCGAATTCAGGCAACATTGGGAAGCATCAGGAAAAAAAATGCAAGGCACGTGGGCCGAAGTATTTGGCGATTCGACTGCCGGTGAAGAAGTTTTTATGGCCTGGCATTTTGCTCAATTTACTGAAGAACTAACCAAAGCTGGTAAATCAGTTTATCCACTCCCCATGTTTATAAATGCAGCACTGAACCGCGTGGGTTATGCACCAGGCGAGTATCCCAGTGCCGGACCCCTTCCTCATTTATTGGATGTTTGGTGGGCCGGAGCTCCATCTATCGATATTTTAACACCCGACATATATTTCCCCAATTTTGAACATTGGTGCAGGCTCTATCAACGGGGCGGAAATCCGCTTTTTATTCCCGAAGCACGCTTTGAACCATCAGTGGGCGCTAAAATGTTTTATGCCATGGGCAATCACGATGCCATGGGATTCAGCCCATTTTCTATCGAATCGACTGATAATCCGGGTAAGGAATCCATTGTTAAGAGTTATGATCTGATTAAGCAACTGAGCCCGCTTATTATAAGCCATCAGGGAACCGGACAAATGGCCGGATTCCGACTTACTAAAGAGCATACGGCTGACACCCTGGTTTTAGGTGGTTTCCAGTTAACAATAAAACACGACTACACCTTAGGTTGGAGTCCCGATGCAAGCAATACAACCTGGCCCGATACCGGTGGCATTATTATTTGCACAGCTCCCGGTGAATATTGGGTGGCTGGATCCGGACTAGTAATAACTTTTGGTTTGCCTGAAAATAAACCAGGCAGTGCAGGAATTTACCGTATCGATGAAGGAACTTTTACTTCAGATTTTGTTTGGCAGCCAAAACGCCTTTTGAATGGCGACCAAAGTCATCAGGGAAGACACCTGCGAATTCCGGTACATGAATATGGCATCCAAAAACTAATATTATATACTTATTAATTAACATCAGAAATATTCATTATAAACACATTATTTATCATTAAAAAACCAATATGAGTGCTTCTTCACAAAAGATTTCCGTGCTGGAAAAAATAGGATACAGTTTGGGCGATTTATCGGCAAACCTCATCTTTCAAACCTTAATGACCTTTATTGCCTTTTTCTATACCGATGTATATAAAATTCCACCGGCAACCGCCTCAGCTATTATATTTGCCGGTGGCATGCTTGGAGCCTTCTTTAATCCGGTAATGGGAATTATTGCCGATCGCACGCAAACCCGCTGGGGTAAATTCCGCCCCTGGATACTCTGGACTGCAGTGCCCTTTGGGGTAATTGCCCTGCTGGCTTTTAGTACTCCCGATTTTAGCCCTGAAGGAAAAGTAGTTTATGCGCTGATAACATACATATTGTTGGTAGTAATCTATTCAGCCAACAACCTGCCTTACTCAGCATTAAGCGGTGTTATTACAGGCGATATGGCCGAACGCAATAGTCTTTCGTCGTACCGCTTTATTGCCGTTACTACAGCTCAGTTTATTGTTCAGGTTTTGCTTTTACCGCTGGTTCTTATTCTTGGTGATGGAGACCGAACTTTAGGATTTGAAAAAACCATGGGCATTTTTGCTGTAGTTGGAATCGTGTTTTTTATAATTACTTTTTTAACCACCAAAGAGCGTATTGTACCCCGTCCCGAACAACAATCGAGTGTAAAACAGGATTTAAGCGATTTATTTAAAAACCGCCCCTGGATTGTAATGCTCATCTTAACCATCTTTGTTTTTATTACCCTATCGCTAAAAGGTGGAATGTATGTTTACTATTTTGAAAATTACATGAGCGAAGCTCATTTGGCAGCATTTCTCGAAGATGTGGGTTTTAACGGTTTTATTGCAGGTGTAAATAACTCTTTAACCAGTATGGGACTTCATGGCTTTCAATGGCCCAAAGATGCCCCAACATCAGCCTTTAGTCTGTTTAATGCCGGTGGAATTATCTTTATGATGGTAGGCATTGGTTTATCGAAAAAACTGGCCGACAAATATGGCAAACGCGATGTTTTTGGCTCGGCTTTGTTTGTTTCAACGCTTTGTTTATTAGCCTTTTACTTTTACTCACCTCAATCGGTAGCCTTAGTTTTTATTAGCCAAATTCTTCACGGGTTATTTTACGGTATTACTATACCTCTGCTGTGGGCAATGATTGCCGATGTTGCTGATTATTCAGAATGGAAAAATAACCGGAGAGCCACTGCCATTATTTTTTCTGCCATGATATTTGGTCTTAAAGCAGGTCTTAGTATTGGTGGTGCTTTGGTAGCCGGTATATTAGCCGTTTTTGGTTATGATGAGAGCTTTGCTACCCAATTACCCGGAACCATCAATGGAATTAAACTTGCAATAAGTGTTTTCCCAACCATTACTTTTATGATTGGGGTAGCCAGTTTATTCTTTTACGACATCAACAAAAAGAAAGAAAGTTTGATTGAAAAAGAGCTACTTGAACGTCGGGCAGAACCTCCGGTCGATATCATTGAAATAATCCCTTAAAAAATATGAACTATGAAAAATCTTGTAAAACAAACAAAAAAATGGAACTTGCTGTCCCTGGTGTTAATCGGACTGGTATTTTTTGCCTGCAACCAAACCACCAATACAACACAGACAACACAACCCTCAATCAAACAAGCATTCGAAGGAAAATTTTATATGGGTACAGCCCTAAACACCATGCAGGTAAGTGGTAACGATCCAAAAGCAATAGAACTGGTTGAAAAACATTATAATTCCATTGTGGCAGAAAACTGCATGAAAAGTGAGTCGTTGCATCCTGAACAAGGTGTTTATAATTTTAAAGATGCTGACGATTTTGTAGCCTTTGGCGAAAAACACCAGATGTTTATCGTTGGCCATTGTTTAATATGGCATTCTCAAGCACCAAAATGGTTTTTTGTTGATAACGAGGGTAATAATGTATCGCGTGACACATTAATTGCCCGAATGAAAAATCATATTCATACTGTGGTAGGCCGCTATAAAGGTCGAGTACACGGATGGGATGTGGTAAACGAAGCCATTAGCGACAGTGCCGGATTACGAAACAGTAAATTTCTGCAAATTATTGGTCCTGATTATATTGAGCTGGCTTTTAAATTCGCCAACGAAGCCGATCCCAATGCCGAATTGTATTATAACGATTATGCAATGAACAAAGCCAATAAGCGAGCTGAAGCTGTTAAACTGGCTCAAAACCTTATCGATAAAGGAATACGCATCGATGGAATTGGAATGCAAGGCCATTATGGTTTAATGTACGATGTATTTGACGAAGTGGAACAAAGTATTCTGGCTTATTCAGCCTTGCGATTAAAAGTAATGGTTACTGAACTCGATGTAACTGTTTTACCTAATCCGAACAGGGAAATAACTGCTGAAATTTCGCAAAACCACGAGCTAAAGGCCGAATACAATCCTCATGAAAACGGTTTGCCTGATTCTGTTTCCAATGAACTAACCAACTACTACACCCACTTGTTTAAAATATACTTGAAACATAGCGATAAAATCAGTAGGGTAACTTTTTGGGGAGTAAACGACGGACAATCGTGGCGTAATTACTGGCCTATTCACGGACGGGTTGATTATCCGCTGCCTTTCGATCGCAATTACGAACCCAAACCTATGGTAGAGCAAATAATTAAACTGGCAGCTGAATCCAAATAATAAGTTCATTCAAAAGTCGGGTAATAAAACCAATTGCCCGACTTTATAATTTAATAACCATGTACAAACTTTGTACTTACCTCTTTTTTTTATTTGGTATAGTCCTGAGTCAATTGACACTATGTGGTCAGTCAATTACAATTGATTCCAATACAGAATATCAACTAATTCGTGGGTTTGGTGGCGTTAATATGCCCTCCTGGATAGGAAACCTGACTACCGACCAGGTAACTACTGCTTTTGGAAACGAAGAAGGACAATTGGGATTTAGCATCTTACGAATTAAAGTTCCCAATCAAACTTCGGGCTTTGCCCAGGAAGTAAGAGCAGCACAAACGGCTAAAAATCTGGGGGCTCTGATAATGGCTTCGCCTTGGTCGCCGCCTGCAGCCTTTAAAAGTAACCTGAATACTGTAGGTGGGTATTTAAACGATACCAACTATGATGATTTTGCCAATTACCTGCTCTGTTTTGTCGATTATATGGAACAAAACCATGTGCCAATTTACGCCCTGTCAATCCAAAATGAACCCGATATTGCGGTAGATTACGAATCGTGCGACTGGACCCCACAACAAATGGTTAAATTTCTGAGGGAACAAGGCCAAAACTTAGCTCATTTAAATCTGGTAGTTTCTGAATCCTATCGTTTCGATCACCAACAAACCGATACAATTTTAACCGACAATTTGGCTGCTAAACATGTTGGAATCATCGGTGGTCATATTTACGGCTCCGGATTAACCGATTATCCGCTGGCGCGGGAAAAAGGCAAAGAAGTATGGATGACTGAACACCTTAATACCGACACCTCGTGGAATGCCGTAATTGGAACCGGCAAAGAAATTAACGATTGTATGCAGGCAAATTTCAACGCCTACTTATGGTGGTACATAAGGCGTTATTACGGCCCACTGTCAGAACAGGGAACCATAACCAAACGCGGGTATGTTATGGCGCAGTATGCCAAATTTGTGCGCCCCGGTTTTAAAAGAATTGCAGCAGCAACCAATACTTTATCAAATGTATATGTTACTGCTTATAAAAACGACACAAATTTAGTTGTAGTTGTGGTTAACCGCAATAGCAGCTCAAAAAATTTCGATCTGTCAATTCCCGATGCTCCTTTTCCCAATCTGGTCAAATACACCACATCAAAGACAAAGAATCTTGAGAAAGGTGCTATTGTTTCTGGTTCGCAAAATTTATTCCCTGTTTCGGTCGATGCCAGTAGTGTAACTACCTTTGTGGGAACCCATGAGGAAATAACCAATATTATTTACAATCACGTAGATAAACCCATACTAATTTATCCCAATCCGGTGCGAGATAAACTTTACATCAAATTTCCAGAAATAACAGGTAATGTAGATTGGGTTGTATTGAATCCTTTAGGTAAAGTGTTACTAACCGGAACATTGGAACCCAATAAGTCTGTTAACATACATTCATTAAAAACCGGAATTTACCTTATTCAGTTACAGCATTCAGACGAAGTGTATTCCGGTAAATTCATAAAACATTAAACGGTAAATCTCAGCAAAATAGCTGATAAAGAATAAAAAGACAGAAATAACAATTAAAAATATTATAAATATGAACAAGTCAAGGTACTTAGTTAAAGATTTATACACTGCCGATCCTTCGGCTCACGTATTCAACGGAAAACTCTACATCTACCCCTCACACGATGTGGAATCAGGAATTCCGGAAAACGATAACGGTGATCATTTCGATATGCGCGATTATCATGTATTCTCTATGGATGATATCAATGGCAACGTAACCGATCATGGTGTAGCACTTGATTTAAAGCAGGTTCCCTGGTCGGGTCGCCAAATGTGGGCTCCCGACGCAGCTGAAAAAAACGGAAGGTATTACTTCTATTTCCCCTTAAAAGATAAAACCGATATTTTCCGCATTGGTGCTGCTGTAAGTAATTCTCCCACGGGCCCCTTTAAAGCAGAAGTTCACCCCATTGACGGGAGCTACAGCATCGATCCCGCAGTTTTTAATGACAACGACAACGATTACTACATGTATTTTGGTGGTCTATGGGGCGGACAACTCCAACGGTATCGCAATAACAAAGCTCAGGAATGCGGTAAAGAACCTGCCTATAACGAACCTGCACTTTGCCCTAAAGTAGTAAAGATGAGTAATGACATGCTCGGATTTGCCGAAGAACCCCGTGACCTGGTAATTCTCGATGAAAAAGGCAATCCCTTGCTTGCCGGCGATCACAAGCGGCGCTTTTTTGAAGCAGCCTGGATGCATAAGTACAACAACATGTACTATTTTTCCTATTCAACCGGAAACACACACTTGCTTTGCTATGCTACCGGCGATAATCCTTACGGACCTTTTACCTGGCAGGGTGTTATTTTAACTCCGGTTGTTGGCTGGACAACACACCACTCCATTTGTGAGTTTAAAGGTAAATGGTACCTCTTTCATCATGACAGTAAGCCTTCGGGTGGAAAAACCTGGCTGCGAAGTATTAAAGTAGCCGAAATAAACTACCGCCCCGATGGTACCATTGAACCTATAGATGGATTAGCAGATTAGCATCTTGTACTGAATTTATGGTTTTATTTAAAGCAAAGAATAATGAAAAACCAGATTAGTTTGTTTGTTGTTGCAATACTTTTAAGCCATTGCACAACTTCAGAAAAAAACAATAATGCCAAGCCTGTAGCATTAAAATCGGTATACAGCGATTACTTTACCATGGGAATGGCTGTAAATTACCGATTACTTAACAGCGCTGACACTTCGCTGGTTAACTATCATTTTGGAAGCATTACGGCTGAAAACTGTATGAAACCAGAAGTGCTACAACCCAGTGAAGGAGTTTGGAACTGGGAACAAGCCGATGCGCTGGTTGCCTATGCCAGAGCAAACAACTTAAAAATTCATGGACATTGCCTGGTTTGGCACGAACAAACTCCTAATTGGTTTTTCGCTGACGGTGATAAACCCGCCTCTAAAGAATTGCTGTTTGAACGGATGCAAAATCACATTACAACCTTAATGCATCGCTATAAAGACGATGTACAAAGTTGGGATGTGGTTAACGAAGCGGTAGCTGATGTTACCGATCGTATTTATCGTGAAAAAGATTCTCCCTGGTTCCAAATTACAGGAAGTGAATTTATTGCCAAAGCTTTTGAGTTTGCCAATACGGCCAATCCCAACGCCCTGCTCTTTTATAACGATTACAACAGCGCCAGTCCTGAAAAAAGAGAACGCATATACACCCTGCTAAAAACACTGGTCGATAGTGGCGTTCCTATCCATGGCGTGGGTTTGCAAGGCCATTGGAGTGTTTACGAACCCTCGGAAGAAGATCTTCGCAAAGCCATCGAACAGTTTTCATCACTGGGATTGCAGGTTCGAATTACCGAACTTGACGTTTCGATGTATCTATGGGAAAAAGAACGGCGCGATGTACTTCCGGATGAAACCATTTCATACACTCCGGAATGGCAGCAAAAACAAGACAAACAATATGAAATGATTTTTAGGGTTTGTCGCGAAAACAAAGATGTAGTTAGTGGAATAACCTTATGGGGACTTGCCGACAACAACAGTTGGTTGAATAATTATCCGGCAAAAGGACGAAAAAACTACCCGCTATTGTTCGACGAAAACCGCCAACCAAAATCCTGCTTTTACAGCATTACCGAATTTGAAAAGACCCCCTAAATTCTTTTTAAAATGGCCATCCGATATTATCAACTCGTGTTACTTAGTGCTGTCATGGTATTTGCTTCATGCAAGTCTGATACTGGTAAAAATGAAATAACCGATACGTTCTATATTACAGCCAAACCTGCATCAGGCGATTTTACCCTTTTCGACGCAGCAGCCAATCCAACAATATATTATAGTTCCGAAGATTATAGCGGAGTAATAAAAATAATACATCTGTTTGCCAACGATTTGGAGCAGGTTGGATCAAAGAAACCACAAATACTGGCTGACACAATATTCGATAAAAATATAATCATTGTTGGAACTTTAGGCAAAAACAAACTGATAGATTCCCTGGCCGCACAAAATAAAATCAAAAAACAGCTTATTGAAAACAAATGGGAAGCTTCCTTAATCCAGGTCGTAAACAATCCCATTAAAGGTGTTGAAAAGGCACTGGTTATTGCCGGAAGTGATAAACGGGGAACAATTTACGGAATGTTCGATGTGTCGGAAAAGATTGGTGTTTCGCCCTGGTATTGGTGGGCCGATGTTCCCATTGTAAAAAAAGAAAAACTGGCGGTAAAAAAAGGAACTTACACTCAGGGCGAACCAAAAGTAAAATATCGGGGTATTTTTATAAACGACGAAGCTCCTGCCCTTTCGGGCTGGGTTTATGAAAAGTATGGAGAATTTAACAGTGAATTCTATGCACAGGTTTTTGAGCTTATTCTTCGCTTAAAAGGAAACTACTTATGGCCAGCCATGTGGGGACGGGCATTCAATGTAGATGACCCATTAAACCCAATATTGGCAGATGAACTGGGCATAGTTATGGGAACTTCGCATCACGAACCCATGATGCGCGCTCATGCCGAATGGAATATGTATGGTAAAGGCGACTGGAACTATGAAACAAACCCCGAAGTACTCGACAATTTTTGGCGCGAGGGTATTGAACGGATGGGAACCCATGAAAGCATTATTACTATAGGCATGCGTGGTGATGGTGACGAACCCATGTCACAAGAACATAACATTGCGTTACTGGAAAAGATTGTGGCCAGGCAGCGGCAAATAATCGAAAATGTGACTGGGAAACCCGATACAGAACAACCCCAGATATGGGCTTTGTATAAAGAAGTTCAGGATTATTACGACAAAGGCATGCGGGTTCCCGACAACGTAACACTTTTGCTTTGCGACGACAACTGGGGTAACGTGCGCAAATTGCCCAATGCTCACGAACGTATGCATAAAGGTGGTTATGGCATGTACTATCATTACGATTATGTTGGCGGACCTCGAAACTATAAATGGATTAATACCAACCTGATTCCCCGTATATGGGAACAAATGGAACGAACTTACGCTTACGGCGTCAATCAGATTTGGATTGTTAATGTGGGCGATATTAAACCCATGGAATTACCCACTTCTTTCTTTCTCGATTATGCCTGGAATCCGGAAAAGTGGCCACTGGAAAAGCTAGACCAATACACCACACAATGGGCAGTACAACAATTTGGATACGAATTCTCAAAACCTATTGCCAACTTATTAGATGCTTACACTAAATATAATGCCCGCAGAAAACCTGAAATGCTTGGCCCGGAAACATACAGTTTAACTGATTTCCGCGAATTTGAAAAAGTAGTAAGCGATTACAGGCAACTGGCCAAAAAAGCTACGGAATTATCGAAAGTTTTAGATACCATTTATTACGATGCTTTTTATCAATTGGTATTATTTCCCATTTTAGCCAGTGCCAACCTGAATGAATTGTACTATGCTGTGGCAAAAAATCGACACTATGCAAACCAAGGGCGCTCACTTACCAATAAATTAACCGATAGTGTTCGCTACTTTTTCGAAAAAGATTCATTTCTAACGGTGTATTACAATACCATTTTGGCCGGTGGTAAATGGAACCACATAATGGATCAAACACATATTGGCTATACCTACTGGCAGCAACCCGATTTCAATTCCCTGCCCGAAATATCAACTATTAAATTGGAAACAAAAGCTAAAATGGGATTGGCCGTTGAAGGAAGCGCTAAATGGTGGCCCAATAATCCGGAGCCCACTATTCTTCCCGAATTTTCCCCTTTTGGCCCCTCATCGTATTATGTTGAAGTCTTTAACCAGGGCACCGAACCTTTTTCTGTTAAAGCAACAGGTAATTCTGAATTTTTGAAGCTCTCAGCAAATGAAATTACTATTACCGATCAATACCGATTTGAGCTGTCTATTGATTGGGAAAAAACTCCTAAAGGAAAAAATACAAGTTCGGTGGTGTTTACCTCATCAACCGGCCAAATCATGGAAGTTAATGTAAAAGTATTTAATCCCGAAAACAAAATTCAAACGCATCATATAATGAATGATGGGCTTGTTTCAATGGATGCTACCGATTATGCTGCAAAAGAAGAAATATATCCTATTCAATGGAAAATTATTCCCAACCTGGGAAAAACAGGTTCAGCCATTACCACTTATCCGTCGAATCAGCAAGCCAGTACATTAGATAAAAATGCTCCCTACCTGGAGTATCGTTTTCATGCGTTCGATACCGGATGGGTGAATATACACGTATTTTTTTCGCCTACATTAGATTTTTTAAATCAGGGTGGTTTGCGCTTTGGTCTGGCTTTAAACAACGACGAATATTTCGAAATTAATATGCACACACAGGCTGCTACAAGCAATTGGAATTCCTGGGTGGGTAATAATGCTATAGAAACGGTAAGTAAACATTACATTGCAGTAACTGGTGAAAATACGCTGCGTTTTTACCGCATCGACGACGGTGTAATCCTTCAGCGTATAATAATAACAAACAAACCACTACCATACAGTTATTTGGGGGCAGTTACAAGATAATAAAGAAAAAGCCGGATTGTTATTTTTTACAATCTGGCTTTTTTTATTTATAATTCCTGCAATAAATTTAGAACACCCACTTGGCTCCAAGAGTTGGGTTCACCATAAATCCTTCGTTTCCGCCAAAATTATTGCTCAATTCAATCTCACCTCCGGCTGAAAAGTGATCGTTAAAATTATACCACAACTGTGGCTCGGCTAGGAAAATAAATGAAGCATCAGTATTTCCGTCAAAATTAAAATCGGAATCTTCTTTCCAAAAATCGGCAAAACCAGTAAACGACATTTTCTTTTCAAACAAATGCAGGTACCATACTCCGGTTATTTGAAACGAAGCATTATGTTTATCGGCTATGTATTTATACATCCCTTTTAGCGAAAAACCTTTAGAAAAATCACTGGCATTCCACGAATAATCCACACCACCAAGCCAGGCATCATTAATTCGATAAGCCAAATCTCCTGCGGGAGTATTAAAGCGGCCAAAACCGGCGTCAAATTCAGCATGAATACCAATCGGCATTTTATCGGTTTTAAATACACGGGCAATTTCCCAGTAAGCTAAGGAAACACCATCTACTCCGGAAGCCTTTCCACCATAATCCATATCGATAAAGAAAAAGGTATTTCCGTAATTGTCGGGTTTAAACATTTCAACTGTTGTGGTAAACATTTGACGATCTTTTCCCAAATCGTAATGCAATTGTAAATTCTGGGCTTTAATTAGTCCCGCTGTGGAAACCATAAAAAGCAGCGATAAAAATATTTGTTTCATAAATAAGTATTGAGATTATTATTATTCAACTTTAAAAAAACTAATAGCTTCCTGTAATTGCAATACTTCTTGGACAAATTCCTGGGTTAAATTCGAAATATTATCGGCTGCCGATGCATTGTCCTGCGACACCTTGTCGAGTTCCATAATGGCTTTATTTACCTGACTTGCGCCTATATCCTGCTCGTTCGATGCAGCAGATATTTCACGCACCAGACTAAAAGAATTCTGGATAACAGGTACCAACTCGGTAAATATTTTTCCGGCTCGTTCAGCTACTTCAACACTTTGAGTGGCCAAATCGTTAATCTCAACGGCCGATTCACGACTCCGTTCAGCCAGTTTACGTACCTCAGCAGCAACCACAGCAAAGCCTTTTCCGTGTTCTCCGGCACGTGCAGCTTCAACGGCTGCATTAAGGGCTAGAATATTGGTTTGCATGGCAATTTCTTCGATTATGCGTACATTTTGGTTAATGTTTTTAATGGCATCAACCGTTTTTCCTACAATATGTCCACCATCCTCAGTATCTTTCGATGCTTTATTCATAATTCCTTCGGTTTGCTTGGCATTGGTAGCATTCTGGCTTATGTTAGCACCCATTTGTTCCATCGAAGCAGACACTTCTTCAGTTGCAGCAGCCTGTTGATTTGCCCGGCTCGAAAGTTCCATCGAAGCTGATGTCAGAACCTGACTACCGTTTGATACAATCTCAGCCGATTTTTTAACCTGAACAATAATACGGGATACTTGATTTTTCATTTCTTTAAAAGCAATCGAAAGTTTGCCTATTTCATCCGGTCTTCTTAATAAATCGTCATCGATTGACGGAATCAGATTTCCCAGTGAAAACTCGTTGGCTACATAGGTAATTCGTTTTAGGGGATTTACTATGCCACCCGATAAAATAAAGACCATAATCAGGGTTATTACGAAAAATACAATTCCCAATATAATAGTGTTTGTACGAATAGGGTCGAGAATATCGGTCAATTCTTCGGTTGGAGCTCCCACCAAAATCATAAATTCAGTTGTTCCAATACCCATTTTTGCAAACTCGTAAGGCTCACCTTCCCAATAAATATTCGGAATAACCATTTTACTGGAGTTTTCCACTACTTTTTTGGTTAATTCATCGGGTAAAATGGTACTAATGTTTTTTCCAATTTCGTTGGTATTTGCTGCAATCTGGATAATACCTTTGGTATCAACCATCCATAACTGGCTTTTTTCAGTCAGCTTACGCGATACAAACTCTTTTATAAAATTATCGGGATTCATTCCTATTCCTGCCGTTCCCAATGGATTATCGGGTGTTCCCATAAGAATGTTAAAGAAAAACAAAGTTTGATTCAATTCCTGATTAAAATCGAAATTTAAGACCACCTTTTTTCTCATTTTAACAAAATCGAAATACCAACTGTCATCCGGATCGGTTGGCGAAAGCACATCGAGCAATTTATTACCCTCGGCCCAATAGTTTTTGGTAAGCTCATTTACGGCAAATACCGTAAAATATTCTCCCTTATTACTAATAGTAGTTAGTTTGCGTTTTACCAGCTCACCCAGAACAGAATCCTGTTCTCCTCCGGTAAACCAATCGAGTAACAATGGATCTTCGGCTAATAAAAGCGAAGTTTCAATAGCTTTTTGAATGGCCATTTGAATGTTACTTTGCGATGCTTCGGTAAACGAAAGTAACTGCTTTTCCCTAATGTCGTTAATAAGGGTTTTACGCACGGTAAAAAAATTAATAATACTGAGCGATAAAATGATTGCCACTACCAACGAACCAACTAATGTTAAGATTCTGTTTTGAAGATTTTTAAATTGTATCATATATCCTGGTTTTGATGATAAATACATTTGATGGAAAACTGCTAAATATTAACGTTTACGTGTTAATTTTGTTTAAAAAAACAACAAATTATTTATAACTATCTATTTGACTAACAACTAGAAAAACGTTATCGTTTTAAGCATTTTTCTGTACTTTCATCTGTTTTATTTACCCTTATTTAAACTGCTTTGTGTTATCACACGATTTACAAAACCTGATTTACGGTGAATACTAATTGGGGTTTCACAATTTGAAATAAAATGTGCATTTATTTGTTGGCTAAGCTTTATTTATATTTGATTTTCAGCATTGTTGCCTGTATTAAAAAAATCTGAATCGGGTTTTACTTATTGAGAAAAAAAAGTAATCAGGCGCAACCTTGAATGAGAAAACTGTATCATTATTCGTGTATTAAAATCCATGTTGAATTACTAAAAAAACAAAAACTATGAACGAATTTGCACTTATTAAATCGAACCAAAAAATATATGGTTTTATTTATAACAATACTGAACTCTTTGATAAAACAATTGATATAACTATGATTGATAGCGATTTGCAGGATTACTTGTTTACCGATAACCGGAAAGTACAATTTGCCGATACAGCTTATAAAAATGATATTACTTACCTAAATACCATTGCCCAATTGTAATTGGTTAAATATAGTTTACCTCCGTATGGTATTTCTGAAAAAAGGTGCCTTAACCAGATAGTACAAATATTCAAAAAGTAGGGTTTGATTCATACTCCACATGTGTTTTTCAACCGGAATACGCTGAAAATGAAAGGGAATTAACTCATTCTTTATGCCTGCCGTTCCAAAAGTTGCTACTAAACCAGGGTAATTTGTATTTAGCTTTTGAAAAAAACTTTTAGGTAAACCGGAATCCGTAAATGGAAAACTAAAAATATCGGATTGAACTCCAACGTTTTTGCTTACCCAATCGACACTTTGAATCAGTTGCCGGATTTGTTCATCGGGTGACAATTGATTAAACAGAGGATGATCCATACTGTGCCCGCCAATACTTACTCCTTGATTTGCCAGCATTTGAATTTCATTTAAAGTTAAATATGGTTGATGCTTTTTAAAATAGGCATCGAAGTCAAATGAAAAAAACACAGCAAGCAAATCCAACAATTCTTTTTGGGAGTAATCAATCTGGTTTAAGAATTCAAATAAGCTTTTTTTATTTTTAATTGGGGACGCTAATAAACTACTTAACTTCTTGTAATCAGGTTCTGTTTTATTTGACAACAAATGCTCAATCAGCAAACTGGTTTTAAACCGGTAAAATACCTTTTGGTTGCCGGTAAAATCAGGATTTACAAATAAAGCTACCGGTACACTCCTGGTTTTTAAAATGGGCCAGGCAAATTCATTAAATTCCCGTAACCCATCGTCGAACGAAAGCAGAAAACTGAATTTAGGCAGATTTCCCTTGCCCTGTATATAATTTACCAACGTTTCAACAGAAATAGGTTCGTACTGTTGCTGTAAAACTTCCAGGTCTTTACTAAATTGTGTTTGCGAACGTATGGCATACAAATGTTTCAGATGTGCAGGCGGATGGTCGGAAACTGCATGGTAAAAAGGCATTATTAGTTTTTTGCCCGTAACAAACGATAACACTTTGAGCCCAAAACTCATAGTAGGAATATTTTTTCTTTTTTGAACCAAATATTGACTAACCAGTTACTTTTTTTCAGGTACGGATAACTAACAGGAATTGCACCAAATCCTTTGGCAAACAATTTACTGTCTTCTTTTTCGTCGTTGCCAAAATCGAGTGTTATGTTCCGTTCAGCATATTCCCTGATGTAACTGTTTGCAATGGCAACATTGGCTCTGATTTCATGTCCGTAATCAGAACAGGCTGAAAGCAATAATATGGATTTTTGATGCGATTTTATAAAGAATGCCGCTGCAACCAAATCGTTTTCGGCACTGTAAGCACCAAATACCTCACCCAGATTATAGCTTATGGTAAAAGGGATGATGCGGCGCAACATATTCAGATTCTCAAAAGTTAAAGGTGCTTTACCTGTATGTTTTTTTAGCAAAAGAAAATCTTTAAGATTAACCTGTTTAACTATCTGAATCTTATTTGTTTTTGTTCGTTTTATGGCTTCTTTGGTTTCCGGGCTAAAACCCTGATAGATTTCTTTGTACGGTGTTATTAAATCGAGCTGATAAGTAAACTCATTTTTAATTTGATATTTGGGGTGTACAACCTTATTAAATGCATTAAAAGCCAACTCAATTTTTCTAAATTTTTCAGGAATAGCATTTAAAAATGTGACTACCAATTTTTCATCTAACAGTTTAGATGTAAAAATACCCAATTGCCAGGTAAAATTAGGTTGTTTTAACGATGGAATGGTATAGTTTTTTCGCACCGGCAAAGGCATTACGGCATCGTAATCATCGAGCACCAGAGCCTCCCATTGATATGAAACAATATCGAGATACCAGGAATAGGCATAAACTATCCCGTTAAACGAACGATTGATACATTTATCCCATTTCAGTTTATCTATCTCTTCATGTTTCAGATACCTGATACTCATAGTTTGCTCAGTTTTTTTTCATTAGCTCCATAAATAATTCATACCAGCCTTTCCACTCATCCTGATTACCCAGCGACTCATTATGCCATAAAGTTACAAAAAGGCCGTTTACCTGTTGCACTTGTTGCTTTAGTTCTTCATAAACCAGCTTAGCTGCATTTCCGGTTATATGCTGGTATTTAACCAGGGTACGATCCATTATTGCAAACGGATGAACCTTTAAAATAGTTTTGGATTCTTTTTTTAAATCGTACCAATAAAAAGGTCGGGATGTTCCGGCTCTAAATCCGGGTTTATCAGCAAAACCCATCGAAAAATCGTTGGTAATACCGGCAGCTATCAGCATTTGGTAATAGTCGGGAAGTTTAAATTTTAAAAAATGCTGACGACTTTGGCTTATGGGTTTATCCACTATTTTTGATAAAGCCAGGCATTCGCTTTTTAGTAAGGAAAGATTCCCAGACGATTTGTACGAAGGATGCAAAGCTACCGGATAAAATGAATCGAGTTTTTTCACAAAATGGCGAAAAATAAGCTTATTTCGCCTCACCGTTTTGTCGAACTTACCGTAATGCCCCACGTGAATAAAATAATGTGGATTAAGATGATTATTGGCAAATAAACAGTTCACCTTATTAAACACAAACCAGGGATCGGGTTTTAAACGCATCAAAACCAATAAACGCAATAGTACTTTATTAATTTCAAATTTTAATAGGTCGCGCAGTAAGCCCAGCGTATTGCGAATAAATCCCTTGTTCCGGTAACACCAGGGACTGTCCACATCGATGGTTGGAATTTGCTCATATTGCTCTTCTTTAAATTTCAATTTTGGATAATTCTTATTCAAAAAATCCTTAAAAAGCATAATCCAATAATCAACCACGGGTTGGTTTAAAAAAATGTGCTTAAAAGCCAAACTCTCTTTAGCCGGGAAACGACCATGTAAATCGGTTTCGAAGGGCTGATACTCTTCGTAACGACTAATAAAATAAAATACGGCCGAAAACAAATCAAAACCAAATTCCGTTGTATTGCTAAAAATTACGGGAATTCCTTTTTCATAAACCACTCCAGGTTTGGATAAGCGTATTTTTTTCTCAAAAAGTAAATTTTCAGGCACTATTAAAGGAATACCACCAAATAATTTTGTAGAATAGTTTAGTTTTTTGGTTTCTGAATTTATAAATTTATCAGCATCTGAACTTAACTCAACGGTTATTCCCAGTCTGTCGGAAAATACATAATCAAAAACGTAGGAAACACGTGGTGTAATATGTTCGCAATAAATCAACATGTTTCAAATGCTTGATTAATGATGTTAAAAAATGCCGGTTTTTCATTTTCCCAATTAAGCAACACTGAAGCTTTACGGGTTTTTTCCACGTAAGTTTGGTGCGATTCTGGATTTGCAGCCATTTTATTTACCAATGAGGCTAAAGCTTTGGGAGTTCGTTCCATTAATACTTCACCCATACCGTATTGCTCAGTAAGCGCACGCATTTCAGGTAAATCAGCAACAATTACAGGAACTTGTGCCTGTATATAATCAAACAGTTTATTGGGCAAAGCATAATAATAATTGAGTCCGGTATTTTCTTCGAGCGACAGTCCCAGCATAGCCTGAACGGTTTTCTGATGCAATTGTTCCATTGAAAGTCTGCCCAAAAAAACAACTTGCTTTTCCAGTCCTAAAACAAAAGCAAGTTCTTTTAGATTTTCTTCAATATCACCGGCTCCGGCAATCCAAAGTTTATAATCGGGCAAATAAGGCATGGTTTTAATCATCAATTCAATGCCCCTTCCTATATTGAGTGCTCCCTGGTAAATCAATACTTTTTTGCGTTTGTTTTTGGTTACTTCCCGCTTAAAAGGAAGGTTTCTGACCACCTTAAAGTCGGTTCCGTATTTGCTTTTGTAGGCAATTGCAATAGATGGCGAAACCGTGAATGCATGTTTTATTTTGGGTAACATAAACTTTTCAAGCCAAAGCCAGGTATTTTTTTGAAAATTCCGTCCAATTAGTTCCGGAACTTCGGTAAAATACTCGTGACTGTCGTAAATCAGTATTTTGCGTTTAATTTTCGATGCCAAAAAACTGGCGGTTAGGGTATCCAAATCGTTTGCCAAAACCGCATCGAATTTATGACACAGTAGGTAAAAAAATAATCGCAGATTATAGCAGGCATAAAAACGGGCTCCTTTATTAAATAACAGCTTAAACCGTTTTGCTTTATAAGGCTGCTTAAATTCAGGACTGTAAGCTAAACGCCTTCCAACCAAGGTAATCCGATAACCCGCTTCAACCAGCGTTTGCGACACACGAAACACACGCTGATCAGTGGCTAAATCGTTGGTTACGGCTATTATTATATGTTTGGCCATAGTAAGCAAACCTAATGTTTTTTTCTGTATTACAAAATGAATCTTACGTGAACTGCAAATTTAACCGACTTGCAATCAAAACTCAATACCTTTAAATTAAAAATAATAATTACTCATAGTAAAACACACTACCTGACATTGAAACAAGCCATTTGAGTAATGTGATTAAGTAAATACAGTACAAAAAATTAGGTGAACAAAGTTAAACCCCATTCGCTACTTAAAATACAAACAAAAAAGAACTTCAATTTGTGTGTACTATCCATACAGAGCCCTTATATTTGTAAAAAAATCAGCAAAATGACACCAATTACTTACCAAAATATAAGTTTAAAACCTTACAATACTTTTGGAATCGATGTAAAAGCCCGTTACCTGTGCCTTTATGAAAAACCTTCTGATTTACAACATTTCATTACCAAAGGTCCACTTTTGCGCGATGTTGAAATGATTATTCTGGGCGGAGGAAGCAACCAGCTTTTTACCCGCGATTTTGAGGGTGTAATTATTCATCCGGTAAATAAAAATATAAAAGTAATTAGTGAAGATGCCGATTATGTTTGTGTTAAGGCCGATGCCGGCGTAACATGGGATAATTTGGTTGCTTACGCTGTTGAAAACAACTGGGGAGGCATTGAAAACCTTTCCGACATTCCTGGAGATGTTGGTGCATCGGCTGTACAAAATATTGGTGCTTATGGAGTTGAAGCCAAAGACTGTATTCTTGAAGTTAACCTGGTCAGCTTTGCCGATGCCTCTACCCGCACCCTGCTTAATGCTGAATGCCAGTTTGATTACCGGAGCAGCATCTTTAAAAACAAGTTTAGAAACCGCTATTTAATCGATTCGGTAACTTTTAAACTCACAAAAAAACACAAATTCATTACCCATTATGGATCGGTTTCAGAAGAACTTAAAAAATTCGATGCGTTAAATCTGAAAAATATTCGCCAGGCAATTATTAACATACGTTCAAGCAAACTCCCCAACCCAAAAGAAATTGGTAATGGAGGCAGTTTCTTTAAAAATCCGCTGGTGTCTGAATATTTGCTTGAAAAACTACGGAACGATTACCCGGAAATTCCAAGCTATCCGGCAACAAATGATATGGTAAAACTTGCCGCCGGATGGCTCATTGAGCAATGTGGATTGAAAGGCTATATGAACCCAAAGCAAACTGCAGGTATTCATGATAAACAGGCGCTGGTTATTGTAAATAAAGGAAATGCTAGTGGAATGGAAATAGTAGATGTAGCCCGGTTGGTACAAAATAAGGTTTACGAAAAATTTGATGTTTGCCTTGAACCTGAAGTAATTATAAACTAAAAAAATCAATACAAAGGGAGCATCTTTTCAGGACTTTTTGATTTAATTTAACTAAATAAGCCTAATATGAAAAAGCAATTATTTGCTCTTGCACTAATAAGCATTTTAGCAGCCTGTAATGCTAATTCTAAAAAATTAAAAAATATGGAAAACCTTAAAAATAAATCCGACAACAAGTCTGAAGAAAAAGACACCACACCCAAAGTAACAGGTATAGGAGGCATCTTTTTTTTCTCCGACAATCCCGAAAAAACAAAGGATTGGTATGCTAAAAACCTGGGGCTCGAAGTTAATGAATGGGGTTCGAGTTTTGAATTCAGGAACGCAAACCGTCCCGAGGAGATAAATTACCTGCAATGGAGTCCTTTTAAAAAGGGAAGCAAGTACTTTGAACCCTCAAAGAAGGAATTTATGATTAATTACCGGGTACAGCAAATTGAAGCTTTGGTAAAAAATCTCAAGGCAAATGGCGTAACCATTCTCGACGAGATTGAAAGTTTTGATTATGGCAAGTTTGTGCACATTTTGGATGCCGATGGCAATAAAATTGAACTGTGGGAACCTGTTGACAGTGTATTTACCCAAATGGGAGGAAAAACAACCAAATAATGAAAAAAAACTAAAAGCTAATTATGAAAGTACTTGGAATAAACGGAAGTCCGAATAAAAATGGAAACACGTCGTTATTAATTAAAGAAGTTTTTAAGGTGTTGGAACAACATAGCATCGAAACAGAACTGTTTCAATTAGGGGGAAAACAGGTTCACGGATGCACCGCCTGTGGCAAATGCCGTGAACTGCTCGATGGCAAATGTCATATAAAAAATGATGCAATTAACGAGTGCATTGCATTAATGCACCAGGCCGATGCCATTATTTTGGGTTCACCCGTATATTTTGCCAATGTTACCACCGAAATAAAAGCCCTGATTGATTGTGCCGGATATGCCATGCGTGCCAACAAATCGTTGGTTCGGAAAGTAGGAGTCGGAGTTGTTGCTGTGCGCCGAGCCGGCGAGATTTTCACCTTCGATGCACTGAATCATTTCTTTTTAATAAACCAAATGGTTGTTCCCGGTTCAAGTTACTGGAATATTGGCATCGGCAGACTGCCCGGCGATGTACTTACCGATACTGAAGGGATGCAAACCATGCGCGATTTGGGAGAAAATATGGCCTGGCTGCTGAATAAAATCCATAAATAAAGCAGGTTAAAGTTCCTCCTCGAAAAAACGTTTTATGGCACCTATATAAAATTCACGCCAGCCTTCGTTAATGTTTTCAAAAGCCTCGGCCGGAACATTAATATGTTTTACTTCAACATTGGTTCCCGTTTTGTGCAGATGCAGTTTTATGGTGGCAATGGAGGGTTCTGGCAAATTGTCGAAGTACCATTCCTGAACCAGTTCTTTATTTTCAACAACTTTCAGGTTTTTTCCGCAAATATCACCATCCCAAAGTTCAAATTCAGTACCTTCAAGGGCATCCATTTTTGCCGGAGCATCGCTCCATAACTCAATGGTAAATGGATTAGTTAATGCCTGAAACAACTCCTCAGGAGTAGCTTCAATGTATTGATAAAACTTAATTTCCATAAGTACTTAAATTGGTCATTAAATTAAAATACTGTTCGTTAATACTCCGGAGCTCCTGTCCCACCTCATCGATAAAGAAATAAGTTGCACCCCAGCTGTGTCTTACTTTAAGATAAGTAGTAATTTTATTGTCGATATGCATAATTACCCGCGTAATTTGTTTACCGGGTAAGTCCTCCTGCTCAACTGTTTTTTTATTCGGATATTTTACTTTCAATTTTTGCTCTTCACGGGCAATCCACTCGCTGGTAGGCTTATCCTTGTTCACTGTTGTAGTTAATACTTCGGGTTTGGGCTTAACTACAGTAGTAAGCTGTTTATTCACAGGGTTCAAAGGTTTTATCGAATTTTCAGGATAAGTTTCCAATTCGGGATCCTGCATTTTTATACTTACTATTTCCGGTTTTGAGGTTTGTTGTAAGCCCCCTTCAAGAGCAGTTTGCTCTTTTTGTTTTAACCCTTCAATCCCAGTTTCCCTGTCGGCCACAATTTGGTTAACTTCTGGCAATTCAATATCGGTTTCTGGTTCGGTTTCAGTAATTTCGATGACAGATATTTTTAAAGTTTCCAGTTCTTCACGGGCTTTTTCTGCTTCCTTATTCATTTTCAGGGTGGCGGTCTGGGCTGCTTTTTCTTCAGCTTGATTTACTTCCTGTTCCAGTTGTTTTTTTTGCTTACGCGATACATTTTCAATTACCGGATTTTCCACAATCAAAGAATCCAATTCATTTTCAATATAAATGGTGCGGATGTCTTCAATTTTGTACTTGGGCAATAGGGCATCAGGTTTAATTTTTTGAGCTTCACGATAAAACATCACCGACTGTGAATATTGCTTAGCCTCAAAGGCCGTTTTGGCATTTTGCATGGCTTGCTGGTATTGTTGTTCCAAGTTGAATTCCTGAGCGAAAACTGCTCCAGCAATAAAAATAAACATAAAAGTAATATACAAAAATTTCAACATAATTTATTAAACCTTTTCCGAATTATTAACGGCACTAAGTTAGTGTTTATTTAGGCAGACATTAAATATATTTCATGGAACATTAACCAGAAAAGCTTGTTATTTTAGCAATCAACTTATTAAACCCAATATAAAAATGGAAATTAAAGGCGTACAAGATTTTTATTCGGATGAATTTGCACATTGCTACGGTTGCGGAAGGCTTAACCACGATGGTTTTCAAATTAAAACCCGATGGGAAGGCGATGAAACAGTAAGTGTTTATACACCGCGCAAATACCACACAGCTATGGAAGGATTTGTTTACGGAGGATTGCTAGCTTCGTTGATTGACTGCCATGGTACCGGTTCAGGAGCACTGGCTTACGCTCGTGAGCATGGAATTGAACTTACTGAATACAATGCACCACGATTTGTAACCGGTTCGCTAACGGTAAACTATAAAAAACCCACTCCCATTGAAGGGCCCTTAGAAATTCGCGGAAAAATTAAAGAAATTAAAGGACGAAAAGTTATCTCAGAAATTAACCTATGGGCCGGAGGAGAAATTTGCGTTACTGGTGAGGTGCTTGCTGTTTTAATTCCCGAAAATTTTGGAAAATAAACCCTTAATTGTATTATAACTGGTAATTTTTTACTGCTTTAAATAATAAAAGGCTGTTGCTTTATTACAAACAACAGCCTTTCGTTATAAATATCAATAATTTAAAACCTATTGGGTAATAAGTTTAATCGCTTTCTGTATCTTATTATCATTCACCTGCACAATCCAAAATCCTTTTTCCATTTTAAAGTGTGTATCGTTTTGCACTTGAATCGATTTAACCAGCTTGCCACATACGCTGTATACCTTTATAGTAGTCAATTGGTTAATACCGGAAACAAATACCTGATTCTGATAAGCGTAAACATTAACCTGACTTGCTGATATCACCTGGGGAATAGCATCGGTAATATCGGCAGCAATTAAAGAAGGTATTGGATCCCAGTTGTCGGTTCCTTTGGTAAAATTAAAGGTGGTAATTTCAGTGCCATCGGTTAAAACCGGTTCGCTTAATAAAGTAGCCCACGAAGCGCGACTGGCACTGTTGTCCTCACCTGAAATTTCAGTGGTTCCGTATTCATACATCTTTGACGATTCTCCGCCCAGGGTATTCATCCATCCTAAAGGCATGATTAGCGAATTGCCATCGTAACCTGCATAATTTGAAGTATTGATGGTTGTATTGAAAAATACCACTTCGCTTGTAGTTGCCTGCCAGGGACGGCCAAAATAACCAGGTTTTGCCAAATAAGAAGATGCAGTTTCAACCTGAGGAATTGTTGATTTTACCTTACATTCGTACATTAAGTAACCACGACCACCGGATTGCTGGGCTGCTGTAAGATAAGACCGATCGTCGCTATTGTCGCTTACATTCATTACCAAATCCGATTTATAAAATACAGCGGTCATGCCGCCAAAAATATAATCTACGGCTCCCATCATGGCTCCTTTGTACACCACAACACGGGTATTCAAACCACCAAAGAAGGAATCCTGGCGACCAATAACCCTACATTTGTTCAAAATTACTTTATCGGTATTGTTGGTAATGGCAATAGCTGCAGCTCGTTCAACAAAACTGCGATTCTGCACACTGGTATTTCCCGGATCAGTCGGACGCTCACCTTTATTTCCCGATTCCCAGAGTACAATCACATCTTCTGATTCTTTTTGTGAAATATACTGGTTGAATGAATTCTCGAAAATAATATGATCAGCAATAAAACCATGACCCGATATTACAACAGTTGCATTCCAGTACGATCCATTAGTAGTTCCGGCTCCTTTATTTTCGTACGATAAATAGCCATTCTCTTTGTTAACTCTCAATACATCGGCATTCCATTTCTGGTTATTGTGCATACTAAAGTAATTATAGCCATGACCATAATACGAGGTTACTCGAACTGCTCCATCAGCAATATCAACCCCTTTATTAAGAATGTCGATACTTGGGTTCGATGCGGCATTTTTCAAGGTAACATTATCCATATCAATTACCAACATCTCTTCGTAGTTTCCCGGATCTATCATAACTGTAACACGTTCATCGCTGGTACGTGTCATCTGACGAATAGCTGCTAATGCTTGGTTAATTGATGCAAAATCTTTACCGGCTCCTACGGAAATTTCAGGGGTATAAACAATTTGTTGTGCTCTTTCAATTTCAGTTATATAAGTAGTACTTGCAGCCGAGCCAATGGTAATAGTCACATAGCCATCGTCTGTTCCCGGATAATTGTATTCGGCGTATTCCAAGGTGTTTGTACTACCGCTTGTAGTTGAATAGGAATCGGTTGCGTCAATGGTAAAATCAGCCGAATAATAATAAGTAATTTTTATTTTCTGACCAGCTTTTACCGGCACATTGATTGTGGCTTCCGGTTTGGCGGTTAAATGCCCTTTGGCCAATTCACTTCCCACGTTTCCGGTAAATTTAAGTCCATTGTAAACGGTATCGCCGCTGGCAATGGGTTTGTCATCGAACGACCAGATATTTACCGGTACAAAACTCAAATCTTTTGAAACGGGAGCATCATCTACAGTCAGGTTCGATGTCAGCCCTAAAGCCAATGGATAGAGATCTAAGCCCGAATAACCAATGCTATAAATTCCTGAACGTAACAAAATATTCTCAATGGAACTAAAATGATAAACATACCCTTCTTCATACAAATTGGTAAAAATTAAGCTGAGATGGGTTGCTTGTTCCGCAGATAAATCGGGTGTATTAATGCTTACCACATAAACGGGTTTGGATACAAAAGTAATATCGGCTTCCACGTCGGCTGGCCCAATGGTGATGTTATTGTTTTCAATAGAAAAATCGTTTACTCCCGCTGCCAAGATAGTGTATTCAAAACCGGGTTCCAATTGCACTGAATAGGTGGCTGCCTGATAGTTTATCATTACTTCCGGCACATAAATCAACTGATCAGCTAGATTTGCAATATAAGCAAGTGTTAAGTTAGCAAATTCATCACCCAGTCCTAGTATTGAACCGCTTACGGTATACAATTCAACTTTAACTACCGAAACATCGTATTGGGTAGTTTGTTCGGTAACTTCAAGGGTGTTTTCGTTGCTAATTATATAACCGTTGGCGTTTAGCAAACTTAGGGTATAGGTATATCCAACCGGAACCGTAATACTGTAATTATCACCGGCCATTTTTGAAGTCCATGTTTTTCCGGCTTCATTGGCAAATACCAGGGCATAATCTTCAGGAATTCCCGGGGCTTGACTAACATCAACAGCACCGGCAATGCTAATGTAGCTGGCATCTTTACGATAGATTCTATAATAGCTTGGTTTTCCCTGGTTGTCAAAAATATGGTAAGTCCCTGCATTTTTGGCTACAAAATGCAATTCAGTTAAACTGCTGGTTAAGGGCACTTGGTCAGTTTGTAATTCGGGATTAGCCACGTATTCAAAATTCAGGTTTCCTCCTGCATCGGTTTTGGTAATCAGGGTAACTTCGTCGTCTTCGCTAAGTGTTAAACTCATATATCGACCGGTATTGGCTGCGGAATTCACATAAACTCTTCCGGTATACCCTTCTACACCAGCTATATTTTCATCGTAGCGGGTCAAATTGGTATTTGTGGTACGTAATCGGTCGTTTCCACCACCTATCCAACTTAATACACCTGCACTGAACGAAGGTAAAACATTACCACTGCTGCCCACTGTTATGGACTCACTATACCAGGCATTAATAACTGCTTCGTTCAGATTGTTTTGATACATTTCGTCATCGAGTTGAACAGCACCAAAATCCCAAACATCAATTTTTCCGCTAGGGATAATATCAGCCGCATTTTCTATAGTCAACCCGTGAATATAAACTTCAGCTGTTGGAAACGCTTCACTTTTTAAGGTAGCAGTTAAAATACCTTTTGCACCCGTATAAGTAAAACTGTTGGTACCACATTGCGAAGTTCCTATATTATGTGATGGAGTTGAACCCAACACATTTCCACCGGCATCGGTAAACTCAAAAATTCCGTCGGTGGCACTACCATACTGACAAGTACCAAAAGTTATGGTAGCATTTCCTGCTACTATTATATCGAATGAATTACCCGGAAATAAAACGGCTCCGTGTGATGAATCGTGATAGCCGAATTTTAGCGATTCTGTTTCAGTATTACTGTTTAGCGTAACAATTCCATCAGCGGTTACAAAAGTAGTATAGCGAAGTGAGCTGTAACTAATTTGGGGGAACTCGCTTCCGTCGGCAAAACTGTACGAATACGTAATTCCCGGCAAGGCTTCGGCCACAATGCTGTTATCGGCCACTGCAATTGCATAGTTTTTGGGTAAGGTGTTCTCACCGGCCAGTGTAATTAACAAAGAGTCATGTGACACTTCAACCGCTGCAATATCGCCGGTAAAGCTGGGCGTAAAATCTGATAATGGAAATCCATCCAGGTTGATTCGGATGGATGCCGATTCAGAAGTGGCACTTATCACAGAACCTTGGCTTACGGTAACCAGAGCATTATCGCTTGCGGTTTCGCCAGAGGTATACGAAATAATTGTATTGCTAACCTGAATGGTTCCCGTTTTAACTATATATGTTTCCAGAGAAACATCATAAGGAATGGGATCCAATTCTATATAAGGTAAATAGGTGGTTCCTGTGAATTCAAAGAGCACCGTTCCTTCGGTTCCAACATACATAAAATCAATGGTTGAACCATCGTCATGATAACATGCTGCAGTTTGTGAAGCTTGCGAATAAACTTCAAAGATTCCGGTTTCGCTCGAAACTGCAATGGTACCATTGGAATACTGACATCCACCAAACTTAATGAAAGCATTACCTGCCACTTTCAGTGTGATGGTATTCCCTGTTTTCACTATGGCTCCATGCGTACTTCCATTATAACCATAGGCATTTGAAGCACCCGATTCAATTTTAAACAAACCTTGATCGATGGTATAATTACCGTTCAAACTGGTTTCGTTGGGAATGATGCTGCCATCGCGTAAATCAAAATAATACACAATATTATTTGCGGCTGTGGTTAAGGTACTTTCTCCACCATATTGGGCAGGTATTACTTCAACCTCCGGTAAATACAAATCGTTACCGGAACCCGCAGCTAAAGTAAAAATCAAGGTATCGGTTCCTCCGGAATAAACAAAATCATAGGTATCTACTAAATCGTTTACTACTTTCGTATCCTGTGAACCGAAATTGATTCCTCCCATGGAGTTTCCTTCCATGATTAGGCCGGAATACTTCGATCCCAAGAAACGAACTGTCACAGATCCAGTAACAGCCAGTTTTATCTGGCCAGCAACTTTCATATTCAAACCATAGGTTGTTCCATGGTGACTGTAGTTACCAGATAATTTTAATGAACCATCTGTACTTTGGCCCGCATTGATTAATGTTCCATCGCGAAAATCGTAGGAATAGGCCCCTGGTAATTGTCCCATTGCAGAAAAAAGGCCTGTAAAAAGGACAATTAAAAGTAGTAAAGTTTTTCTTTTCATAATGAATGTTTTTAGAAATTGAACTGAGTAAAGTTAGGGCGCAAACGATTTAAACATTGGAAATTTTTACCGTATAATATGGAATTATTGCCGAAACAGCTCACTTTAAAACCCTTTTAAAAAAAATTTAACTATTGGTATCCAATACTATAATTCAGAGTAATAACTTAAACTTAATATTGCTTCTTTTAGATACACCTTTCAACATTAAACTTTTATAACTACTTTAGAAGTAAAAAGAATTGTTAATAAATGAAAGCATTGTTACCCTTTTTACTTTTCATCGGTTTTTTAACAAAAGCCGCAGATTCAGGGAATAATTTGGTATTTGAACACCTTTCTACAGAACACGGCCTATCGCATGGCAGTGTTTCGGCCATGTTAAAAGATAAAACCGGATTTATGTGGTTCGCAACATGGGATGGTTTAAACCGTTTCGATGGTCATTCTTTTAAAGTATATAAACATGCAAGCAGCGATGGTACACCTGAAGCATCGAATCGAATTGAAACACTTAAACAAGATGCCAACGGCAATATCTGGATAATAACCTACGACAGTAAGGCTTATTGTTTTAACCCGCTTAGCGAAACCTTTTTGCCTGTTCCCGGCCCTTATCAAAAAAAACAAACAGCTCTGGTACTTGGTATTTTTCCACAAACCAATGGCGATGTTTGGGTTTCGACCAAAAATATGGGAGTGTACAGAATATACAACGATTTCAGGACTCAAAAGCTTACAATACTTAATTACAGTGAAAATACGACTATCCCAATAAAAGGAAACAATGTAAAAAGTATAATTACCGATTCAAACAGCAACATTTGGGTAAATACCAACAAGGGTTTGACTTGCCTTGCCCCGGATGAAGGCAATAATTTTAAACCTGTAAAGCTAAATACTTCAGTTGATAGTTTGTTTCAGTCACATGTTATTACCACAATGTATGCCGGCACTTCTGCCTTGTTTTTAGGAACCCAAAGCGGACAACTTATTATATATAATCAGAATAGCCAATTAGCAAATATAGCCTCACTGCCAAACCAGGCTCTTATAACTGATATTGCTATCAGTTCTGCCGGATTAATTTATCTGGGTACTTTGGGGAACGGCGTATTTGAATTTAATGCTGCAACCAACGAAATGCTCCATCATTTTAAGCAGGCAATTATTTCATCGGTACTAAAAATGTATGCCGATTCCAATAACAGGCTTTGGATTGAATCAACAATAGCCGGAATTTCAAAAATTGATTTGAATACCAAATCGTTTAAGCATTATACCCAAAAACTCGATGTAGCTCCTGATATAAAAGCCACTGCTCAGTGCGGTATTATGGAAGACGAAAACCAGACCTTGTGGCTAACTTTAAAAGGCGGAGGTTTTGGCAATTATTGTAAAGAAACCGACCAAATTGAATACTTTTACAATGAACCGGGAAATCAAAACAGCAAACTGTCAAATTATGTAAAATGTTTTTATAAAGATTCATCAGGTATTCTTTGGTTAAGTACCTATTTTAAGGGCATTGAGAAGGTTACTTTTATCCATAACAAGTTTCGTTTTGTGCAACCTGCCCCTCAGTACAACTTAAGTATTGCTAACGAAGTACGGGCCCTTTTAGCCGATTCAAAAGGATATTTATGGGTGGCTACAAAAAAGCAGGAAGTTTTTATTCTTGATTCAACCCTAAACGTTGTAAAAAAAATTGAATACCTGAATGGTTCTAAAATAGGTATGGTTTATGCATTTCTCGAAACAAAAAATGGCGATATTTTAATGGGTACCAAAGGGAATGGCTTATTCCGGCTTACCCGAGGCGCAGACTTTAATTTTAAAGCAAGTCATTTTGTACATGATTCACATCAACCGGCATCGCTTTCAAACAACAATATATACACATTGCTTCAGGATACAAAAGGACGTATTTGGATAGGAACCTATGGTGGTGGATTAAATTTATTTACTCAGAATTATTTCCTGAATGCAGGCAATGGCTTAAGCTCCTATCCGCTTGATAAAGCAAATAAAGTAAGACACCTGGCCGAAGATTCCAACGGAAACCTTTGGCTCGCGAGCACTAACGGGCTTATGTTAATTGATGCCAATCAAAATAATCCGGCCGATTTTAACTATACATTATTTAATAAAGAAAACCGAAATGTTTCCGGATTAAAAAGCAACGATATATTTTGGATTTTATGCGATAAAAATAATAACCTTTGGGTTGCTTCGCTGGGAAGTGGCTTATCGCAACTTACGGAATTTACCCCTGAAAAACTCACCTTTTATACACAAACAAAAGACGATGGATTACCCAGTGATGTAATATTCACCATCAATGATGATGAAGATGGAAACTTATGGATGACTACCGAAAATGGCATTTCGTTTTATAATACCAGTGATCGCACCTTTAAAAACTACAGCCTTTTTGAAGGTATAATAAATTCATTTTTTTCGGAAGCTGCAGTTGCCCGTCATTCAAATGGAAGTTTTAGCCTGGGTGCCAATAATGGTGTTTACCATTTTAACCCGGAAACTTTTACTCCTGAAGAAAATAGCGTACCACTTGTTTTTACCGATTTCAATTTATTGGGAAAGAAAATTGTACCAGGACCGGAATCAGTATTAAAGCAAGCAATAAGTTATACCAAACAGATTGAATTAAAACACAACCAAAATGCCTTTGGACTAACGTGGGCCGCTCTGAATTACAAGACTAACGATAACATTCAATACGCATACAAACTGGAAGCTTACGATGAGCAATGGAACTTTGCCGGAACACAGAATCAGATCTCTTACAATAAAATTCCACCGGGTTCCTACACATTCATGGTTCAATTTGTCAACCCCGAACTGCAAAAACTAAACCAGCCTCAATCTATTCAAATTGAAATACAACCTCCTATCTGGCGTACCTATTGGGCTTACGGAATTTACCTTTTCTTAGTACTCATTATTGCTGAAATAAGTCGTCGGGTTTTGCTCACCATAATCCGCTTACGCAATAAAGTGGTAATTGAAAAAAAACTAAGTGAAATTAAACTCAGTTTTTTCACCAATATATCGCACGAACTACGCACACCACTTACGCTTATTTTAGGACCTGTGCGAGAATTAGCTTCCAAAGCAACAAATCAACATACAAAATATTATACCCGTTTGATTGATGAAAATGCCATGCGCTTATTACGTTTGGTAAACCAATTACTCGACTTCAGAAAAATTCAGAACCAAAAAATGCAACTTGAGTTTCAGGAAACTGAACTTGGAAATTTTATAAATAAAGTTTGTGCTAATTTTAACGAATTGGCTCAAAAACGACAAATTAATTTTAAAATAACCCATTCTGCTGACCCCATTTGGGTATTGATTAATGAAGAAAAAATGGATAGTGTTTTTTATAATCTTTTGTCGAACGCCTTTAAATTTACCCCTGATTATGGTCGTATTGAAGTTTTAATAACCTCGTCATTAACCGATTCGAAAGTTTTAATTGAAATTATCGATACAGGAATAGGAATTAGTAAAGAGCAAGAACAATCGTTATTTACTGTTTATGCAAGCTACAGTAATTCCAAATCAAAAATTAATCCTGGAACTGGTATTGGACTTGTTTTGGCTAAAGAACTGGTTAATCTCCACAAAGGAACGCTTACTTACCGGCCTAATCCGGGCGGAGGATCCATTTTTTCTGTCAAAATTGACGTTATTGCTCCCCTGAGTTTGAAAGAAATTAGCCTGGAGCAAAACCTGCAACAGGCATCAAATCAGGTTGCGAATCTTCCTGACCATTCATTGAATAAAAAAAGAAATAAACCACGTTTATTAATTATAGAAGATAACCAGGAGCTTTTGAATTTTCTAGCTACTCAAATGGCAGATAAATACCAAATTCACAAAGCTCTGAATGGTCAGGAGGGTTTGAAAATGGCCTTAAAACTACAACCCGATATAATAATCTCTGATGTTATTATGCCTGTTATGGATGGACTTCAGTTGCTCGATAAAATAAAAAATAATTTTGAAACCAGCCATATCCCGGTGGTTCTGCTCACGGCCAAATCGTCGGTTGAAAGTAAAATTGAAGGACTTCGGTACGGAGCTGATGCCTACCTTACCAAACCATTCCACAACCAACAGTTGCACGCACAACTTCAAAACCTGCTGCAACAAAGAACCCGTCTGTTGAATAAATATTTTGAATTGCCAGAAAATGGTAATCAGAATGATTCCGGTATTTCAATTACCGAGCAGGATGAACAATTTTTAAATCAGGTGCGAAAATTAATTGAAGAAAATTTATCGAATGCTGATTTTCGCCTTGAGGATATTTATAAGGAAGTGGGTATGGGACGAAGTAAGTTTTTTGATAAACTGAAAGGGCTCACCGGTCTGTCTCCTATCGATTTTGTAAAAGAGTATCGTTTAAACAAAGCTTTTAGCCTGCTACAAAAGGGAATCCACAATGTATCAGAAACCGCTTTTCTTTCGGGCTACACCGATGCCGGTTATTTTAGCAAATGTTTTAAAGAGCGTTTTGGCCTTAATCCATCAGAAATAATAAAAAATTAAGCTGAATGCTTAAGATTTGAAAGCATAAAAAAAAAGCCGCTTATTAAAGCGGCTTTAGTATCTGTTAGTTTAACGCATGATCCTTCAAAATATCATCGGCATGTAATAAAATATCGACATATTGTGCCCTACGGTATGCAAAGGGGTTTTTAATGTTTTGTTTCGACAATTTGCCCCGAAATTCACTTAATGAATTAAAGTTTTTCTCTTTCATCCATCCTTCAATATCATCCAGCATTTTGGTAATGGAACTAAAACCATATTTATAAATAGAACTTACGGTTTGTATGGTGTTTGCACCGGCCAATACCATTTTTACAACATCGGCCCCGTTAAAAATACCACGGCTACTGCAAATATCGGCTTTAATGTTTCCAAAAGTTAACCCGGTATAACGCAAGGGCAAACGGCTATCTTCCTCGTTACTTAACTTGTATTTGTAAACCAGTTTTAAATCATTAATATCGATATCGGGCTGGAATAAACTATTGAACATTACCACCGATTTTACACCTACAGCATCCAATCGCTTAATAAAATTCAAAGGATTGGTATAAAAAGGACTTAACTTAACGGAAACAGGAATTTTTAAAGCTTTTACCACATCTTTTGCAATGGCAAGCTGTTCTTCTATAATAACTCCCTCTTCAATACTAAAATCGTGAGGAACATGATAAAAATTCAATTCCAATCCATCGACACCTGTTTGTTCAATTTCTTTTGCCCATGTTTTCCATGTTTCGCGGTTTACACAGTTTAAACTGGCAAAAACTGGAATTGAAACGGCTTCTTTTACTTTTTTAAGACGAAGCAAAAACTCTCTGGGTCCGGCATGATCCAAATCGGGGAACAGTTTGGTCATTTCCGCATTTCGCTCGTTGTAGGCTTCCATTTGCATGTCCATCTCGTAACTTTCGAGCTGAATCTGCTCCTCAAAAAGCGATTTATAAACAATTGCAGCCGCCCCGGCTTCTTCTAATGCAACAGCATTTTTAGGGTCAACAGTCAGGTTGTTAGCTCCTATTATTATAGGGTTTTTAAGTTCAATCCCCATGTAAGTTGTTTTAAGGTCTGCCATAATTATTCCTCCATTTAATTTGATTAACTAATTTATATGTATGCTGCCTTACTTCTACACAAACAACCTCAACGGTAGCGGCATTGTTATATTTTATATTTATTTTTAGCTGAATTCCGATTATTTAAATTCCTTTTTTAATTGCTCAACCCAGGCCGCAATTCGTGGTTTAGCTTGCCGCGCCTGATTTTCAAAATCAAGAGGCAGGCCACAAAATACATCACCACGCAAGGCTTTGCTGTTTTCAAAAGTGTAGCCTTCGTTTTTTGTAAAACCTATAAGCTTTCCTCCGCGTTCTTCAATTACTTTACCCAATAAACCAATGGCATCTACAAAATTTTCAGGATATCCTACCTGATCACCCGCACCATAAAGTGCAAAGGTTTTTCCTTTCAGGTTTACTTCTTCCAAATCGGGCATAAACTCGTCCCAATAGTTGGGCAATTCCCCATCGAACCAGGTTGGAACACCCAGAATGTAATTTTCATAGGCCAGAAATTCCTCTTTGGTGATATTTTCAACATTTACTTGTTTTAGTTTTCCTCCAAAAGATTCCTGTATCATTTTTGCTGCTCTTGAAGTTTTTTGGGTATTGAAACTATATAAAATGGCTATATCTTTCATGTTTAATTTCTTTTGTTCTAATACCAGAATCAGTTTCGGGTATTTTTCAGACTATTTTTGTTTGTTGTTTTGTATGTATACTTAACAGTAAATTCAGTTAAATGTTTAGTAGTTCACTAAATCACTGGCAGCTTCATAAATTTTGTCAACATTTGGCAGAATAGCCGCTTCCAGAATCCGGTTAAATCCCACCGGAGTAAAGGTTGAACCCACTCTTTTAACCGGGCCGTCGAGCCATTCAAAAGCTCTTTCGGTAATAATGGAAGCTACTTCGCCACCAAATCCGCCAAACACCTTATCCTCATGAACAACCAATACTTTTCCGGTTTTCTTAACCGAAGCCAGAATAGTTTCTTCATCTAAAGGAACTAAAGAACGCAAATCGATAACTTCAGCTTTTACTCCTTCTTCTTCCTCAAGTTTTTTAGCTACGGTCATACACATATGCGTGGTATTTCCGTAGGTAATAATAGTCAAATCGGAACCTTCGCGCCGCACACGGGCTTTACCAAAAGGTACTTCAAAATCGTCGGGAACCGGTGCCGAGGCCACTGGATCGTTATACAACGCTTTGGGTTCTAAAAATAAAGTTAAGCCTTTTGAGCGCATGCTGGTGCGTAATAAACCGGCTGCATCGTCGGCATAACTCGGATAAACAATTCGAACACCTGGAATGGAAGCCAAAGCTCCTTCAATGTTTTGCGAATGGTACAATCCTCCTCCAATATAACCTCCTGATGCTAAACGAATGGTAACATTGGGTGCAAATGCTCCGTTCGAGCGCCAATAATCATGACTCGACTCGATGTACTGCTCCATGGCCGGCCAAAAATAATCGGCAAATTCAGCTCCTTCAACCACTATGCGGATATTATCCTTAAAACGGCTCATCCCGTTGGCTGTTCCCATAATGTAATCTTCGGCAATGGGTGCATTAAAAACGCGCTCAATGCCAAATTCCTGCTGCATTCCTTTCGACACGTTAAAGATTCCCCCTTTATCTTTGTTGGCAATATCCTGGCCCCAAATGTAGGTGTCGGGATTGTGCCTGAATTCTGCTTTTAAGGTTTCATTAATTCCTTCAATCAATTTCATTGGAGTTCCTTCGCCACTATGCAATCCCTGGGGATATTTTGTCGAAACATAAGGTTCGGGTGATACAAAATCGAAAATGCTTTCCGGGTCAGGATCGGGAGCAGCCATGGCTTCTTTATGCGCCTTTTTAACTTCATCCTTAACCTGTTTTTCAATTTCCTGTAACTCTTCTTCAGTAAAACGTTCGTAACGCAATAGCATCCGGCGGTATTTCTCCAGTGGATCGTATTCAATTACATAATTACGTTCGTGTTCATCGCGATACAACTCATGACGATCGGAATTGGAGTGTGAATGCATACGTACACAGTTGGCCTGAACAATGGCCGGCTGCTGGTTTTCGATGATCCATTGTTTGGCTTCTTCCATGGTATTCATCGAGTCGAACACATCTTTACCGTTACAATGGTATATCTTTAGGTTTTTTAGACCCGAAAAATTGTTAGCAACTTTTCGGTTTGCTGTCTGATCTTTTTTAGGTACTGAAATACCATAACCATTGTCCTGAAAAACAAATAACACGGGTAGTTGCTCGTTTGAAGCTCCGTTGATTGCTTCATAAACATAACCTTCTGATACTGACGATTCACCCTGCGAACTGATGGCTACCCCTTTATGGTTGTAGCGTTTCATTCCACGGCCAACGCCTACCGCATGTAAGGTATGGTTACCGGTACATGACGAAACGTTGTGAATGTTCCATTCCGGTTTTGCAAAATGATTGCTCATGTGCCGTCCGCCACTGGCCAAATCGGTAGCTTTAGATATTCCGTTTAAAATAGTTTCTGTTGCAGTTAATCCAGCTGATATAGCGGTTAACATATCGCGGTAGTAGGGAAAAAGGTGATCGGTATCTTTATCAAAAACCTGCCCAATGGCCAGTTGAATACCGTCGTGTCCGGCATAGGGTGCATGATACGACCAACCAATGGCTTGTTTCAGGTAATTGGGTGCCTTGTTGTCGATGGCACGCCCCAAAGTCATCAGGTAGAACCATTTGCGCAAGGTTTCTTTATCGGTACGCTTAATATGATACTTTTTATTTTCTGACATTTTTATTCGATTTATATTAATATGTTTTCTTTAGCTTTATTTTTTTCTGTTTCGGCAAGTTGTAATTGCTTTAATGCCATCGTTTAAACAGTCCGGTTTACATCAAATTGCTCCAGGTAATCGGCAACTTTACGTAAAAACATTCCACCCAACATGCCATCAACCACACGGTGATCATACGACAAGGATAAGAACATTTTATGGCGAATAGCAATCATGTCGCCGGTTGGCGATTCAATAACAGCAGGTTTTTTTTCAATACTTCCGGTTGCCAGAATAGCCACTTCGGGCTGATTGATGATTGGTGTTCCCATCACGTTCTGGAATGAACCAAAATTGGTAATGGTAAAGGTTCCTCCGGTAATTTCATCCGGATTCAATTTGTTGTTACGAGCAGCTTGGGCCAAACGGTTAATTTCGCTTCCCAGTCCTGCCAGATTTAATTTGTCGGCATTTTTAACCACCGGAACTATCAGGTTGCCCGATGGCAGAGCAACAGCTATACCAACGTTTACATTTTGTTTTAAAATAATGCGTTCACCGTCAACCTGAGAATTGACCATGGGAAAATCGCGCAAAGCTTTAGCAACAGCTTCGGCAAATATGGGCATAAATGTCAGCTTGGTTTTTTCACGCTTTTCGAATTCATCTTTAATCCGCTTGCGCCATAAAAATACATTGGTAACATCCACTTCGACCATGGTGGTAACATGTGGCGAAACCCGTTTACTATTTACCATGTATTGCGCAATAATTTTACGCATGCGATCCATTTCTATGATTTCATCACCAGGAGCTATGCTTGGACTAACCAATGGTTTTTCGGCAGCCACGCTCACAGCGCCACCAGCTGTAACTGGTTTTTCGGTCGAAACGACAGGTTTTTTGGCTGAACCCCGATTATCGAGATAAGAGAGTACATCGTTCTTTGTTACTCTCCCTTCCCTTCCGGTACCTTTTATTGAAGTTAACTCGTCGGCTGTAATGTTTTCTTTTTTTGCAATATTTTTTACAAGAGGCGAAAAGAACTTACCTGTGCTTTTGTTTATGTCGTCAATCGAGCCATCAGCTGGTTGTTCTGTTTTAACCGACTCGTTTTCTTTGTCTTTGGTTTCTTTATTGCCGGCCGTTTCTTTCGAAGGTTCCACGGTTTCGTCGGCCTCCTCATTGGTTTCAATTAAGGCAATTACTTCTCCCACAGGAACTAAAGCATTTTCAGCAAAAAAAATCTCTACAATTTTCCCGTCAACCGGCGAAGGTATTTCCGAATCCACTTTATCGGTAGCAATTTCGAGCAGGTTATCATCTTCTTCGATGGTATCGCCAACTGCAACCATCCATTTGGTAATGGTAGCTTCCTGAACACTTTCACCCAGTTTGGGCATTTTTAATTCAAATCTTGACATTATCGTTATATTTTATGTTCAAATCAATTTTCGCTTATGAAACAGTTCTTATATTTTTTTGTTTAACAAAACTTCTATTTTTCAGAACGAAACAAGGTTTATTCAGTTGTAATTTTGCCAAATGCAAAAGTAAAAAAAACCATTATTATTTTTTATCGGATATTAATATCCTTATTGTAATTTAATATGATTTTTATCAATTTTTCAATTGATTTCAGAAATAACTCTTATAAGTGCAACGCTTTTTTAAACTATGTCAAGCTGCAACGTATGCTGATGGATGTAAAAAAGGGAAAGCATAAAAAGAAACGCATCCTTTTTGGAATTAATGCGTCTTAGCAGCATGAAAGTTCAAAACAGACCCTCACTCAAGTTTGTTTTGAATTCGAAAGTCTCCTTTGAGACAATACAACCTATTATGAAAAAGCTCCCCGATTGGGGAGCTTCTTTTATTTTATAATTTTAATGCTTCTTTAATAAATAATGGTATATCGGCGGGTTCTTTTGCAACCCGCACTCCTGCTGCCTCGAAGGCTTTAATTTTTTCAGAAGCTGTTCCTGATCCACTGGTAATAAGTGCTCCGGCGTGTCCCATACGTTTTCCGGGAGGTGCTGATTGTCCGGCAATAAAGGCCACAACGGGTTTGGTTACGTGCTCTTTAATAAAAGCGGCAGCTTGTTCTTCGGCATCGCCACCAATCTCGCCACAAAGAACAATTGCCTCGGTATCTTTATCGTTCTGGAACAAGGTTAGCAATTCAATATAATGCAAACCAATAACCGGGTCGCCACCAATTCCAATACAAGTGCTTTGACCAATACCGTTTGTGGTAAGCTGGTTAACCATTTCGTAAGTCAGTGTGCCGCTTCGGCTAATTAAACCAACGTTACCTTCTTTAAAAATCATTGTTGGAAGAATTCCTACCATACTTTTTCCGGGAGAAATAAGACCAGGACAGTTTGGTCCAATCATTTTGGTACCATTCCTTTCAAGAATTGGTGTAATTCGAATTACATCGATGGTTGGAATTCCTTCGGTTATTGCAATTACGAGTTTAATTCCGGCTTCGGAAGCTTCTGCAATTGCATCGGCGGCATAACCAGGTGGAACAAAAACAACTGATGTATTGGCTCCTGTGGCTTTAACAGCATTGGCAACTGTATTGAAAACCGGAACACCATTAATATTTTGTCCTTCTTTTCCGGGAGTTACCCCAGCAACTACCTTTGTTCCGTAGGCTTTCATTTTCTCAGCATGGAATCCTCCATCGCGGCCGGTAATTCCCTGAATTACCAGTTTTGTATCTTTATTTATTAATATGCTCATCTGAATGTTTCTTAAATTGTTAACTGTTTATTTTTTAACCGATTCAATTACTTTGCGTGCTGCTTCGCCCATCGATTGAGCGGTAATTAACTGCTTGTTATTTTTTAAAAGTTCACGGCCTTCTTCAGCGTTGGTTCCCGACAAACGAATAACAATGGGAATCGTTACTGTCATTTGGCTAAAGGCTTCCAACAAACCACGAGCTACATCGTCGCAACGGGTAATTCCACCAAAAATATTAATTAAAACAGCTTCTACTTTTTTATCATTCATTAAATACTCCATGGCATGTACCACTTTTTTAGGATTTGAACTTCCACCAATATCTAAAAAGTTAGCCGGGTTGCCACCATATAATTTAATCATATCCATGGTAGCCATGGCCAAACCGGCACCGTTTACCATGCAACCAATATTACCGTCGAGTTTTATGTAGCTCAAACCTTTTTCTTTGGCTTCAACTTCCAGTTTCTCATCTTCGTCATAATCAGCCATGGCTTCATATTCCGGATGACGGAACAATGCATTGTCATCGAAATTTACTTTGGCATCGAGTGCAATCACTTTATCATCGGCATCAATTACCAAGGGGTTTATTTCGGCCAAAGTACAATCCTGCTCAACAAAAACTTTATATAGTTTTACCAAAATATCTGCCGCTTGTTGTACATGTTTTCCATTTTGCATCACCTCAAAAAATACGCTGCGTGCCTGATGTGGTTGAAGTCCAACTAGAGGATCGATAGGAATTTTCAGGATTTTCTCCGGGTTGGTTTTAGCTACTTCTTCAATTTCGACACCCCCCTCGGCACTAACCATAAGCAATACTGATTTAGTATTTCTGTCGTTAATTAAGCCCACATAAAACTCGTCTTTTATATCAACTGCTTTACAAACAATTACTTTCTCAACGGTAAGGCCTTTAATGTCCATACCCAATATATTTTTGCCCGCTTCAATGGCTTTTTCTTTGGTTTGGCAAAATTTGATTCCTCCGGCTTTGCCTCTACCTCCAACAAGAACCTGGGCTTTAACTACCACAGCTTCACCAATTTCATCAAAAGCCGCTGCTACTTGGTCAACCGTGGTACAAAGTACCTGGTGTTGAACGGGAATCTGATAACCGGCAAATATTTCTTTTGCCTGATATTCATGAATTTTCATAAGCATTAAAAGTTTATATCATTAAAAATCAAAACGATTACAATTTTGGTTGTTCAATTTAACATTAATTGTTCCGTTGTTCAAACATATAAACATAAGCAAAGTTCAATAAAAAAGGAATGCTAAAGAGCATATTGTTCTATATTTTTAAAACATATTTAGATATGTACATAAATTATATAATTTTCCTTTATTAGTTTCAAACCCTATATTTGCATCAGAATAACAAGCATGGTAAAGGTTAAACAATTTATTAGCGAAAAACTTACGAATAAAGAATTTAAGCCGGCAGATGGAATTAACTTCTGGAGGGAAAAAATTCTGAACAGCCTGTTGCTGGTGTTTGTGGTTTTTGGTTTTTTTGCCTATTTGTTGGGGGTTTATTTATCAATAGAAAATAATTTTATATCGATAGCTGTTGCCGATACGCTGGCATATTGCTTTTTAATTTGGCTGTTTCTATCAAATCAGGTTAGATTGGTACACCGAATGTATTTTATGGTGACTGCTGTATTGCTTTTAGCTGCAATACTTTTATTTGTTTTGGGACCCTATGGAGCCGGACTGGTTTATTTGGTGGGTTTTTCAATTTTAACATCCATATTGTTTGGATTACGTGCTACTTTAACCAGCCTACTAATTCAGCTTTTATTTATTGCATTTGTAGCCCTGGGCATTTGGCATCATTGGTTTGAAGGATTTTTAATTGTGGATTACAAATTCAACGGCTGGCTGGCGGTAAGTATCAATACCCTTGTTATCAGTTCCATCACTTCAATTCCTTTAGCGGTTATTGTTGATGGTTTAAAATCGACCCACGATAAACAACAAAAGCTTCAACAATCGCTCGAAGAAAAAATTGAAGAATATCAGGCAGCAAAAGAAAAAGCCGAAGAAGCGGACCGTTTAAAGTCAAGATTTCTGACCAATATGAACCACGAAATCAGAACCCCATTAAATGCATTGATGGGTTTTTCTGATTTATTAACAAAAAATACACCCTTTAATGATGAACAGAAAGCAGAGTTTCAAAAAACCATAAAACAAAGCGGACAAAAGCTCTTAACCATTATTGAAAATATTCTCAGTGCTGCCATGCTTGAAACACAGCAAATGAAATTTTACAAACGTTCTGTTAACTGTACTGCTTTTTTTCAACAGATAAAAGAAGAATACCCACCCACCCTTGAAACTTTAGGCTTTTACCACCTGCTTTTTAAAGAACCACATGAGAAAACAGAGCACACTATATTTATTGACATTCACCGGCTTAAACAATGCTGTTTTAATTTGATTGAAAATGCTGTAAAATTTTGTCCTGAAGGAACTATCGTTGTTGGTTATGAGTTAAATTTAAACACTTTTAAATTTTATGTAAAAGACAACGGCATTGGAATTTCAGATGAAAACAAGGAAGTAATTTTCAGACAATTTACCCAGCTGGAACCCGACACGGCCAGGATTTCCGGAAACGGATTGGGTTTGGCTATTAGTAAGGGAATAATAAAAGCACACCATGGTGAAATGGGTGTTCAATCGACTCCGGGTAAAGGTGCGACATTTTATTTTACCCTTCCCTTAAATGAGCAATAAAAAACTACAATTTTTATGTCAGAACTATCGAATACAAAAGCTTTACGACAAAAAAAACTACACCAAGTCGCACATGAGTTGATAAAATATGGCAACTCCCGAAACTTTTTAAAGGAAAACCCGGAATTTATCGATACTGTGATTCCCAGCGATTTTATCACTTTATTTGATGCGTTGGTTAGTGAAGGGCATTCAATGGAAGCTTTAAAAACCTGCTCCAATAAAATTCTTAATCTTTTTCACCGGCCCATAAGCAATTATAAAAGAATTGAACCACAACAAAATTCGTTTCTGGCTCTTTTTGAAGCTAACAATACAGCCATGGAGCAGCAATTGAATAAAATTACTCCTGTTTTTAAAGCCTTTAATAAAGACACGGCAAACAAAACGCTGAAAAATGAATTAAGCCAGCAATTCAAAAAACTTCAACAATTTGAATCATATTACATTATTAAGGAGAATATACTTTTCCCGGTAATTGAAGGGCTTTGGACCGACTACCGTTGTTTACAGCTTATGTGGAGTTTCCACGACGACATCAGGCGGAACATCAAAAAAATTATTGAGACATTAAACAACGAAATAATCGATTTAAAGGAATTTAACCGTTGGGTGGGCGATGTATTTTTTAATATGATGACCATTAAATTTCGTGAAGAACATATTCTTTTTCCTTACCTGCTCGAAACCATGGATGAAACCGAACTGAACGAGAAGCTTGCTGAAAGCAGTCACATGGAACTACCCTATATAAAAGCACAAAAAGAAATACTTAGCCAAACGAAGGCAAACTTAAGCACTGATGCAAGCGATTTGGATACGGGTTTACTCACCGTGGAGCAGATAAAACTTATATTTAACCACCTGCCCGTTGACATTACGTATGTTGATGAAAACGATACAGTAAGGTATTTTTCGACTCCTAAAAAGCGAATTTTTCCACGTACGAAAACCATTATTGGTCGTAAGGTTCACAACTGCCATCCGCCGGAGAGTGTGCATGTAGTTGAAAAAATAGTAGATTCATTCAAAAGCGGTGAAAAAGATGAAGCCAGTTTTTGGATTGATATGAAAGGGCAAAAATTTCTTATTCAATATTTTGCGGTACGCGATTCAAATCAGCAATACAAAGGTGTGATTGAAGTGAGTCAAGAAATTTCGGAAATTCAAACGCTAAAAGGAGAAAAACGCCTGCTCGACTGGGAATGAGGAGTGCAAAAAAAAAGGGAACCCATAGTTCCCTTTTAATTTATATGTCTTTAAGAATTAGTCCACCACAGAAACATTAACTGCTACTGGCCCTTTAGGACTGTCTTCTACTTCAAATTCAACTTCCTGACCTTCGTCCAACACTACCGACTGATTATTCAGTCCGCTGCGATGAACAAAAATATCTTTTTCACCTTCACGGGTAATGAAACCAAAACCTTTGGTTTCGTTATACCACTTAATTGTACCTTTCATTCCTTCTTGAATTTGATGGTCTTCTGTTGTTTGAAGGTCTGCTGTCTTCGGTGCGCTCACGAGCCTCGTTAACTTTCATGTTTCTTCCTTCAAGTTCAGCTTCATTTAAAGCTGCAATAGCTGCCTGTCCGGCTTCAGAAGTGCCCATTTCAACAAAGGCAAATCCTTTACTTTTTCCAGTAAATTTATCCATAATTAACTTTACAGATGTAACTTCACCGTATTCTTCGAAGATTCCTCTTAAATCTTCTTCATCTACACCATAGTGTAGATTTCCTACATAAATATTCATATTAATTGATTAAAAAGTGTACTGATTAATAAGCTACTCTAACTGTTATAACTTTGCCTTCCCAGGTTCCACCATTAATGGTAGAAATAACTTTTTGGGCATCCCCATCATTGGGCATTTCAACAAAACCAAAACCTTTCGATTTTCCTGTTCTGCGGTCGGTTACAACTTTTGCAGAACTAACTTCACCATATTCCTGAAAAGCTTCTTTAAGGTGGGTTGATTGTATTTTTTCGTCCAGATTGCCAATAAAAATCTTCATATTTTAACTTTAATACCAGACAATCTTAACGACACACATTAAATTATCCAATTATTCTGGGTGCAAATATAATTTAATTATTTAATAAAATGATGTTTTCATTTTTTTTTGTAAGATTCTACAAAATTGTTTGTTTCCTGCCTCAATCGCGATCAAAATCATACAATTCGTCGTCGGTATAAGGGTTCTCGTAATAAAAATTATTGCTGAGCTGAAGGATATTTTTTATCAATTTAATTCCAGTTAAAGCTTCGCTGTTCGATGCATCAAATTGCAAAACCTGATTATAACAGTTCAATGCAACTCCATAGTTTTGTGTTTTGGCATGAATTTTTGCTAAAAACACCAGAACTTCGGGATTATCTGGCTTTTCTGAAAGAATTTGTTCAAACAGCTCCTGCGCTTCATCAAATTTATATTGCTGGTAAAGTTCTTTGGCTTTTTTTATTTTGTTGGTCATTGGTTTGCTCCCCTATAAATCGGACTTTTTAATAGATTGTTAAACAAACATACATTTTCCGAGCTATATTTGCAACAGCAAGGAACAACCGAAGGCGATTTTTATACCGATGGTTGCAGAAGTGTTTCGGCGCCGGACATTTCAATATTTTTCTCCCCCTCAAACCCATCGAGGGTTTTCGGTTGAGAGCAAGGAACTGCCTTAAATTCTCCCCTTCTTTAGACAACTTTACTTCAAAGATAAGTTAGATTTTCCTTTCCGCCCAATTGGGCGGAAAGGAAAATCTAAGCGGCGGCTCGATATACTTTCACAGGCCTTT
>PHDD01000026.1:0-984 GCA_002840905.1 Bacteroidetes bacterium HGW-Bacteroidetes-4 | reverse complement strand
CTGCCCTGGTCTGTGTTTAATATTTCGGGAGCCCCAAATTGAATTATAGCCATTTCCAGGCATTCTTTGCACCATTTGGCTATCATGGTGTTGGACAAAGACCATCCTACTATAAAACAGCTAAAAAGGTCGATTATGGCCACTAAATACATATGGCCTCCACCAACCGGAACATAGGTGATATCCATAGCCCAGACTTGATTGGGGCGTTCTATTTTTACTCCTCGCAACAAATACGGGTAAATGGTATGGCCTTCGCCTTTATGTGGTTTGCTCGTATTTGGGCGTGGGCCTATAGCATGAAAATCCATTTTCTGATAGAGTCGCCTAATCCGTTTTGGGTTCACCTTATGTCCATTTTCACGCAAGTGCTGAACCATACGGGGAACTCCATAAAAAGGCGTCTTTGTATATTGTTTATCAATTAGCTCCATTAGTTCTTCATTGTATGAACTATCTTCCTGGGGAATATAGTAGAAGCTACTCCGGCAAACATCCAAAAGTTCACATTGACGTTTTACACTTAATGGGTGCTTTGTGTCGACTTTTGAAATGCGTTGGGTATTTGCTATTTCCCCAATACTTTTTTTAAGAAATCGTTTTCTATTTGAAGCTGACCAACTTTTTTGAAAAGTGCGTCTTTTTCCTTTTCGTCATCGGTTTTTGTTATGCCTTTTTCAAAAACACTATTTGCATTGGCCAAAAATTGACTCTTCCATGTTGAAATCTGATTCGGGTGAATCTCATACTTTTTACCGATTTCCTGAATCGTTTCTCTTTCCTGAAGGGCTTCTAATACAACTTTTGTTTTAAAGCCCGAGGTGTAGTTTTTTCTCTTTTTCATAACAACAAGTTTACTAAATTTTCAAATTATACTTGTTGTCTAAATTTTGGGGTTAATTATAATTTTACCGGTTTAACCTGGTTGCGGTACATCAGCGTGATTACAAAAAAGGAACTTACTCAACCCAAAAAGAACATCTC
>PHDD01000025.1 GCA_002840905.1 Bacteroidetes bacterium HGW-Bacteroidetes-4 | reverse complement strand
AATTTCAATTCCAGTTTGGTGCGATTAATAGCTGTGTACATTCCGATAGTTCTGCCCCTGTTAGTGATTTCAATTCCAGTTTGGTGCGATTAATAGTAACGCCAAAGCCCTGAGCCTCGTTTTGTTTCCACTCATTTCAATTCCAGTTTGGTGCGATTAATAGAAATGAAAAAAATCGTATTATTATTAATTATCGGGCATTTCAATTCCAGTTTGGTGCGATTAATAGTTTGTCCGAACTCATTTGTTACATCATTAATTGAAAATTTCAATTCCAGTTTGGTGCGATTAATAGCATGTAACCTTGCATCTGCCAATAATAATTTTTTGTATTTCAATTCCAGTTTGGTGCGATTAATAGTTAAATTAAAATCTATCTTTTAAACCGGTTTTATAACATTTCAATTCCAGTTTGGTGCGATTAATAGAATGGCTGATAAACGAGGCAAGTTCTGAATTGATAAATTTCAATTCCAGTTTGGTGCGATTAATAGTTGTGAATACCAAATGGACATACTTAAAAATTCCAAATTTCAATTCCAGTTTGGTGCGATTAATAGGGAACTATTCTCTTTTACTATCACGATAAGGTTTATATTTCAATTCCAGTTTGGTGCGATTAATAGCTTCATTTGGAGTTGGTTCAAAATTGCTTATAACGAATTTCAATTCCAGTTTGGTGCGATTAATAGTTCTATAATCCTGTAAAATCCATCTTCTGTTACACGATTTCAATTCCAGTTTGGTGCGATTAATAGGTTAACAATCCTTACCGTATCGGGTGGAAAACACTCATTTCAATTCCAGTTTGGTGCGATTAATAGTTTAATTTATCAATACGTTTTTAGCCTTCTTCGATTAATAGTGTAATTTTTTGTATGCGTTATCTTCTGCCTTTATTATTTCAATTCCAGTTTGGTGCGATTAATAGATGGCAGGTCATGGATATGCAACAGCACAAATTAAATTTCAATTCCAGTTTGGTGCGATTAATAGTACCCTGCGGTGCTTGCTATGCCTGCCTTACAAACATTTCAATTCCAGTTTGGTGCGATTAATAGGTCGCCTAAATAATCAAGTAACCCAACTACTTGAAAATTTCAATTCCAGTTTGGTGCGATTAATAGAACTTTGGAAAAAATACAAAATGCAGAATTATTAACATTTCAATTCCAGTTTGGTGCGATTAATAGTATGCCTGTACAGTTAGAAAAACTGAAATATGAAACATTTCAATTCCAGTTTGGTGCGATTAATAGCTTGTTCCACGAAGTGTTTTGCGGTACCAGCTTCATATTTCAATTCCAGTTTGGTGCGATTAATAGACCTATCAATTTCGCTAACATGAATCTCCGAAACCCATTTCAATTCCAGTTTGGTGCGATTAATAGAAAGCTACCAGGTGCCAAACCACCAGAAACTTATTCATTTCAATTCCAGTTTGGTGCGATTAATAGAGGGCTACCGCATACGGGTTTACTCAATGCAGAGGAATTTCAAGTGCGATTAATAGTGATGTTGGCCTAATGAGCTGTTAATCTTATTTATTATTTCAATTCCAGTTTGGTGCGATTAATAGCTTGCTATGCCTGCCTTACAAACCGTCGTACCGAAATTTCAATTCCAGTTTGGTGCGATTAATAGTCGGCACGCCCTGTCGGGCTCAAATGCCGCAATTGGATTTCAATTCCAGTTTGGTGCGATTAATAGTTCATACTTTTTTGTCCGGTAAGCTTAACACTTGGATTTCAATTCCAGTTTGGTGCGATTAATAGATACGTTCATCTTTCCAGTAGGGAATTGATTCTGGAATTTCAATTCCAGTTTGGTGCGATTAATAGGAAATTCAATCTAACTTAGTTGATGATTTTTGGAATATTTCAATTCCAGTTTGGTGCGATTAATAGAAAGAAACTCCAAGCATTGATAATATTGTTTATGACATTTCAATTCCAGTTTGGTGCGATTAATAGATAGCTCAACAAAGGAAAAACTCAATGAATCCCAAATTTCAATTCCAGTTTGGTGCGATTAATAGCATAAACCGTTAATGTATGTTCCCCCGCAGAAAGTTATTTCAATTCCAGTTTGGTGCGATTAATAGTCCATAATATATCGCTGGAGGCCGCAATATTGCCAAATTTCAATTCCAGTTTGGTGCGATTAATAGGCTTGCTATGCCTGCCTTACAAACCGTCGTACAGATATTTCAATTCCAGTTTGGTGCGATTAATAGACAGTACACGGAGATATGAGAAAAACATTGAAATTCATTTCAATTCCAGTTTGGTGCGATTAATAGAACAATGATATACCTCTTTCTGATATTCAGAGCTGTATTTCAATTCCAGTTTGGTGCGATTAATAGCTGTTTTATATCCTTCGCTGGATAATCCTTTGGCTAATTTCAATTCCAGTTTGGTGCGATTAATAGTCGATGCTAAAAACAGGACCATCGATCCGGAATCGAATTTCAATTCCAGTTTGGTGCGATTAATAGCGAAAACAGATAACGTAATTCAGGTTCTTATGATGAATTTCAATTCCAGTTTGGTGCGATTAATAGGTAACAGAAGTAAGAAGAGCATTCGCCCTACAGCGTATTTCAATTCCAGTTTGGTGCGATTAATAGGTTGTTACCTATAGCAATTGCCGCTAGCTCGATAGCATTTCAATTCCAGTTTGGTGCGATTAATAGCAATGCAAAATGAATTATCCGGTATAGCTCAAGCCTATTTCAATTCCAGTTTGGTGCGATTAATAGCAAAAGCATGTGCTTTTTAAACATAAGCCCGGCATGATTTCAATTCCAGTTTGGTGCGATTAATAGCAATTAATCGAAAAAAAGTACTTGTGTACTAAAAAATTTCAATTCCAGTTTGGTGCGATTAATAGGCTGTAAAAGCGACTAAAACAGCAAGTTTGTATTTTATTTCAATTCCAGTTTGGTGCGATTAATAGATTGCCCACCAGCAACAGATGGTTTGAAGTAAATGATTTCAATTCCAGTTTGGTGCGATTAATAGGTTCGCGAAGTGCACATGTTGCGCGGCAAACGTGGATTTCAATTCCAGTTTGGTGCGATTAATAGAGTGCCATCGAGGTTTAGGTAACCCTTAATTTCTTTATTTCAATTCCAGTTTGGTGCGATTAATAGTTTATTTTAGGAGGAATGGACGATAGTGTTTATGAAATTTCAATTCCAGTTTGGTGCGATTAATAGAAAACCTACACAAATAAAGTCACGCTAATTTACGAATTTCAATTCCAGTTTGGTGCGATTAATAGGCTGATAAGAAAAAGATATTTGAACTTATTTGCACATTTCAATTCCAGTTTGGTGCGATTAATAGGCAAAATTGATTCGCTATCGGGACATCTACACACAGATTTCAATTCCAGTTTGGTGCGATTAATAGGTAAAGCTTCATCTTTTACCTGCTCCAGTAATTCAAATTTCAATTCCAGTTTGGTGCGATTAATAGACCACATCGAAATTTGGGCAAAGCTTGTCGGAAAAAATTTCAATTCCAGTTTGGTGCGATTAATAGGCTTGCTATGCCTGCCTAATAAATCGCCGTACAGAAATTTCAATTCCAGTTTGGTGCGATTAATAGAGGGTTGGAAGTCAGGGACGTTAAGAGTTGAAAAGATTTCAATTCCAGTTTGGTGCGATTAATAGCATGAACAAATTTCCTCAAAAATCACAAACTTATGGATTTCAATTCCAGTTTGGTGCGATTAATAGGATTTTGGGACAAGACCGGCCGCACTCGTATGAACAATTTCAATTCCAGTTTGGTGCGATTAATAGGCTTTAAACGATATTGCTAAAGCTTTCGATACCGAAATTTCAATTCCAGTTTGGTGCGATTAATAGCTCTGACGCTCGTCTGCAACGTGCTGAATATCTTGGATTTCAATTCCAGTTTGGTGCGATTAATAGGCGATTATTCAAAAGGCATTGATGAACTCAATGCTCATTTCAATTCCAGTTTGGTGCGATTAATAGTGGCAAGAGGCGGAAGCCGTTACATAGAGCAAATAAATTTCAATTCCAGTTTGGTGCGATTAATAGCCGCTAGCTCGATAGCTAGCGGAGTATCAAATTATCATTTCAATTCCAGTTTGGTGCGATTAATAGACAGAAGCTGCGAGGCAAGCCCTGAGATTTCGTATTATTTCAATTCCAGTTTGGTGCGATTAATAGACCCAAATGGGATGGCAAAAACAGGGTTTTTTTGCAATTTCAATTCCAGTTTGGTGCGATTAATAGATGCGCGTTGGCCGGCCACAATTGCACCTTACCTCAATTTCAATTCCAGTTTGGTGCGATTAATAGTTGAAATTAAGATACAATGAGTTTTCTTCCTCCTCAATTTCAATTCCAGTTTGGTGCGATTAATAGCATTAAATCGTTGCCTAAAAGGGTGTCGGCCAACGAATTTCAATTCCAGTTTGGTGCGATTAATAGCTTTTAGTTTCTCATAAATAGCATTGCGGCGCTCCAATTTCAATTCCAGTTTGGTGCGATTAATAGTGAGCGCAATTTCATTACCAACGACGATTTTAGCATATTTCAATTCCAGTTTGGTGCGATTAATAGCCCAAATGGGATGTGCGATTAATAGTCCCGACTTAAAAGCAGTTCGAAATACATTTTCCAGATTTCAATTCCAGTTTGGTGCGATTAATAGAAAATTCCATTACTTTTTTTTAAGCAATAATACAAATTTCAATTCCAGTTTGGTGCGATTAATAGCGGTTGGAAATGTTATCCTTCCCGGTAAATTGGATAATTTCAATTCCAGTTTGGTGCGATTAATAGTTATGAGGTAATTAACTATAAAGGTGTTGTAAAAGATTTCAATTCCAGTTTGGTGCGATTAATAGCGGAATACAAGCGTAAAGAGGCTTTTTATATAATGAATTTCAATTCCAGTTTGGTGCGATTAATAGTCTTTTAATCAGGTAACTGCGGGCTTGCATCATTTGATTTCAATTCCAGTTTGGTGCGATTAATAGGTTAATTGCTGTTACTTGCGAACGCCTCAGTGTAATATTTCAATTCCAGTTTGGTGCGATTAATAGTGCGGAATAAATACCACGGCTGCTTTATAGGCTTCTAATTTCAATTCCAGTTTGGTGCGATTAATAGTACTTCCGAAAATTCATTAAAGTATTTGGCGACAAATTTCAATTCCAGTTTGGTGCGATTAATAGGCCAAATGCGTAAGGATATGCCGATGCTTTCAGTTTATTTCAATTCCAGTTTGGTGCGATTAATAGAGCTGGGAATAAAAAGTGCGAGAATACCATGGTTTATTTCAATTCCAGTTTGGTGCGATTAATAGCTCAATGCCGGCAGAATAATCGCTTAAATCGAAATCATTTCAATTCCAGTTTGGTGCGATTAATAGTACCGATTTGCAAATTACATTGATTGGTATTGTGTATGTGCGATTAATAGCACTGTGTTATTATTTGTCTTTCGCTTAGGTAATTGATTTCAATTCCAGTTTGGTGCGATTAATAGTGTTCACGGTTTTACGGGTCGCTCTTTCCCTTCGGGATTTCAATTCCAGTTTGGTGCGATTAATAGACAGTAAAGCAAGCCCTTTCAAGCGCAGTTTAATAAATTTCAATTCCAGTTTGGTGCGATTAATAGGGTAGATTAAAGGGTAAAAGTGACATAAATCCACAAATTTCAATTCCAGTTTGGTGCGATTAATAGAAAAGCCTCAAAAGGGGGCACAAATAAACAGGGTGTATTTCAATTCCAGTTTGGTGCGATTAATAGTATGAAAAAGCACACAAAAATATTTTTTAAATACTGATTTCAATTCCAGTTTGGTGCGATTAATAGCATCGTATTGATTACCATCATAATCCGAAATGATAGATTTCAATTCCAGTTTGGTGCGATTAATAGGATAATATGGAACGAGTGGGAAAAATTTATTACCGGATTTCAATTCCAGTTTGGTGCGATTAATAGACGAACCTATAAAAAAGCATAGAGGTTCGCAGCTAAATTTCAATTCCAGTTTGGTGCGATTAATAGCAGGTTGCCACGTTATTATCGCGAGAGAGTATTCAATTTCAATTCCAGTTTGGTGCGATTAATAGTAACAGAAGTAAGAAGAGCTTTTGCTTTACAAAGAATTTCAATGTGCGATTAATAGTGATGTTGGCCTAATGAGCTGTTAATCTTATTTATTATTTCAATTCCAGTTTGGTGCGATTAATAGTGGTTAAATGAAAAAATGAATTGATGGGTGCACCTTAATTTCAATTCCAGTTTGGTGCGATTAATAGAAAAAAGTGCTGATATACATTTATTCGATGCATGATATTTCAATTCCAGTTTGGTGCGATTAATAGTATCTAAAGAGTTATTTATTTCTGCATCTAAAATTAATTTCAATTCCAGTTTGGTGCGATTAATAGAATGATAATTGTATTACCATTTTCGGGGGTTCCGCTATTTCAATTCCAGTTTGGTGCGATTAATAGGGCGCTTCATCTTATTTTCGGCTTCGTCAACACGCTATTTCAATTCCAGTTTGGTGCGATTAATAGATTACACAGAACTTTCAAATAGCAAATACTTTTTGAATTTCAATTCCAGTTTGGTGCGATTAATAGTGGGAACCTCGAAATAATTGATTTCGATAACCATTTATTTCAATTCCAGTTTGGTGCGATTAATAGCGAATTAGAATTGAATATGTTCCTTGCGCTTGTAGTATTTCAATTCCAGTTTGGTGCGATTAATAGCTTTCATTTGAAGAAATAAAACGCAATATTGATTTAATTTCAATTCCAGTTTGGTGCGATTAATAGTATCTACTCCTGTCGCCCAATTACCCCAGCCAAAGGATTTCAATTCCAGTTTGGTGCGATTAATAGACAAAAAAAGGAAACTTTGATGTTGTAATAAAAGTCATTTCAATTCCAGTTTGGTGCGATTAATAGTTCAAAAGAACCCAACTCAATATCAGTACCTTCGAATTTCAATTCCAGTTTGGTGCGATTAATAGCCCGTCACCCGCATAAATAGCAAAGTTCGGAATTATATTTCAATTCCAGTTTGGTGCGATTAATAGTTTCTTTAATTATAAGTTTTATTTTCATATTAAAAATTTCAATTCCAGTTTGGTGCGATTAATAGGAAAACAGATAACGTAATTCAGGTTCTTCTGATGAATTTCAATTCCAGTTTGGTGCGATTAATAGCGGTAGTAATTCTAAAACTAAGGTTTTAGTTTTAATATTTCAATTCCAGTTTGGTGCGATTAATAGGTAAAATTAAGATACGATGAGAAAAGAATTAACAATATTTCAATTCCAGTTTGGTGCGATTAATAGGGATGTGCCGTTGATTTTGGCAAAGGATATGATGATATTTCAATTCCAGTTTGGTGCGATTAATAGCATTTTTTGCCGCCTTGCTCTTTAACCTGGTAATGGATTTCAATTCCAGTTTGGTGCGATTAATAGAGGGCAACGAGGTTTTTAAATGGGATATTTTTTCGAATTTCAATTCCAGTTTGGTGCGATTAATAGTCAGAAACAAATGAAGAAGGTACTGCTCAAGGAAACAATTTCAATTCCAGTTTGGTGCGATTAATAGAAACACAAAGATGCTATTCCAGAGCTTACTAAAGAAATTTCAATTCCAGTTTGGTGCGATTAATAGTAAACCAAGAGAATCGATGAGTGGTTTTAGTGAATCATTTCAATTCCAGTTTGGTGCGATTAATAGAAAGAAATTCAGGTATCGGAAGAACGGGTTTTGGAGATTTCAATTCCAGTTTGGTGCGATTAATAGTACAAAATGTCACGCTAAAATTGTGCTTATATACAAATTTCAATTCCAGTTTGGTGCGATTAATAGCCGTTCGATAAGCCAAAAAAAATAACGCTTCCCGGCGGCTTCAAGGTACAATAATACGTTTTTTTTTGTTTAAAAAGTTGTCGGTGGCCAATCCTAAAAAAAACCCTGACCACCGACAACCGATATTATATCGCTTATTTTCAAGATGTCAAAGAACCTTAACCCGGCTTTTTGCCCCATAAAATGTTTTCTGTGGTTAAAAACAATGCCACCGACAACTATAAAAACTGCTCCAGTGTGTTTTTTTCGTTACCAATCACCTCTTTTTCAAGCCACTTTTCGTCGCGGCTCTTAAACAGAATCAGGCTGTCGCTTTCTTCGTCCATAATCTGTTTGGCAATTAGTGCCAACTCTTTCAGCTTAACTTCGGTAAGTTCACCTTCAAAAACAGAATTCTGAATCCAGTTCAAATAACGCCGACAAAGCTTTAGCATTTTGCCCACCCGCTTTTCTCCCACATCGTAAACCAAAATTACATACATTTTTTCATTCTTTTAATTCCTCTTTAGACACAAAAAAACTACCAGTACATTTTAAAGGGTTTATACTCCTCCATCTGAAGCAAATGTTTTTGAAGTTTGTAGCATTCGAGCTTAATAAGGTGTTTATAACTTACGCTCCGGTTCAGGGTGCGGTGTTTTATGGTTTCGCCCAGCCGCTCCTCATATGCTTTCAGGTATTTCATCCGGCCTTTGTCTTTAAGCACCAGGCGATTTAATTTGGAGTCAAAATCGCTTTCCTGAATCTCCTTTTTATTTAAAACTTTAAAAGTAACGCGGTCGACCAACAATGGTTTAAAAATTTCAGCCATATCAAGAGCCAGACTATACCGCCTTTCGCCCGGTTCATGAAGGTAACTGATGGTGGGATTCAACTGGGTTTGATGAATCATGCGCAGGCATTCGGCATAGCAAAGCATGTTACCAAACGAAATTAGGCTGTTTACAATATTCTGTGGCGGCCGTTTGGTGCGCTGCCCCATTTCGTGATCGGCAATAATGGTATTAAAGGCCTCGTAATACACCATTCTGATGTTCCCTTCAACGCCCATCAGTTCTGGTATTGCCTGGCAGTAGGGAATCTTTTCCCGAAGTAAGTCCATCGCATCTATTTGATCATCGAGTGCTTTGCCGCGATTGCCATAGTATTTCAGGTTTTTAATCATATTGTACGAGGCTCCTTCGATAAATTTCCGGGCAATGGGCAGGCGTTTCTTTTTATCGAGGTAGTGTTGTGTTTGGGCAATAAGCATGCGTCCGGCCAACAGCTGGTCTTTGGGCATAAACGAGCCGGTGTAGTTCTCGTAATAATCGAAAAAGTGAACGGCAATGTCCTGCTTTCCCAAAAAGTTGTATAAGGCCGAATTGGCATCGAGCGAACCAAACACATACAGGGAATCAATCTGTTCAACAGGAAGGTACCTGGGTGTTTGCTCCACGCCGGATTCGTTTACCGGAGTAAATTTTAGCGTGTTATCGGTACGCGATAAGCGCCCCGGATTAAAAAGATAGTAGGTTTTTTTCATAATTGTTCCTCCTCTCCGGCATAGCAGAAATCGAAATACGAGCAGTTCCGGCACTTTGAAACGGGTATCTTTTCGGGACAATCCGTTTGTAATAGCATGGTTTCAATGGCGGTCAGTTGGTTTATTATTTCTTCTTTATCCAACGCAGAGAGCAATACTTCCTGGGTTTTACGCAATTTAGGGTATTCCAAAATGCCGGTAACGCCATTTACGCCCTGTTTTTCCAACACATATATATAATACTTTAATTGCCATTCGTGGGCTTCTTCTTTCTTATCCGATTTTTTAATCTCGTGAATCACCCGGTTTTTCGCATCGTAATAATCAATCTTTATCCCTCCTATTTCAATCTCCTCGTACTTTGAGCTCCGCTGGGGATAGCTGTTCTCGTGTATCAAACGTCCCTCGTACACCAAATCGCTGGTGTGTTCCATTTGTATGTTGTGTCCAAACAGCCAGAGTTTTCGTTGGCATAGCTGAAAGTAATTAAAATGGGTTCCGGTAATTTGCATTTGTTTGGTATTAATTGTTTTTTTCTATCGTTAATAAGAATTCATTCGATGAGCATTTTTATCCACGGATTAACACGAAATATCACGAATCATTTCATCATCCATACCGTTGAATCTTTCTTCTGGTTACACGTTGTTCGGCTAACAAATCCTGATTTCCCTTGAAAAAACGAAGTCATATCTCAAGTTTAAATTATTCGTTTTGCGCGTTCACCTGCTTAAACGTACTTTCCAGTTTATATATATCCTGCACCCAGAGGGTAGCCAAAAAATACAAATTGCCGTCGAAAAACAGGAGGTAATCGGAATCGAGTTCCATGACATCGTCGAAATAAACCCGGGTAAATACTTCTTTTAGTTTTTTATGCACGGCCAACTCAAACCGTTCATGGTTCTGCTCGTAGCCGAAGCCTTCCCAGAAGCCTTCCTCAATGCCTTGATGGTATTTTTCGGGAATCTTTTTCAATTGCGCCTGTAATTCCTTTTTAGCCGCGGCTTTTGTCTTTAGTTTAAGTATCGGGTAAATGTCCGGTTTTTTGTTTCGGTGTTGCATTGTGTTTGCGATGTTGTATTCATTCCAAACATCATGGGTAATTTCATCGGCTAACGCAAGAATCTTAGCTTCGGCCGACCCGGCATGTTCTTTTAGTGTGCTTAGGTGTTCAAAAACCAGTTCGAGCAATTCAGCAGGAAGGCTGTTGTGAAACCGCTGCCAGAGCTCCCGATATTTTGCCTCTAAGGCTTCAAATCGTTGTATGAATGCAAAAAATTCCTCACTAATCATAGCCTTGTTTTTTAGACCCGGAAGGTTTCAGAAGCCTTCGGGGTTTGAAATACTGCTAATCTGCTTCTGCCATTTATCAATATAGGTTTGATGTTCCTGTTTAAAGTTCTCCTGACTGATAAACCAGTCAATCACTACGCGACGCATTAACGCTGTGTTTTTTGATGAAAGACAGGTCTCGTAACTACTCCAGGGATATTCAATGGGGTGATTACAAATATAATGATGAACCGGATTCATATGAATGTAAATAACCAGTCGTTTCAGGTAAGCGACATGGTTTATTTGTTTGCGGCGAAATGTATGTTCAAATAAGCTACCTGTTCGATTATATCTTTTGTTAAAGGCTTTGGTATAGGCATTAAACAAGTTCGAGAACTGTTGATTGATGCGTTTTTCTACCGATAAACCCCGAAGGTTTTGAAAACCATCGGGGTTTTGGAAAGGCTTAATCCGCACCAACAAATGAAAATGGTTACGCATTAACACCCAGGCATACGTTTGGGCCACCTGATGAATGTGTTTTTTATACAAACTCAAAAAATAGGCGTAGTTGGCTGCCTCGTTAAACAAAGCACAGCCGTTAATTCCCCGATTGTAAATGTGGTAGAATTTATTGGGTGCTAATTTTATAGCCGGTGCTGCCATTTGTTTATTTTATTTTGCTGTTTTTTCTTTAGACCCTGAAGGTTTTAGAAGCCTTCAGGGTTTGCCTCCTTACTGTTTCTCTTCTAGCTGCTCCATAATCATATCAAACAGTTCGTTGCTGCAACGGCTTGCCAAAAACTCCAACTCAATAAAAGCTCTTTCCGGTAAATCGTAAAGTTCCGGTTCAAAGTCTCCCAGATTTATTTTAAACAGTTGGGCCAGGTGCCATTGAAAGCTTGCGTAAAACACCGCTTCGGCATAGTCATCCCGAATTAATTCCTGCATGTGGTTCCACACATCCTGGTTGAAGACATTTTGCAATAATTTTGCATTGTCCGCTTCACTCCATGAAGCTAAAAAAATCCCGACCCGTTCCGGAGCCTTCTTAAAGTACCATAAGCCGGTGTTATTCACATGGTATTCGATTAAATACGCAGCAACTTCAAGATAGTAATACATATAATTATACAGCTCATCCCCAAAAGGTACTTCCTGAATTTTACCCTCGGGAAAAAAGTCTTTACAAAGCGCAAGCACCTCCCGTGCAAATTTCCGGCTAAGCAGATCCCGCTCCCGGTGCATCCTTTCCAGGTTTTTGCGTAGCTCTTCCATTTCCTTATAAAGCCCGTACCATTCTTCGTGACTCCAGGGCGGTTTGTCTTTGGGGTTATCTGCTGCCATTGGTTCGTTATATTTTGCTTTAAACCCTGAAGGTTTTTGAACCCTTCACGATTTGCTTTCAATTTGCTCCATAACCCCATCAAACAGTTCGCTGCTGCAAAGGTTGGCCAAAACTTCCAACTCAAGAAATGCCCTTGCCGGCAAATCGTAAAGTTCCGGTTCTAAATCACCGAGGTTCTTTTTATACAGCCGGGCCAGGTGCCATTGAAAGCTTTTGTAAAAAACGGCTTCGGCATATTCTTCCCGAATTAGCTCCTGTCCATAATCCCACATCTCCTGGTCGAGCGACAATTGTAGAAGTTCTGCGTTTTCGGCTTCGCTAGGGATATTTAAAACAATTCCGACCTGGTTCGGAGCCTCCTTAAAATACCCTAAGCCGGTTTCGTTCAAATGGTATTCAACTATATCACCGGCATCTTCAATATGGTAAAGCATGTATTGGTAAAGCTTTTCAAACAAGGGTGCTTCCGCTATATTTCTTCCCGGAAAAAAGGACTTGCAAAGCGCAAGCACCTCCTGCGCAAAATTCCGGCTAAGCCGTTCTCGCTCCAGGCGCTCCCTTTCGATGCTTTTGCTTAGCTCCTCCATTTCCTTAATATGCCTAAGCCAGTCTTCGCGGCTCCAGGGCGGTTTGTCTTTGGGGTTATCTGCTGCCATTGGTTTTGGTTTATTGCTTGTATTATATAATAAGCATTCATAATAGAAACCTTAATTTTGCTCAAATTATAAAAATTGCTCGCTTTCTACGAATGTTATTCCTCGAGTACTATCATAAAAACCGTCCTTAATAATGTAAATGATTTCCTCATTCTCTTTAATCATAATGGTTTCCATATATATTATACTCTGTTTCTTTCCTCTCTCAATCAAATAAATTGGTAATTCTAATGAGTGCATAAGCTTCCATCTTTGGAAATCAAAATAATTATAAAAGAACTTTGATGCTGGTTTTTCAACAAACACAACATCTTGTGGTGCAATATTCCTACTTTGCCAAAAATTTGTGTCTGTATCATCGGTTGCAGTTTTCTGTTTCGGATTAATTAGCCAGTTACATGAAAAGTACTCTTTCAGGCTTCTAGCATTATTAATTGCTTTTGCTGAGAAAGAATCTTGCTCTGAATAAACATAATTAAGGAGATTTACAAGTTTCTCAGCATTGTAAGGTGAAAGTTCAAGAATTTCAGAAGTTTTTACAAAAGCTTCACAAGGAACCCATGTTCTATTTTTTCGATCATATCCTCCATAAGGCGCTGGATAAACCATTTCGTTTTTTTGCGGAACTAACACATACAATTCTCCGATTTTTGTTTTGTTAAAACGGCATAAACGACCCGCCCGTTGAGTTAATCGGTCTATGGGACAAAGTTCTGTGATCATAATATCAGCACTGATGTTGATGCTCATTTCCCCTATTTGAGTTAAGATGGCGATCCCTTTAGCTGTGTTATTCTCCCAAGCTGTTTTTCCTAAAGCATCAATCAACTCCTGCTCTTTATCCTTTTTATCGGGCTCTGTGAAACGACTATGATACAAAATTGGATTTGCTTTTCTCTTTTCGAACCAGTTATAAAACATTACCGCTTGATCAACAGTGTTCGCATAAATTATTGCAGTTCCCCTTTCGACACATAGTTCAAGCAAATCTATTATTTCGGAAAGTTCAGAATACTCTCGTATCACTTTTATTTCAAATCTGTCTCGAATATTATCAGATGTGTCCTTAATAATTTTATCTATTTGATATCCGATTTTACGGTAAGTCGGCAAAACAGATTCTGGCAACGATGCACTCATTAAGAGTATGGGAACATTCCAATATCTTAGAATTTCGAGTAATACAAGAATGTTTGCTTGTGTAAAATCATCATAGAAATCAGCTTCATCAATTACCAAACAAGAATTGGCCATGTTGAATGAAATCAAATGATGGTCTTCCCTTGTCAGCGTTAAGGCCATCAAAAGATGATCAATGGTACAAACAGTTATCGGAGTTTGAAGAAGTCGAGCAAATTCTTGGATTTTTTCAGCTTCTTGTTTTTTTATTACTCCGGCATCAATTTGTTCCTGAAACTTGGTAAACCATGCACTCGAATGATAAAGCCCCGTATCGGATAAACTTTCGGCAACATTAATTGCCAAAGCATTTGATGTAAAACGAGTAGGCATTGCTATTACCAGTCTGTCTGCTCGTTTGTTCTCAATTTGTAATTGCGCCCATAATAATGAAGCATCTGTTTTTCCTGCACCTGTTGGAGCGCGGACAAGTAGTAAATCATCTTGCCAATGTTGTTCAATCAGGCTTTGAACCCCGCTTTTTTCTTTATGAGGAAATTGATAACTGAATTGTTTGAAATCAGGGACAACATCACCTTCTTCTTTAGCACTCGCACGATGATCGACTAACTGCAACAATCCTCGTGGTCCAGCAAATTCATAATGTGCCTTTGCACTCTGTTCTAATGAATATTGCTCAATAATCCGATTACTTTCTTTTTTAAAAGATGTCCAAAAATCAGAAACGTTTTCATTTGTCCAACGTTCTTCGAAATTATTGCCTAATTTACCATGATGTGCGGCAATTGCAGCTTGCTGAGGTAGTGGCAAGTTTGCTTTTACAATAAGCCGTAACGACTGAAATTCATGTCGAACTCCTGCTTTTCTAATGTTCCTTCCTGCATTTTCTGTTCTTGAATACTCATTAAATGTACCACCGTATTGAGATTGCCATTTAAGGAACGCTTCATAATCTTTTTGACAAGCGGTTTGCCACTTTGGGGCCTTCTTTCCTAAATCATGATATTGGCATACTCTTTCTAAACGGGTTGTTAAATCTTTCCCAACTCGTTCCTGATATTTTTCAACGACAAAAGGGGTCTGTTTCAACAATAGTTTTCCTTCCGACACAACATCTTGGGTATGTTGCTCAAGGGTAATGCCGGAAGGCTTTGCCAATAGGGGATACTTGTAGTTACTCACCGCCAAAAGCTTGTTCAAATGTAACAACTTCTGTATCTCTTGCCGGGTCGTAAAGCGTGTTTGACGCCAAATATTCTAAAGCTTCTTTATATGCTTTGTGAACGCTGTTTTCTGTTTTATCATCACCAAGGTAATACTTTGCTCCACGAGCTTTTAGTTCCTCTATAATATTTTTTTGTTCCTGTTCGCCAGCAACAAAATACCGGCTTGCTTTGCGGCTTAGGATAGTATCGAACACAATCAAAACTTTTTGAGGTTCACCACTTACCGCATTGCGGGCCTGACTGGCATAGTCGTTCATCGACTTAGTTGCTTCCAGATAAAGTCGTGCGCGGCGTTTCCGTTCGTCATCATCAGCATGTTTGAAATACTTGGATCCAAGATTGAAACTCTTTTTATACTCGAAAGCTTTAGAAACACTCAAGCCACTAATATCTAAAAAGAAGTTCATGTGCATCAAATCGTATTCACTAAATTCTTTGGTGGCCAAGGCTTGGTCTTTTGCATCATCCGATTCATCGAAGCGAATTCGTACAAGTAGATCTCGACCAACTTCACTAACACCAACAGCAACAGCTGGTGTTACAGATAATGGAGCTGTTCTTCTTCCAGAATAATCACCTTTTGATGGGTGCATAAAACCACCCATATCGGCGCGCAAGTCTTTTTCGATTAAATTGCTGATACCATCGCCATTTGAAACAAAAGTTTCTCCTTTTGCTGGATCGGTTGAATTTATTCGATCAATTGCAGAAAACAGGACATGGCGTTGCATTTGACCAGATATATATACTCGGCCATCAGGTCTTCTTTTAATTGAAGACGCATTACCTAATAATTTTTCACCCCCGTTTGCTATATGGTTTTCGAACGGGGCAAGGGCTGTAACTAAAATTCCTTTGATTTCCATTGTATTTGTTTTTTATTGGTTTATTTATTCTTCACTGTGATCATCAGATTCTGCATCCTCAGAATCATTATTACTATACTCAATTGGAACTTCTTTCTTCTCTGCCTTGTTAATCAAACGAGAAAAAGCGATTAACAGATTCTTTGCGTTTTCAAGGGGTAACTCACCACTTGCCGTTTTTTCCATGAATAAGGCAGCGACTTCTGGGGCATCAAGACCGGATAATCGGCCAGCCCGTGTTATGGCTTGCGCAATTAATGCATCGCCCGATTTAGCAGAGAAAGTTGAACTTTCCAACTCTATTAAGGCTTTTGATTTCACTCTACGCAGTTCCTCCCAATAGTTGGAAGTACCAGCTTTTACCTCAGCTTTGGCGGTGAAATAGGCTACTTTATTAAGCCATTTTCCTAATTCACGTGCTGATGACACAATTTTTGGATCTATTTTTTCCATTTTCATAAAGTATGTGTTAAACAATATTGTTACTGGGTTTGGATATTCTGCCCGAAAAGCCAGAAAATCTTTGAATGCAGCATGGTTGAATAATTGAAGAAAACGACTTGTGAATAAATCGAATTTTTGGTATAAGCTATTTGAACTTGATCTTCGATCCTGATTATAGAGTTGAGAATAATAAAGGCTATCAATGATTGTTTTGAGCTTTCCTTCTTTAGCTAAATCAATTACATGATGATTGTACGTAAATGTTGCGGCACCTCCATACTTGACAAGGTACATAGTCGTTTCTTTTAGACTTTCAAGAACACATTTGGCCTGTTCTGAAAACTTTGATTCTTTCACAAATTCACCAATGGTTCCAAGTAATGCAACGCTTCCCAATGCGCTACTTCGTGGTGGATTGGGAAAGTTACCTCTAAAAATTAGTGGTCTTTTAGCTTCATAAGTAATCTTTTCTGCATTTCCCTTTCCAGACTTCGTAGCGACAACATTGCCATACTTCAAATCATTTGCAGTTTCTGTTTTCAACATCCGTTTAAAAAATTGGATAAAGCTTTTTAATTCATCGATTGGCAAATCGGGAATAATGCAGACGTTGAACATTTCGGGCATTCCTTTCTTATCAATTCGGTATTGAAGGCAAGGCTTATTGGGCGTTAAGGTTGTTACTGCACTCAATCCTTGCTCTAATATTGATACTTTTGGATTTCCTCTTCCAATATTCCCTTGAAGAGAGAAACTAAGATATTCACCAGCAACAGGGGCTACAGACATTGAAATATCATCCAATTTGTTTATAGTGTCTTTTTTTAGTGCAGTCAACAAGCTGTTACCTTCTTTCCAAATAAATCTTGAAAATTTATCCTTCGACATTACATTTGGTGACAGAAATAAACCTTGTTTGGGATCACCTTTTTCAATCCTAGCGAAATCAAATTGCACTTTATCTTTCCCTTCAATTGCTTGAACAGGTTGAAGTCGAAACGAATTAAGACCTTTTTCTATCTCCGAAATTATTTGCTCTGATGTAATCTCTTCGCAACTATTTAGATCATTTTCATTCATGATCAAAGCTTGTGCGTATCTGATATAAGGATGAATCGCAATCATACTTCCCGGAATTTCAAGTTAACCCAACCTTCACTTGTTCCTAAAAATCCCAGATTCTCTGATAAAAGTTGTTCTTTCAAAAGCTTATATAGATCATGGTCAATTATTATTTGGATCTCATACATACCATTTACAAAAACATACTCTCGGGTTGTAGGAGTCGAATAATACTGAGGGAATTGCTCTATATTATCCTTGAAGAGTTTTTCTAGTGTAGAGTCGTCAATCTGTTTCGGATTCTTTTCACTTCTTTTTAATTCTCTTTTCAACGAAATCAAGTCATAGCTGATATTAAATGTACCCTTGGGATGAACAATTGCATCAGCTCTTCGATAAGCTTTACTCCATAAATCATCATACAAGCCAATCTCAGGAATTACAGATAGTATTATTTCAAAGTAATCCATCAACAATGGGCTATAAGTTGACCCTTTCGTTTTGTCAACAAACTCCAATTGGGGATTCTTTTTTGCTTGTTTCTTCCTGCCTGTAGTCAGCTCCTTGATTATTTCCTTCCTATGAGCTAAGCTAATATGCCAACCCAAGATATTCTCGAAAAGTCCACAAAGCATTTTTTTATCGGGACTTTTCAATGTTTTGTAATAAGAACCTGGTAACTCGCTCACCATCGAGAGAGGAGCTAGCGGTTCAATCTCCAGAATTACCTTCAGGTTAGGTTCTGGAATTTTCTCAAGAATTGATAAATCTAAATTTTGCATATCTGTTTTATTATAGCATTTGTTTTATAAGTTCCCTTCATCCCCCCTACTCCTTTACTTTTTTATATTTCAGCGTCTTTAGCATGTTTTTAAGTTCGGGGCCCGGGCTAAAAATAATATGTGGCCGGTTCAGGGATGTGGCGTTGGCTTCTTTTTCGGTTTCTTTAAAAGAGCTGGCTGCCTTGATGTGCATACTGCCCAGACGGCCCAAACGAACGATTTGGCCATCGGCTAAGCCATAAATCAATTCACGCTCCAGAGCATACATTGCTGCCATTACAAGCCCCTGGTTCAGGCTGGTCGACTTATTTATCTGATAAGCCATTGTTTCCAGGCTAAGCTCACCCCGGGTAATTGTCAGTGCCTGGTATTTTAAGCCCTCTTTGGCTTTTGCTCCCGGCGGGGGGCGTTTAATTACTTTAAAATATACGGCCATAGCTTTTGTTTTTAATCTTGCCGACTGGTTGTTGTCGGGTAATTTTTTTTATTCTTAAGTTGCGTTAAAAACGCATTATGTTAAGCCTTACAAAAAAGCTGCGCAGCTTTTGGGTAAAACCACGTTAGGTTTTGGTCAAAACCTGCGCAGCTTTTCACTAAAACCACAGCAGCTTTTGGGCAAAACCTGCGCAGCTTTTGATCGATTCCTGCGCGGCTTTTTGAAATAGGCCCCAAATGAGACAAAACAGGCCCTATTTGCTGTTCGTCGTTTTTCAATTTATTCGGCGATTTTTTGCAGCCCGGCATTCTTCATCGCTAGTTTTAGGCGATCGCCCGGACGGTAATTAATGTAAATTTCGCGGATGTTTTTTGACGTCAGGTCCTCCGCATTTTCAACCCCTTCACTGCTTAGGGCCGGATACAGACTTCCCAACTTCTCGAGCCTCACAATCTTCCCTTCAGTTAGTTTGTTCTGAATTTCATTCTCAAGTGCAATGATTACTCCCCGGATATCGGGTTCCGACAAAGCACTGAACTTTTCGATGTCCTTTACCATTTCGTCGATTGTGGCTTCCCCACTGGTGACGATTTGACCGTAATACTTTTTTATGCCTCCGCCTTCCACTCCCGGTTGGCCTCTGAGGACGACTTTATACTTAATAGCCATAATTTAAACTTTTAAAAATTAATTGATATGTATTAAAGTCTCATTTATTTCAGGTTCTTAAACGCCGGTATTCTCCAGCGGGTGTTCCTTAGTAGCGTTTACCGGTAGTAAAGGCCCCAACCATTCGCAACAGCCAAAGCCCTGCGCATTTTCAGCACCAAAGCCGGCGTAATAGGCCAGGCTTATGAGTTCTTTGGGGGCTTTAAGCGCAAACTGGTAGCGGTATGCCTTTATTTTTGTTTCGTTTTCCCGGTTTGCTTTTATGGTCTGAAGCGATGATTTGAATTTTGGGGATATCAATTTAAAATCGATGGCTGATTCGTTTATTAAGCCGGCTTGCTGGTTGGTTTGCAAACAAAAGGCATTGTATTTTTCTATGAGGTTTCGTGCCAGCTGGTGGCGGTAATCTTCATGAACCGGTTCAAGGTATTGGGGATGAGGATGATCGATTGAGGTTTTTGCTATAAAAATAGGAGAACGGGTACTAAACAGGTTCCAGCCGTCGTGCCATTCGGGAGGCTCTTCCAGTTCTACCCGGGAAACTTTTCCCTCAACATTTGATCGGGCATCGCCAGCAATAAATTTCTGATTCAGAAATAAGCCGGAAATAAATTTTTCGGTTTGAATGGGAAGCTGGAACGAAAGGGTAAGGTTTAGGTTCGGAGCGCTTATTTCCATGCGGTCGCCCTTTATTATCCAATGCCCTTTGGGAACCACAAGGTCGGAAAATGTAAATAGTTTAAAGCGTTTTCCTTCGCTGGTACGGTACCCATTTTCGTGTAGCAGGTGGGCAAATTCCTTGTCGGCTGTTGCCAAAACCTTATAAATCCAGCTACTCACCGGATACTTGTAGTTCAACGGCAAATATTGCGGCGTGTTGTTTAATTCGATAGTAAGCCTTATACGCATTGGGTTTGGGTTTAATGGTTTATGTGCTCAAACAATCAGGCTCAAATTTTGGGCTTTTAAATGTAAGTTAATTAATTCAAAATAACAAATTTATTTTTGCTAACGCCCCGAGGCATTGGTTTACCAAGGAGTTGAACACCAATGGCTTATTTACACGGTATTCGCACCCGACCAATTTGAACAGAAAACCAAATCGCTTGCAGCAAACGAACAACAGGGGTTAAAAATAATAATACTATTGCCCCTACCTGGGAATTGGAGCTGCCTATTGCAAGCCAGGTAACGAATCGGGTGCGCTATCGCGATAAATGGGTCTTTGCATTTGCTGTTCACCAACATTTCTGCTATCATGGGCCCACGCTTTTGAACACTTTCCCCCCGCGGCTGTTTATAAGCCAAACTAAAATTCAATTAAAATGGTAAAACCTTTTATGGCCAGCCTTATAAACGCGGCCTTGTTAATTATCCTGGGTGGATGGGCTTATATGGCCAGCGAAAATCCTTCGGCTACGGCCCTTATTCCCGTGGGCTTTGGGGTGTTGCTTTTGCTTTTTAACCGCGGCCTGAAGAAAGAAAACAAAGTGGCGGCCCATGTGGCGGTATTGTTAACTTTATTGGTATTTATCGGTTTAATTAAACCGCTAACGGGTGCGCTGGGACGCTCCGACACCCTGGCCCTGGTTCGGGTACTTATTATGATGCTTAGCTCACTTTATGCCCTGGCTACTTTTATTAAAAGTTTTGTCGATGTCCGGCGTAACCGATAATCTGCTGGTTAATCCTTTAGGGTTTATGAAACCCTAAAGGATTCGGTAAATTTCTTAACACAAACTTATCCGCAAATGAAACACGGCTTATCATCCCTGCTTTAATAACAACGCCCCGCTCATTTATCCGAATTGTTTTTCATACCCCGCTGAGTTCCATCCCTCTTTCTTCTTAAAAAGAAAATACCCGGTTTTTTGATTTTATAGTTTTCAACATGGTTAATTTGTTGTTTTACTTGTTTTTATAAATCATCTTTTTGCAATGTTTCTGATTTTCAAGCCTTGTGTTTTTTATGCTTTTGTTAATTATTCGTTAAAGCTGTTGATATGTTTTTTGGTGTTTTCTCAGAAATAAATTTGTTTTTTTACATTACATTTTTGTTACACTTTATATCGGAAAAACAATAAAACTTAAGCCTTTTTTTTGGGTGAAAAATGAACAGTTTTTAAGCAACGAAACAGCAAAATTTTATAGAAAAAAACAAACAGTTCACTTATAAACCGACTGTTAATAAGGTTTGTAATTTACTCATTCGGAACCTTTTTATTTTAATGCCACCTGTTAATTTCAGGGCTAAAATGGTTAATTTTGAAAACAACATGGTGAATAGCTCTTTTTTATAAACAGAATGAACAGCCTATTATCATCATCATATAGGTTTTTAAAAATTTTCTATAATATATTATATATGTTTGTGGATTAAAATTTGAGTCGAAAATTCAAAATTTTTTTTCGCTATTTTTCGTTATTAAAAAGTAAATATAATTGAAAGGATACTGTGATGAATGATTTAATTTTAAACGGATATGTTAACAAACCGGTTGACAAAAGCCTGGATTTGGTAGCCGAAATTGAAAAATTAAAAAAGGAAAAGGATGCTATTATTTTGGCGCACTATTACCAGCTGCCCGAAATTCAGGATATAGCCGATTTTATAGGCGATAGTCTGGCGCTTTCGCAACAGGCTGCCAAAACCAAAGCACAAATTATTGTTTTTGCCGGTGTACATTTTATGGCTGAAACAGCAAAACTTTTAAGTCCCGACAAAAAAGTACTTCTTCCCGATTTAATGGCAGGTTGTTCTTTGGCCGATAGCTGTCCGGCAGACGATTTTTTTGCTTTTAAGGCAAAGTATCCGGAGCATAAAGTAGTGTCGTATATTAATTGCACTAACGAAATTAAAGCGTTATCCGATGTAATTTGTACATCGAGTAATGCGGTTCAGATTGTTAATAGTTTTCCAAAGGATCAGCCATTAATTTTTGCTCCCGATAAAAACCTGGGCGATTACATAAATAAAATATCGGGACGTAATATGGTGGTATGGCCCGGTGCCTGCCATGTGCACAAGCGCTTTTCGGTTTCGCGCATTGTTCAGCTAAAAAAGGATCATCCCGAGGCAAAAATTATAGCACATCCCGAATGTGAAAAAGATGTGTTGATTCTTGCCGATCACATAGGGAGTACCAGCTCGCTCCTGCAGTTTACAAAAACCGATGATTCAAAAACTTATATAATTGCTACCGAAACCGGAATACTGCATCAGATGACTAAGGCCAATCTGCAAAAAACTTTTATTCCTGCACCACCAGACGATGCTACGTGTGCATGCAACGATTGCTCGTTTATGAAATTAATTTCGTTGGAAAAGATTTACAACAGCCTGAAATACGAAGCACCCGAAATTCATGTGGATGCATCAATAAGGGAAAAAGCGCTGGCTCCGGTTCAACGTATGTTGGATATTTCAGCAAAACTGGGTTTATAAGTTTTAATGATTCGATGGTTTTTATATAGTTTTTTATTGTTTTGTTTTGGCATTTTATCAGCTCAGGTAAAGAATATTGAAAATGCAAACGGAAGAAATATTTTTTATTATCCCAACGGTCAAATAGCTTCTGAAGGAAATCTTATCAATGGTATTCCCGATGGCAAATGGATAAGTTATTACGTTGATGGCAGCCGTAAAAGTGAAGGAATCTACTCAAATGGGCAATTGGATAGTGTCTGGGTGTTTTATCGCGAAAACAGATTGTTAAAAAGTCAGATTGATTATAGAAATGGAAAAAAGAACGGGTATTATTATTCCTTTAGTGAAAAAAAGGGTATCGATAGTATCGAAACAGCTTATTTAAGTGCCAAAGAATTGTTTTTGGATAATCAACGTCATGGTTTATGCCTTTACTATTATTCCAATGAACAGCTTCATTGGAGTATAAATTATTATCAGGGTTTAAAAAACGGAACTGCCCGGGAATTCGATTCTACCGGAGTTTGTATTACTTTGGTTGAATATAAAAACGGAAGAGAAACCGATAGAGAAAACATTAATCGCTATATCGATTCACTAAAACATGGTGTGTGGAAAGAATTTTATGAAAACGGAAGGGTTAAGACCGAACGTTTTTACCAATATGGTAAGTTAAACGGACTGCTAAAGTCGTTCGACAGAAATGGTGAATTGTTATTTACGCATCGCTACAGCGAAGGTATATTAAGCGATACAGTAGTAAATGTAGAGAATGAAATTCAATTGGTGGAATCGTTTTATGAAATACGAAACGAAGAGGGAGAGTTTATTAAAAAAGAAAGTGGAAGTTTTAGCGAAGGTATTCCCATTGGCGTACACCGAACTTACGATTCAACCGGAAGAGTAAACAGCAGTAGAACTTACGACAGTAATGGCGTGTTGATAGCCAGTGGTATAGTTAACGAGGAAGGTGACAGGCTGGGTGAATGGACATTTTTTTATTCAAATGGGACTATTAAAAGTAAAGGTGTTTATGAAAATAATAGAAGAACTGGTCTTTGGACTTATTATTACCAACATGGGGCAATAGAACAAAAAGGTACCTTTTACCGGGGAGTTCCCAACGATTTATGGTTATGGTATTATGAAAACGGTGCTTTAAAAAAAGAAGAATATTATAAGTTAGGCAAACCCAACGGTTTAAGTACCGAGTATGATGAAGAAGGAACTATAATAGCTCAGGGCAATTACACCGAAGGATTTAAAGAAGGATTGTGGAAGTATAATTTTTATTTTCATACCGAATATGGAATGTATAGCGAGGGATTACGCGAAGGAAACTGGAACTATAATTACAAAAGTGGAAAAAAGTACTTTGAAGGAGCTTATTTACTAGGTCGTCCCGATGGAAAACACGTGTATTATTATCGAAACGGAAAAACAAAATGGGTACAGCATTATTTTGTAGGCGAACCAGTAAATAATTGGGAATTTTATTCTAACGATGGCACTCTACTCCATATTTATTCTTATAATCAGGGAAAATTAGAAAAGATTGACGGAACCGACGTAACCATTGATTGATGTGAAAAAACCATATAAAGAATTAGCCGGGCAAACCCTTATTTACGGTTTGGGAACCATTATACCCAGAGTATTTAATTTTTTACTCACCCCGCTTTATACGTATGTGTTGATTGAAAGTAATTTTGGAATAATAGCTGAGTTGTATTCCTATGTGGCATTTTTTATGGTGCTGCTTACCTTTGGAATGGAAACTACTTTTTTCCGCTACAGCAGCAATGCTACTAACCGGCCTAAGGTTTTTGACAATTCTTTTTTTACACTACTTATAACGTCTTCATTATTTCTTACAGGATTTTTTATATTCAGGGAACCCATAGCCCGGTTAATTAATCATGAGCAAAACCTTACTTACCTGGTTTATCTGTCTCTTATTATTTTTTTCGATGTTATTGTGGCCATTCCTCTGGCAAAACTGCGATTAGAAAATAAAGCATTAACATTTTCGCTTATTCGCATTGGTAACATACTCATAAATCTTAGTTTAAATATTTTCTTTTATGTTATATGCAGGAACAGCGAAAACAATTTTTTGGCTTCGATTTATGTTGAAGATATTGGGGTAGGGTATGCCTTTATCAGTAATCTGGCGGCCTCTCTTTTTAATTTTTTGATTCTATTACCTTCCATGCTGAAGTTCCGTTTCCGGATTGACTGGTCTTACTTAAAAACAATGCTTAAGTATGCTTTGCCATTGGTCTTTGTTGGCTTTGCCGGAATGGTCAATGAAGTCTCTGATAAAGTATTCCTTAAGTTTTTGTACGAACCCAGCAGCCAGGCTTCGGCTCAGGTGGGTATTTACGCAGCGAACTATAAATTGGCCATATTAATGACAATTTTTATACAGGTTTTTAAATATGCAGCCGAACCTTTCTTTTTTAAACAGGCAACTGAAAGTGATGCTAAAGCCATTTACGCCAAAGTAATGACCTACTTTGTAATATTTTGCCTGGCAATTTTTCTAATGGTAACTCTTTATATCGATGTATTTAAATACTTTATAGGTGCCAATTACCGTGTGGGTCTTGCTATTGTTCCCATTGTTCTTCTGGCCAACATGTTTCTGGGTATTTATTACAATCTTTCGGTTTGGTATAAAATTAACGATTTAACCCGTTTTGGAGCTTTAATAAGTTTCTTTGGCATGATAATTACTGTTGTTTTGAATATTTTGTTAATACCACTTATGGGCTATATGGGTTCAGCTATTGCTACTTTTGTATGTTATTTTAGCATGATGCTTCTTTCATTTTTCTATGGAAGAAAATATTATAAGGTTATTTACGATTTAAAATCCTTGCTTAGCTATTTTAGTATCGCCCTGTTTTTGTTCTTTATTGATCTGTTTTTAAGTTTTGACATCGATTTTTTAAATATCCTTAAAGGTTCGGTTTTATTTATAATATTTTTGTTGGTTATAATAAAAAAAGAAGGACTAAGTTTAAATGCTATTAAAACGATCATTCGTTCATAACTCGTCTTTCTTTCAAAATTCTAAAGTATGAAAGTGAAATTAGTAAATAAATCGGATAATCCTGCTCCCGAGTATGCTACACCACATGCAGCCGGAATGGATTTGCGTGCATTTATTGAAAATGATATTGTTTTAAAACCTCTTGAACGGGTTTTAGTTCCTACAGGCCTGTTTATTGAATTACCTGTTGGATATGAGGCCCAGATTCGTCCGCGTAGTGGTTTGGCCTTTAAACAAGGTCTTACGGTTCTTAATACGCCCGGAACCATTGATGCCGATTACCGCGGTGAGATTAAAGTGATTCTGGTAAATTTAAGTAACGAAGCGTTTACCATTAAATCGGGTGAACGAATCTGCCAGATGGTTGTTTCAAAACACGAAACAATAAGTTTTACACAAGTTGATGAGTTATCTGAAACCCTTAGGGGCGATGGAGGATTCGGTCATACAGGAAAATAAATAATGTTTATGAAATATAATTTAGCTTTTCTTTTTTTATTGCTTTTTCTTGGTTTTTCTTCGTGCAAAACCACTAAGAATACATTAGCACCAAAAGATAAATCGCTTAGCTTATCAGAAAACAAAGAGTTTGAATTTAAGTATTTATTTTTTGATGCAAACAAATACATGCTAAATGGTGATTTCGATAATGCCATCAGTAATTTAAATGCTTGTTTGGCTATTGATAATACAAGCAGTGTCAGTTATTATAAGCTGGCTTCCATCTATCTTCTTAAAAAAGAGTATGCCTTAGCCGAAGAATACGCTGAAAAAGCTTTAGTGTACAACGATTCCAATGTATGGTATTTGTACCTTGCTGGTAATATCTACGGAAATAATGAAAAATATGAAAAAGCAATAGCTATTTTTAATCGCTTAATTCAAATTGATGAAAATGAAATTGATTTTTATTTGAATTTAGCTGATATTTATTTATCGGCAAAAGATTTTAAATCGGCTTTAAAAACATACAATACTATTCAGGATAAGTTTGGTATTGCTGAGATTATTTCGGTTCAAAAACATAAAATATATGCCAGTCAGGGCAAAGAAAAAGAAGCAATAAATGAATTAAAAGTGCTTGCAGTTAATTTTGATAGTGAACCTGCGTACAAACGAAATATTGCTGATTACTATCTACAGTTAAATCGACTAAATGAAGCAATAGCAGAATACCAAAAGATTTTACTAAAACATACGGGAGATGCTTATTCTTATTTGGGATTGGCCGAGGCATTTAAACGAGCCGGAAACGTTAATGAATCATTCGGTGCTTTAAAAAGTGCATTTAAAAGTGCGGAATTACCCAGCGAAGTGAAAATTAATGTACTCGTGTCGCTCCTCCCATCTATTGAAAACACTGATATTAAGATTGCAGTTATTGAATTAACTGAAATTGTTTTGGAACAATATCCTGACGATCCCGATGTTAACACCATTTATGCCAATTTTTTATTACAAGCCAATGATATTAAAGGTGCAAAAAAACATTTGGAAAAAGTGCTCCAAATACGCAAAGATAAATACGCCATTTGGGAACAGTTAATTCTGGTTTATAATCAGTTGCTCGATTGGCCAGCATGTTTCTCTGTTAGCAGTGAGGCCATTGAATATTTTCCGAATCAGGGATTTTTATATTTTTTTAAAGGCTTTAGTGGTTTTCAATTAGAAAAATACAATGAATCGGTCGATGCTTTTGAATTTGGTTTAAAATTGATTACCAAAACCGATCCGTTGTATAAAGATTTTTTAACCTTTTTGGGAGAATCGTATCACAAAACAGGAAAAAAAGACAAAGCTTACCGTACTTTCGATCGCTTACTCGAAGAAGATGCGCAAAATATTATGGTGCTGAATAATTATGCCTATTATTTATCGATCGATGGTGAAAGATTAGATAAAGCGGAGAAAATGTCAAAAATAACGGTTACTAAAGAGCCTAAAAATCCAACTTATCTTGATACCTATGCCTGGATTCTTTTTCGTCAGAAACGATATGCCGAGGCTCTGGAGTTTATTAAAAAAGCAATCGAATACAATGTGGGTAAAAGTGCGGTAATAACAGAGCATTATGGTGATATTCTCTATCATAATAATGCAGTAGACGAAGCAATAAATCAATGGAAAAAGGCTTTGGAATTAGGCGAGGGAAGTAGTTTATTAAAACAAAAAATTGATGCCAAAACCTATATTGAATAAGTTTTATTTTATTATACTCTTTGTTTTAGCTTCATGTGTCGGACTAAGGCAATCCGGTAATAATGAAATTTCTCGTTTTAAAGGAGCGACTAAAGTTGTAAAACCATTGCAAATTAAGTATAATACACGTTTGGAATTTAATTTAAAAACCTACGATATTAAAGGTATTATAAAGACCAACGAACAAAATGATATTTTTATTCAGGGTTTTTCAACTTTATATGGTATCGAAGTTTTTCGTGCGATGCTTTGTAACGATAGTCTTATTTTTATCGATAAGGTAAATAAAAGGTTTTATATAGGTAATATTTCCGATTTTTTTCATCTTAATAATTTGCCTATCGATGCATGTTTGTTAAGCGATTATATTTTTGGACGTAGCAATTGTCAAAGCCTGTATTCTACAGACCAATGGTTGATAGATACAACTATAACAAATAACCTGAACCAATCGGTAAAAGCATTAAATAAGGTTACAAATTCGTTTGTAACTCGAACAAGCTATCAAAATGGAATTATCAAATCTTACAGTGTGGGTAATGGCCGTATAAAAATTGGTTTTGAATACAATTTATTTGTTCCACGTGGAAATATTTTTAAAGAGGTTCTTATAACTTATAAAAATGACAGTAAACCTATTAATTTGTATTTTAACGAGATAAAAAAAATAAAAAATACATCGTTTGATATTAAGATTCCAGGATCCTATAAAATGATGAATTCCTTGTAATAAAAAATTAAAAGCAATAAAATACATGAAAAATGTTCTGCTTCTCTTGTTTTTTTGCTTGCTGTTGTTAGATGGCATGGCACAGACACGTGAAGAATTAGAACGTCAACGCCAGCAAACAGTAAAAGATATTAAATTTACCAATGAACTTATTGAAAAGACCCGACGTAGTAAAAATGCGACTTACAATACTATATTATTATTAAACAGCCGTATTCAATCACGTGAATCAATAATTAAAAGTATTAACGACGAAATAACCTACTTGAACAATAGTATTTTAACCCATCAGGAGCTTATATATGGTTTAGAGAGTGATTTAGATAAATTAAAAAAAGAATACGAACGTATTATTTATAGTAGTTTTAAAAACAAAAGCAACTATGATAAGCTCATGTTTATTTTTGCTTCTGAAGATTTTAATACAGCCTTTCGCCGATTAAAATATTATCAACAATATACAGCGTATAGAAAAGTTCAGGCAAAAAAAATTACCGAAACCAGGGATAGGCTATCAGCTGAAATTATTCAATTAGAGATTCTGAAAGCTGATAAAAAGGATTTATTGCTCGACAAACGACTTGAAAGTCAAAAACTTCATGCCGAAAAAACTGACAAGGACATGGAAGTAAAGCGTTTAGCAGGAAAAGAACATGAACTAAAGCTAAAATTACAAAAGCAACAAGATTTATCGAATCGTCTGCAAAATGAAATTACTCGCATTATTGAAGAGGAAGCTCGTAAAGCGGCAGAATTATTAAAAAAGAATAACACTGATTTTTTTCAGTTAACACCCGAAGAACAGTTAATAGCTGATATTTTTGTAAGCAACAAGTTACGTTTGCCCTGGCCAACTGAAAGGGGAGTTGTTACTGGGGAGTTTGGAGAGCAAAATCATCCTTTTTTAAAAGGAGTTAAAATTCGTAACGATGGCATTGACATTGCTACAACCGAAGGAGCTTTGGTTCGAAGTATTTATGATGGTACAGTCAGTCGTGTTTTTTCAATTCCCGGAGCCCATAAAACCGTTATAATTAGACATGGTAATTTTCTTACGGTTTATTCAAATCTTAAGGAGGTAACGGTAAGTCAGGGTGATAAAGTTAAAACCAAACAAACAATAGGTGTGGTTTTTACCAATAAAGAATCGGAACTTAAAACGATTCTTCAGTTTCAGATATGGAAAGAGGATGTTAAGATGAATCCTATGGAATGGTTAGCGAGGTCTGTAAATGGTTGATAATTATCAAATATTTTTAGAAAAACTTCAGGCTTTTATAAATCGTTATTACAAAATTTCGCTTTATAGAGGTATTTTATTACTGATGCTTTCTATTTTAGTTCTTTTATTATTTTTTTCATTTCTCGAGTATTTTGGTTGGTTTTCAAATAATGTCCGGCTATTTTTATTTTTATCCTTCCTTATAACCGTTTTTTTAATTTTTGTTTATTTCATAACCATTCCCTTTTTACGCCTACTCGGTATTTTCAAAAGCATATCGCATAAACATGCTATTCGTTTAATTAATAATTCTTTTCCTGCACTTAACGATTTGCTGATTAATATTTATGAACTTCATTATTTATCCGTTAAGATTACAAATCAGGATTTGGTTAGGGCAAGTTTAAATCAAAAAATTGCAAAAGTTAAAAATTTTCGCTTTGAGGATGCGGTAAGTAAAAAAAGTTTGAAACCCTTTATTTATTATATTTTAAGTTTGCTTTTTTTGTATTTAATGGTTTTTGTTTTCAATCCAAATGTTATAAAAGAAGGAACAAATCGAATCATTCATTTTAATCAGCATTACGAAAGAGACTATGGTTTTTCTGTTCTTATTGAACCAAATGATTTAATATTTGAACGGGGTTCATCAAAAGAAATACATATTTATATCGAAGGAGAAACTTATCCCGAAGAACTTTTTATGCAAATAGGAAGTAAGCAATTTCTTTTAATCAGGATTAGTAACAATCACTATACTTATAATTTTAAAAATGTTAATCAAGAGTTTTCATTCCATATAGTTAACTCATATTTCAGAAGTTTGCCATTTTTTATATCGGTATTAAAAATACCAGTACTTAAAAACCTTCAGGTTTACAATAATTATCCTTCCTACCTTAATGCAACGAATCAATTTGCTGTAGATAATTCAAATCTTTTAATTCCTTATGGTACAAAATTAGAATTTAAAGCCGACGTTGAGTTTTGTGATTCTTTATTTCTAATTACTGAACATGGAAAATACACCTTTTTAAATAATAGCGATTTTATTCTCGATTATTTCCCTGCGCAAAGCCAGTCGTTTAAAATTTTAGCTAAGAATAAGGAAACTGATAAAATTATATTTGATAAGGCAAATATTCAGGTTATATCCGACAGGTATCCTGATATTTCAGTATTAACTCATTTTGATCCCTACCAGTCAAATTTGGTTTATTTTAAAGGAATAATTACCGATGATTATGGTTTTCAAAAATTAGAATTTAATTTAAAATCTTCGGTAAAAGATACCACATTTATTATTCCGATTAATAAGTTTATCACATCACAAGAGTTTATTTATGCCTTCGATTTTAACTCGTTCAATTTAAATAAGGCAGATTATTATTTTACTATTTATGATAATGATGTGTTGAATTCTTATAAATCAACCAAATCACAACTATTTGATTTTAATAAACCTAATTTTAATGAATTGGCTCAAGCATCCCAGGATAAACATAAAACCTTGGAAACTTTATTTGAAAAATCTCTTTTAAAAGTTGACGAATTGCTTCGCGATATTAAAGACATGAAATTAAAAATGATAAATCAAAACCTGAGCGATTTTGAAAAAACTCAGTTTCTAAATTCCATCAACCAAAAACAATCAGAAATTGACCAATTACTTGATGCTTTAAAACAAGAGAACATAGAAAAAAATACTCTTTCTAATCAACTATTTAAAGAGCAAAGCGAAATACAACAAAAACAACAGCAGATTGAAGATTTGCTAAATAATGTTTTAAACGATGATCTAAAAAAACTTCTCGAAGAGATAAAGAACATACAACAGGATTTACAGAATCAAAATAAATTAACAGAGAATCTAGAGGTAAATTATAAAGAATTTAAAAAACAACTCGATAGAAATCTTGAACTTTTAAAACGATTAGAAGTTGAACAGAATTTAGAAATTATTAGAGAACAATTGCTATTAATAAGCGAAAATCAAAATACCATTAGTAAGCAATTAGAACAGGGTAACTTAACCGATTCACTACAAAAATTACATCTCGATGATTTACAACTTATAGAACAATTACAAAGTATTACCGATTCAACCATTAATCGTAATGTTGAACTTGATAATCCGCTTAATCTTGAATTTTTTCAAGAGAATCTTGATAAGTTAAACCGGGAAATGAATGAAGATTTTGATTCCATTACGCAAAACAGATCAGAAAAACATAAAAAAAACAGTAAATCGGCCAAACAATTAGCTGAGGATTTAGATAAACTTTTGAGTAAGCAAAACGAAGAACAACAAGCTGAAAATGCAGAATCAATACGACAAATTTTAGAAAACCTGTTTTATTTTAGTTTTGAGCAGGAATCTATTGTTGAGCAATTTTCATTGGTATCAGCAAACCACACTAAATTTTCTGAATTGATGGCTCGACAATTTAATTTACAAAATAGTTTTGCCATTATCCGTGATTCATTGTATGCTGTTAGTAAGCGTTCCACACAAATAGGTGCTTCTATTTCAAAAAAGGTTTTTACTATCGACAATAAATTAATTACTATTAAAGACTTATTGAACGCTCAAAATACCGCAACAGCTCGTATTGAGCAACGTAATATTCTTGAATTTTCCAACGATTTAATTCTTTTATTAAGTGAATCTTTAAAAAACATTGATAACGCAATGGGAGGAGGAGGTTCTTCAAGTAATAAAAAGAAAAAAAATAAACCATCAAAGGGTGAACCTTCTGCTTCTGAGCTGCGTAAAAGCCAGGAGAGCGTTAAAAATCAGTTAGAGAAGATGCTGAACGATTTAAAAAATGGAAAGAAAGGAGGTTCTAATTCTTCAAGTGAACAAATGGCAAAAATGTTGGCGCAACAAGAAATCTTTCAGATGATGTTAATGCAATTAAAACAGGGTAGTACTATTAGTAACGAAATGTTGAATAAAATTGATGCTATAAATAAACTCTTAGAAGACAATAAAAGAGATTTTGCACGCAAACAAATAAGTAGTCAAACCATAAACAGACAAAAGCAAATTGTAACCCGTATGCTTGAAATTGAAAAGTCACAAAATGAGCGAGAATTTGATGAAAAGCGTATTTCAAAAGAGGCTAAAGCTTTAGATAACCATTATAAAAAAATTCAGTTTGAGCATGAGCAGGATTTTATTAATTTTGACAATATTTTTAATAAAAGTAAGCTTCAATTAAATTCATATTATTTTAAGAAATATCAGGACTACCTAAACAAACTAAAAAAAAGCCCTAATGAAAAAGGAAATTAATATAAGTTCCCGAATTGAAAGTCTTTCAATTGTTGAAAATCTTATCGATGAAATTTCAATCGACTTAAATTTAGTAGCTGATATTTATGGAAATGTTTTAATAGCCGTTATCGAAGCGGTAACAAACGCCATCGTCCATGGAAATAAAAACGAAGCATCAAAATTGGTACACATTTCGTTTTTCGACGATTCAAACTATTTAATAGTCCGAGTAGAAGATCAAGGTTCGGGCTTTGATTATGATGATATTCCTGATCCCACCAAGCCAGACAATGTTGAAAAACCAGATGGTCGCGGTGTTTTTTTAATGCGCCATTTAGCTGATGAGATTGTGTTTGATAGAGGAGGTTCCATTGTCCAATTAAAATTTAAAATATAAGTGATCGATTTTTTTTGTGAGGAAGTGTCATGTCCAGACTTAGTCTTGGACAAGGTCGCTAATTGGTTAAATGCCACTGTTGAATCGAATAATAAAATGGCTGGCGATATTGCCATTATATTTTGTTCCGATGCGTATTTGTTGTCTATGAACAAACAGTACTTAAACCACGATTACTTTACTGATATCATTACATTCGATTATTCCGAAGGGAGTATGGTTAGTGGTGATTTATTTATAAGTATAGACACGGTTAATCACAATGCTAAAAAATTTGGTGTTACTTTTGAACAAGAATTGCTTCGGGTAGTTATACACGGTGTACTTCATTTATTGGGATTTAACGACAAAACGAACGAAGAACAAAAAATAATGCGTGAAAACGAAGAAAGATCTTTAAAGATTTATTACAATGCTTAAAACCTATGATGTAATTGTTGTTGGTGCCGGACATGCGGGAAGTGAAGCAGCAGCTGCTGCTGCAAATTTAGGATCGTCAACGCTTCTCATTACCATGGACATGACTAAAATTGCTCAAATGTCGTGTAATCCGGCCATTGGTGGTATTGCTAAAGGACAAATTGTACGAGAGATAGATGCTTTAGGTGGATATACAGGTATAGTGACCGATAAAACCACCATTCAATTTAGGATGTTAAATCGCTCAAAAGGCCCGGCAATGTGGAGCCCTCGTGCACAATGCGACAGAATGATGTTTTCGTTGGAGTGGCGTAAACAACTTGAAAAAATTAAAAAGCTCGATTTTTTTCAGGATAAAGTAGTTGATATAATCCTTGAAGATAATATGGTTAAAGGAGTAATAACTCAAATGGGGTTTACTTTTAAATCAAAAACCGTGATTCTAACGAACGGCACTTTTTTGAATGGCTTAATCCATATTGGGCAAACACAAATAAACGGAGGAAGAATGGCTGAACCTTCTTCCGGAGGGCTTACTGAAAAGATGTTTAATGCTGGGTTCAAAACCGGACGAATGAAAACCGGAACACCTGCGCGCCTTGATGGCCGTTCCATCGACTTTTCTAAATTAGTTGAACAAAAAGGTGATGATAACCCGGGATTTTTCTCCTATTATAATTCTGACAACACATTAGAGAAACAACGTTCATGTTTTATAGCTCACACAAACCCGGCCGTTCACGACACACTAAGAGAAAAATTTGAATTCAGCCCGCTATTTAACGGAACCATTCAAAGCATTGGACCTCGGTATTGTCCAAGCATCGAGGATAAAGTTGTAACTTTTGCCGATAAAAATAGTCATCAATTATTTTTAGAACCCGAAGGATTCAACACAGAAGAATATTATATAAATGGTTTTTCGAGCAGCCTGCCCTGGAAAGTACAACTCGAAGCCTTACGAAAAATAGCCGGGTTAGAAAACGTACAGATATTTCGTCCCGGTTACGCCATAGAGTACGATTATTTTGATCCGACACAATTGAAGAGAACGCTTGAAACTAAATTAATAGAAAATCTATTTTTTGCAGGACAAATCAATGGAACAACGGGATATGAAGAAGCAGGAGCTCAGGGTCTAATCGCTGGAATAAACGCCGCATTAAAATCGCAGAACAAAGAAGCGTTTACACTATCGCGCGACGAAGCATACATTGGTGTTTTAATTGACGACCTAATCACAAAAGGTGTTGACGAACCCTACAGAATGTTTACAAGCAGAGCAGAGTACCGCATTTTATTACGACAAGATAATGCAGACATAAGGCTTACGGAAAAAGCATATAATATTGGCCTGGCTTCAAAAGAAAGGCTTGATAGAGTTCAATATAAAAAGAAAGCCATCGATGAATTAATTTCTTATTTTGAAGAAACAAGCATTCGCCCCAATGATATTAACGAGTATTTGACAAGCATTAATTCATCACCACTAAAACAATCCTATAAATTAATTAATTTAATAGGACGGCCCGACATTTCAATCAACGCCCTTATCAACAGCTTTGAACCACTTAAAATATTTTGCGATCAATTTAAATCCCAGAGAAACGATATAATTGAGGGAGCAGAAATTTCCATGAAATACCAAGGATATCTTATTAGAGAACGACAAATAGCAGAAAAAATAATAAAACTTGAGCGCCTAAACATCCCTAAAAACATTAACTACAACAAATTTACCTCTATATCAACCGAAGCAAGACAAAAATTAGGAGCCATTAAACCCGAAACTATTGGACAAGCCGCAAGAATTCCGGGAATTAGCCCGTCCGACATAAACGTGCTGCTTATCAGTTTTGGAAGGTAATTGTTCCACGTGGAACACAAAACCACGAAAACAACACAACAATTATAACAAAGGTTCCACGTGGAACAAAAACATTAACACCACCTAAGAAAAGTTAAGCAAAAAAGCGCGAGCTAAAGTAAAAATTCAAGCCAGAATCTTATAAATTACGGATTAAATATATGAACAACATTAGAAACATTGCGATTATTGCCCATGTCGATCATGGCAAAACAACCCTGGTGGACAAAATTCTTATGCAGACAAAACTGTTTAAGGACCATGAAACACCCGGTGATTTAATTCTCGATAGCAACGATCTGGAGCGGGAGCGAGGAATCACCATTCTTTCAAAAAACGTTTCGGTAAATTATAATAATTGTAAAATTAATATAATCGACACCCCGGGTCACTCCGATTTTGGAGGTGAAGTTGAACGGGTTTTAAATATGGCCGATGGAGTGCTCTTATTGGTCGACGCTTTCGAAGGTCCCATGCCACAAACCCGGTTTGTTTTACAAAAAGCAATACATTTGGGTTTAAAACCCATTGTGGTTATAAACAAAGTGGACAAGCCCAACTGTAGACCAGAAGAAGTTTACGAGTCGGTTTTTGACCTTATGTTTAGTTTAGATGCTACTGAAGAACAACTTGATTTTCCTACTATTTACGGCTCAGCTAAAAATGGTTGGATGGCTAAAGATTTTAAAAATCCATCAACAGATATTATTCCACTGCTTGATGCAATACTTGAACACATTCCCGAACCCAAAGTTTCTTTAGGTACGGTTCAAATGTTAATTACTTCGTTAGATTATTCGTCTTATGTGGGTCGTATAGCAATCGGTAGGGTGCATCGGGGTGAATTTAAATCAGGACAACAGCTTAGTTTGTGTAAACGCGATGGCTCCATTGTTCGCACCCGGATAAAAGAATTGTATGTTTTTGAAGGAATGGCACGGAAAAAAGTAGAATCGGTTGCTGCTGGTGATATTTGCGCTATGATTGGAATAGATGGTTTTGACATTGGAGACACTCTTGCAGATTATGAAAATCCGGAACCCCTCGATCCCATTGCCATTGATGAACCCACCATGAGTATGTTGTTTACCATTAACGATTCACCATTTTATGGTAAAGAAGGTAAGTTTGTTACCTCGCGCCACTTAAAGGAACGGCTTGAAAAAGAATTGGAAAAAAATCTGGCCATGCGTCTTGAACGCACCAGCACTTCTGATTCATATAATGTATATGGCCGCGGAGTACTGCATTTATCGGTTTTGATTGAAACCATGCGCCGCGAAGGTTATGAACTTCAGGTTGGACAACCTCAGGTTATTATTAAAGAAATTGGCGGAGAAAAACACGAACCAATAGAGCAATTAACCATTGATTTGCCCGAAGAATATTCAGGTCGTGCTATTGAAATGGCAACTCAACGAAAAGGAGAATTGCTTAATATGGAACGAAAAGGAGAGCGCATACACCTTGAATTTAAAATACCTTCACGAGGAATTATCGGATTATCGAGTAATATGCTAACGGCAACCGCGGGAGAGGCCGTAATTTCTCATCGCTTCATTGAATACGAATTATATAAAGGTGAAATTCCTAAACGGGCCAACGGCTCATTAATTGCAATGGAAGGGGGGACAACTTTTGCCTATGCAATTAACAAATTGCAGGATAGGGGTAAGTTTTTTGTTGGTCCGCAGGAGGAGGTTTATGCCGGTATGGTGGTTGGAGAAAGCACTCGTGCCGACGATTTGGTTTTAAATGTTACTAAAACGAAAAAACTAACCAACATGCGCGCCTCGGGTTCCGACGACAAGGTAAGTATTGCTCCGCCCATTCGGTTTAGTTTAGAGGAAGCTTTGGAATACATTCAAAAAGACGAATACGTTGAAGTCACCCCAAAATCAATCCGTTTGCGTAAGATTTTACTTAACGAACACGATAGAAAACGACAGAAAAACGCGCAATAAAAAAAGGCCGGTTTTACTACTAAACCGGCCTTTTTTGTTTAAATAACTTTGTGTTAATTGCTCTTTTTTAGATAAATATCAATTTTTTCTAAAAGCACTTTTCCCATAATTGGCTTAGATAAATAATCGTCGCAGCCCGCACTTAAAATTTTTTCTTTTTCACCAGCAAGGGCATAAGCAGTTTGTGCAATTATTGGCAATTCAGGACGCAATTTTTTTATTTCGCGGGTTGCTTCATAGCCGTTCATTTCTGGCATTTTTATATCCATTAAAACCAAATTAATTTCAGGACTATTCTTTATGGCTTCTAAAGCCGTTTTTCCGGTTTCGGCCCAGATAAGCGTGGCTCCGGTTCGTTTGAGTAAGGCCTCAAGAAAAAGATAGTTGGTTCTTTCGTCTTCAGTTATTAATATGGTTTTTCCCGTAAAATTGTAATTGTTGAACATACCTATTGGCTTTAGCTTTGAACAAATTTAAGTTTTTTTTACTTACTCCTGTGTTTTTTGAACAAAAATTAACGACTTACTTTTTGTGCGAGTAATCGATGTTATTGTGTTCTTTCATTTTCTTACTCCAGAAGGTTTCTATTTTTGGACCAACATATAACATAAATAGGGCTAAAGCATATCCTGCAATCATGTCGATAAAGTAGTGATAGCGCAGATAAAGTGTAGATAAAAACAGGGATAAAGATAGGGGAAGTAAGACATAAAAAAACCAACGTTGGTATTTGAAGGCAAATAATAAGGATAACATGGTAATACCGTTATGAAGACTTGGAAAGCAATCGCGACGAGTGTGATGCGAAATGCTGTAATCAACAACAAAGGCAATTTTATCAGCAATAATACCTCCATCGAGATGGGTGTGGAAAAATTCTGTTAATGTATATTTTGGTCCTACAGCCGGAAAAAGGATATACCCAATATAACCGGCGTAAAATGCAAGAATAATTGAAACCAATGTTTTTCTAAATGCGGTGTAATTTCCTCTAAAATAAAGAATAGCCGGGAGCAGCATAGGATAAACAAAAAACATGCTGTATGAAAAAAACATGTAATCGGTCAAGGGTTTTGAAATAAAAGCCTGTAATGCAACACTCGGTTGGAAACCCAACAACCAATCATCAATTTTTATTAAAGTTTCATCTACATCGTTTGGATTTATAAGGTGCACCATATTGTGCATGTTGGTATAAATTAAAATACAAAAACCAAAGGGGAGAATTTCACGCAAAAATTGTAGAAAAGATGCTAACCAACGAGTGATCGGGCTTTTCTGCAGAATTTTTAAGTCTTTTATCTTAAGGATAAGTAAAAAGAAAACAAAGGTTATCATCGTGCCGACCAACCGATCGATGTCGCTTTTATAAAACCCCTCTTTATCGTGAAATATAATCATAAAAAACACCATCGGAATAAAAAGGACAATGGCCAGTAGTTCTTCAATGCGAAGCTTAAACAGGTTTTTAGATACCATATACATAATTAATTGTTGTTTCGACGAATAAGAAAATTAAGTTAGAAGCTTATTTTTTGACCGTCCAAAAATAGTGAAATAATTTTCTTCTATATATTTTTTCTGCGAATGTTACAAACCGCGACTTTTACATGATTTGATGGTATGCTTTTCTTTCCTGAGCATGGTTAGGCAATAGTAATCCGGTTAAATAAAAAGAACAACGGAGTTTTTATTTTTTTATGTGCAAGACTTTGCCGGGACTTAAATTGTGAATTGATTATTTTAACGTAAGTTCGATGTAATAAAAGGTAAAAATATTTGAATAAAAAAAGGTTTTTGATTATATTTAAGTGACTTATTACTAAATATATAACAACCAAAAACCTTTATATAAAATGATAGATAAAATTACCGAAATTTTTTGTTCTGTGGATGATTTTTGTAAAGAAATTAGCATAACCGTGGAGGGACACCTTTTAACAAGCGGAAGCCCTAAAAAGCAACGAAATAGAAAATTTACCATGTCGGATAGTGAAGTTATTACAATAATGATACTATTTCATTTAATGCGATATCGGGACCTTAAACATTTCTACATCAATTATGTACAAACTCACATGAAATCGGAATTTCCAGTAACTGTTTCTTACAACCGTTTTGTAGAGTTGCAGCGTAAAGCCTTTCTACCTATGTGTATTTACCTTAAAAGGTATAGACTGGGCAGCTGCTCCGGTATTTCATTTATCGATTCAACCCCAATCAGAGCTTGTCATATAAAGAGAAAGCGTCAAAATAAAGTTTTTAAAGAGCTGGCAACCAAAGGACAATGTTCAATAGGGTGGTTTTTCGGCTTCAAACGACATATTGTTATCAACGACAAAGGAGAAATCATCGATTTCTTGTTTACCCCAGCAAATACTGACGACAGGCAACCATTGAAGGACAAAAATTTCCACAAAAGGCTCTTTGGAAAACTGTTTGGAGACAAAGGATATATCAGCCAGAGTTTGTTTGAGGAAATGTTTATTGATGGGATTCATTTAATCACAAAGCCTCGCAAAAATATGAAAAACAGCTTAATGCACATCCACGACAAAGTATTATTGAGGAAGCGCGCCTTGATTGAATCGGTGAATGATGAACTCAAAAATACTTGCCAGATTGAGCACACCAGACATCGAAGCGTTGATAATTTTCTAGCGAACCTGGTTTCTGGTCTAATTGCCTATAGTTTTTTGCAAAAAAAGCCATCATTAAACCTGGAAAATATTGACAATAAACGAATAGCTATTGCTGCTTAGGTCGAACTCACGTTATTTTACCACCGATGAATATATTTAATTGAAAAACATTTGGATATATGAAGGTAATTTTTTTAACTTTGACCAACCGTTCATTCAAAAAAACATGCCACGTACAAAAAAGCAATACAATGCTCTAAGAAACAATCGTAAAGCGCAAATAATTCAAGCGGCTTTGGAATTATTTGCCAATCAGGGATATCATAACACCAGCATGCAGCAAATAGCCACAAAAGCAAAAATTTCCAAGGGCTTAACCTATAATTATTTTAAAAGCAAAGACGAACTGGTTAAAACCATTGTTTATCAGATAATGGAATTAGTAATGGAGCAAATAAATCCCAACCACGATGCGGAAATTGATGATGAGGAAGCGGCACATTTTATCGATACTTTTATGGATGTAATCATCGATAATCCAAAAGAATGGAAACTTTATTTCCAGATTTTTATGCAGCAGGATGTACTTGAAATTATTATAAGCGATGATTTTATGGCAAAACTATCCAAGCATCAAAAGTTGTTTTTCGATTATTTTGCCAACCGCGAGTTCGACGATCCGATAGTCGATATCATGCTTTTCTCTTCAATTTATAAAGGCTTTACATTACAATACGTTTATGCTCCACATTTTTTTAATAATAAGGTTCTTATTCGGTTTAAGCAGCGCTTAAAAGATTTATTCTTAAAGCCCAAACGGAAAGAAAAAAACCTAAATTTCAATTTCGACGAAAGCGTTGGCTACATGCTAACCTAAACGAGTAATTAAACATATTAAAAAAGCAATTATGAAGCGAAGCCTTTTATTTTTTACATTTTACTGTTTGATTCCTGTATTTGTTTTTAGCCAAACGGCCATTGAAGTTATTAAAAAAATGGACGACAAAATGCAAGGAAACTCTAATAGGAGTGAAATGTCCATGGCTATAGTTCGTCCAAAATACACGCGTACCATAGAGTTTAAGAACTGGTCGCTCGAACGCAATTATTTTATGACATACGTTACAGCACCGGCTTCCGATAAGGGTCAGGTATTTATGAAGTATAATTCCGAAATCTGGAGTTACAACCCCGCAATTAATCGAATGATAAAACTGCCTCCAAGCATGATGTCACAGGGGTGGATGGGTTCAGATTATAGCAACGATGATTTGGTTAAACAATCATCCATTGTTAAAGATTACAATCACAAAATTGTGGGCGAAGAAACCATTGAGGGACGCCTGTGCTTCAAAATTGAGATGATTCCACTATTGGAATCAACTATTGTTTGGGGCAAAGTTTATACCTGGGTCGATAAAGAACTTTTTGTTTCGCTCAAAAGCGAATACTACGATGAGGAAAATTACCTGGTTCGCACCGAATTAGGAAAAATAATTAAAAATTTTGATGGCCGGGAACTACCATCGGTAATTGAAATTATTCCTGCCGAGGAGCCTGAAAACAAAACCATCATTACCATTAAGTCGATGGACTTTAATGTGGACATTGAAGAAAGCTTTTTTTCGCAACAAAACATGAAACGTATTCGATAATGATTGGGCAACCGATTTTTATTAACAGGAACCCTTATGAAAGATTTAATTAGCATCGCGTGGCGAAACATTTGGCGCAACAAACGCAGGACAGCAATAACGATAGCTTCCATTTTTTTTGCTGTTTTTTTTGCACTAATTATGCGCTCCATGCAGTTAGGCACATATGGTCACATGATTGATCAAAGCATTGAGAAATTCTCGGGCTATTTGCAAGTTCAAAATCCGGAATATTTTGATGATCCGTCGCTGGATAATTATTTGGATTATTCCGGAGAACTAATCCAAACCATTCAACAAACCGAAGGCATAAGCATTGCCGTTCCACGTATAGAGGCGTTTGTTTTGGCATCCAGTGGACACCAAAGCAAAGGGGTAATGGTTACCGGAATCGATCCTGTACAGGAGCTTCAGGTTAGCAACCCGGAACACCTGTTGGTTAAATACCGATTGACTCCGGAAATTGTAACTAAGATAATGCATGAAACCACATTTGATAAAAAGCAAATAGAGCTGCTAAAATTTAATGAAACCGGATTGTATCACAACCTGGATCGACTTGCGCTTGATTTGGGCTTAAAACCCGAAGATTTTGAGAAATATCACCCGGTTTTCGAAACACACGCTTCTTATTCGGGTCAATACTTAAAACCCGACGATGATGGTGTTTTGGTTTCAAGTCGTTTGGCAAACTATTTACAGGTCGATGTGGGCGACTCTATAATTTTAATGGGGCAGGGTAAGTTTGGTGCAACCGCAGCAGGAATTTTTCCGGTTAAGGGACTTGTTAAAATACTTTCACCCGACCTTGATAATAAGCTTGTTTACATGGCCCTACCCTTAGCCCAGGATTTTTTAAACATGCCTAACAATCTGACCTGTCTGGTGATGAATTTAACCAATAACGATCAACTGATTGAAGTACAGAAACGCCTGACTTCAAATCTCGATCCCAATAAATTTGTGGTAAAAAACTGGAAGGAGATTAATCCAATCCTTGAACAGCAAATTCAAAGCGATAATAAGAGCGGACAAATGTTTTTAGGCATTTTGTATTTCATCATCTTTTTCGGAATTATAGGAACGGTACTCATGATGATAGCCGAGCGGAAGCGGGAATTTGGTGTGATGGTTGCCATCGGTATGCGTAAAAGCAAATTAATACTCATTTTAGTCATCGAGATGTTATTTATTGGCATAATTGGAACAGCTCTTGGTATGATGGCCGTGGCTCCATTGGTTTATTATTATAATTTTCATCCCTACCGATTTACCGGCGAAATGGCCAAAATGTATGAGGATATGGGAATGGACGCACTAATGCCTGCGGCCGGATTCGATGCGTATTTTGCATGGCAGGCTTTAATAATTTTACTGATGGTTTTTTTAGCTTGTTATATTCCTTTACGACGGATACGTAAAATGAAGGTGATGAACGCGCTTAGGGCGTAGAAGAGCTTTAATGAATGATTTTATAACGATTGAACCCGTTCAATCGGTGGCGGGAAAAAATAAATTTTTTTTAAAAATGAAGTCTAAACCAATCATTAATAATGATAAAACCCTAAAAAAACTCACGATAACTCAAAAAAACAACAATGATAACGTCAATTGCATGGAAAAATGTCTGGAGAAACAAAAGCCGGAGTCTGGTGGTAATTATAGCGGTTACGCTTGGAACCGTTGCTGGTGTTTTTGTGGCGGGCATGTTGAATGGTTGGGTAGCCCAGCGAATCAACGATGTCATTTTTACTGAATTGGGGCACGTTAAGATTCAAAACCCCGATTATTTGGTGAATGAACAAGCGTCGCACTACATTGCTAACATTTCGGAATTGGAGCAATACTTAAAGCATTCGAAAGATGTTGTTGCTTACGCAAAACGAAGTAAGATTATGGCCATGGCATCAACAGCACGTGGCAACTCCGGGATAATGCTCAAGGGAATTGACATCGAAAACGAGAAAAACGTTTCTGGTGTGTATAAGCAGTTGTTACCGGGCTCGGGTTCATACTTCGAAGAGAATTCGCGTTTACCATTGGTGTTAATTAGTAGCAAAACCGCGGAGCAATTACGATTAAAAAATTACCGGATATCCAACCACACCACCGACAGCCTGTCAATGCTAAATGTTCCACAGGAAACCATCAGTAAGCTAACACCAATAAAAGATGAACGTTTTATAACCCGGAAGAAATTTGAATCGGCAATTAAAGGACTTTGGTCAGACAGCGAAATACGTTCATATGGCCCACATCTTATGAATACTGCGGCCTATTTTCAACCCAATGCAAAAATCACTTTTTCATTCACCAAAGCAAATGGCCAAATAGGCTATTTAACCTGTAGGGTAAGTGGTGTTTTTAAAACCTCAAATAATTTGTTCGACCAAACAAGCGCCTTTGTAAACCATACCGATCTGATTAATGCCGCAGGATTACAGCCTGATCAATTCCACGAGATTTCAGTTATTCTGAATCCCTCAGTTAAAGACATCGACCCGTTTATAAAAAGCAGCAGTAATCAATTTAAAAACCTAAGTTTTCTAAGTTGGAAAGTTTTGGCTCCCGATGCCGGTTTGATGGCCGATTTTATTCAGGTGTATTATTACCTGATTATGGGTATCATATTTTTTGCTTTAGCTTTTGGTATTATTAACACCATGTTAATGGCTATTCTTGAAAGAGTTAAAGAATTGGGCATGTTAATGGCTATTGGCATGAAACGCAAGCAGGTTTTTAGCATGATAATGCTTGAAACCATATTTTTAACCCTATGCGGAAGTATGGTTGGAATGGTTCTGGGAGGATTGCTCATTAAAATCACCGAACATACCGGACTAAATTTTTCATCCGTAGCTGAAGGTTTTGAATCGGTCGGATGGGCGGCAACGGTTTACCCGGCCATTGACCTGAGTTTCTTTTTTGGAATAATCATTTTGGTTGTAATTGTGGCCGTTTTATCTTCAATAATTCCAGCCCGAAAAGCATTAAAACTCAAACCCATTGAAGCCTTAAGAACGGAATAGTTAACCCTTGAGCTGATTTAGCTCTTTTAAAACAAACGAACGATGAAAGTTATAGAAATAAACAAGTTAAATAAAATTTACAACGAATCTGAGGTTAAGGTTCATGCAGTAAATAATGTTACCTTTGATATTGAAGAAGGCGAATTTACAGCCATTGTTGGCCCATCGGGATCGGGGAAAACCACTTTATTAAACATGATTGGCGGATTGGATATTCCTACTTCGGGCGAGGTTATGGTTGGAGGCAGTCTGATGAGTTCTTTGAAAGGCGCCGATTTAACTGATTTCAGATTACACAACATTGGATTTGTATTTCAGGCCTATAACCTGATACCGGTGTTGTCGGCTAAAGAGAACACCGAATTTGTTATGCGACTTCAGGGAAAATCGAAGAAAGTGTGCGATGCCAGAACCAAAGAATTATTAAAAGCGGTGGGCTTGGGTGAACGAATGAATGCCCGACCGGCCAAACTATCGGGTGGCCAACAACAGCGAGTGGCTGTGGCTCGGGCATTGGCATCAAAACCCAAATTTGTTTTGGCCGACGAACCTACTGCTAATCTTGATTCCAAATCGACCGAAACCTTGTTAGACATTATGGAAAAATTAAACCGTGAAGAAAATATTACTTTCATTTTTAGCACGCACGATGCCCGTGTGGTTAAAAAGGCCCGCCGCGTAATTACGCTCGAAGACGGTAAAATTTTAAGCGACGTACGTAAAAATGGGGGTGAATAATTTGACTTTAAGGATCACCGAGCTCCAGCTCGGTAAATTTTTCAAGCATTATGAGAAAAATATTAATACCCTTTTTACTTGCTTTTTATAATGTATTTATTTTAAATGCTCAAAATCAATTTACTATAGACGGGTACATTTCCCAATTGGGCACCTCTATGTTTATGAAAGATTCCGCCAATGCTACTTGGGATTATGTGCTTCACAATCGAATCAATTTAGCTTGGTATGCATCCGATAAATTGAACATTAAAACCCAGTTCAGGAATCAATTGCTTGGGGGCGAAACCATTGAACAAACAGCCGGCTATGCAAAACATTTTGAATCAGACAAAGGACTTGTAGATTTAAACTGGAATTGGTTTAATTCAAACAACAGCTTGCTAAACACACAAGTTGACCGCTTGTATGCTGAATATATAAACGGAAAATTTGAATTAACCTTGGGCCGACAGCGCATCAACTGGGGACGATCGTTGGTTTGGAATCCAAACGACATCTTCAACGCCTATTCGTATTACGATTTTGATTATGCCGAAAAACCCGGCGCCGACGCGCTTCGCGCGGTTTATTATACAGGCACCGCGGCGGTAATTGAACTGGTTGCAAAAGTAGACAGCTCTAAGCAAATGACAATAGGAGCATTAAGCAAATTTAACAAATGGGGTTACGACATTCAGTTTTTGGGCGGCTATGTGAATGGTGAGGATTTTGTAATTGGAACCGGATGGGAAGGGAACATCAATCAATTCTCCCTGAGGGGAGAGCTATCCTATTATCGTTCCGAGAAAAACTTCGCGGATACCAGTGGCGTTTTTTTGGCAACCATAGGAACGGATTACAGTTTTGGTAACAGCCTGATGGTTCAGGCTGAATTTTTGTACAACGACAAGAATTCGCTCACAAGTTTAACTCAATTGATTGCCGCTCCAAACAATTCAAAAAGCTTATCTGTTTCGGAATACAACTTTTTTGTGAATGTAAATTATCCTGTAACACCTATCTTAAGCGCCTATTTAGCCGCAATGTATTATACCGATCAGAACGGATATTTTTTAATGCCCGGATTTGATTTGTCGCTGTCTAACAACTTAAACTTTTCGCTGATATATCAATACTTTAATGTGGAAGTTTATAACAAACAGCGCTTAGGGATGAACATGGCCTTTGCCCGCGTAAAATGGAATTTTTAATGGATCTCGCAGACCAATTCCTGAAAAACAGTGCAGGCCTGATGCGAGAAACAAGGCGAATTGTTTGGCGTTAGTACTCAACGAATATAGACGTTCGACGACCAATGATAGTGGAAGGTTAAACACAAAAAAAGCGCACGGTCTCGTGCGCTTTCTATATTTCATGTGAAACAATACTATCGAAATAATTATTTTGTCAATGCAGCAACTCCGGGTAAAACTTTTCCCTCAAGAAATTCCAGCGAAGCTCCACCACCGGTTGAAATGTGGCTCATTTTATCGGCCAATCCACTTTGGTTTACTGCAGCCACCGAATCGCCACCACCGATAATCGAAATAGCAGACGAATCGGCAACAGCTTCGCAAACACCAAAAGTTCCCTTTGCAAAATTTGGCATTTCAAAACAACCCATAGGTCCGTTCCAGATTACGGTTTTTGCTTTGGCAATTTCTGCCGCATACAATTTGGTGGTTTCAGGACCTACGTCTAAAGCCATACGACCCTCAGGAATATCAATACCCACTACATCGATAGCGGCGTTGTTGTCGAATTTATCGGCAGCTAAATTGTCAACGGGTAGCAGGAATTTAACGCCTTTGGCTTTGGCATCGGCTAAAATCCGATTGGCGGTTTCCAGCAAATCGTTTTCAACCAGGGAGTTGCCAATGTTATGACCCTGAGCTTTCAGGAACGTATAAGCCATTCCCCCACCAATTAAAATAGTATCTACCTTTTCAATCAACGATTTAAGCACTTCTAATTTACCAGAAACTTTAGCTCCACCAACAATTGCCACAAACGGACGTTCGGGATTTGCTACGGTATCGCCCAGGAACTTAATTTCTTTTTCCAGTAAGAATCCGGCCATTTTACTGTCCGATGCAAAATAATCGGCAATTAGTGCGGTTGAAGCGTGAGCCCGATGGGCGGTGCCAAAAGCATCGTTTACATAAACATCGGCATAGCTGGCCAGGGTTTTGGCAAATTCTTTTTGTGCAGTTTTTACTGCAGGTTTAGCTGCGGCTTTGGCCTCATCGGTAGCATCTTTACCCAGATGATACGGTTTGCCTTCCTCTTCTTCGTAAAAACGCAGGTTTTCAAGCAACAGAACTTCACCGCTTTTTAAATCAGCAGCTTTTTTTGCTACCATTTCGCCAACCACATCACCGGCAAATATTACTTTTTTTCCCAGGTTTTTTTCCAGAGTAGACACAATGTGCTTCATCGAAAACTTTTCTTGTTTTTGTCCATCCGGACGACCCAAATGCGACATCAGAATTGCACAACCGCCATCGTTTAAAATTTTATTGATGGTGGGAAGAGCTCCCACAATGCGGGTTTCATCGGTCACCGCAAAAGTTTGTTTGTCTAATGGCACGTTAAAATCGACGCGCACAATGGCTTTTTTGCCCTTGAAATTGTAATCACTAATTTTTACCATGATTCACTAATTTTATCTGTGTTAATTTTTGAGTACTCGTTTGGTTTCACAAAGATAGAAAAAACGATGAGTTAAAAAGGGGACTAAAAATGATTTTGTGCATAAAATGAAGCAATCGTTTGCGTTTTTAATTGGCTGTTAATTAATATAATAAGCGTTTTTTATGTAACAGACAATGTGTTTTGTCCGATTTAAAAACAGGTTTATCACCGGGTTAATTTAAACGGGATTGTTTTGGTCGCGATTCTTTTGCAAATGTTATCTTTGTAGCATAATGTCACCACGAACAAACATTCAATATGGAAAATGCAACCTCGTTTGAACAAATAGTAAACGCCCGGCGCTCGATGCGGGTGTATGGCAATCAGGAAAAATACAACCCCGAAATTGTAAAAAAAAGCCTTGATTTAGCTTTGCTTTCGCCCAATAGCAGCAACATGCAACTTTGGGAATTTTACCGTATCAGAACCGAAGAGGCCCGGAAAAAAATTTCAAATTTTTGCCTGGATCAAAGCGCAACACGCACAGCTTCTGAAATTGTTATAGTTGTTGCACGCCCCGATAAGTTTAAGCAATCGATCCGGTTTAATCTCGATTCTATAGAGAGTCCCGATAATTTTGAAAAAGATAACAGTAAAAAGCGACGGCGACTTTATTACAGTAAGGTGATGCGTATATTCTATTCCGGTGATTTTCTGTTTCTCTTCAGCCTGATAAAAAAACTTCTGGTGTTTTTTATCGGGCTAAAACGGCCGATTATTCGCGAAGTAACCTCAATAAACAAAAAAGTAACTATTCACAAAAGCGTGGCTTTAGCTGCACAAACGTTTATGTTAGCTGTTAAAGCTTATGGTTACGACACCTGTCCGATAGAAGGCTTCGACTCAAAAAGGATAAAAAAATACCTGAAACTTTCGCGTAAAGCAGAAATAAACATGGTAATTACCGTGGGCCAAGGCACACCGGAGGGCATATTTTATCCCCGAAAACGCTTTTCATATGAGCAGGTAGTTTTTGAGCGCTAATGTTTGTTCAGAAATAAAATAAAAACAACATTTTTTAGTTTATAGAAAAAAGTATTTCAAACAAATGTTTTATGACGGTTAAAATTACTGCGGTACTGTTTATTTTTTTTAGTTCCACCTTAAGTTTTTCGCAAATTCCAAAAGGAACCTGGCGCGAACACCTTCCTTACAATCAGGGGCATACTTTGGCTTTGACTGAAGACCGGGTTTACTGCGCTACCGATCTGGCGGTTTTTTATTATAACAAACCCGACGGAAGGCTTAATAAATTATCGAAAATTAATGTGCTGAGTGACCTTGGAGTGGGTTATATTGCCTACAACCAAGAGTTTAATAAATTATTGATTGCCTACACCAATGGCAATCTCGACTTATTTACCGATGACATAAAAACGAATTTTCCGGATATCAAACAAAAAAACATGATAGCCGACAAAGCGATTTATCACATTAATTTTTTTGAAGATTACGCCTACCTGAGCTGTGGTTTTGGAATTGTTGTTTTTAACCTGCTAAAAGATGAGATTAGTGATACCTACATCATCGGAGCCGGTGGTTCTTATTTAAAAGTAAGTGGAACCGCTGTGTATAACGACACCTTGTATGCCACAACCGACATCGGTATTTTCCGGGCAGCCATTAGCAATCCTTTTTTAAGTAATTTTGAAAATTGGGAACGTGTTTCCAATCTATTAAGTCCCAATGGTACTTATTTTTCCCCTGTTTTATTCAATAATAAACTTTATGTATTAAACCCCACTGCAATTGTTGACAATACGCTTGTTTGTGAATACAATGGTCAAAAGTGGGATACCGTACTAACCCATTTAAAACAGGTGTCGAACCTGGCGGTATCAGAAAATAAGTTAACGGTAGTAAAGCAGTATCATGTACATACTTATGAGGCCGGATTGCAACAAATAGGTCTTTTCAGTGCACACGAAGCCCGGCATGGTTTGTACGATAGCGAAGGAATCCTTTGGATTGCCGATGGCAAGAACGGCTTGTTAAGTCACAGTGAAACGAATTATAAATCGGTTTATTTGCCCGAGGGGCCTGAAAACAGCAACATCTATGAATTATATTACAATCAAGGTGAATTGTTGGTTGCACCGGGTGGTCATCGGCGAACCGGCGAAAACGCCTATTACAAAGCCGATGTTTTTGAATTTAAGGATGAAAACTGGCAGTCGCTGCAAACCAACAATGGGGACTCATTAATTAACCTGCGCGATGTAAGTAACATTACTGGTACAAGTCCGGGCAATTATGTGGCCGGCACCTGGGGTTACGGAGCTATTCAGGTAACTGACCATATGGTTAGTAAAGTATGGACAACAGAAAACACCCAGGGACACCTTAATAATTTTATTGGAGGATGTGCTTACGATAAAAACGGAAACCTTTGGCTGGCTAATCGTACTTCTGACTATCCTTTTGTGTTAAAAACACCGGACAATAACTGGTATAGCTTTGCCTATAATGGGGCTTTTAGCAACAAAACAATTTCAAAAATAATATGTACTTCACAAAATAATTTGTGGGCCGTATCGAACCGCAACGACGGTGTGTTTGTTTGGAATTCGAACAATACACCGGCAATTGAATCTGACGATGACTACCGTCATTTCTTTTTGCGCGATGCAGACGGCATGTTTAGTGGCGAAATATATTCAATTGTCGAAGATAAAGAGGGTGCTATATGGATAGGAACAGCCAACGGAGTGGTGGTTTACGATAACCCCAACCGCATATTTGATGAAAATATAATTTATGGGCGTATACCGCAACTCGTTGTCGATGGCTATTTAAAAGACTTGCTCGAAGGCGAGGTAGTTACCTCAATCGCCGTTGACGGAGCAAACCGAAAATGGCTGGGAACGGCCGGGGGCGGTTTGTTTTTGGTTTCTGCCGATGGAACAAAGGAACTCCTGGTTTGGAATACCGATAATTCAAGGCTTTTGTCAAATCAAATTATGGCATTGGAAATGGACACCCAAACCGGCGAGCTTTTTATTGGCACCGACAAGGGCCTGCAATCGTTTATGGGAACGGCCACAGATGCCAAACGCGATTTCAGCGCTATTTATGCTTTTCCCAATCCGGTTAAAGAAGGGTACAATGGAACCATTACCATTCGCGGATTAATGTATCAAACCCATGTTAAAATTACCGACCTGGCCGGATACCTGGTTTACGAAACCATGAGCAATGGCGGCGATGCCGTCTGGAATGGCAAGGACATGAGTGGTGAAGATGTTCAAACTGGAATTTACCTGGTTTTGTGCACAACCGCTGATGGAGAACAGGCAGAAGCCACAAAAATACTAATAGTGAAGTAATGCTTTCAAAAACTGAAGCTATTGTTCTTAATTACACCAAGTACAGCGACACTTCAATTATAGTTCACGTGCTCAGTGAAAAATACGGACGACAGTCGCTTTTGGTTTATGGCATTGGTAACGGAAAACAAAATAAACTGGGAGCTTTTCAACCGTTATTTCTTCTCGACACCCAAATTTATTACAAAGCATCGGCATCCATCCAAAAATTAAAGGAGTATAAGCTGGTTTTGCCGCTACATTCTTTAACCCAGGAAATTACCAAAAGCGCCTTGGCTCTTTTTATTTCTGAAGTAATTCACCGAACCGTACGTGAAGAATTTGCCGATGAGCGGCTTTATGCTTTTGTGAAAACGGCTATTTTGGTTTTGGAAGAAACAAATCATGGCCTGGCCTATTTTCACCTGGTGTTTTTAACAAAAATAGCCCGCTATATGGGCTTTATGCCCGATGAGTTAATTGATGCACCCTATTATGATTTCAAAGAGGGTCATGGAGTCTATTTTAAGCCCTCGCATGCATTTTATGTGAACAAGGCGGTGTTGGAATGGCTGATCTGTTTTTTAAATGCTCCGTTTACCGAAATGGAGCATTTTAGCCTTAACAAAAGCTTACGAAATGAACTACTGGAGGCGTTGGTTCAACTTTTTGAATTGCATCTGCTTAATTTTAATGCGTTAAAATCGTTTGCTGTTTTAAAAGACGTGTTTTCTGATTAAAAAGTAAAGTAATTTTTGCACCTTTGTTTTACCTAAAATCCACGTCTAAGTTTCGATAATCATGAGTAAAAAAGCATCATATTCCAAGCTGGTGAATTCGGGAAAAACAATTTTTGCAATTATGTCGGAATTGGCGCAACAGCATAAGGCCATCGATTTGTCTCGGGGCTATCCTGATTTTAATCCTGATCAGGCACTTATCGATCTGTATTGCAAACAACTGAATAGCAGCAAAAACCAATATGCCCCGGTTGACGGTTTGTTTGAACTTAGGGAGCAGATTGCTTTACGGATGCAGGAGCTATATCAGGCAGATTTTAGTCCTGAAACGGAAATAACCATTACCAACGGAGCCACCGATGCTTTGTTTACCACCATAACCGCATTGGTGCGCGAAGGCGACGAAGTAATTATTATTGAACCCGCCTACGACAGCTATGCACCGGCTGTGCGTTTGAGTGGGGGTATTCCAGTGTTTGTTGACATGAATATGCCCGGATATTCGCTGAATTGGGAGAATGTTCAAAGAGCCTTAAGTGGAAATACCCGCATGATAATCTTTAATAACCCGCATAATCCCACAGGAACGGTTTTTTCGGCATTGGATATTGAGCGTTTAAAAAAAGTAGTCCAGGGCACTGACATTTATATTTTAAGCGACGAGGTTTATGAACACATTGTTTTTGATGATGGTGTGCATGAAAGCCTGGCGCAGCATGCGAAAATAAAAGATCAAACCATAATTGTAAATTCTTTTGGAAAAACGTATCATGCCACCGGCTGGCGCCTGGGATATATCTTAGCACCGGAACACCTCACCGCTGAAATCCGTAAAACACACCAGTATTCCATGTACACGGTAAACACACCCGTTCAACATGCTTTTGCAGAATACCTGAAGACCGAAAAGAAGTACCTTGAGGTGAAACTGCTTTATCAGGAAAAAAGGGATTTATTGCTTAAGGGCTTACAGGGTTCACAATTCAAATTTAAAGCTGCTGCCGGAACCTATTTTCAATGTGTTGATTATTCAGACATAAGCGACGAAAAAGATATGGAGTTTGCTTCACGTTTGGTTCGTGAATATGGTTTGGCCACCATTCCGCTGTCGTATTTTTATAAGGCTAAAAGCGATTATAAAGTGCTCCGCTTGTGTTTTGCCAAACATCCCGATACACTTAAACAGGCTTTGGAAGTAATGCACCGGGTAAAATAGCATGAGGTTTTTTTAATTAATGTGAATGCCCATTAAAAGCACATCATCTACTTGAGTATAATCCCCTTTCCAGGCATTAAAACTGTCTTCAATAATAGTTTTTTGCTCTTCACTCGATTTAAACGCACAGCGCAGCAAGATATCGCGGAAACGCTGACTTTTCATTTTCGAACCATTTTTTCCGCCAAACTGGTCGTAATAGCCATCGGTAAACAGGTAAATCTGATCGTTGGCCTGCAGGTTCAGGCTGGTTGATGAAAAAGGACGATCTTCGTTATCGAAAAAGCCCACAGGCATACGATCGGCCTTTAGTTCAATCAGATCGTTGTTTCTCAAAATAATTACCGGATTCATAGCTCCGGCAAATTCAAGGTAATTGTTTTTTAAGTCGATGGAAATGACGGAAATATCCATTCCGTCGCCAGCCAGGTTTTCACCATTTGTCTGGTGCAGGTGCGAAATGATGTTCATGCGAAGCCGGTTCAAAATTATTGCCGGCGAAACAAACCCTTTTTCGTTTACAATTTTATTCAGAAACGATATACCAATCAAACTCATAAAAGCCCCGGGAACCCCATGACCGGTCGAGTCAGCGCAAGCTACAATCAAGCGGTCGTGTTTGTTGGTCATCCAGTAAAAGTCACCGCTAACAATCGATTTGGGCTGGTAAAAACAAAAGCTGTCGGGATACACCGCGCTAAGCACGCTAAAAGGGGTCATCATGGCCTCCTGTATGCGCTTGGCATACGAAATACTTGCCATAATGTCGAGGTTTTTGGTGCGGATTTCGTGCTCGGCTTTTTTAATACGCGTAATATCTGATTCAATGGCTATCATTTTTTCAATTTTCTGGTTTTCGTCCAGAATGGGTGTTAGGGTGGTTTGAACCCAGATTTCATTTCCTCCCTTGTTTTTAACTAAAGATTCAAAAGAAATGGGTTTTTTATCTCCATACCAAACACTTACCAGTTGCTGAATATTAATATTGGCTTCTTCGCCCAGTAAATCGAAGCGACCAATTTCCTGCAACTCCTCAAGGGTGTATCCGTGCATCTTAACGTAACCCTCGTTTACCCAGGTTATACGACCCACTTCATTCATTATTCGAATGCCGTTGTCGGTTTGGCGGGCTATCAGCGAAAGTTTTTCCAATTCCTGATTAATATCTTGGAGGTGTTGCCGTTGTACTTCTATTTCTTCTTTTTGCTGGGCAATTTGTTTGTTTCGCAGTGCCAGGCGCTGGTTGTCTTTTTTACGGTAATGAAGAAAAGCGCCCATAAGCAGCGCTATTAGAAGAATCAGCAACAAAACAATGGCAATCAGATAAATGATAGCCTGTTGTTTTTCGAGCCGTTTTATATTTTTTTCAATGGTTTTATTTTGCAGGTTACGCTCGTTGGTTAAATGTAGAATCAGCGATTCCTGCCTCTTAGCTTCAAAGCTTTCCTGCAGTTTTTTTAATTCGAATGAAGCACCTAATTGAGCAAGAGAATCTTTATAGGCGTGAGCTAATGAAAGGTATTGGTATGCCAGCCTCAATTGTTCTGTGGCATAATACAGATCGGCTAAATGGGCATAAGCATTGGCTTTTTGTTCCCAGTCGTCTGAAAATAAAGATTCTTGCAGACCTTTTTTAGCAAATATAAGCGCACTGTCGGGCGTGTTACGGTTGAGGTAAAACCGGCTTTTTGCCAGATTAAAATCCAGTTGATGTTTTTGGTTTTCAGTCAGCGGAATAAATTCTTGGGCAAGGTTAAGGTAATGTTTAGTGGAATCGTAAAGGTTTTGTTTGTTATAGTAATTGGCTAAAGCGATGTATGAATCAATTCGTCCGCTGATGTGCTTACTTTTTTCGAAAAGATTTTTGGCCTGAAGTAAAAGTTTATGTGCTAAAGTATCGGGTTTATTTTTAGTGAGCGAAGCTAACAACAAACGTGCGCTTGCACTTCCTGACGGCAAATGCAAGGTGTCAAAAACACGTTGTGCTCGTTGAGCATGATTGGTTGCCAGGTCCTGTTTAAATTGCGTTTTATAAATGCAGGCCAATTGTTGCGAAGCTAAAGCAAAATCGGCATGCAGGGTGTCTTGGTTCCAAAGGGAAAAAGCCTCCATCAGAAAAGCCTGAGCATTTAAATAATCTTTTTCAGCGCAATGCAAATACCCTAAATAACAAAAACGCTTTGCTTTTAAAAACGGGTTTTCAGTTAGCTGAAGGGTAAAACCCGCAGCAGTTAAACGAGAAGCTGCGGCATCATAATTATGCAATTGAGTGTAGCAAAAGGCTTCTTCGAGCAGAATCGCTGATTCCATCGGGTAGAATTCCTGATTATAGATAGCAATTTTGGCTTGGCGCAAATATTCCAGTGCTTCCAGATAACGTCCGCTGGTAATTTTTAGTTGTGCCAGATGCAAAAGCAATTGTGATTTTTCGGCTGCATCCGAAGCAAAAACCAGGGCTTTTTCAAGATTGCTTTGTGCCCGGTTTAATTGTGTGTCGATTTGATAATAAGAACCCAGCCACCAGTAAAGGTTTTTAAGTTGTTTTTTGTCCGTCTTTTTTTGTTCCAGTTTTATTTGTTTATCGAGAAGATTCAAAAACAAGGAGTCGTGGAAGCCCATAACTTTTGTGGTAAGCATAAGCCGTGCTTCCAACTCTGACCGCGGCGATTGATTTACCAGCCAGAGAACACTGTCAGCAGTAAAAGACTGCGGGCTGGCAAAAACTTTTGCCGCTGTTGATATCAGAAAAACAGCAAGAAACAGTAAGAAAGAAGTAAATTTCAAAACAACCCTAATTTGGCTGCCAAAATAATCAAAATTTAGCGACTATTTGGTGTTTTGCAGAAAAAAGCGATTCGCCAGGCGTATGAATTTTGTTAAGACAACCTTACAGTAGCAGTAAAAATCAAAAGTTGTTGCGCAACAAAAATGCCGCCAGTTTTTGTACCGCTCTTCCCCGATGGCTGATACGGTTTTTTACCTGCAAGGGCATTTGAGCAAAGGATAACTGGAATCCGTCGGGTTTAAAAATGGGATCGTAGCCAAAGCCTGCCGCACCATGTTTTTCGTGCAGAATGCTTCCGTGAACCACTCCTTCAAAGAAATGGGTCTGTTCATTAATCCGAAGACAAATTACCGTTCGGAATTGTGCTTTTCGATTTTTTACAAGCAGGAGCGATGAAAGTACCTTTCTCATGTTTTCTTCTGCATTTTTATCTGGACCGGCATAGCGAGCCGAATGTACACCGGGCGCCCCATTCAGGTAATCCACTTCCAGTCCGGTATCATCAGCAATAACCGGCAGTTTTAATTTTTGATAGATATAGTCGGCTTTTACCCGGGCATTTCCCTCAAGCGTGGCTTCGTTTTCGGGAATATCTTCGTCGATTCCCGCATCGGCCATGCCAATAATTTGATAGCGACTGCCAAGCATTTTTTGAACCTCTTCCAGTTTATTCGGATTGTTGGTGGCAAAAATTATTTTTTTCATCGTGTTATTTACACTAATATTTGTATTTTTAACTGCAAGATAAACCAAAAAAGATTAAGACCTTCAAATTAATTACCCAGGTGCTAACGCATCGCACAAAATTGTAATAAAATGAGCCAGGAAGTTACCTTACTTTATGTAGATGATGAGCCCATTAATCTTACCCTTTTCGAAATAAATTTTCGCCGTAAATATAAGGTAATTACGGCAGGTTCGGGTGCAGAAGGCCTGCAAAAGCTGGAGGGTAATCGGGATATTATTGTGGTAATCAGCGATATGAAAATGCCCGGGATGAACGGGATTGAATTTATAAAAAAAGCCAAAGAGCATTACCGGCATATAGCTTATTTTATTTTAACCGCTTTCGACATCAATAAAGAAATAAAGGAAGCGCTAGATCAACAATTGATAAACCGCTATTTTAATAAGCCGTTTAATATAAAGGAAATTGATGGAGCCATACAGGCGTTTTTAAGAAGCATCTAAACCAAACGCACCCAAAGCAACATTTTTTCGGGAACCGTAGTGTTAAGAATGGGTTTTATATGCAATCCGGGTTTATTTACCCAGAAATTGAATTTGAACTCCAACCCGGAAATAAGCTTAATTCACCACAAAAGTCCGGCTGTGTTGCGTACCCTTGTAACTTATTTTGTAAAAATAAACACCGGGGCCTAAATCCGCAATGTTAAAACGATGGCGGTTAAAACCGGCACCTGAGACTTCATCATAAAGTACCGCCTTAATTTTTCCGTTAGTATCGTACAGTCTAATACTTAGCCGGGCTTCAGCAGGAATCAGGTATTCCACCACCAGATAATTTTCAGCTGGGTTGGGATATGATGGCAGCATTTTAAAGGCATCTTCTAAAGCCAGACAAACTTCATTATTTTCAGGAAACTCATCGGGAAAAACCGCGTCGAAAGCATTAACGCAAACGTGGCTCAACGGGTGTTTTGTATCCAGCGGAAGCTGCGTGGCAAATTCGTGCAGATAGGTTTGTCCCGAATACAGCGTGGTTTTTAATTCCTCTCGTAAAGGGTTACTTCCCGGTGTCTTCACTTGCAGGGTTATTTGCTCTAAATCGAGGGTTCCCTGGTTTTGCAATAAAGCCCATATCTTAAGGTAACCCGAAGAGATTTCGGTACTTAGTTCCAACACCCGTAAATCGACCCGGGGAACAATGCCCCGAATGTTTCCATAGAAAGAAGCGTTGCAGCCTTCAGCGGATGTGGCGCTGAGCTGTACAGTGTACGATCCGCTGTCAGCAAAGGTGTGTTGCGGATGCGTTTCTACAGAACTTTCCCCATCGCCAAAATCCCAAAAATATTCGGCCGCTCCCTGCGATAGGTTGGTGAAGCTAATCATCAAGGGAACCGGTCCTTTGTTAATCGAAGTTTCGAAACGGGCAATCGGAAGCGGATGAACGGTTAGTGTGGCTCCAACAGAATCGGAACAACCCAGGTTATCGGTAACCGATAGATTTATTTGGTAGGTTCCGGGATTAGCAAACGAAATCGAAGGCGTTTGCTTGCGAATGGTACCCAGGGTATCAATTTTCCACACCCATTCGGAAATAGTACCCGATCTGCTCTCGCTTAGGTCAGTAATTACTACCGGAGTGTTTACACAAGTGACCGGCAATTCGAAACGGGCCAAGGGATTTGCATTTACGGTTATTGTTTTGCTTACGATGCTGCTGCAATGATTTGAGGACTGGGTGGTTCGCAGACTAACCTCATAGCTTCCGGTCTCGGTATAGGTTTTTTCCGGACTGCTCAGGTTGCTTTCCGAGCCATCGCCAAAATCCCATTGGTATTCAAGCGGAAGGTTTAAGAAGCTGATGGATTGGTCGCTAAATGCTACCGGCAGGCCTTCACAAACGGGTCCAAAGGTAAAATCGCTCAGGGGGCCCGGTTTTATATCGATGTTTTGCACCAAGGTGTCGTAGCAGCCCAAATCGGAACGCACGATCAGCTGAACTGGGTAAGTGCCCGAAGCAGCAAAGGAAAACTCCGGATGGGTTGTTGTTTGCGTTGAGCCATCGGGAAAGGTCCATTGCCATTGGCTGACTGTTCCCGAAGTCGAGGTGCTTTTATCGCTGAATAGTACCGGGGTATTTGAACATGCTGTTGAGGGAATAAAAGCAAGCGTTGGTAAGGCATGAATTTGTATCGTTTTTTGCCCACTGTTGCTGCAATTCAGTTCATTGCGAATGCTTAGGGTTACGACATATTCCCCAGCTTCTTCGTAGCGGTGGTTAGCCGCTTGTTCGGCAAGTTGTGTTCCATCGCCAAAATCCCAAATCCAGTTTACAATGTCGGAACCATCGGGCGAGAGCGATAAATCTGCAAAGCGTGCACTGTCCTTATGACAAAGCTGCGTCACCGAAAAATCGGGCACTGGGGCTATTCCATTGAGGGTAAGCTGTACGGTGTCTATTCCCACGCAGCCGTTGGAATTGGTTGCAGTAAGAGCATACGTGCCGCTGGTTTCGGGCTGTAAATAGTCCAGCGTAGAACCATCGCTCCAAAGATAGCTTTGCACCTCATTTGGTCCGTTTTGTAAATACAGGCGATTGCCCAGACATAAGGTGGTATCTGCACCCAGCGAAAATTCTTTAGGAAATTCATCAACGCTTATTGTTATGGTATCGGAGTACCAGGCATTTTCCAGACTGTCACGAATAATCAACCAATAGGCTCCGGGTTCGCTAATATACAAAACAGGCGTACTTTGTCCGTTGCTCCATTCAAAGCTGTAGTTGCCCGCCAGTTGTGCGTCCCACAACAAGGTGTCGAAGCGACAAAGCTCCGCCGAAGCTATTTGTTGCGGCTGGGGATAAGTCTGGTAAATCCGAAGATATCGGTAACTTCGACGGCATAAGTACCCGATTGATTAACGGTGATAGCCGAGTCGGAAGAAATGGTTTCGCCATTAATTGACCATAGGTAAGAAGTGAACCAGGGCTTATAGGCTGTGATGGTGGTGTCAGGGAAGCCGTAGTCAAAAACAATGCTTTCGGGGAGCTTAACGGGGGGGCTGTATTTGTTTTTTAGGTATAACTCTGTATTTATCCTGTCGTTACCGGTTGCTGAGTTATCCAGATAGATGATGTCGGTAAAATAGCCTTTAAAAGAGTATCCGGTTCCTGAAGGGTCACCTCCAATAGTCCAGGAATAGCTGTTGGCTCCCATTAAATCCTCGGTAGTTGAAATGCTTTGAGCCAAAACCCCGTTTTTATAAAGGTTAATTTTTTTATTGATTCGGTCCAGCTCGGTTGTCAGGATGACCCAAGAGGTGTCAATATTCACTGAACTTAAGCCACTTTTTTTATCAATCCAGTAGTAAATAAGACTGTCCGCGTTGTTTTTTCCAATAGTAAAATACCCGTCTCCTGAATACCCTTTGGAAAGGAAGAACTCGTAATTACCCGTAGGGTATGCTTTTAGTAGCGTTGTTATAAAACGCAAGGTATCTAAATCGAATAAATTCCCCAGGTCTAACTTATCGGTTTCAAAATAAATAGCCGGCTGGTTGTTTAGTTCGGCAATACTATCGACAAACAAGGGTTGCAGGTTTAGCGTTGACTGGGATGCTTTAATTGTGGTATCAATGGCATTACTCCACGAAGACACCCGATTTTCCTCATTTAACAATAGATTTTGCTGTTTGGCATTAAACCACAACAAGCCATAGTTGGTTTGGGCGGGTGAAAAGTAATAAAGGACACTTACTGCACTTTCGGTAATGTCGCCGCAAAGGTTAATGGCTTGTACCTTCCAATAAAGGGTGTCGGGGAAGCTTAACGATACATTTATCTGATTGGTGTCAATTTCGGTAGAATCCAAAAGAATCTGTGAAAACAAGCTATCGGCACTTAATAAAAGACGGTAATAAATAGCAAAGTCAGCAACCTGCCAGCTAAAATCGATGGAAGAAGCATCGCTGGTAGCCTGGTTTTCAGGAGAAAGTAAGCCAAAGGGTTCAGCCAGCGGAAGGTTATTACTGACAATAAGCTCAGAAACCATAGCATTGCTACAAGCCAAGTCATTCTGTATAGTCAGCTTAACCAGAAAAGTGTCGGCTGTATTGAAAGCATGTGTTGCGTTTATGGCATTAGTCGTATAACCATCCCCAAAATCCCATAAATAATCAACCAAGAGGCGGGAAGAAGTGCTGGTATTTTCAAAGTAGATTGGATTATTTTCACATTGGATGTTGCCGTATTTAATAGTGAAGTCAGCCTGTGGACTGGTTTTTACCAGAGCCGTGTCGGTAAAATAACTACTACAGCCGGAGGAAAAAGCGGTTAAGGAAACCGGATAAATACTGTCGTTGCCAAACAAATAGCGGGGTTCCCAACGATGAGACGTGTCAGCACCAAAATCCCAGATTACTGAATCAATGGAGAATCCGGCCTCGATGGATGTAAGGTTGTTAAAGGTGGCACTGTCGCCAAAGCATACGGTATCGGCCATAAAACTTACACTGGGAGCCACTCCGGAAAGACTCAATACCACGGTATCGGTGCTAAGGCATCCGTTTGAATTGCTTGCCCGTAGCCAATAGGTGGTGTCTTTACTAATGGAGGTGAAAGGCTGGGAGCTTCCGTTACTCCATCCGCTATCGATAGTGTATCCGACAGCAAATAATTTCCTAAACTGTCGCTTACTTTTACGGCGTATTGTCCGGGGGCATAAATTGGATAGGTGGTTGAACTAATCTGAACAGGGAACCAGTCATAAGAATATCCGGTTGAAAGACCGGTATTCCATAGTAGTGTGTCCCCCAAACAAAGGGTAGTGTCAGAACCGGAAATGGGATAATTTAATTCAGGATAGCTTACCGTTATTGAATCCTTACTGGTAAATCCAAAGATATCGGTAACTTCAACGATATAAGTTCCCGATTGGTTAACGGTGATGGTTGGGTCGGTACTGCCATTACTCCATAAGTAGGAAGTAAACCAGGGTTTGAATGCGTTGATGGTGGTATCAGCAAAACCATAGGCTATGTTAATGTTTTGGGGAAGGTTAATTGGGGGGGCGTATTTGTTTTTTAGATATTTTTCTGTTAGTTCACGATCTAAATAAGTCGCCGTATTGTTTAAAAAGATAATGTCTGTGAAAAATCCTTTAAAGGGAAATCCTGCTGTTAAGGCATTACTACCAATAGCCCAGGAGAATGAATTTGAACCTTTAAAATCATAAGCAGTAGCAATACTTTCAACCAAAACACTGTTTTTGTATAAGTTTATCTTTTTTGAAACTCGATCTAAACCTATAGTTAAAATAACCCAGTTAGTATCTAATTCAATTGCACTCGCTTTAGATAGGCCATCAATCCAATAATAAATATGCTTTGTTGTATTGTTTCTACCAACAGTAAAATATCCATCGCCGGAATAACCTTTGGACACAAAAAAACTATAAGCGCCCGTTTGATAAGACTTTAGTAATAAAGTTAGGTAGTTTAAGGAGTCTAGATTAAAAATGTTACCAATATCCAGTTTATCTGTTTCAAAATATAATGCAGATTCATTGTTTATTATTTCAATACTATCAACAAACAGTGGATATAGTGAGGGTGTTGATTGGGTTGCTTTAATCGAAGCGTCCCAAGCATTTAACCAGCCAGAAACTCTATTTGCAACATCTTTTTCAACCAGAGTGTCGTTACTTGAAAACCACAAAAGCCCTTTCGATGAATCAAATCCCTGAGCATTTATATTAGTAGAAAGAAGAATAAATAGAATTAGTATTACTAGCTTTGTCTTTTTCATAAATTGCCTTAAAGAGAAACAAAGATACAACGATATGCACAATACTACGATAGACGCCGGTAAAAAGCTCGATCTTTTTGATATAAAGGAACTTTTTCGTTATAAAGATTTGTTTTTTACCCTGGCTTACCGCGAATTCCGGGTGCGCTATGCGCAAACTTTTCTGGGCTTTTTCTGGGCTTTTTTGCAGCCGGCAGCTACGCTGCTGATTTTTACTTTTGTATTTGGTCGCGCTATTAAAGTGGATACGGGAAATATTCCTTATCCGGTTTTTGCACTGAGCGGGATGGTGGCCTGGACTTATTTTTCGTTTGTGGTTAGTCAATCGGGGCGCTCATTGATAAACAGCCAGAGCATGATACAAAAAATCTATTTTCCACGGATTATTCTTCCCCTGTCGCAGGCTATGGTGGGTTTAATTGATTTTTTTATCACCTTTTTGCTGTTGCTGTTGGCCATGCTGTGGTACGGGGTGCTTCCATCGGCCCATATCTGGTACCTGCCCCTTTTTCTGTTGATGGCGATTGTGGCTGCCCTGGCCGTGGGCATATGGATTAGTGCGCTGACCATACGCTACCGCGATTTTATGCATGTAATTCCTTTCCTGATTCAGATTGGTTTGTATGCCACTCCGGTGGCTTATTCCACGCTTTATATACCCGAGAAATACCACCTGCTTTATTATAGCCTGAACCCCATGGTGGGGGTGGTCGAAGGCTTTCGCTGGAGCCTGATAGGTCAGGGAAGCATCCATCCCTATACCTTTATTTCGATGGGCGTGGTGTTGGTCTTATTTGTGACTTCGCTGATTTATTTCCGGAAGGTGGAAAAAGTAATGGCCGATATTATATAAAGCATTCAATGTACCACCCGCAACGATGTTGTTTAGAAAAAAGTTTTACCACCCGCACCGCGTTGCTAAAGCGCACAGAGGCCCACAGAGAATACTTTATTTGGTTTGTTTTAGGGCAACCTTGGGTTTAGGAAGCAGGCAAATTAATTTAGCCAAACTTGCTTATTCGACAGAAAGAGTTGGACTTTTATCGGGAAAGAAAAACTTTGTGATACGCTGTGACCTTTGTGGTGAATTTTCTTTAACCACCCGCAACTGCGTTGCTAAAGCACACTAAGCAACACAGAGAAAAAATTTTGTCGAAGTAAAAGGTATCTTTTAAGCAATTGGGTGAATTGCACATGGCGGATTCATAGGAAGTACGTTTATGATGTTTAGAAATCTTTGTGATACTCTGTGACCTTTGTGGTGCATTGTTTTCCATCACCCGCGACGGTGTCGCTTGAGCACACAAACGCAGCGTTTTCATAAGATCGGAAGGATGTTTTGGGATTTTATTTCTAAAAACAACTATATTTGTATATAAATAGAAATGAAATGTTGTTTCTGGAATTTAAAAAGGCATTTAATGATTACCCCACTTTTTCAATTCACGAAATTGAAAAGCGGATGCCGCGATTTAATAAAATGAATTTAATTCGCTGGCAAAAGAAAGGGTATTTGCAAAAAATACGCAGTGGATGGTATTGTTTTTCTGATGACAATCGGAATGAAACGTTTAATTTTCTGGTTGCCAACCGAATTTATGCTCCTTCGTACATTAGCATGGAATCGGCCTTGTCGCACTATGGGTTTATTCCTGAAGGCACGTTTAGTACTACTTCCATAAGTACTTTAAAAACCAATAATTTTTCTGCCCCTCTGGGAACCTTTATTTACAAATCGGTAAAACCAGCGGCATTTTTTGGGTATTCTTTAGAAGAGCATACCAACAAATTGTTTAAAATAGCCGAACCGGAGAAAGCGCTGCTCGATTTTTTATACTTTCAGAAAAATATTAATACGGTAGCTGATATCGTATCCTTTCGCTTTTCTAAGCCGCTTATTAATGAACAAATTAATCGAGATACCCTGCTAAGTTATGCGAAGCAGTTCAATTCCAAAGTCTTGTTAAAAAAAACTAAATTACTAATAAACTATTTGGATGCTTAGCCTTAACCAGATACAGCGCTTTTATCATCCCAGCCTGCATGGGTTTGGGAGCTTTTTGTTGCGGCAATATTTGCAATATAAAATACTTGAGATAATTTTTGAAAGCAGCTACGCCAGCCGGCTGTGTTTTTTAGGCGGAACATGCTTGCGAATTATTCATGGTAATATGCGCTTTTCAGAAGATTTGGACTTTGATAATTTTCAACTGTCAGAAGATGAATTTTCAGCAATCGGTTCCCTGGTTAAAAGCAAGCTGACGCTACAGGGCTACTAGGTAGAAGTAAAACAAGTGATAGCCGGAGCTTTTCATTGTTATATAAAATTTCCCGGATTACTTTATGATCAAAATCTAAGTGGGCATAAAGAAGGTAAAATACTTATCCAGCTGGATACGGAGCCGCAGCGTTTTGATTTTCAGCCTGAACCGGTGATTCTTAATAAATTTGATGTATTTACTTCAATCAATACCACACCAATCGATATATTACTATCGCAGAAGCTTTTTGCATTAATTAACCGAAAGCAAAAAAAAGGACGCGATTTTTATGATGTAGTATTTCTTTTAAAGCACACTTCGCCAAATTATATTTACTTAAATCAGAAATTGGGCATTAAAAACAGGACCGAACTGAAACAGCGGGTACTTGCAGAACTTGATGTAATAAATTTGTCAACAATGGCAAATGATGTGAAACCGTTTTTATTTAAAGCAGACGATATAAAAACCCTGTTGCTGTTTGAGCAATATATAAAGCAGGCTTTGTAATATTTATAGGGAGTTTTGTTCCTGGTTGGAAATATGATACACCACTCGCGACAGTGTCGCTAGAGCACACAGAGGCCTTAGAGAATTCGTTATTTGGTTTGTTTTAGGGCAACCTTTGGTTTAGGACGCCAGCAAATTATTTTAATCAATTTTGCTTGTTCGACAGAAAGCGTCGGGCTTTTATCGGGAAAGAAAATCTTTGTGATACTTTGTGGTCTTTGTGGTGAATTTTCTTTAACCACCCGCAACGATGTTGCTTGAGCACACAAACCTGCCAATCCATTGTCGGTAAACCTGCCTTTGGTAGGGCAACACTGAGCATTTCTTCTTTCGATGTGAAGGTCTTTTTGCAGTAAGCGTTTTAAATTTAATCTCTGAATAATTTTTTTACTTGTTAACTTACGAATATTTGAAATTATTTTGGGATGGTTCCATAAAGTAAAAGGGAACCCATCAAAAACCACCAGAACTTTCTTAAAACCTTCGTATCTTAGCATTCGTTTTTAAAATGTCTTATGGTAAGAAGGGATAGTGAGGTGAGTAATGTAACATGCTATAACCACAAAGAACACAGAGAGCACAGAGAAAAACAAATAACTCTGTGTCCTCAGTGTTCTCCTTGGTGAAAAAAATAATCAACACGTTAAACTTTTGTACTCCGAGGAGGATTAAGTACCGAATAAGGTAAAGATAAAAACAGGTGTTAAATGGTTGAAAGCTCATCGTTAAATAAGCGGGACTTGGAAAAACAAAATATAGAATATAAGCGAGAATGGAAAGATGAATACCTGAAATGGATATGTGGTTTTGCCAATGCCCATGGAGGAAAACTATATATTGGTTTAACTAATGATGGGTTGCTATATTCTTTACCCAACATAAAAAAACTATCTGAGGATATCCCCAACAAAATTGTTAGTTATTTAGGATTGGTGTCAGAGGTAAATATTTTGGGGATTGCCCCTGAAAACTATATTGAAATTAAAGTGTCTCCATCCGATGTCCCGGTTTACTATAAGGGCATTTATCATTTTCGTTCGGGAAGTACCAAACAAGAATTAAAGGGGACAGCCTTAACCCAATATTTATTAAAAAAGGCCGGTAAATCGTGGGATGATTTGGTTTGTGAGGGGGCAACGCTGGATGATCTGGATCCGACCGCCATTCAGTATTTCATCCATAAGGCGATGCAAAAAAAACGGGTAGCCGACGATATAAGCAAAGATCCAATACCCGTACTTTTAGAGAATCTGAATTTGATGAAGAAGGATGGAAGCATTAAGAACGCCGCTCTTCTCTTGTTTGGAAAAAAACCCATGCGTTTTGTACCCGCTGTTCAATTTAAAATCGGACGTTTTATCGATGGTGATGATGATTTACGCTTTCAGGATGTGATTGAAGGCAATATCTTAGAAATGGCTGATAAGGTGATGGCAATACTTGAATCAAAATACTTAACATCGCCGATTAGCTATGAAGGATTGCAGCGGATTGAAAAACTGGAGATCCCCGAAGAAGCGCTGCGGGAAGCCATTTTTAATGCCATTATTCATAAAGATTATACCGGAACCTCGATTCAATTAAGTGTTTATAACGACAAACTCATATTATGGAACGAAGGGAAATTGCCCGAAGATTATACCATTGAAACGCTGTTTTCAAAGCATCCCTCCAAACCTCATAACAAGACCGTTGCAGATATATTTTTTAAAGCGGGTTTTATTGAAGCCTGGGGTAGAGGAATATCACGGATAATAAATGACTTTAGAAAAGCAGGCTTGCCCGATCCGGTTTTTGAAGAAACCATGGGTGGAATTATGGTTACCATTTATCGGACAAACGATACGGTTACGGCTAATGCTACCGATAATGCTACCGATAGAAAAACAAAAATATTGAAACTATTATCCAATAATAGTAAATTATCGGTAGTACAAATCGCAAAAAAGTTGGAGGTTTCAAGAATAACTATATTACGAGATATTGATACACTAAAAGAACATAATAAATTACAACGTATGGGCTCCGAAAAAGGAGGCTATTGGAAAGTAATAGAATAAATTCACAAAAAAGAATGCACCACAAGAGATCACAAAGCACACAGGAAAAAATGTATTTAACGCTGTGCTCTCCGTGGTGAAAAAAGACGAAACATGGATTATTTAAATCACTTAAGTCACGAAATTATCGGTTGTGCTATAAAAGTACATCAGGAATTGGGACCGGGCTTGTTGGAAAGCACCTATGAGGTTTGTCTTGAGTACGAGTTAATTCAAAAAGGAATTATAGCCGAACGTCAAAAAGCCTTGCCCGTTATTTATAATTCTATTAAGTTAGATGCCGGATATCGGATTGATTTGTTGGTCGGAAATGAGGTAATTGTTGAGTTAAAATCGGTGGATAGCCTATTGCCAATTCATGAAGCTCAATTGCTGACCTATATGAAATTATCCGGTAAAAAGCTGGGACTATTAATTAATTTTAATGTGAAGTTGTTGAAAGACGGGATAGTGAGAAGAGTAATTTAACATGCTATAACCACAAAGTACACAAAGAGCACTGAAAAAAAAAAGAACGCTGAGTTTCTCTGTGTTCTCTGTGGTGAATAAAGAATGAACATGAGCGATATAGCCATAAAAGTAGCTTACCTAAGTAAGAAATACACCATTGGCCGGGGCCAAAGCGGTAGCCTGCGCGAAACACTCAGCGGGCTATGGCACAATACCTTTGGGGGTCAGCGAACCGACGAGGAAGCATTCTGGGCCCTGCGCGATGTGAGTTTTGAAATCAAACAAGGCGAAGCCGTGGGCATTATTGGCCGCAATGGGGCCGGTAAAAGCACCCTGTTAAAATTGCTGAGCAAAATAACTTACCCCACCAGCGGTAAAATTACCATGAACGGAAGGGTAAGCTCCCTGCTCGAAGTAGGAACAGGCTTTCACCCCGAACTTACTGGCCGTGAAAATATTTACCTGAACGGTACCATTTTGGGCATGTCCCGCCGTGAAGTAAAAACAAAATTCGATGAAATAGTGGCCTTCTCGGGCGTTGAAAAATTCCTGGACACCCCGGTAAAAAGATACTCCAGCGGCATGTATGTGCGTCTGGCCTTTGCCGTAGCCGCCCACCTGGAGCCCGAAATACTCATTATTGACGAAGTATTGGCCGTGGGCGATGCCGAGTTCCAAAAAAAATGCCTCGGTAAAATGGACGAAGTGGCCAAAGGGGGCCGAACTGTGATTTTTGTTAGCCATAATTTGGGAGCGGTTGAGCAATTGTGTAATAAAGGAATTATATTAAAGGATGGTCAAGTAAACTATTTAGGAAACACGCTGGATACCATTAATCATTACCTGAACAATATTGTAAGGCAGGATACAATTAACTACAAAGCTAACAGTAATGGAGAAAATTGTGTGCTCGAAGCAACAGTATTAGATATTCAAAAGAAACCAAAACAAACATTTACGAATAGCGAAGAAATAGTACTTAAAGTTCAATTTAATGTTCAAAACCTATCGAACTGTTTGGGTTTGGCACTAAAAGATATAAAGGGGAATAAAATCACAACCAAAGTGCTCGATAATATAAAGCAAATAGGAAACCAAACTGCAATATTGACCATACCCAAAGAATTTTTATTAAACGGCAGTTATTTTATTGATTTAGCGGTTTTTATTAAAAATGGGATAGTGTTTGAGTACCTTGACAGCATTTGTAGTTTTGATATTGTTGATGTAAATTCAGATATGGCCATTTACGGAGGGACAAATACTGGGGTAGTAAATTTGAAAGCAACATGGGAGTTACTATAGTTAGGTGTATAAAGCAAATTATTGTATGGCTTTATAATAGACAACAAGATTTTGTATTAAAAGTCAAAATTTGGAAAATTCAATTGGATCCAAATATTGTTATGAATAAATCGGTTAGAATAAGACATTCAACAATTCTAGATACACGGTATGGTGGAAAAATCAGCATAGGTAAAAACACCGAATTATTGGAAGATGTTAAGATTTTGACTTATGGTGGAAATATCGAAATCGGAGAGTTTTGTAGTATTAATCCAGGAACGATTATCTATGGGCATGGTAACACACAAATTGGTAATAATGTACTAATTGCAGGCGGTTGCATGATTATTCCCGCGAATCACATTTTTACTGATATAAGTAAAAACATAAACTCCCAGGGAATTGAAGTAAAACCAATAGTGATTGAAGATAATGTCTGGATTGCGCATGGTTGTTCTATACTTGCCGGTGTAAATATTAAAAAGGGAAGTGTGGTAGCAGCGGGTTCGGTTGTTAACAAAAGTTATCCTGAAAACTCGATAATAGGTGGTGTGCCTGCTAAAATTATAAAATCAATTAAATGATAAATTTAAAACTTTATAGTTTAAAAGAATGGATTATCATTTTATTAAACTATGTGATATTTCAAATACAAAAAAGAATTGATTATAAAATTGTACAAAACAAAGCGATAAATGATGAAATAATTAAAGCGGGTTTTGGTATAAAAAAATTACGCGGTGAATATTTGGTAATAAAAAAAGACTTTAAGGCAAAAATTAGAAAAGGAACAACGGATAACCTTGTTTTTTATCAAATCTTTATTGAGGAGGAGTATAAACCCATTATTGATTATAGTAAAGAAAATAATTTTGAGATTAAAACAATGCTTGATCTGGGGGCAAATGTCGGGTATTCATCCCTCTATTTTCAAATGGTAAACCCAACCATAAAATTATGCGTGGTTGAGCCGTTTGAATCCAATGTGCGGGCAATGAAACAGAACTTCTCATTAAATGAATTGCAAGCGAAAGTTATTCCGGGAGCTGTGTGGTACAAGGAATGTTTCTTGGGTATTAATCGCGATTTCAGAGATGGCCGGGAGTGGGCCATCTCTGTTGCAGAAAACGCCCCGGTTTTAAGCATTAAAGGATATACGATTAAACAATTAATGGAAATAAATAAATTTGATCCCGTTGATTTGCTAAAAATTGACATTGAAGGCGCTGAAGCATTGCTTTTTGATGAAACTATTTCAGACGTTTCTTTTTTAGAAAAAGTAAAAATTATTGCAATCGAAATACATGATGAACTTAAATGTAGAGAAAATATTTACAACATTTTGATTCGTGAAGGTTTTGATATTCAAAATAGTGGTGAATTAACAATTGGAATAAATGGAAAAAAATGATATAATATTATCTGTCATTTTACCTTGCTTCAATCACGGCAAATATCTGCCAGAGGCATTGGCATCGGTTGATTGTTCTGTATTTCGGGATCAGATAGAGATTATTATTATTAACGATGGTTCCACGGATATACATACCAATGAAGTAATTGATAAGTTAGATACTCAAAAATATATTGTAATTAAACAAGAAAACCAGGGTTTGGCTCACTCTCGAAACAACGGGATTCTTAAAGCCAAAGCTGACTATGTATTAATGTTAGATGCGGATAATTACATTGAACCTGTTTTTATAACCGATTTTTTTGATTTCTGTAAAAAAGGGGTTGAATTTGATGGTTTTTTTGGTGATCAAAAACGTTTTGGAGAAGAAAATTATGTGCGCAAGCAAGGCCCGATGGATTTTTATAAAATCCTTTTTGGAAATCATATTGATGCTTGTGCTATTTTTCGAAGACAAAAATTACTTGAAGTTGGACTTTATGATGCGGATATACCGTTTATGGGTATAGAAGATTGGGACCTGTGGTTAAAACTAAACACAAACAATGCAAAAATCATATATAAAAACAAAGTTTATTTTAATTACAGGGTTTTGAATAATTCAATGATTAGAAGCATCAACCATGAGCATGCAGATATTTTAATCAATTATATTCAACAAAAACATAAAATTAATCCGATTCTTATTAATAAAGCGGTTGATAGTTATTGCAATTATTATTTAAGCTTTACTAAAGTTTTAGAGCTATTATTAAAAAAACTTATAACTAAACTAAAGCTTCGGTTTAACTAACAATAATTAATATAATAAATGCATAGAATTATAAGAAAATTATTTAGATTCAAATGGAACGGAATAATTGGTGTATGGAAAAAGAATGTGTTATTAGACGACTCATCGTATTCTAATTTTAAGTTTGTAATAAACGGAGAAAACAATACAATTCAAATAGGCCATGACTCAATCATTGATTCAGGCATTGTAAAAATTTTGGGTTCAAATCATAAACTTATAATAGGTAAAAGGTGTAGAATTAAACAGGTAGAGTTTTGGTTTGAAGACTCGTTTAATACCATTATTATTGATGATGATACTACTATAGAATCGGCTAAATTTGCAGTGGTAGAATCAAATTTAACGATTCAATTGGGTAAGGACTGCATGCTTTCCGAAAGCATTTACTTCCGGACAAGTGATTCTCATAGCATCGTTGATTTGAAAACGAATAAAAGGATTAATTATGGGAAAAGTATTTGTATTGGAAATCATGTTTGGATTGGAGCAAATGTTACTGTTTTAAAAGGGGTTCGGGCAGAAGACAACTGTATTATTGGAGCAAATAGTTTAGTAACTCATAATGTTGAAAGCAATACAATTGTGGCAGGGACACCTGCAAAAAAGGTAAATGAAAATGTAAATTGGGATAGAAAAAGAATATAATGCAGCTTTCCATCGTAATAGTTAACTATAGAACCCCCGAACTCACCTTATGCTGTGTTGAGCGGGTTGTTGCCACTATAGATGAAACAAAGGATTATGAGATTATTGTTGTGGATAACCATTCAGAGGATAATTCAGAGGTTTTAATATGCAGCAAGTTTCCGCAAGTTATTTGGATAAACAACCCAACAAACGAAGGCTTTGGTAGAGCCAATAACTTGGGCTTAGCTCAAGCCAAAGGAGAATATGTTCTGTTTTTAAATTCCGATATGGTTTTACTGCCCAATACTGTTGGTGAATGTATTAAACAGATAAAAACAGATAATTCAATTGGAGTTCTTGGTTGTACCTTGTTAAATGAAGATGGCACGGTTCAAAAATCGACTTATCAATATATCTCAGAATATCTGGGAATTATTGAGAAAAATCTGGTGTTTGATTATTTCATTAAAAAAGGGCCAGTAAAAATTCAGGGTTTAATGGGTTCTTTTCTTTTAGTACCAAAGTCAGTGTTGGATATTGTTGGGGGTTTTGATCCCGAATTTTTTATGTATAGTGAGGAGATGGAACTTTGTTATCGGATTGCAAAAGCAGGATATAAAATCGAGTATTTTGATAAGGTTCAGGCTATTCATAAAAACGGGGCCAGCTCAAATAAAGACTGGGCATTGAAACAAAATTTATTGTCTAATGCTTTACTTTTTTATAAAATAAGAGGGTTTGTAGGATATTTGGTATATCATATTCTATTTTTAATAAATACACTTACTAATTTTTTTGTTATGTGGAAAATTGGTACAGGTTATAGAAAGCACTATTTTAATCTTCAAAAGGCTTATTTTTCTAATTTTATGTATTACTGGATAATCCCATTATTCTATTCAAGATCGGGTAAACATGTTAAACGACAGCTTAAAAGAAATTAGAGATAGTAATTACACCCAAGAGGAGGCCCCTTTGGTTAGTGTAGCTACTATTGCCTATAATGTGGAAAACTACATTGCAGAGGCCATCGAGAGTGTGCTGAATCAACAAGCTTATTTTAAAGTGGAATTAGTGATTGGCGAAGATTGTAGTACCGATTCAACCCGAGAGGTAGTTAAGGCTTATCAACAGAAATATCCGCATATAATTCGAATACTGGAACATAAAAATAATTTAGGTTTAACCCCAAATAGTGTGGCTACACAAAATGCCTGTAAAGGCAAATATATTGCTTTATTGGACGGGGACGACTTTTGGACGGATCCTAAAAAACTCCAAAAGCAAATTGGCTTTTTGGAACAATATCCGGAATATGCGGGTTGCGCCCATCAATCCGAAATTATAAGAGGCTCGAAAGAGTTTCATATAAAAATGTTTGGGGAAACCAGTGACGCGAATTATGAATTGAAAGATACTTTAAGTCATCGGAAATTCCATACTTCATCGCTGGTTTATCGAAAGGAGATTTGGAACAAAACTGGCGGAATCCCTCCAACGATTTCTTCCAATGAGCGGGCCATATATCCGATGGTAGCCAGTTTTGGGAAAATAAAGTATTTTAAAGATAACATGTGTGTTTACCGCTTGGCTCCCACTGGGTTAAATTCACGAATAAGCACGAAAGAACTGGAAACCGATTTAAATATGTTGCCCTGGTTGAAGAAAATAAATCTTTCATTCCCAGTTTATCGATTTCGATCCTTTTTGCATTTTTGCATGTTTACCTATCCGGCCAAAGTTTCCCGCACGCATTTAATAAAACATTATTTTAATTTTGTGTGGTTTTCTTTTTCGTATTTTCCGAAAAATCTGAAAGATGCTAAATTTGCCACACAAGAGTTTTTTAGGATTTTAAAAAGAGATTTGTTTTAAATAATGGAAGAACACAAAACATTGATCATTGAAATACCTTATGGGGGGTTGGGGGATCATTTTTTTCACAGTCATTTACCCCGCATTGCAAAAGAGACCGGAGTTTACGAAAGAGTTATTATCTCGGAACGCTCGATTTTCCGCCACCCGGATAATCGCCATTTGGTATGGAAATTAAATCCATTTGTTGATGGTTTTGTTGATGAACCAGGTGAAAGCTGTAATCTTAAGATTCTGGTTGAGAGACTTGACAAAGCCAATGATTCAGGAAAAAACTTACTCGATGAAGTGATGTTTGCCTTTAATTTGGACGATGGCTTACGCCATCATGAACCGGAATGTTATTATAAGCCTTTATATAAAGAGGAGTTTAATAAAGTGATTTTTGATCCGAATTTTCTTTCCTGGGTGGGCGAGATCGATAAAAGGGATATGATGCATTTTTTAAAGCGGGAAAAGTATAATTTTGAAGCAATAATGAAACTCAGAACCGATAAAGCACTCTATATTCCAAAAAACAAAGATCTATTTATTGAAACCCCTACGATAACCGATTTTTGTGATTTAATATTTTCCTCCAAAAGACTCTATTGCCTGACATCTGGTACAGCTACATTAGCTTCGGCTTTAGGAAAAGGAGCCACAGTTTTTTATGGGAAAAATCAGGGTAGGGCATTTCAGCATTCTAAATTGCATAATTATACATGTGTTCCGGGACGCCCATTAAAACGCATTAGAAATAAATTTCACAATAGCTGATTTATGGAACTCACCATTGGCATGCCGGTTTATAATGACATTCTTTATATTGAGAAATCAATACAATCGATACGTAACCAGACATATACCAATTTTAAACTGATTATTTCCGATGATGGCTCTACCGATGGCAGTCAACAAATTTGTGAGCGTTTTGCATCGATCGATTCCAGAATTACCTATATCCGGCAACCCTATAATTTAGGCATCTCCAGAAACATGCAGTTTTTACTTTCAATGGCCGATACCCCCTATTTTATGTGGGCCGGCGATGATGATTTATACGATGAAACATTCATTGAAAAACTTGTGAATGCCCTCCAAAACAGCAATGCTATTAGCGCTTTCTGCAACTTTGCTACTATTGATGAAAGCAATATAATTTTGGAAACATTTACCAATTTTAACTATACAAACCCCCAAAAAACAACCCGTTTGACCGGGTTTATAAAAAACTCCCACGATGCATTTGGTTATGGTGTTTTTAAGACCGCTGATATTAAAGAAGTTGAATTTCCGGTGTGGTGGTGGCCCAATAAACATACGCCCTATAACAATATTTTTCCTACCCTGTGTTTTTATTTAGCTAAAGGAGATTATGTACATGTTTCAGGAGAGCCTTTGTTTTTTAAAAGGGTAAAAACAGGAATGCATGTGCATCATGTATTAACTGGTGAAAATAATGCCATAACAGAATCTTTTGCCTATTGGATTCGCCGGTTTAATTTGGTGGTTTTTTCATTAAAAATGATTAAAAAGGCAGGTAATATTGGCTTGGCCGGATTAATTTTTCCCGCTTTATTATATTATTGGTTTATGGCTCCTTCGTGGGCACAGTTTGTTTTAGCTATAAAAGCATTTTTTAAAAACAGGGTGTTTAAATAATACTTTTGTTGTTTTTAGTTATGTGTCTCTCTTAATTTTCCTTAACTCCTTAATGGTTCTCGTTTAAAACCATTAAGAAATTAAGATAAGTTAAGCCGTTTTATTCAGGGATTCACCTTAATGGTTAACTTTGGTTTTTATTTATACTAATGATGAAAAAAGTCCTTATCCTGGCCTACGATTTTCCCCCCTATGTTTCGGTTGGGGGTTTACGCCCGTATTCGTGGTATAAGCCACCATTATACGGACACCCTACCAGCCTAATTGGGCCAACCGGCTTATGCTGAAGTATGGAGAAAACAAATATCGATTGCTACGCAAAGCCATAACAGCATGGTATGAGTTGATGCAGTTTCTTTTTTTTGTGGGCCCAAAAGCGGGCTTGTATAAAGGAGCAAAAGCTTATTTAAAAACCCATCCGGTGGATGCTATTATTGCTACAGGGGAACCTTTAGTACTGTAATATTTGCGACTGAAGGTATTGCTAGCTTTCTAATATTGGTTTTATATTTTGCTTTGTGGCTTTTCTGAGCTCTCTGTGGTTAAAAAATAGCACAGAACGTTCATAAAAGCGGTAATTGCTTTGCATCTGTCTCGCCCTGTTTCATTAGTGGTTGAAAAGTCGGAAGTTAGAAGTCGGAAGCAAGTATTTGTCGGAAATGGTTCTCAATTTCATCAATTTCAGTTTCTTTAAGCAGCTTAAATTCTTTAGCGCGTGCTCTTTTTGAGAGTTTCCCATCGTTTTGTTCTAAAAACCGAACCAGATTGGCTACCATCTTATCGGGCATTTCAAAGGTATTATCTAAATAATTTTTAAAGGCATCGTATTTTTGTAAATAACGTACTTCTGCCGGAATTATATTTTTAATGGTATCGTCAACGCAATCAAAAAGAAATTCAGCCATAGGGGTTGCATCAAAATATCGGTAATAATCAATGGTGTTGTTTTTAACCCTTACATTGTTTTCTGTTGAGGTTTCCCATTCAATATATTCCATGATTTGATGTGAAAAATCTTCTAAAACTTTTCTGTAATCATCAATATGGTCAAGTATGGAGGCTGACACAGGAAAAATTATCCCCTGTTGGGTGAACCGCATTTTTGCTAAAATATGATGAATTAAGTAGCGATGAATTCTACCATTGCCATCGGTAAAAGGGTGAATAATTACAAAACCAAAAGCAATTATGGCTGCCGCGAGTACCGCATGAAAGGCCGATTCTTCTAATACATTATAGGTATTTATTAACCCGGTAATCAGAGCATCAATATCTTGATGCCGTGCCGAAATATGGTCGGGAATAGGGTCTCCCGATAATCGGTCGTGTTCGCCAACAAAGCCTCCTTCGGTACGAAATCCCATGTTGGTAAATCGCCTGTCTTCAATAACAATTTGTTGTAGTCGCACTAATTCTTCCTTTGAAAGAGGTTTAGAACCTGCCTGGCCAATAGCTTTACCCCAGCGCAATGCCCGGTTTGTCCCCGGATTTTCATCTTCAATTGTAAATGAAGCCTTCGAGTCTTTCAGTAATAGAAAGGAAAAAGCCCGTTGCAACACATCTTTATGAATAGAATTTAGGTACACGTTCTTTTTGTCGGATAAATTAAGTGAAATATAGTTTTCAAGCTTGGGGGTTTTAAATATTAATGGACAAAAATTGTAGGTGCCTGATAAATTGTTTATTACACGATGCCGGGTCGATTTTTTTCCATGTTCTATTCCGTACTGAATTTGAGTATCCAACAATTTAATAAATTTGATCTTAGTATCGGCATTAGAAATTTCCAGTTCCTTTTGCGTTAAAAATTCATATAAAAACCAAATCTTGCGGGCGTATTGCCCCGTGGGCTCTTCCTGGATTAAATCCAATACTTGGTTCATACTGATAGCTTCAAAAAGTTTTTTAAAGAATAACAGGTTTATTCCTTCATATTTAATGGCAAAAACCAGGTGTCGATATAAGTTCTCTTCGGGTTGATGCCTTGGTGTAAGCACCCTCCAATTTTCATTTTGATATTGCCTGTTTTTATCACTTATTAATGCAATTCTATTTGGAAGAGGTATTTTTAGCTTAAAAACGTCGATAAGTGCCGCATAACCCACAATCTTACCTTTTTCGGGCAAAACAAGTCCGCGAAAAACAGACGCTTCTTGTGAAATGCTTATGCTATTCATGTTTATATGTGAAAATTAGACGCTACTACTTTTGTAAATGTACAAAATATCTATGAAAATTAAAAGCTTATTATGAAAACTAAACGGAAAACGAAGCTATGTATGAATAATTGTCGCACTTAAAAACCCAACTGCGTAAAATACGATGCAAGGCGTTTTTTTTTCAATACTTGTAACGAAATAGAAACCTTAATACCGATAACTTGACACATACCGCGTATTTGGCTTAACCCTTTCCAAAAGGGTAGCTGCTTGTAAAAAAGAGGAGGGTTTTGGTCATGTTGCTGCGATTTTTGTAAAGATAGCAAAACATTTTACCACAGAGAACACAAAGCAAAACAAAGAAGAAAAAACAAAACGCTGTGCTTCTTTGTGCCCTTTGTGGTGAAAAATTATTTACTCTTTAAAAATTTACGACCAATTGGGTGTTTATTAGCAAATGATTTTTAATACTCTACGAATAGCTTGTTTATTGGGTAAGTTTTGTATTTTTATGCTATGACAAATGAGGAACTTAAATTATTAATAAACCAAGGCGAAAACGAACGAGTAGAGTTCAAGAAAAGTTTCGATGCCAAAGTTCTTATTGCTGAAGCCTTTTATTTAAAAGGCGAAATAGAAAAATACGGCACAGGCTTTATCCGTATAAGAGATTTAATGAAAGAATATCCGGAAGTTCATTTTGATTTTGAAGAAGTGCAAAATGGAATTTTAGTTACTTACGGTAAAATAACCGCCCAAAAGACTGCCCAAAAGACCACAAAGGAACGTATAGTTGAATTATTGAAGGAAAATTGATTTTACACCAAAGAGGATTTGATGCAACTATTGCAAAAGTCGGATGGTACCATAAAGGAGCATTTATCGAATTTAAAGCGCGAAGGTATTATTGCAAGAATAGGAGGTCGTAAAGATGGCCATTGGGAGGTGCTGAAATGAAGAAAGTTCTCATATTAGCCTATGATTTTCCACCCTATGTTTCGGTGGCACCATTATACGGACACCCTACCAGCCTAATTGGGCCAACCGGCTTATGCTGAAGTATGGAGAAAACAAATATCGATTGTTACGCAAAGCCATAACAGCCTGGTATGAGTTGATGCAGTTTCTTTTTTTTGTGGGCCCAAAAGTTGGTTTGTATAAAGGAGCAAAAGCTTATTTAAAAACCCATAAAGTCGATGCGATTATTGCTACGGGGGAACCTTTTGTGCTCTTTAAATATGCGGCGAAATTAAGCCGGGACAATGGCATTCCCTGGGTAGCCGATTATCGCGATCCCTGGACCCAAAGTGCCTCACGTAGCCCGAATAAGTTTAGGAAGCTCTGGAATACTTTTTTTGAAAAACATTTTTTGTCGGGAGTAGGTCACATTACTACGGTATCTGAGTTTTTTCAAGAGCAAATAATAAACGTAATTAAAGATAAAGCTTTTTCGATTATTACTAATGGTTACGATGAAGATGCTTTCAAGAACCTAAATGAAATACCGGAGAAATCAGTGGTTTTGAAGCTTGCTTTTGTGGGATCTTTATATGACTGGCACCCCTGGAGAAGCGTATTGACTGTAATATTAAATTTTTTAAAAGAAAACAATGATTGCCAGATACACATTTCTTTTTTTGGAATAAATAAACAGTTGGAGATAGTAAGTTTTTTAAAACAATACCCGATGCTTGAATCGAACGTCAAAATTGTTTCATCTATGCCCAATCACCAACTAATTAAAGAACTTGGCCAGCAACACTTGTTGTTATTGTTTAATTATTACCATTTTGTTGGAACGAAAATTTATGATTATTTAGCCTTAAAACGGCCCATTTTATTTTGCTATACCCATGATAAGGAAGCGCTGGCTTTAAAAGAGAAATATTATCCTTTTCCCCCGAATAGCCAACTAAGCGATACCCTTCAGGAGGAATTAATCCGGGAAACCCGCTCGGGTTATCTGGTAAAGGATGCGCAGCATCTGGCTGAACTGTTGCCAAACATTTATCGGGAATTTAAAGAAAAGGGCCACCTGCCTTGTGATTCAATAAATACTGAACAATTTTCAAGAAAAAAACAGGTTCAGCTTTTAGCAGAAGTGATAAAGGCCCGGGTTTTAAACGATTAAGCAATGAAGAAAAACAGTCGGTTTATTTAAGGCTTTTTCTTAATTGCCCTTAACTCCTTAATGGTGTGTTTAAAATTTTAACCATTAAGAAAACCAGGCCGTTCTTTTTTAGCCACGAATGCGCGGAACCTTAGTGTTTTTCTTTGTGTTTTAGTGTCTTTGTGGCAATTTTACTTTTCACCCTGCTAATATTTTCATTAACTTTGTATAAAACTACCCGGAAACATGAACGACAAGAACATATCGCCCAAAGACTTTTCACCGCACCTATTTTGGGATGTAGATGTGGCAACCCTGGATTTTGAGAAGCATAAAATATTCGTTATTCGAAGAGTAATGGAATACGGTAAATTAAATGATTGGCACTTGCTTAAATCCCGTTTTTCTATGGATGAAATTAAAGAGGCCATTATTTCGGCCCGCTCAATGGATCCAAAAGTAGTTAGTTTTATGTCTCTACTTACCAATGTGCCAAAAGAATCATTTCGATGTTATACAAATCAGCAGTCAACCCCGACCTTTTACGGATATTAGCGCAATTAATGCAAATGGATGTGTTTTCTGACCTAAGGCTGGTTGGTGGCACTGCGCTTGCATTACAGATAGGGCATAGAGAATCTGTTGATATTGATTTGTTTGGTAAGATAGATTTTGAGAAGCAAGAAAAGAATATTGAACTAATCGGCTCAATTGTAATATTACAAAAATCAAAAAACATTAATGTTCTGTCTATCGACAATATAAAAGTTGATATAGTAAATTACAGATATCCATGGGTTTCAGAATTAATCGAAGAAGATAATTTTCGATTGGCCTCATTAAAAGATATTGGGGCGATGAAATTGAATGCCATTACCGGACGTGGAACCAAGAAAGATTTTATTGACCTCTATTATCTGCTAAAACACTTTTCCCTCAACGATTTATTCAGATTTTATGTTGAGAAATTTGATGATGGTAATTTATTTCTGGTTAAAAAGAGTCTGATACATTTTGAAGATGCTGAACCAGATCCAATGCCTGTCATGAAGGAAAAAATTACCTGGGATGAGATTAAAACCGGTTTACAAAAAAAGATACTTCCACATATTTGAAAAATTTTACTAAAGCACCCACCACTCAAATTAACATTTTAATCAGTCTAAAATTACAATTAAACACCAGGCTTTTTTAAACACGCACCGGCAGTTAAGGCGTATCGGAGCGTAATTCAATTGTGTTTATTCGTTCCATTCGTGGCTTTTGGTTTGCGCTTTATGCTTTATCCAGCCTGTTGTGTTACCGGTTTTAATCCCTTCGTGCATGCAGTTCATATAAGCAACAAAAGCAGTTTAAAAAAACCGGGTGTTCTTGTGATTTTTTTTTCTTGTCTTATTTTATGTGCCTTTCTTAATCGCCCTAAACTCCTTAATGGTTGTTTTTTTAACCATTAAGAAATGAAGCTTAGTTAAGAGGCTGTTTTCTGAATGCCCCTTAATTTTCCTTAACTCCTTAATGGTTATTTTTGTATTGGATTTTAAGTTTGTTTAATTTTATTCTCTTTAAAATTAAAGAATAATGCAAGCCTACCTAACAAAAAGCGCAGTTACGCAATTGTCGTACGATGTTGTTGGCTTTGCCATTAAAGTTCACCGTGAGCTGGGGCCGGGACTGCTGGAAAGCGTATATGAGAAATGCCTGAAATACGAACGGGTTAAAAACGGGTATCAGGTAACGCAACAACTCAAAGTGCCGGTAAAGTATGACGACCTTGTGATTGATGCTGATTTACGTCTTGATTTACTGGTAAACGATACCGTAATTGTTGAATTAAAAGCCATTGAATGCATCCTGCCCATACACGAAGCCCAATTAATGACCTATATGAAGTTGCTGCAAAACCCCCAGGGTTTATTAATCAATTTTAATGTGGTTAACATTTCAAAATCGATGAAACCCTATGTTAATGAATTCTTTAAACAACTTCTCGATCGATGAAGTCTGCTTTCATTTTATGAACCATTAAGAAATGAAGTAAAGTTAAGGGACTGGTATTTGAGTCCCTCTTAATTGCCCTTAACTCCTTAATAGTTAATTGTTGAGGAGCAATTAATGCAATCAAGAAGTAAGCTGTATTTTATCCTTTTTATAAGTCAACACCACCACCAGTACCATCAGTAATTTTCCGGGAACCACATAGCGTACCAGGGCACCAAAGTTGGCTGTGGTAAGCCCAACAAAAAAAGCAAAGGTCAGGGCAAAGACAAAAAGAGAAAGGATTAAGGGATCGTGATACAGACGGCTAAAAAATCGAAAGGGTCCGGTTTTTAGCAGCACCCATGCAACGAGCAGGAGTAAAATCAGGTTTTCCAACCCCGACAATAGCATTAAAGCTCCCTGGCCTTCCCACACAAAAGGGCGAAACAGTCCGGCCACTATAGCCTTTGGTGCTTTGCCCAGGACTCCGCTTAAGGTGGGTTCAAAAGTTCCAATATCGAAACTGTTACCACCGTAATAGTCTTTTTTCAGGTCGTCCTGTATAATCCAGGCTGTTTCGAGCATGGCATCGAGACTGGAATAACGCGACCCGGCCAATTCGCCCGTTTGGGCTATTATTATGGCGCCGGATATCCAGGCTAAAAAAACCAGAAAAGGCAGGGCAATGGTGCGTAAAAACGAACTTTGTATGGCCTTTATGGCCGTAAACGTAAGCCAGATTAATCCGGAGCCAATGCTTACATAAAAAATATAGGGCCGGATGGAAAAGGCAATGTAAGACCAAAAAAGCAGGATAAAGAGGTTCTTCCAGAATTTTTGCCGCTTGATAAACAGGCGGTAAATGGTTACAAACATAAACAGAATGGCGGTAAGGGTCCATCCGTCTTTTAGTATGCCGCTTGTCCAGAACACCACACTGGGAACAAATAGCAAGGCCCAGGCAAGGGCCTTTTCCTGTCGGGGATACAACTCCAGTAACAATTTAAAGAAATGCCAGGTACCCAGGTATAAAAACAGGTTCATCACAATGGTGTTTCCCAGGTAGGATCCCAAGCCCAGCAGGTAGAAGGGTACGTTAAAACGACTTACGGCATAGGAGTTGATGTCACGCCAGTATAATGGCCAACCCGTGGAGCGGTCGAAGAGGCTGTAAATTTCAGCGCTGTGATCGCCATAAAGCAGGCGGATAAAAGCCCAAAAGTCTTTTCCGGCCATTTTAACGGTGCTGGCCGAGCCAAAAAAATAGTAAACGGTGTCGCCTCCTCCGTAATAAAAAAGATAAACGGCAGCAAAAGCCAATCCGGCCGCTATTTTTGCCCAAAGACCCCAGGCAAAATATCGGTAATAGGGCGATTGGACGAGGTTTTTATTTTTTACCCGATTTGCCCAAAGGTAAGCTACCATAAGCAAAACGGGGACAACGATAAAATCTTTTATGGTCAGCAGTTGATACAAGGATGATTCGTTTGTTTAAAAACTTAAAAGTATTTAAAGTTTCTGAAATGTGGGGCCTTGCTGAGTTTTTTTTCACCACTCCCGAAAAGTGTCTGGGATTCACCGACCAACGGTTGGCCGGTTATCACAGATTTAGCTTCTCGCTTATTTCTATTTTTTGTGTAACCCCGCCAGAGGCAGGCAAGTCTGTGTAATCTAGCAACATTGCTGCGGGTGGTGCTTTTCTTCACCACAGAAACACGCAGATTATGGTGCTTTTTTTATTTGTGCTAACAGGCCTATGGTTGGTCCGTGTTAATCCAGCAGCATGGCTGCGGGTGGTGAATCCTTATAAAAATCTAAAACGATTCATACGCATCAATCATGGGTTCGTCGCGGAAGCCATTGGCCCCAAACAGCAGGTTAAAGCCCAGCATCAAATTAAAGTTGTCGAAACTTTTTGGAGCTCGTGGAATTTCAATGGGTTCATTGGCCTGCTCTCCTTCGTCAGCGGTAAAATTAATGGTGTATGGCCTCCATTTGTAAGGCAGGTAATCGGCTGCCAGATAGAACTGCAATGAACTGCCGCGCAATCCCAGCGCAAAACCCACTGAGTTGGCACCATTAACCGCAAGGGTATAATTCACCGAGGTGGTTAAAAAGTGGTAGAGGTTAAGGTTGGCCGAGACATTAAATTCCTGTTGAAAGTCGTTTTTGTAGAACGAAGTACGCGAGACCGCACCCAGGGCAAAATAATGATTCACATTGTATTTGGCCCCCAGGTAAATTTTTGGTCCCAAGCCTGTGGAAAAACTACGGGAACCTCGTTGTAAGTTTACGGCATTTTTAAGTGAATCAAGCACCATATTCACAATATAATCGCCACTCAAACTGTCGATGTTCGATTCATCAATATTAACACCACTGAAACGGTAAGTTCCATTAGCCGTGAGCGAGGTTAAATCGCCACCCCATTTAATAAAGCCCAAATCGTTTATTGATGCTGAAAATGTCCAACTGGGATTGTGTTCATAAACCGCGCCTAAATCAAAAGCAACACCTGGGTTCGAAAAGTTAAGTAGCCCTTTGTTAATAAGGTTCTTGGTGCTGCTGTCAAAATCTTCCATTCCATCGGGAACGTTGTTTTCGTCGGTGGTTACCGTAATGGGGGCCGAAAGGTACACCGTTCCTTCCATATCAACCAGCCATTCGTCGGTGCTGGTTTGGATGTCGAATTTTTCCAGATCGGTTTTCATGGCAGCCAATCCCTGCAACAACTTAACATGAGCTCCTACGCGGAGCTTGCTCATGAATTTATAGGAATAACCAAAAGAAAGTTCGCGATAATATTGTGCATTTAGTGCCAGGGGACTAAAATCGAGGTGCGTTCCGTTGGGAAACAAGCCTATATCGGCCATAGTAAATAAATCTTTAGGCAAATTCATTGAAGCATTTACTTTTTCGGACCAGCTAAAGGTAAAATACCCTTTTTTGCCACTAAAACCAAAGGCTATGGGTGCGATGCTAAAATAAGGGCTTAAGTTGCCGGCTTTACCGATTCGTTTATACAGCTTATTATAGTCGAAATATTTACTGGTAAGCGTAATGTCGGAACCGTCGGGGGCTTTTTGAAAAAGCTCGGAGCCAAATAAATCGGTGTTTACCCCAATATAAATGGCATTAACTCCCGGGATACCAAAAAAAGCATTGGCGCGCGGGGCCATAGCCGGATTGATAAATGAAGATTGCGGAATGTTCTCGAGGTAGTAAAGCGAAAGGGGTTGTTGCCCATAGGAGCCCAACCAGAAGAACAGAACCGAAGTAAAGGTTAAAAGGAGTTTGTATTGTTGCTTCATAGTAGTACTTTTTCGATATTAATAGCTTAAATCGCTGCTTTTTACTTCAAACTTCATGCTGCCTTTTATAGTATAGTAATCGTATAGACGAACGAAATCGGGATTTTCCTTATCGCCTGAACTTATACGGCTTCGTATATGAATGCGTGAAGATTCATTATCGTAAAGTTTTTTTGTAAGGGCTTTATCAATTCTTAGCTGTATTTTTGTTGATGTGGGTGCGATAACCTTTCCTTGAGAGTCCATTTGGCCCGATTCCCAAATAAACAGGCCTCCGTCCTGATTAAACAGCGAGTCAATTTCAAATCCATTGTCGTTAACCATAATAAATTGAGACTGAATATTAAAAGGAAAACCGTTATCAAAAGTCAAATCCAGATTGATTTCCTCTACCATATCTACCTGAGCGCTGTCTTTAAAAAGACCCACCACATCAAAACTTATGGTATCGGTACGCTCATACAAACTGGTTTTAAACCAGAAAGGCAGGTCAATTAATATTTCGGCCCTTACCTGAGTATTGGTGTTGATAAAGTTGGGTTGTGCAGTTTCTCCTGCGGGATTGGATTGACCAATAAAGGCCATAAATACCCGGTCGGGACCCAGATTAATTCCGTCAATTAAATTGGAGTTGTTGTTATTTATCAGCAGTTGATTGGTAGATGGCTCATCTGGTGCAAAGGCCCGTTCTACTTCAATGGAATTTCCATCAATGCTGATGTGCTCAATTTGGCCGCTTTGGGTGTTTTCAAACACCAAAGAGTCAATATTCAAAGTCAGGGGAATGCCAAAATAATTTTCGATGTTCAGTTCAAGGCTGATTTCCTGGAATTGTACCATGTCTGCAAAATTGAAGTCCTTGAAGAAATCGAAACGCTGTTCGCGGGTTTGTTCCAGCACATTCATTTTACCAAAATAGCCTTCAACATAAGCCGGCTTAAATCCGGTTATGTTTACATCGACCTGCATTTGGGTGTTTGCCGGACTTCCGGTAACATTGGTAACATCTACTTCGGTTACTATGGTTATAAAACTTTTACCATCAGCGTTATTAAAAACTATTGAGTCGTTGGCAATATCGATAGGGTCAATGGGCGACGCATCATTAAAATTTCGGGTAGGTAAAACTACCGATTCCCCAGCAGGATTTGTGATTTCTGGTATGGTTATGGTATATGAACCCTCAAAATTATTGGGCAGGATAACAGAAATTCCCAGTTGTCCGGTTTCTACCAACAAGCGGTCGAACCGCTGGTTGTCTTCGCCCAGGGAGAAAACATTTACAACAATAGTATCATAAAAGGGACCTACCGGGGCTTTTTTATTGGGATTAATGTCGTAAGTGCGCGAAGTGGTCAGATCGTTAATTGAAATCACATCTTCCCAGGTAGCCGTAATCGAAGTGTCGACCTGCACGTGTAACAAGCCTTCATCATCAACAATTATGTAGGAGTCTGAACCCAGCTGTTTCAAAAGCGATACGGTACTAAGGTTAATGTTACCGATGGGACCGGCCAGATTCAGTGCGCGATCATATTTGTGGGGATCGGTTAATTCTACTCCGTCCTCAAAACAGCTGGTAGCCAGTAAAAAAATTCCTGCAAGAAATAAGCTGTTATGTGTTTTTAATCTTTTCATAATCCAAAAATTAATCAGTTATTGTATAATCTTAACTTCAACCCTTCGGTTCATGGCCCGTCCTTCGGGTGTGTCGTTGGGTGCAATGGGTTGGTCGAAACCATATCCCTCATATTCCATACGGTCTTGTTCAATACCCCGCGATACCAGATAGTTTTTTACCGTTAGCGCACGGCTTTTGGATATTTTTTTGTTTATAGAAGCCGATCCGACATTGTCGGTGTGTCCCGAAACTTCTATGCGGATACCGGCATTTTTTTGCAGCAAATCGGCAAGCTTATCCAGTTCCTTAAACGATTCCGGCATCAGCGATGCTTTACCGGTGTTAAAAAGAATGTTGTTAACCACAAACTTAACCCCGGTTTCCATTTTTTTCAGCAGGAAGTTTTTGGCGGTATAGGTTTGTCCTTCCGGAAACTGATAGGTTTCATTTAGGAAGAAATAGCCATTGGATTCTATTTCAAGTAGAAAAGGACCAGGATTTTCGATGGTTGCCGTATATTTACCCTCAACACTGTCAGAAATTACAATGGCAAAAGGTTCGCTGCTGTTTGGGGCAAAAAAGCTGATGGCTGCACGAACCGGAGCATTGCTTTCTTCCTGAAGAATTCGCCCGGTAAGCGTGTATTCTATCCTACTTCGTTTTAGCGCTATATCTTTCGAGATAATGTTGTTAGGTTCGTTAGTGGCATTTAAAGGTTCCTGCACGTCGAAATAATCTTCGGCCACCACGTCAATTATCATGTCGTATTTATCATCGAAGGTTACGTTGTATTTACCGGTTGAGTCGGATGATACCACACGCGCAATTACCGAATCCTGATGAGCCAGCCTAAATGTCAATGCTGCTTGTAATGGCGTGTATTTATCCAAATCATAAACCTTTCCAATTAACGTAAATGGATGCTTTAGCTTCTCGGTTCTAAAATCCTGTACAATAGTCTCATATTTATTTGTTGGACAAACCACATTTTCAGTAATCGATTTGTATCCTTCATAATCAACGGTAATAAAATAATCGCCTACGTCTTCCAAATCGAACAGGTAGATTCCTGCTATACTATCTACTTTAGTGCTTTGCAACAAACGTTGTGTTTTTCCCTCGTAAAGGGTTACAGCTGCAGGAAGGATGCTGCCATCTTCACTGTCGGTAACCGAACCAATAAGCTTAAAGGGAATCCGGGGATCAATCTGAATTTTGTATATATCCAATCCACCATAACTGTCGCCACGAATGGTTGAATAAAGGGCAACCATGGTATCGGCTGTAGGATGGTAGAAAAGTTCGTCGGAAGGACTGTTTATGGGATGGCCCATATTTATGGGTTCCGACCAGGTTCCGTCTTCGTTTTTTGTGCTTTTGTAAACATCAAAACCGCCCATTCCCTTATGTCCGTTCGATGAAAAGAACAACGTGTTTCCATCGGGAGCTACAAAAACGCCTTCTTCGTCAAAAGGAGTGTTTAAGGGAGCTCCCATATTTTTTATTTCCTTGAATTTGTTTTCAGCCACCTGTTTTGCTACCCAGATATCTTTACCTCCCAGTCCTCCACGTCGGTTGGTAACATAATAGGTGGTTCCATCGTCGGCTATGCTGATGGATGTTTCTTTATAGGCAATGTGATTGATTTTTCCTTTAAGCAACTTTGTTTTCCAGCGCTTGCCATTGTATTTTGCCGAGAAAAGCCGCCCATGATGTGTAGCTCCCCGGTAAATAAAAATTCTTTTTTGATGGTGATCGACCCCGGCCAGACTGGTGTTGTCATTAAAGCTGAGTTTTGGCAACTCACTGGCGTAGCGTGCCGGCTGGTAAATGGCGTTGTTTGAAGTTAACAGGCGCTCATTATATTTAAAACGCGACTCCCTTTTGCGAGGTTCAACCTTTGGACGCTTCGATGTGTAGTAGATAATGGTGTCGTCGAAAGGAAGATAAGCACCATATTCGTCGTAGTAACTGTTGATGATAGGGCCTAAATTAACTATAAAAGCCGAAAGGGAATCTTTCATAATCTCCTTTCCGGTATTGCATTCTTCAATCAACTGGGTATATTCTTTTCTGAAATCAAACTTTTTCCATTTTGAAAGAGACTCCATGTGTTTTCCGTATGCGTCGCTGGCCTCATCAAATTTTAAGTTAAACTGATACGAGCGTCCCAGCAACAAATAATAATCGCGGGCAACTTCGGGAGCACTTTTTAGAAAATAGTCCAGCGAAGCTTTTTTGTTTGAGTTAAACAAGTAGCATACTCCAATTTTATAGTTTAGCGCATGCGATTCGGGATTGTATTGAAACAGTTTTAAATAGTGTTTAAGAGCTTCATCGTAGGTTCCCTGCCCTTTTTGGTAATATTTTTCCGCCAACCTAAAATCTTTTTTAACCCGAACCAGTCCGTCGGGATTGGCAAAAAAGGTTTTTTTGTCAATGGTTGGATTCTCCTGAGCCAAGGCAGAGCTAAGAGCCAGGGTTATCAATAACAAAACTGCATAAAAAGTTTTCATCTGTAATTCCGGTTTTTGTTGCGCTAATTTATTTGCATAGCTACAAGTTTACTGAAAAAAACAATAGATTGAAAAACTATTTTGACAGTTGACACATTATTATCCTTGAGCAGGTTATTATTTTTTGTACAGGAACCGGATAAAGAAGAAAAAAAATTAAAACAAATAAGCCAAACCCAGTGTAAGGTGAAGCGACTGAATATCCGTATTTTTTGTAAAAGGTTCCAGGATGGAGGTTTGTCCGTCGACCGAATAACTTAAATTTGATTGGGATTCGGATTGTGTTTGGGAATAGGCCGCATTAAGAATGATGCTGTAATTTTTCATCAGCTTGTAGATAAGGTCGGTTCCCAGCAAGTAACTAAATGCAATATTTTGCGCGTCTCCTGAATGGCTGTACGAACCAATTTCGGACGGAATTACCATACTCTGTGTGGGTGGAAATATTACGCTTATGCCGGCAAAACATTTTATATTCCATTGAAACCGGGTTAATGGAATGGCAAGCGTTGGGCCTGCTACCAGGTTCACATAACTCCAGCGGTCTGTTTCGTGAACAACATTGGTATTATCGGGTATTTGGGAAACAGGGTTCCGATTAATTACATCAACTAAATCTTCGAATAATTTATCCGAGTGGGTATAGTTTGTGGTAAAATTAGCAGCACCGCCCACTCCTACGTACCACAAAGGAATATAATTTCCCTCAAAACTTAAATTAAAGCCGGGCATGGCATAACCATGATTATAATAATCGCCTGACTTGGCAAATTCTCCCAACGGATAAGCCAAACCCATGCTTAAACTCACGTGATTTTTTTGTGCGTTTAACGAAAACGAAAACAGCAGAAAAATCAAAACAGCATAGCAAATTTTCATCGGAATATAATTTATTTCATAAAGCCGGATAGAACTCGCATGTAAATTTTCATCCGTGATTGTGTTTTAAACGAACATGCTCGTTTCAAAAAAGATAAACTTAGGGACAAAATACAAAATGTTTGTGAGAAAAGGACCGTTTAAGATGATTTCACAAACCCAAGAACCAAATCTTTATATTGAAAGTATGGAAAATATAATGCCGGGTATTGGATTAAGAATAGTACCCCCACCAAGACTCGAACTTGGATCTACAGTTTAGGAAACTGCTATTCTATCCCTTGAACTATGGGGGCAACTAAATGTGCGGCAAAAGTAAGTAATTAAATGAAATGCACAAAACAGACTTATTTCTGAATTTTTGTATTAAGATCTTTCTTCCAACTGCTTTTTTTAAAGTGTTTTTTCCAGGGTACAAGCATCTTCACGTGTGTTAAAAGTATTAAAGCACACTAACTCCCATGGGATAGGGGTTGGTAGATTTAGTTAAGCCATTTTTAGGTTTCGAGAGTCGTTTTTCCATATTTTGAAAAAGCCGCTTATAAAAAACGCTAGTGAATTTCACTAAAATAAGGTAAGCAAAGCACATAATAAGCAGGGTTATGTGGCTTTTGTTCTATCCCCTGAACGCGTTTTCTTTTAGGTATGAGGGCGAAAATGTACGGCTATAACAACGATTTATGATTAAAGATCAAATTGCTGTTTTGCTTTTAAACAAAAGCACATAAAGAATTGCTGTTTATGCTTAGTAACAATTCATCCGGCATTCCTGTTACTTTTTTTTATTTTTGGATTCTAATGTCAAACAAAAATTAAATTTAAAAAGATATGAAAAAATTGGTGTTTTTAAGTGGAGCTATGTTTTTATTAAACCTGGGAGTTTTTGCACAGGAAGCGGAATCCAAAAAGTCGGAAGGGTATCAGTTTACAATGGTAAAAGAGGTGCCTTCGAGTCCGGTTGAGAATCAACAACGGGCAGGAACCTGCTGGAGTTATTCGGCTATGGGTATGGTTGAGGCTGAAATGCTGCGTATGGGAAAATCTGCGGTTGATTTGTCGGAACTGTATGTGGTTCGCAAAAGTTATGAAGAAAAAGCCTGGAATTATGTGCGTATGCACGGGAACTATAATTTTGGCGGTGGTGGTGCGGTGAACGATGTGTTCAACGTAATAAAAAATTACGGGATGCTTCCTGAAGAAGCCTACACCGGATTGAATTACGGGACCGATGTGCATACCCATGGTGAGCTTGACGAAGTTTTAAAACGTTATCTGGATGGGGTTATTGAAAACAAAAACCGAAGCCTTTCTACTGCTTGGTTCAGAGGGTTTATGGGAATTCTCGATGCTTATTTTGGTGAAATTCCGGAAAAATTTACCTGGAATGGAAAAGAATACACGGCACGCACTTTTGCCGATGAGGTTGTAGGCATCAACCCCGACGATTATTTCTTTTTCACCTCATTTACCCATCATCCATTTTATGAAACATTTGTTTTAGAAGTTCCGGATAACTGGACCTGGTCGCATTATTACAATATTCCGATGGAAGAAATGATGCAGGTTTTTGATAATTCGATAGAATCGGGTTATACCGTTGTTTGGGCCAGCGATGTAAGCGAAAAAGGATTTTCGTCGAAAAATGGGGTTGCCATTGTTCCTCAGGACGATTTGGCCGAAATGGCCGGCGAAGAACGCCTGAAGTGGGAAAGCATGAGCAAGACAGAACGCGACAAATTGCTTTATAGCTTTGATGCTCCAAAACCTGAGAAAAAAATTACCCAGGAATTGCGTCAGCTGGCGTTTGATAATTACCAAACCACCGACGATCACGGCATGGTAATCAGCGGCATTGCCAAAGATCAGAACGGCAGCAAATACTATTATATTAAAAACTCGTGGGGAACTGATTACAATAGTTATGGAGGGTTCTTCTACGCCTCTGAAGCTTTTGTTCAATACAAAACCCTGAGTTTTGGCGTGCATAAAAACGCTATTCCTAAAGACATTAAAAAGAAGTTGGAAATAAAATAACCTTGTGCGATAAGCAATAAAAAAGCTCCAGAATCGGGGCTTTTTTTTATTGGTTTCTGATGCTGCCGGTTAATTCTTTTCTTCTTCTTTAGCGTTCAGTTTTAATGAATACAAAATGGCTTCCAGTTGACGCACGTAATTACGTTTGTTGTATTTGGGAGCATAAACAAATCCTTCGACGGTTACTACACGGTTTTTTGATTCGTCAAGTTGCGAGATACTAATAAACGGGCCTCCCATAAAATCACCTTCCACCTTCCACAAACCACGAAGCTCCGCAGTGTAAGTTCCATTCAGTTTGAATGAGCGAAAAGTTGGAAGTACCTGAAGTTCGGTTGACATGTAGGAACCGGGATTTTCGCCGCCCACATATTTTTTAAGCATTTCGTTTCTTTTGTTTATTAAAGTATTCAGGCTAAAAGTTTCCGCATCAACGTAATCGTAATAGTAAATAAAAAGACCCTGGCTTGTTTCCGAGGTTTCGTGCGACAACCAGATGAAGTTGTTGGTGTCCAAGGCGTAGTAGTATCCTTTTGGGATGTCGAGATGTATATCAGCACGTTTTTCAAGCCGGTTAATAAGGGATTGTTCTGAATAGGCTTTATAGTTATTCATTAAACGATCGCGCTCCGCTTTAAGTAGCAAGCCCAGAATTTTCTGATTGTTTTTGTCGTATAATTCAAAAAAACTTTCGCGGTTGGGTGCTTTCATGGTAATAATTAACTGGGGTTTCGACCAGCGGTTGTAATCAACATTAATCCCGGCTTGTTCAATTGAAGGATCAATTGACACAATAATTAAATTTCGGTGAATTTTAAATAAATCGGTAAAAGCTTTGGCAGGAATATTAACCAGGTTAAATAAGGGTTCCCGTTGAGGTAGGCCGGGCGTTTCTTCCTGTAACAAACTTCTGAAACTTTCTCCTGCAGAGCCCTCCCAGGCTGTTTTTTCCATTATTAAAACCACTTCACCCGGATTCCCCGATGAACTCGGAAGCAGACTTTCTTTAACGCGACTTTGTTTGCATCCCCCAAGGGAAAGTATTAGTGTAGTTAGTATTAACAGTTTTATAAAATTCATGTTGATATTGTTTTATTTGGTTGTAAAAATACAAAATACCGGCAAAAGGCCCAGATATTTTGACGTTAGTCTTTTTTAATGAGCGTTTTTTTTGATTTGTGCATAAAAACGCCGGGTGTTTTTTTTGTTTTTTTATCGCTTAACTTAAAACCCACGTTTTGTTTTAATAATTATTTGCTTTTGCGCATTACAAAATTTAAATATTGCACAATAAATGTCGATATGTGATTTTTTTGTCTATTTTTTAAATCGCTTAAAAACAAGACATTGTAAAATTTTGAGGGCGATTTTTTGTTTTTTTTAAAACAAAAAGCAATTAAATTGAACACTTCCGGGGTTTTCGTTGTTTCTCTAACTGTAAACAATCGAACTTAGCCTGTGGATTGTTTTTCTTTAGTAAAAATTTCACAGTTTAAGTTGATTAATTAAAGTAAAAGGCTGTTAACAGAAAACAGCGGGATGCTAAAAATGAGTTCTTTGAATGTGGGGTTTACAAAAAAATTTATGTTTGGGAAGCATAATTGATATTGGTTAATTAAAAGCTTTTGTAACCCTGAAATATATTTTGATAAGAGATTAATAAGCTTACTGTGTATCCCAATCCTAATAATGGTAAATTTTGGTTGGTTTATGAGTTCAATACAACAACATCCTCAGTTGTTGAATTTCTTAATTTTTAGACGGGAACACAGTTTGGCGGAATGAGATGGTTGACTTAACGGTCGCCATTACTTTTTCGATGGCAAAAGAGCACGAGTTGCTCTATATTGGAAGCGATTAAGTGAGCACTATAAGGTTTGTTGTTCTCTAGACTTTCATTCCGCAGTTAAAGAGCAGGCCTCCCCGGCCTGCTCTTTTATTTTATTTGCGAATCGGTTTAAAATTGTATATTTATTCTACCGAGATATTCATCAGATAGCCGTTGTATTTTCTAACGTTGAACACCGAACCATCATCAAACAATAAATACTGTCCTTTTATTCCTGAAAGAACCCCCTTATAATCAGGGTTATTGTCAAAGTTTATGCTTTTAATTTTTTCTGGATATTTTATTATCGGATACGAAATTTGAATAACTTCATCGTCGGCTAACAGGTAAGTCCTTAGTTCTTGGGGTAACAAATTTGAAAAATGTTTTTTCTGATACACTAAATCTGGAATTTCTTCGGCATTCCCCGACAACATTTTGCGCCAATTGGTTTTGTCGTTTACAAAGTTTTTTAAAGCCACTTCAATTAATCCGGCCAATTGACGGTATGGCGTTTTTGCCAGTTTTATGGCAAATTCCGCTCCCTGATCAATCCAGCGGGTGGGTATTTGTGTTATTCGGGTAACACCTACTTTTAAATCGCTGGTAAACGACAAATAAACATAATGTTCAATTAAATCGTTTAATTTTGACCATTCCATATCACGCGAAATTCCTTCGTGTGCGCGGTTTAATTCCGGACGCAGCACGCCCACATCGGTTTGTGGGAGCGTGGTGAAACAGGGATAACAATAGCCTTGAGAAAACGATTTGCTGGTAACCCTTCCACAATGAATGCAGTTAATTTGCCCTGTAAAATGAAAATGAAGGGATTTACCCAGCCAATCGTTCACCAGTAGTGGCGAATTGTTAAAGTTCATGTAATAACTAACCGGAGTCCCAAGTTCCGACGACATTTTCAATAGATTTCCCTGGTAATTCATTGGAAGCAAAATATTTTATTCAATTAATAACCGTCTAAAAGTTGTTTGCGTAAATTTCTTTTTTGTTCGGCCGACAAGGAATAATCATTTCCATATAAGGCACCCTCCCATTCTCCGTACATAGGATTGGGCAGAATAATATAATCTTCACCAAAAAGGTTTTTTGTAGAATCGACCAACGAAAATCCCAAATCGGCACCCCGATCGCCATAAATCTGGCTGAAGTCTGTCAGGTTATCACCAATGTATAGAAGCACATCGTAATTGATGTTCACAAAATTGCGGCGTTCGGTTTTATCACCCGACTTATCCTTTGGGCGGAGAAAAACAAAGTTTGAATCGGCATTGGGAAACCCTTCACTTTTTAAATTTTCGAGGGTTATTTCCAGTTCATTGGTTTTTCGGTTTGAAATGTAAATTACTTCAACACCCAGCGACTTAGCATAGTGTGTAAAATTAACCGCCCCTGGTAAGGCTTTGGCTGTTCCCTTACGGGTCCAATCTTGCCACAATTTACCGGAATAAAGTTGTCCGGTATTTATTAAATGAACCTCGAAAGGGCTGTTATCCAAAACCGTTTCGTCGATATCGAGAACCACCGCAGTTGGCTTGCCGCCTTTGTATGCGTTTTGTTTTTCGGTCAATTTATATTTAGCCAGGGTAAAGGTTTGATAATAACAGGCTCTCATTTCTGCTGATTTTTGAAACCAATCGGTAGCCATAACCAGGTGCTCGCTTTCCGATAAATTTGGGTTGGCGTTTTTAGGTTCGGGCTTGCATCCGGCAAAAATTAACAGGGCAAGCAACACAGGTAAAAATTGTTTCATAGTAAAGTAAAATAAGTTTAATTTTAGGGCACTAAATTAACCAGATTCCTGCGATTAAGAATTATTTTCGAAATAAATAAACAGGCGTGTAACAAAAAAACACATGGTTCCGTCACTTGTCTGTAGCCAAATTTTTAAAATGAACATAGAAGAATATAACAAGGCGGTTGATGCGTATTCAGATGGGGTTTACCGATTTATCCTTAAAAACATTAGGGACAAAGAGAAAGCCAAAGATATTGTACAGGATACGTTTGAAAAGTTATGGGTTAATGCTGGAAATGTAAACCCTCAAAAAGTTAAGAGTTACATTTTTACTGCAGCTTACCACACCATGATAGATTTAATCCGAAAAGAAAAACGGATGACAGATTTTGAAACGGTGCGCGAAGATAAGTATTCCCATAGCAGACAATATTCTGATTTGAGCGAAATACTCAACCAGGCGGTGCAAAAATTGAGCGAAACACAGCGTAGTGTGATAATGCTCCGCGATTATGAGGGATATTCATATCAGGAAATTGGAGAAATTACAGGTTTATCCGAGGCTCAGGTCAAAGTGTATATTTTTAGAGCCCGCGTATTTCTCAAAAATTATATTGGTAGTATGGATGCTGTAATTTAACAACACCCAAACAATTTTAGAAACAATTGCATGAATATAAACCGACAAAATTACGAGTCGTATTTGGTTGATTATGTCGACGGAACTTTAGCTCCGGAATGGATTCCTCAAATGGAAGAGTTTCTGAAGCAAAACCCCAACATACAGGAAGAAATGGATCTTTATACCGGAAGCTATATTAAAACTGACGAAACTCTTTTTCCTGAAAAACAAAGACTAAAACAAATTCCACTTGAAAAGTCGGAACCATCTTCCGATTATTTTCAACGGTATTGTGTTGCTTACATTGAAGGTTGGTTAACAGAAAATGAACAGGCGGTTTTTGAAGCATCGGTAAAAAAGAACGCAGCTAAAACCAGGGAACTAAACCTTTTTCGTAAAACTATTTTGCCAGAAGATGCTGTGGTGTTTGATGAAAAAATTTTATTAATGCCTAACGAGTCGAACCCCAATATCAGCAATTTAAATTTTGAAGCCTATTGTATTGGTTGTGTTGAAGGCTGGTTGAATCAGAATCAGATGGTGGCATTAAATGCTTATTTAGAGGCAAATCCTGAAAAACAACAAACACTTACACGCTATCAAAAAATTAAGCTGGTTCCTGATTATTCAATAATTTATCCGGATAAACAGAAAATTAAGCGATTTAATATTTTTAATACCAAAACCCGAAAGGTACTCTCGTATGTTGCCTCGTCGGCCGCTGTAATTGTTTTTGGCATGATGGTGTATTATAGCAGCACCTTTGATCAAAAAGAACAATTGGCCGGGCATATAGGAAACCCCCAAAAAGTTACTGTGATTACTGAAAAAATTGAACCCCTTTTACCGAAACAAATAGAAAACAATCAGCCGTTGTTACCGAAAACCGATTTGTTTGGGTTTAAAAAGCTGCAAAAGGCAGCTGATCAAGCCGCTGAACTTGAAGCCAGCCAACAGGTCCAAACCATTACTCACATGCAGCCCATTCAACTGGCAGCCCTCGATTGTGCCGATTGTAAAGAGGTATTTATTGAATCAAAAACCTTAAACAAAAAGGCAATCCCACAAAATCAATTAAAAACCACAGATATCTCCGACGAAGAAAGCAGAGAAGAACAAAACACACAAGCAGCTGATAAAACCCTGGTGAAAGAGCTGGCTCAGGTTGGACTTTCACAAATAAACAATTGGTCGAACGGTAAATTGATTATTGAAAAATCAAGCGAAAGTCAAAAAACCAAAATTGCGCTAAATACCAGGTATTTTGCAGTATCGACCCAAGTTAAAAACCGAAAAAAGTAAAACATTTAATTCTTTAAATCATGAAAACAAAAATCTTTTTATACCCTCTTTTAACTTTTATAGTACTGGGTTTGGTTTATCCGGTAAATGCCAACACGGCAATTGTTAAGGACACCATTTCTCAGGCAGCTGAAAAAATAGCCGCTGACACGTTGAAACAAGTCTCGCCTTTGTTGGAATTAGAAGAAGAATTGGACGCACTTGAAGAGAAACGGGATACTGACACCACCAAAATACGTATTGGTAAAATGAAAATCAGAATTACCGAAGATGGTAAGGATGTGGAAATAAATAAAGGCAACGATGATTGGGGTTGGGACGACGACGACGATTTTAAATTTCACAACGACAAAAAAAGTGATCGATTCGATCCGCACTGGGCATCTGTTTCCATTGGTTGGAATAATTATATGGCAGCAAACCAGGCGTTGTCGTTGCCCGAGGAGTTGCGTTATATGGATTTGAATACCAACGCATCTTTGGAATTGAATATAAATATGGCTGAGTTGGGAATAAATTTGGTAAAAGATCACATTGGGCTGTTAACCGGAGTGGGCTTTCGGTGGAACAATTACAAGTTTGCCAATACCAGTGTTCGCCTTAGTAAAGGAGCCAATCAGCTGGAACATGTTTTTGATTCCACGGTGAACACCAATAAAAGCAAATTAACGGTTACTTATTTAACCGTGCCGCTAATGCTTGAGTTTCAGGCGCGTGTTAATCAACGCCCACTTTATCTTGCAGCCGGGGTTGAAGGAGCATTAAAATTAGGTGCCCACACCAAATGGAAAACCGAATCGGGAAGCAAAACTAAAGATCGTTCCGATTTTTATATCAACCCTTTTACTTATGTGCTTGCCGCACGATTGGGATACGATGAGTTTGGTTTGTACGGTACTTATAGTTTGCAGTCGTTGTTTAAAGAAAATGAAGGGCCAGAACTTTACCCGTTTACCCTGGGTATTTCGTTTAACTTTTAAAATGATTTACTTACCTTAAAAAATTTATTTTTAAAATCTGGAATTCAAAATACAAAAAGAAGCCTTCAGGACGTTTTTCTTGAAGGTTTCTTTATTTTGTGTTTTTGCCGGAACAGTTTGTCTTCAAAAAAGCGACTTTAACTTGAACAAAAAAGCCGGTTAAGGAATTTATTTGATAAATTAAAATAAAGCGCTTATATTCAAGCCAATTAAAATGCAAATAGCATAATGTTAAAAAAAGTTTCTGTTTTTGCATGGTCTAACGTAAGCATAAGGCTTTTTTTTGCCCTCGGTTTATTGTTGTTGTTTGCTTTAAACCAGGGTTTTGCACAAGAAAAAAAAGCATCCTTATTGAGCCACATTAATATTGGTGGTGATGTTAGCTTAAAACCGGAATTTGATACGGCTTACAATCAACGAATTGTGTTGGCACCATCAAATGTTGGTCTGAAACAAGCTGTTTTTTATTTTGATTCTACAGCAATTCGCTCGTACAACTTAACCCGGTTTCGTGTACTCGATGAAAATAGCACCGATGATGTTCCCTGGCTTATCTATCCTGTAAAAGAAACCAGCGACAGAAAAAAAGCAAAAAATCAATACATACTTCAGGCACAAAGCACCGAGGGAACAATTTACTACGAAAAAGTATTGTTATTGACCCAATTTGGCATTTTTAATACGGTTATTGCCTGGTTTATTTATGGATTTCTTTTTATCGGTTTCTTTTTGGTAATATTTTTATATGCTGATTTTCATATTGCCAAAGATAAATACCAATTGGAGACGGAAATTAGTATTCGCACCCAGGAACTCTCAGAGCAAAAAAGCAAATACGAAGAAATGTTGACCAATTATTTGCCCAAAGAGGAGTTTGAAAAACTTAAAGAAACAACAAAAGATAAAACCCAGCGGTATAAAATGGTTACCGTGTTATTCTCAAACATTCTTGGGTTTACAAAAATTGCCGAGCAAGAGAATGCCGAACGGCTTATTGACGATTTGGATCGCTTCTTTTTTCAGTTTGACGAGGCCGTGGAGCGGCTTCATATAGAAAAAATAAAAACAATTGGAGATTCTTACATTTGTGCTGGAGGAATACCTCAAAAAAATCGAACAAATCCAATTGAAGTGGTGTTGGCTGCATTCGAAATGCAGCTCTACATGCAAACCATTAAAGATCAGTATGAGCGAAATAACCAAAAAATCTGGGATTTGCGCATGGGAATTCATACCGGACCAGTTTTTAGCAACTCTACAGGAAATAAAAAACGGCTGGAAATATGGGGCGATACGGTAAATATTGCCAGCCGAATGGAAGCTTCCGGTGAAATAGGGAAAGTAAACATTACCGGAATGACTTATGAACTGGTAAAAGATTATTTCCTGTGTAAATACCGGGGCAAAATGCCGGTAAAATATAAGGGTGAAATCGACATGTATTTTATCGAAGGATTCCGCCCGGCACTATCGGTTGAGGGCTTTGGTATTAAACCCAATCGGGTTTTTGCTACCCGCCTGGCATTAATTCGCTTCGACGATTTAGAAGAACACGTGATGAATATTCTCGAAGAAAGTCTTCCCCGAGACCTGTATTATCATAATTTAAAACATACTATTGACGTTACCGTGCAGGTGGAATTAATTGGCCGCGGCGAAGGAATATCAGACGAAGAGCTTTTGTTACTTAAAACAGCGGCACTTTTTCACGACACAGGTTTTATTCGCACCTATAAAGATCATGAAGAAGCAGGAGTTTTGCTGGCACGCGAAATATTGCCATCGTACGATTATTTACCGGAACAGATTGATGCAATAGCAGAATTAATAATGGTAACCAAATTACCGCCGAAACCCAAAAATTTGTTGCAACAAATTATTTGCGATGCCGACCTGGATTACCTGGGCCGGGTTGATTTTATTCCGGTATCAGGTAATCTCTTCAGAGAACTCAAAGAGCATCAAATAATTGAAGACGATATAAACCGCTGGAACGAAATTCAGATTAGCTTTATTGAAAAGCATCAGTACTTTACAGAAACGGCAAAGCGGTTACGGGATGTAAATAAAAATATCCAATTGGAAGCAATACGTAAATTAGTTGAAGAAAATAGTTAACTTTGTAGATTAAGGAACCACATTTAAAGGATGTTTAAATTATGGCACGAAACAAAAAGGATGTGATAATAATTCCCTGGGACTACACTGAAGCTTGTGAGATAGCTCTTGCACACGGTGTACAGTTGGCCAAAGAGGTGAATAATCATATCATGCTGGCCCGTTTCCTTGAAAAGCCTGGAATTTTTACTGGTAAAGCAAAAAAAGAGAGGATACTTAACGAAGAACGCGAAAAACTTAAAGCGGTTGGGCAAACCATTTCTGAAAAGTATCAGATAAACCCGTTTGTTACTGTTGAGTTGGGTGCATCAAAGGGGGCGGTTTCAAAATTGTTGCAGGATGCTAACGCCAACCTTATCATTTCTGGAAAATCATATAAACTCAACGAAAAAACAACATTTACACCACTTGAGTTTGTTAAAAGACTTAAAGGACTGAATGTTCCGTTTATTGTCACACAGGATCTTCCGGCACACAACTATTACAAAGAAATTGTTGTGCCCTTAGACCCAGACAAAACGTTTAAAGAAACCCTACATTGGATTGTTTATTTATCGAAATATTATAATTGTAACATAAACATTATTAAGCCATATTTTGAAGAAGAAGACCTGAAAAAAGACATGGCTAATAATATATATTTTACTAAAAAAACCCTCGATAAAAAGAACATTATTTATGGTATAAAAACAGCCAAAAAGAAAAAGGATTTTCAGGATGAGGTGTTGCGTTTTGCCGAAATGATTGACTCTGATTTAATTGTTATGATGGCAAAAAAATACCAAAAATTCTTACGTGATAAACCCAACTACCAGTTTAATATTCCTATTATGGTAGTTAACCGGAATAATGAAATTATAAAATACGGAGGATTCAGATAAAAACCGGGTTATTCCGGTTTTTCTTTTTGGGGAGAATGCTTTTTTTTAACATGAGCCGGTTTTTGTAGCATCATTTTTTATTGCGTATTTTTGTCACAAACTTAAAGGAAATCCTTTTTATTGTGATTTTCTTTTCGTGAATACAAAGCAAAGTTCAGCAATAAATATTCGGTTCTTGCCAGATTTTTAAAACAGATTGTTTTAGCAACTGTTTTAAAAAAAGGTACTGCCAACCATTAATTATTAAATTTTACAATGATGAAAAATATTGAGTGGGAAAAACTGGCTTTTGGTTACACAAAAACCAACTACAATGTACGTTGCTATTATAAAGATGGCGTTTGGGGAGAGTTAGAAGTTTCGTCTTCTGATACCATCCCAATTCACATGGCGGCTACCTGCCTGCATTATGGCCAGGAAGCTTTTGAAGGATTAAAGGCTTTCCGTGGTAAAGACAATAAAATACGTGTTTTCAGATGGGACGAAAACCACAAACGCATGATGAATTCCGCCAAAGGGATTATGATGGCAGAAGTGCCCGAAAATATATTCTGGGAAGCATGTAAAAAAGTAATCCAGCTCAATCGGGATTTTGTTCCTCCTTTTGGAACCGGAGCCGCTTTTTATTTGCGTCCGCTTCTTATTGGAACCGGAGCTCAGGTTGGTGTAAAAGCCGCCAATGAATATCTTTTTATGATTTTTGGAACTCCGGTGGGTCCTTATTTTAAAGAGGGCTTTAAACCGGTAAACATTCAAATTGTTCGCGATGCTGACCGTGCAGCACCACTGGGAACCGGTGTTTATAAGGTGGGAGGTAACTATGCCGCAAGTTTATTGTCGGGGCACAAAGTTCACGAAGCAGGTTTTGCTGCTGCACTTTATCTCGACGCCAAAGAAAAGAAATATATTGACGAATGCGGCCCTGCAAATTTCTTTGGAATAAAAAATAACACCTATGTTACGCCCAAATCATCGTCTATTCTGCCAAGTATTACCAACAAGAGCTTAATGACTTTGGCTGAAGATATGGGTCTTAAGGTTGAACGTCGTCAGATTCCTGTTGAAGAATTGGCCGAGTTTACTGAATGCGGAGCGTGTGGAACAGCAGCGGTAATATCGCCCATCGGAAAAATTGTTGATATTCAGGGTGATGGGAAAGAGTATGTTTTCAGCAAGAATGGCGAAGCCGGCGAAGTGAGTAAAAAACTTTATGCCCGTTTACAAGGGATACAGTACGGCGAGATGGAAGATAAATTTAATTGGGTATCGTTTGTTGATTAATCTGCCTGGTTAAAATGTTTTAAAGGCGATTGTTGGTTACAGCAATCGCCTTTCTTTTTTAAAAATATACCACAATTCCGCCACCAATAAGGTGTGGTGCGCTTTGGGTTATTCCGGGTAGGGCTTCGAATAAAAAAGCCATGCTTTTGTTTAATTGAACTTCCAAACCTAAAGGAATCCATATGGGTAAGGTAAGATCGTTTCCAAAGTTAAGATCTGCATCAACCCCTGCATAAAAAATTACATTGCTTGCCAGGGGAAAACTACCAATAAGCGTGGCGTCGAGCCCAAAAATGCCTGTGGCATGTGCTCCTGCGCTGAGGGAAAAATTCTTAACAAAAGCGAATTCCATATCGGCTCCAACATAGGTTGAGCCTCCAAAAACACCCGCTTTAAGTCCCAAATCTACCCCCTGAACCAAGCCGTAGCCGGCATGTCCAAACAACATAAAATCGCCATTCCCGCTAGCTATTAATAAAGGTTCAATTCCAAATGAAAAAGTGCCTTCTTTTAAAGTTTGCGCGGTGTTAAACACCTGTGAAGAACCAATCAGCACAGACATCGAAAAAATAACAGTGAAAAAATAGCGTATCATCTTTTTAAATTTATTTTAAAAAAGTGGTTTTATAATCTTGGTTTTTTAACCATTTTAAACGTAACACAAAAGGCTTTCGTATGTTTAATGATGCTTTTTAAAAAACTTATACCTTTGTATGTATAACAAAATAATAAGTTGAGTGTTATTATAGTGTAGACAGGAACCTCATGGAAGAGAATAAGAAATCATTGAAATCGAAGCTTGACGAGTTGATAATGCTTTTTGAGCGCTTGCGCGAAAAGGCTACCAAAGAAGGGATTATTATAAAAAACGATCCCTTATATCAGAATTTTGAGTTGTTGGCAGGCAATTACAAACTGATAAAAAGCAATATTCCCGAGGATGTGCTTGAATCGTTGGGTGAACCCATTCAAGAGTTAATTTCAGCTATGGTTGTTCAGTTAAAAAAAGATTTAGGTATTGACGATGAAAATAAATCAGCCACGCTGAATGATGAGTTTACTGCGATTGACTATCTTTTGCAAAAACAGGATTTAACCGAAGAGGAAATGAATCGGCTGTTGGATCTTCGAGCTTCTCTTAAGAAACCTTAGCGCATTTGTTGATATTGTCCCTGCCAAACGGGATCGCTTACCTTTTGTAAAAACAACCAAACATTTTCGCCAAAGCACACGTCGGTTATGTGCTGAATTCCAAAATTTGACAATAGAGAGAACTGCCCTTCAGATGGTACACCCATAGATGAGCCCCAGCCAAATTCATCGTTATTCTCATAGGGAAATTGTTCATATTTTAGTTTCCAAAGTTGGTCCAATACTTTTGTGTCAATCCCATATTTATTAAAATAATTTATTTTTTCAGGGTTAGCACGTGAGTTTTCATGTCCGCTTGCCTGACGCAAAAACGCATCCTGAGTTAAAAAAATAATTTCGGTTGTACTGTCAGGGTTTTGCCTATAAATTCCAAAAGAAACTGGCGAAGAATTTGCTCCGCTTATCAGCGAAATAGAAAAACTATAACGGGGATGCCGCGCTTCGGGCACATAATCTTTTTTTGGAATAATAATTTGTGAAAAAGCGCTAAAATTAATTAGCATCAGTAGTAAAAAAGGTGTTTTGTTTTTCATGAATTGTAAAAAAAGGAATGCCGCCCGTAAAAAAGCGAGCAAAGCATTCCAAGTTTGTTTTTTTATTTGAACAAGAAACTGAAATCGTCGTTTGGATCTATTTCTACCGGTACTTTACCGTGTTGGAACACGCGTAAAGATAATTTTCCGATATAAGAAACCTTACCGTCATCGACCTGGAACATACAACCTTCGCGTAATCCGGCAACAGTAACTTTCTGATTAACTTCAAGAAACTCAAGAATTCTGTCTTCGCGGGTTTCGCCACCGTGACCATCGGGGTTTTTATCCAGATAGTGGGGGTTTATCTGGAACGGAATCAGGTTTAAAGCATCAAATCCCAGGGGATCAATAATTGGCATGTCATTGGTGGTTTTAATCGTTGGGCAGGTTAAATTGGAACCGGCACTCCAGCCAATGTATTTGGTGCCTGACAAAACTTTTTTACGGATGGGTTCAATAAGCCCGTTGTCTCGAACGGTACGCAACAGGTTCCAGGTATTTCCACCACCAACAACAATGGCTTCTGCTTCTTCAACGGCTTTTACCGGATTGTTGAACCGATGGATAGATACCACATCGTGACTTACCTCATTGAACCGTTCTTTCACTTTCTTTTCGTAATTGTCCCAACTAAGGGTAACTCCAGCGTAAGGAATAAACAATGCTTTTACCGGTTTTTCACCCAAAAAATCGGCAATATTTTGTTTGGGATAATCCAGATAGGCTTCACCAGCCATGGTTGAATTACTAATCAATAATAAGTTCATGTATGTATATTTTAGTTCTCAATGGAAGCAAGATACACAATTACTCTAAAATCTGAAACCCGATGGTAATGTCTTCAATGGGCCAGTTGGCTTCGTCAACCTTTACGGCTGCAATGGAATCAATAACGTCGAGTCCTTCAATAACCTGTCCAAAAACAGTATGTTGACCATCCAGATGCGGACAGCCGCCAATTTGCGTGTAGGTTCCTTTATGGGTTTCTGCAATGTGTATTCCATATTCTTTTTCGGCACCCAGCAACTCACCGGGTGTATATTTTGTGCCTTGAACAATAAAAAATTCGAAGGGAACGGATCGTTTTTCGGGGTTGTTTTCATATTGGCGTGCCATGGAAACAGCTCCTTTTTTATGAATATTTTCATTTTGGAATTCTGCCGGAAGGGTATAGGTTCCCATTTTACGCTTTAAATTCTGACGCTCCCAATCGTCTGAATCCCCGCCTTGTATCATAAAGTTATTCATTACCCGGTAAAACAGGGTGTTTTTATAGAAATCGTTTTTTATTAAACGAATAAAATTTGCTCGGTGAAAGGGGGTGTTTTGGTAAAGTTTTATTTTCATATTTCCCTTGGGCGTCTTAAGTAAAATAAGCGTTTCCGGATTCTCTTTGCCGTAGGCACTCAGCTCGGCTTCAAGGTTGTTGTTGGTTAATGGTGTTAACTTTTTCTGTTTGGCTGCTTTTGGCTGAGGTTTTGGTATTTGTGTCAGCTCCCGTTTACTTTGTTTGGTTTCCTTTTTTTCTTTATCCTGGCACGATGCAATCAGAAACAGGATAAGGCTTAAACTGATAATTAATTTAATAGGCATTGCTTCTGTATTTTTCATCTTCGTCGCCAACAAGTAAGCTTATGTAACTCCGGTAGCGCGATTCAGCTATTAAACCGTCCTGAACCCCTTTTTTTACTGCACAATTGGGTTCGTGGGAGTGGCTGCAATTATAGTACTGGCATTGGGTAGAACGTGCAAATATTTCAGGAAAATAATGAGAGAGTTCTTCTTTATCCATATCAACCACACCAAAGCCTTTAATACCGGGGGTGTCAATAATATATCCACCGGAGACAAGAGCGTGCATTTCAGGAAATGTAGTGGTGTGTTTTCCCGAATCGTGATACTGCGAAATCTCAGTTGTTTTAAGGTTCAATTCGGGATCAATCGCGTTTATCAGGGTTGATTTTCCCACACCAGAATGTCCGGAAATTAATGAAATGCGGTCTTTCAGCAATTCACTTACGGTATCAACCCCCGTTTTTTCCCGTGCCGAAATAATGTAGCAGGGATAACCAATTTTTTCGTAAATATTTTTTAGTGATTGCATCTCATTATGTGCTGCAGTGTCATAAAGATCGGTTTTATTAAAAATGATTTTTGCTGGAATGGTATAAGCTTCGGCTGAAACCAAAAAACGATCAATAAATTCGGGATAGGTTTTGGGCTTGACCAGCGTAACCATTAAAAAAGCCTGATCGATATTAGCGGCCAATATATGAGCCTGTTTGCTTAAATTGATGGAGCGGCGGATAATGTAATTTTTTCGTGGTTCAATTGAAGTAATTACTCCGTGTTCCGATTTTTTATCGAAAGTAAATTGTACCTGATCGCCCACGGCAATGGGATTTGTTGTGCGGATGCCCATACTGCGGAATTTTCCCCGTATTTTACAGGGTAAAATATCTCCTGTTTCGGTTTTAACCTGATACCAACTGCCTGTCGATTTTATGACTAATCCTTTTTCCAATTCTTTATTTTTATGGCGTAAAGATAGTTGAAATATTTTTGAAGCCCTTGTTTCTTGCCGGCAACAACTTTGTAAGCTGGGAAGTATAAAGTTTCTTTCATAAAAGAAGAGCAAACCCAACGCAATGGTTATTTTTACCCAAAATATTTTTGCTATGATTGAAGCAGTAATTTTTGATATGGATGGTTTACTCATCGATTCCGAGCCTTTTTGGCGTGAAGCCGAAATAACCATCTTTAAAAAGCAGGGAATTTCATTGAGTGAAGACGATTGTCGTGGAACTACCGGAATGCGAGTTGATGAAGTGGTGAATTATTGGAGCGGTATTTATCCTGAGGCAAACCTTCCGGTTAACGAGGTGGTAGGCTCTATTATGCGTGAAGTTACCCGACTGGTTGAAACAAAGGGAACATCGTTACCTGGAGTTATGCCCTTACTTGAAAAGCTTAAAAACAGTCAGATTTCTGTGGCTTTGGCTTCGGCATCAAGTTATTCCTTAATTAATGCGGTGTTGAAAAAGTTGGAAATTGCCGGTTTTTTTCAAGTCGTTCAATCGGCCGAACACATGGAGTATGGAAAACCTCACCCACAGGTGTTTCTTGAGGCTGCCAAACGGTTAAAAGTTGCTCCTGAGCGCTGTTTGGTTTTTGAAGACTCTGTATATGGTGTAATCGCCGGTAAGGCTGCAAAAATGAAAGTGGTTGCCGTTCCTGATGGAGAAAACTTTGATAAAAAAGTTTATTGTATCGCTGATTTTAAGCTGAACTCGCTTGAACAATTCGACGAGACTTTATTTGCTAGTGCCGGATTTGATGGTAAAATAAGGGATGATTTGAAAAAATAGTTGCTTTTGTTTGTGGATTAAATCAAAAGCGGTATATTTGCAGCCGCTAAAACTAGAAAGATACGTTCTTAAAAATATATTGCGGGGTGGAGCAGTTGGTAGCTCGTTGGGCTCATAACCCAAAGGTCGTCCGTTCGAGTCGGGCCCCCGCTACAACAAGCCTCTTGGGAAACTAAGAGGCTTTTTTAGTTTTATGGAATATGTAGTCT
>PHDD01000024.1 GCA_002840905.1 Bacteroidetes bacterium HGW-Bacteroidetes-4 | reverse complement strand
TTGGTAAAGATTAGCAGAACGAAACAAAACTCACGGGTTGGCTCTGAACTTAGCCGGTTCTCTTCGTGAAAAATAAGTCAGTGAATTTATTAAAATACTAATCTACCGGAAATCTATAAATGTTAAAATCAAAGTTTAAATCTCGAAATATATGTTACCGTAAAAATATCCGTTTATTTTTTGGAAGCCCTACAATAAAGCACAACGGTTACGTATATTAACCGTAGCCCTGTTTTCATTTGTTACCATTTGCTTTGATTTGGTTAGTTTTCAACAGTTTACCGAGATTCTGATTTTGATATAATACCGCATTTTTCTAGTTTTGGAGTACAAAAGTATGGCAAATTTCATGGTACATGTTTTGGAGAACAACCATAGAAATCTGCCATACAAAGATTGAATGTATAACCAAAAATTACTTTTCAGTTATGTCTACCAAAGTTAGCACAGCAATCGTGCTTTTCAAAAAACGGCAAAAGAAAAATGGCAAATACCCTGTGAAGCTCCGTTTAACGCACGATAGGAAGCAGATGTATTATAACATCGACAACAAAAACCGGGTATATGAATTCACCGAGGAGGAGTTTGAGAAAATCACCTCACCCAAACCCAGAGGAGAGTATAAAGAGATTCAAATTGAGTTTTCATTGATTGAGGAAAAGGCTCAGAAGGTCATAAAGGCAATGAATAATGACTTCTCCTTTGAAGAATTTAAAACTAATATGGGTATTAGCGGCTCAGATAAAAAGAATGTATTTCACTACTTGGATATTAAGATTAACGCTGCGTCAATAAATGGCTACGGTGACAAATCTGCCAAGCCCTTGAAAACTTCACTGCAACAATTTTTCAAAAGGGAGAAAAACCTAGATTTCAAAGAAGTCACCATAGCTAAACTTCAGGAGTTTGAGCAATTCATGAGGGATAAAGGAATTCGGCCAAGCACCTATTACCGGTATGTTGCCAGCCTAAGAAGCATCTTTATCATGGCTCATAAGGAAAACAGTATCCCAACAACCATATATCCTTTCGGAAGACACAAATATTTAGCTCCCCAGTATGTCACCACGAAACGGTCTTTAAAGCTTAACGAGATTGAAAAGATTTACAACTATCGACCAGAACCATATTCACAAGAGGAGGAAGCTAAAGATTATTGGTTCTTCACGTACCTGTGTAATGGTATCAATATGGTTGACATGTGTCATCTTAAATATCAAGATATTGGAAAGGATTTTATAACTTTTATTCGGAAGAAGACTGAGCACTCGTCAGCGGTGAAAAGACCGATTACGGTTCCCCTTACTCAGGACATTAGGGAAATCATTGAAAGACAAGGAAATAAGGACAAATCCCCTGACAATTACGTCTTCCCGGTCATCCAAGACGGTTTAACGCATAAACAAAAGGTGTACAAAATTGCTTGGAGGGTTCGCAAAACCAATGTTTACATTCAAAAAATTGGAACGAAATTAGAAATTGATAAACACCTCACCACTTATACAGCTCGCCATAGTTTCGCAACCATTCTAAAACGCTCTGGCGTTTCAACAGAGTTCATTAGTGAAAGCTTAGGGCATAGCAACCTGAAAATTACAGAGACCTACCTCGACAGCTTTGAGAACGACCACAAATTAGAAATTGCCAAACACCTAACGGCATTCAAGAAATAATCCTCAAAGGCTTCCACGTAAAAACGGAAGCCTTTCTTTTTCAATCCCTTTCTGCATTGCCCTATCCATCGGCCATTGATACGAATAAAAGTTATTAACAAAGCCAAAAAAAGTGCGGCTCAATTACACCAATTCACCGCCGTTAGAACTATACTCATAAGTGAATATTTTAACATTTTAAAAAAAGAAATTAAGCTTATGAATCAAAGAGAAATGACAACAGAGAATTTTGAAAGGGATAGCCTTACAGCATTTGAGAAGATGCTGCAAGGCTACAAAAAAGCGAAGCAATCATTGGTGTGGGAATCGAACATGGATGACCTGATTGAGAGAATGACCCATCTGCCAACGGCTCCGTTTCCCACCGAATTGATGAAACTTTTCGATTACAACTATTTGGTATTATCCGATGACATCAGCACCCTTATCCAAAAAGCCCTGCAAATGCGTGAACAGATGCAGCACACGCAGCGATTTGTCCACATCGAGGAGAAATACTACTCGCTGCCCTTTTTGCCCAAAAACACCTTCCTGAAGAAACTGAAAGTCTTTAACAATGAAGGCGAACTGTGCTACCAACAGATTGGCAAGCTATACATCCGCTTTAACAGGTTGCTAATTTGGATTCTTCCCGGAAGAAAGTCATTTTCCTTCCACGACATCTTCACCTTCAAGCAAAAATCCATCCAGCTCCGTGATTTAGAAATCTACTATTACTCACCTTTTCTGGATTTGACCACCACAGACCCCCAATGTTACTACGACTTCTTTTGCGACTACTACGGCAAAACCCAATTCCTCAAATATTTCAATACTAAGGACATTATCAGCTTTGCCCTCGACAACTCATTTGACAACACCCTGCACAACACACCCAAGGCACTGGAGGAAATCCTTAAACTCACCAGCTCCCAGCAAGTACTTTGGGCTTACTTCCTTTTTCGGCTCATGGGAATGAAACTCAGGCTGCATATTGATGCGGCAATGATGACACGCTTTTTGCTAATTGTGAACCGAAATGACCTTGAGGACTACAAAAAATCTTACTTCTACAAGTTGGTATCCAAAGCTCCGTTCGTGAAAGAGGACAAAAAGCTGTTGGCCGATTTGGAGACCATCCGGCTCCATTTCCAAAAGAGCAAATTGCCCACCGGGGACATCGACGAAGAGATACTGAATTTGATTACCAATTAGCAATTTCAAAGGCCAATTACCATTTATCGCTATTTGGTGCAGTTTTCATTATCCGACACTTTTCAGGGGAAACGGGTTTTGAGGCTCAAAAGACCATTTGTATAAATCACAATATCAAAAGGATATGATTTTTCTTTAAAATATCGGACAGTCCGACGACGGAAATTACTGCATTGGTGACTTAAAATTGTCCCAGAATTTGGTTCAAAAAACACATCAAATATGGACGAACAAAAGAACATCAATGCAGCGGCTTTAAGGAACCTTGAACTACTCAACAAACAGGTAGCGGAACTTCTTCAGGTGCAACGTAAGGCGGTTTCAGGTTACGACTACCTGAACGCAAATGAGCTGGCCGATTTATTAGGCGAAAGTATCAAGACAATTTATGCAAGGGTGCATAACAGACAAATCCCCTTTTACAAGCCGGGTGGAAAGATTCTGCTTTTCAAACTGGACGAAATACGGGAGTGGATAAAATCCGGTCGTCATGCGACTATGGATGAACTGCGTCAGAACGTGTAATTGGTCTTATAGCACCAAATCTATGAAAAAAGCGCAGAAACTAAGGGAGGAAAAAGACGGCAAACAGATAGTAAGGCTTTCGCTGGTAAAGCTCTTCATGAAAAAACGGTCGCACATTCAGTCAGTACCGGAGAATAAGTTTTGCAGGTTTTTAAATCTAACAAAATAGCATTGATTATGGCAACAATTTATATCTGTGGGGTTGACAACCCCGATGATGAAAAGGATAGCTGTGTTGACACCGAAAAAGTAAAAGCCCGGCTCAAATCATTGAAGTGTGCAGTGGTAAACCCATCGGAAATGGCTTTTTCTAAGATGAGCTGGTCGGATACCCTAAGCAACAGGGTAGAACTGCTTAAAAAGAGCCATGCCGTGTACGTACTGCCCAACTGGAGGGACAGCATCATGGCACGCATCGAGCTGACGGTGGCAATGGATTTAAAGCTGCAAACCTTCTTTCATCCCATCAGCAACAAGGAATTAAAGCAATTAGTAACCACCCTTGACGGATAGCAATGGTTCCGGTGGGGCTGTACAAGGGCAGCCCCATCACTTTTTTTGTATTCAAACTTAGATTGACAATTATGGCAACAACATTGCATCCAAATACGGTCTCAAAGCTTTATTATCTCGACAACAGGATAAAAAGCTTCTATGAGAAAAACGGTTATTCATCCATCCCTTTCGATGGCCGGAAAGTGCAGGAAATGATTCAGGCATCGCAAAAGGAGTTGGCCGAATTGTTTCTTAAAATATGGGGAAAGAGCATGGGCGCACATCTGCTCGATAAGTTTTACGATAACCGGGGCAATGTGCTGGATTTCTACATGAGCCTTGATGGCCAGAACCGCCAGCTCTTATCACAAAAAGACTGGTGATGATGGATGCAACCCAAGTAATCGAACACATCAACGGAGAGATAGTCAGTGTCATCTCCAATTTTGTGGAGCTGAAGAAAGCCGGAACCAACTTTTCGGCTCGATGTCCTTTTCACAACGAAAAGTCGGCTTCGTTCCATGTGAACCCGGCCAAAGGGATTTACAAGTGTTTTGGCTGCGGCAAAGGTGGCGATGCGGTAAGCTTCATCAAGGAACATGAAGGCGTTGATTTTAAACAGGCCGTTGAGATTGGGGCGAAAAAGCTCAAGATTGATTTTGAGTGGAAGAAAAGCAAGGACTTTGACCAAGCCAAATACCAGCACCGGGAAAGCCTGCACATTGCCTGCAACATTGTGGAGCGGTTCTTTGCCGAAAAGCTTTCCCATCCCGAAGCCCAGAAGTACCTCCAAGGGCGTAACATCATTAACCCCTCTCATGGGAGTTTTGAGTTGGGTTACGCCCCTAACGGCAATGAACTGCTGGCCTATGCCCGGCAAAATGGCCTCAAGACCGAAATACTGGAGGAAATCGGGGTTCTAAAGAGCAGTGATAACGGGTTGTATGATTTTTTTCGGAACCGTTTAATCTTCCCCATCTCCAATTCACTAGGCCAGACCATTGCTTTTGCCGGAAGGGATTTAACCGATAACTCCAAAGTCAAGTACCTGAACACGCCCGAAAGCAGCATTTACATCAAAGGAAATGAACTCTATGCCCTGAATGCCGCCCGGATGGCCATCAAAAACGAAGACCGGGTGTATATTGTGGAGGGCTATACCGATGCGCTGCGGATGCACGCCATTGGAATCACCAACACAGTGGCCACCTGTGGGACTGCCCTGACAAATGCCCAGTCTTTGTTATTGAAGCGGTACACAAACAAGGCCACATTAATCTTTGACGGGGACAATGCCGGACAACGGGCAACCGAGCGCAATGCCGAAATCCTGATTAAAAACCAGTTCCATGTATCGGTGATGGCTCTGCCCGAAAAGCACGACCCGGACACGCTGTTTACCACCAAGGAGCTGTTTCTCCAGCACAACAAACAGCAGACCGATTATATCATCTTCAAAACTCAGCGGCTGGCTGAAAAAGCCGCTTCCGACCCGGTGTATAAGTCGGAGGCCATCAAGCGCATCTCCAAGCTGATTGCCAACTACGACAAGACCAAACAGGAGGTTTACACCGAGTTTGTGGCGGAACACATTAAACCCAAGAAGGCTTGGGTGGATTCCATTAAGGAATTGTCACAAAACGAAGCACAACCCACCCACCGCTACACCATCCCCCAGCACGTCAGTCTGAATGATTTTAACCGTTGGGGCTTTTACGTGGAAGACAATTGTTATGTGTTCCGGAACAAGAAAGGCGATGACTTTGTGACCCATTCCAATTTTGTAATGGCTCCCTTATTCCACATCGAAAGCCCCATCAATGCCAAGCGTTTGTATGAAATCAAAAACCGTCACAATCTGGTGAAGATTGTGGAGCTGCCCCAACGGGATTTGGTGAGTATCACCAATTTCAAACTGCAAATAGAATCCTTGGGAAACTTCCTTTGGACGGGTGGAGAAAGCGAACTCAACAAACTGAAAGCATGGCTTTACGAGAAAACTAAAAGCTGCAAAGAGGTGGTTCAAATGGGCTGGCAACGGGAAGGCTTCTTTTGTTGGGGCAACGGCATCTTTGACGGGGAACAGTTTATCAAGGCCGACAAGTACGGGATTGTGCAGCACAACGAGCGTTATTACTACATCCCGGCCTGTTCCGAAATCTATGCCAGTGATGACAGCCTGTTCGAGTTTGAGCGGCACTTCATCCACAACGAGGGCAACATCACTCTTTACGAATATGCCCAGAAATACACGGCTGTATTTGGCAACAATGGTATAATCACCTTGTCCTTTTTCTTTGCCAGTTTGTTTTTGGACATCATCTCCAGACGGTTCGATAAGTTTCCCATCCTAAACATGTACGGACAGAAAGGTTCCGGTAAGAATACCTGTGCCGAAAGCATCCTTTACATGTTTGGCCGCAAAGGCAAAGTCCCCAACCTGCACAACTCCAGTAAACCGTCTATTGCCGACCATGTGGCCACCAGCTCCAATGCGGTTTGTGTGTTGGATGAGTATCGCAACGACTTGGAAATGGAGAAACGGGAACTCCTGAAAGGTTTCTGGGACAAGACCGGGCGAACCCGGATGAACATGGACAAGGATAAGAAGAAAGAGACCTCCAAAGTCAATCAGGGAATCATCGTCTGCGGCCAGCAGATTGCCACGGCTGACATTGCCCTTTTTAGCCGCTTCATTGCCTTGGGCTTTTCCAAAACCATATTCTCGTTTGAAGAAAAGAGGCATTTTGAAGAGCTGGAGCAAATCAACAAACAGGGATTGACACAGATTACCCACCAGCTTTTAAAACACCGGGAAACTTTCAAAAAGAGCTACAACAAAACCGTGGATGCAGTCAGCGACCAGTTCCGGGAGCTATTGGGGACAACTGCCATTGAGACCCGGATTTTCAATAACTGGTTGACGGTAGCCTCTGCTTATGCCACGGTGGCTAATATTGTGGAGTTGCCGTTTAAGTACGACAGCATCATGCAGCTTTTTGTAGAGCTGATGGTAACCCAGAACAGTGAAACAGCCAAGAATGATGATTTGGGTATCTTCTGGAAAACGGTTCAATACCTTATCAGCTCCAATATTCTCTTTCAGGAAGGCGATTACCGGGTGGTATATGCCGATAAGATAACGCACACCTTTAAAGAGAACGGTGAATGGAAGAAAAGTGAAATCATTCTGCCAAACCCTCAGAACATCCTCTACTTATCGGTTAGTAGGGTATTTGGCTTGTATAAGTCACAGGCTTTGCGTGAAGGCGACAAGCCCCTGCCGGATGCTACGGTCGAGTATTACCTGAAGAACAGCCCGGCTTTTATTTGCGACACCAAGAAGGTGTACTTTAAGAAGTTCGATGCCAAGAATGGCTATCCCGAATTAGATGAGAAAGGAAACAAGAAATTCACCTATACCTCGGCTTTTGTATTCTATTTGGACAAGCTGAATCTGAGCATTGCCGATGAACATTTAAACGGGGAAAATTGAAAGGGGAAAGAATTAAAAGACGGAAGGGTTTCTGAACAAAAAACAGAACCCCTTTCTTTTTGCACTTGAAATCAAGTTTTACAATGCAAAACTGGTTACTTTAGTTACTTTAATTACTTTATTGAGTGATATTAATTGAATACTAACAGATTAGAAGGTGTTTGCCATTAAAGTAACGTTACTTTAGGTTACTTTAAGTTACTTTAAAAAACGGCTAAAGACGATTAGGGTACTTTAATTGAGGCTAGGGTACTTTAAGAACTTTGTAGAAACATGGAGCTTATAAGTTTATAAAACAGCAACTTAACCCCAATAAAGTAACTAAAGTAACTAAAGTTCGGGTAATGTAGGTTTATTTAGGATAAAAACTAGCTCAAAATTATTTTGCAGAGTATTTAGTATTTTCATTTTAGTTTTATAAATTAGCCTCATGGTTAAAAAAATACACGTAATTTGCGTATTATGACTGAACGAAAGCAGATAAACAGGTTGAAAATTGTTCTGGCTGAGCAGAATAAAACAAATAAATGGTTGGCTGAACAGTTGGGAAAAAGCTTAACCACAGTTTCGAGGTGGTGTACCAATGAATCGCAACCCGGTATAGAAACCATGATTGAAATAGCAGCGAAACTAAATGTTGATGCCAGAGAACTGATTGTATCAACCAAACATGAAAAATAACACAAAGCAACAATGCCAACGCTTAATTGGATAGGAAAAGATAAGGTGATTAACCACCACATGGATGTACCATACAAGATTTTAGACCATGTTTACGGATTCGATAATGGAGAGCAAGCCCCAAAGGAAACCAATAGTGGAAACAAAATCATTCATGGCGACAATTTAGAAGCCCTAAAAGCTTTACTGCCTGAATACGAAGGAAAGATAGACTGTATCTACATTGACCCCCCCTACAATACAGGAAATGAAGGCTGGATTTACAATGACAATGTGAGTGACCCAAAGTTTAAGAAATGGCTTGGCAAAGTTGTAGGCAAAGAGGCGGAGGATTTATCAAGGCATGATAAATGGCTGTGTATGATGTACCCTCGTTTAAAATTACTTCATAAATTATTATCTATTGATGGCGCCATATTCATTTCGATTGATGATAATGAGCAGGCTAATCTAAGATTAGTTTGCGATGAAGTGTTTGGAGGAAGAAATTTTATAGATACAATAATTTGGCAAAAGAAGCAATCGCCTCAAAGTGATGCAACCTATTTCTCAGATATGCATGATTATATCATAGTATATGCTAAAAGAACAAAAGCTTACAAAGACGACCCCAATGGATTTACTTTATCTAAATTGGCAAGAACTGAATTTCAAGATAATAGATATAAAAATCCAGATAATGACCCACGAGGAGCTTGGACTTCTAGTGACTATACTTGCAATAAAAATGCAGAAGAAAGACCAAACCTTTATTATCCAATTGTAAATCCCAATACAATGGAAGAGATATGGCCTCAAAAAACCTCCGTTTGGAGATATTCAAAAGAAAGACATAAGGAGAACCTTAAAAAAAATCTGATAACATGGGGTGCTGACGGGAAAGGTAGGCCTCGATTCAAGCGGTTTAAGAATGAAGTTGGTGGTGTTGTTCCTTCGACCTTGTGGTTAAGGGAGTTTGCAGGAGATAACCAAGAAGCTCGGAAAGAATTTAGATCAATTTTTTCTCAACACGAAACAGATTTCACAACTCCAAAACCAACAAAGTTAATAGATAAGATAATAAATATTTCAACGAATAAAAACTCCCTCATTCTCGACTCATTTGCAGGCTCGGGCACAACAGCTCATGCTGTTTTAAAACTCAATAAGCAAGACGGAGGTAATCGAAAATTCATTTTAATTGAAATGGAAGATTATGCCAAAAACATAACAGCCGAAAGAGTAAAAAGAGTTATTATAGGGTATGGCGAAAATGGTAAAAATACAGAAGGTACTGGTGGTAGCTTTGATTATTACCAATTGGGAAAACCCCTTTTCCTTGAAAACGACATGCTAAACGAAGAGGTTAGCTTTGAGAAAATACGTGAGTATGTTTGGTTTTCGGAGACCCGCCAATCATATAAGGCTGTCAACCAAAAAGAAGAACATCTTTTAGGAGTTAGCAATTCATCGGCGTATTACTTTTATTATTACAAAAACGAACTTACAACTCTGGATGACAGTTTTTTACGAAAACTGAAAACCAAAGCAGAGCAATACACTATTTATGCAGATAACTGTGTGCTAGATGACAGTTTGATGCAGAAATATCATATTACGTTTAAGAAAATCCCAAGGGATATAACCCGGTTTTAAACCTGAACAGTTATGATTGAATATATAGAAATAAAAGGTTTTAAATCAATAAAGCACTTAGAGTTGGAACTAAAACCAATCAATGTGTTTATTGGAAGCAATGGTGCTGGGAAGAGTAATTTTGTGTCCTTTTTCAAGATGTTGGATGCCATTTACAATCGTCAATTAGCTCGTTTTGTTATTGACGAGAAAGCGGATAACATCCTTTATTTTGGCCGGAAGATTACTGAAATTTTATACGGAAAAATAATCTTCACCAAGGATGGGAATACAAACAATGCCTTTTGGTTCAAACTTGAGCAAGATAGTCAAGGAGGGCTATTTATTGGTGAAGAAGGATACGGCTATGATGTTTCTAAAGATAATGATTATCAAAATTATTTTAACTCTACAAATATTGAAGAGAGTAAAATATCAACAATGTCCAGCCGACGTTATACTTATATAAACAATTATCTTTCAAATATTCAGATATATCATTTCCATGACACATCTGCAACTTCAATGCTACGTCGTGAATGTGACATCAATGATAATGATTCCCTTAAAACCGATGGACGAAATCTTCCGGCATTTCTATATTACTTGCAAGAAGAACATCCAAAGGTTTTTAAACGCATTGAAAAAACAGTGAAATCCATAGCTCCTTATATCGACAGGTTTATTCTGCAACCTAAAAAGTTGAAGAAAAATGAAATTGAATTACGATGGGTAGAAAAAGGAGATTTAGATTCAAATTTCAATGCCTATCAGTTTTCAGATGGCACATTGCGTTTCATTGCTCTAGCTACGGTGTTAATGCAACCGGAGCCACCTGCCGTTATAGTTATTGACGAACCGGAACTAGGACTTCACCCGCAAGCAATACAAAAATTGGCAGGTTTAATAAAATTGGCTTCAAATAAAACACAATTAATTATTTCAACCCAGTCTGTTAACCTTGTTGATTGCTTTGAAACAAACGACATTGTTACCGTTGACCGCAGCACCATAGAAAACCAATCCATATTCAAACGCTTAGATGAAAGCAAGTTAAAAGGTTGGCTTGAAGAACATACCCTTGGCGAATTATGGGAACGAAATATTATTAACTCTGCTCAACCTTTTTCAAAATGAAGAGAATTATAATAATTGGTGAAGGGCCAACTGAGCAAATATTCTGTAATGATGTTTTGCAACCAGCCTTTAATGCTCATGACATATTTTTGGAAACGCCCAAAATTAAAAAGTCGAAAGGTGGCATAGTTGCTTGGGAGCATTTGAAAAAACAAGTTGAGCTGCACCTTAAAGATACAGGGGTTTATGTCACAACCCTAATCGACTATTATGGCATACATCCATTTCACGCATTTCCTAAATGGGAAGAAGCAAAAGCAATTGTAAACAAAAGTGATAGAATAACATTTCTTGAGAATTCAATGCTTGAAGAAATTGACGAATCAATTCGATATAGATTTATTCCATATATCCAGTTGCATGAGTTCGAAGCATTACTTTTCAGCGATATTACAGTCATAGAGGATAATTTTGAATCCGATGAGTTTAAAGACTATGACTATCTTTTGGAGACTGATAAAGCTTTTAGTAATCCTGAGAATATTAACGATGGAAAAACAACCGCTCCGTCAAAAAGGTTGGATAGAATTATTGATGATTACAGTAAGGTTGTATATGGTTCGTTGTTGGCACAGGAAATTGGTCTGGAAAAAATTCGGGAAAAATGCCCACGTTTTAACAATTGGATTGAACGGTTATTAACAATTGAATAGTAACGACAAACTCATAGAAAAGTGGAATTAAAACCATATCAACAACAAGTAATCAACGACTTAGACAAGTTTCTTGAATATTTAAACACCTTTCAGGATTCTGCAAAAGCGTTTAATCAATTTTGGGAAGATAAAGTAGGGAAATACCAAGCCAACTTAGATGGCTCCTATTCAGGCATGCGCCCTTACAAAAACAATATTCCGGGAGCTACACATATTGCTATCAAAGTCCCTACAGCAGGGGGCAAAACTTTTATTGCTTGTAATGCACTTCATTCAATTTTCAAGTCGTTTGATGTTACAAGACCCAAAGCGGTCGTATGGTTGGTTCCTTGGTCGAATCTTTTGCAGCAAACAGCCGGACATCTATCAAACCCTACACATCCTTACAGAGAGAAACTGAATGCTCTATTTGGCAATCGGGTCGAAGTCTTTGAAAAAGAGGAATTATTACAGGGCGCCGGATTTAATCCAACCTCGGCAAAAGAACAGCTGAATATTTTTGTATTCAATTTCAGCAGCATCCGAATTAATTCAACAAAAAAGGATGACCGTAAGGTATATGAGCAAAATGGAGCTTTAGAACAATTTCGGGGTTTTGTTGATAAGGATTTAGTGATTGATGACACTGATGAAACGGCTTTGATAAATGTGATACGGTCATTAAATCCTGTTGTCGTTGTTGACGAAAGCCACAATGCCGAAAGCGTATTAAGTGTGGAGATGCTGAATAATCTGAATCCCTCTGTAGTTTTGGATTTAACAGCAACTCCTAAAGAAAACAGCAACATCATCAGCTTTGTAAATGCAATGGCTCTCAAGAAAGAGCACATGGTAAAGCTTCCGGTAATTGTTTACAATCACCATAAAAAGGAAGAGGTCATTACCAGTGCTTTGCATTTACAACGACAACTGGAGTTGCTGGCCATTGAGGAAGAAAAAGTGACAGGCAAATACATCCGCCCTATCATTCTGTTCCAAGCGCAATCGAACATTAAGGGGAAGGACAACACAACCTACATTCACATCAAAGAGCAATTAACGAAACTGAGGATTCCCGAAGAGCAAATCAAAATCAAAGTGAGTGGTTTGGATGAGTTAAAGGGTATCAATCTGATGGCCAAGGATTGCGAAGTTCGTTATATTATTACTGTCAATGCGCTTAAAGAAGGATGGGATTGTCCCAATGCCTATATCTTGGCTTCATTGGCCGATAAGTCATCAGCAGTGGATGTGGAGCAAATACTCGGTCGTGTTCTCCGCCAACCACATGTAACCAAGCACCAAAGCCCATTGCTTAACCTTTCATTTGTATTATCAGCAAGTTCCAAATTTCAGGAGACCTTAGATAATATTGTGAAAGCCTTACAAGATTCAGGCTTTAGCAAAGAGGACTATTATGCTGAAGAAGAGCCTGAGGTTGAATTGACCAACAATGAGGTACTACAACAAGAGCTATTTGGAACAAGCCCGGTGTCTTCTGGTAATTCAGAAGATGGTAAGGTTCCTGTTGACGAAATTAACATTGAAGAAATTGATTTTGACCCAAATGTCGAGTTGGATTCCAACCAGATAGGAAGTACAACTGATATTGTTAAGCAAATTACTCAAAAGGGCGAATCAGAGGGTAAATCATTCGAGCAAAAAGCAGAGTCCTACACAGAAGATAATACTGACTATTTATTACGGGAAATGGGTAAACAGCCAAAGAAATATAGAATTGAAGACCCTTTTGTTGATGTGGTAAACGACTTGGCAATTCCTCAGTTCTATCGAAAAGTTCCGGCAGATGAACTGCATGACACCATCATGTTTGAGGAATTGAAGCAGGAGGAGCAATTATTGAACCGCAACAGTCTTTTAAAAGGGTTTAAACTTGCTTCAAAAAGCACCGAAATCAATTTCGATGACACAGATACAGAAGTATTTCAGGTGGATTACAACGAATCGAAGCATACTGCAACAAAACAGAAAGTTTCAATTAGAGCAAAAGCCATTCTTGTTGATACAATTCTGTCAAAGCCCAAAGAGACTCAGATTAAAGACATCACACAGCTCATCGTCCGTAAATTGGGTGACATGACCCCTATTTCGCATGAAGACATAACAAAGTATGTGACCCGTGTTTTTGAGGATTTGCACAACGACCAGATACGAGACATTATCAACAATGAATTCTTGTACATCAGCAAGATAAAGGCAAAAGTAAAAGAACTTGAATCGGAATACGCAAGAGAGCAGTTTCAAAAGCTTTTAGACACCAATAATATCTTGGTAAAACCAAGCTTTAAGTTCCCCAATGAATTAACTCAAATAAGCCCAAGCAGTGCCATTGACAAGTCGCTATACGAAGCAGAAGCCTCAATGAATGGGTTTGAGCAGGAGGTAATCATGAATATTGCATCTCTTGAAAATGTTTTGTTCTGGCACCGGAATATTGAGAAACGGGGATTTGCCCTAAACGGATTTGAAAGCAACCATTATCCCGACTTCATCATTTTCACCAGAAATGGAAACCTGATTCTCATTGAAACAAAGGGAGACTATTTGGATAACGATGAAAGTCGAGCCAAAAACCTACTTGGTAAAAAGTGGGCAGAAAAAGCTGGAGATAATTTCAAGTATTTCATGGTGTTTCAAAAGAAGGAAGTGCCCGGTACTTATACGGCACAGTCAATTACAGAGATTGTTAGGATGTTGTAATTTAATCAGCAAAATAATGAGGAACAGAATCTGGGCATAATTAACACAAGCTAAACACAATGCCGAATTTGCTACACTCTATTCAGATAGGCAAAGAACGATTCTTCGCATTTTTAATATTGGAATATTAGCCTTTTCTTCTGCTGGCATTATGGGCAGGAAACTTTGGCAACATTTACCATTAATGGCTTGAATTATTAACTCACTGTTTTTTGTAATCTTGCAAATGAAAGAAGATATTGACAAACAACTCCAAACCCGGAACATCAAACCAACTTCTATGCGACAGTTGGTTTTGCAGGTCTTGAATGAACAAAAAACAGCCATAAGTTTACCGGAGCTGGAAAACAAATTTGAAAAGGCGGACAAGACCACATTGTACCGAACGCTTAAAACTTTTGTAGAAAACAAGCTAATTCACAGCATCGATGATGGCACGGGTTCGGTAAAATATGCTTTGTGCCAAGAAGCCTGTGAATGCCACCCCGAAGACCTTCATGTTCATTTTTTATGTACCGTTTGTGGGCAGACTTATTGCCTTACAGATGTAGCCGTTCCCAAAATTAATTTACCAGCCAAATTTCAACTAGAAAGTGTGAACATGGTAGTGAGAGGGGTGTGTCCCAGCTGCGACAAATAAACTTTGCAACCCGGTTGCATCAACTTTTTTATATCTTTGGCGTTATATAATTGATTAATCTTTAGAAGCAGGTGAATTTTAAAGGACAACATATAGAAAGGATATTTACCTTTTTGGCTGGGCTGATTATATTGGCTCATACTGTTGTGCCGCATCATCACCATTTTGAGATTTCGCACTCATCTGAAGAGGAATCGGCCTGTGAGGTGCCTGTTCATGGGCAAAATCAGGAAAAGCCAGACACACATTGTCACGCATTTAATATTCTGGTATCAGAAAGGACTAGCACCATATCTTTAAACAAGTCTTTATCTGACCATCTCAATTTTTTCACAGCTGGAGTTGTAATTCAAATCGAAACTCCACCTGTAATCGACATTCCCACAACCTTTTTTGGCAACCATGCCATTTTCAAAAAACAATATTTCTATACCGCCCACTTACTTCGGGCACCTCCTGCAATTGCTTAACTTTTGTTTCAATTAACAGGCCGGCAAAACAGCTGGTCTGCATGTTTATCTTAATCTTTTTGACATGAAAAAGAAGAAGTTAAGCAAGCATCAATTACGGGAAAAACAGGAAATCGAGGACAAAAAGTTTAATCGAACACTGATTATCAGTTTTAGCATATTGATAGTTGTCACATTTTCTGTTCTTACTTTCTACACCTATGGGTGCGATACCAAGTTTCTGTATCACAAATGGGCTTGGTATGGCAAGGAAATTCCCGGCGAATGGGCTTGTATGAACGGCGATAACTTACAGATTCATAAAACTTCAAAAGTCGTTTATAATGACAAGGTTTATTATTTCTGTAGCCAAAAATGCTTCAATCATTTGGTAAATCACTTTACGAAAGTTGCAATGGTTCGCGATGCTTTTTCGGGGGATTCAATCAACAAGTCCGAAGCATTAATTGGGCTTAAAGATAAAGGGAAACCGGAACTGGTTTTCTTTAAGAACGAGGAAACATTCAACCACTATTACGAATCAGTAAAGTAAATAAAGTTTTAACAACAAATAAAATCAACACAAGATGTCAATGAAAATTATAGCTCTTTCAATAAAGAGAACATTAAAATACAACATCAGTCTCTTAGTAATTAGTAGTTTAATTGCTTTTACTGGCTGCAAAGGAAAAAAAACAGATGAGCACGGTCATGCCGCAGAAACACATGCCGAAGAAGTTGACAATGGGCATGAACATGAGGTAGGCGATGGGCACGACCACTCCTCTGACAAAAGCCAAGAACATTCAGAAGGTGATGGTCACAATCATTCCGATGAAATAGGCCATGAACATGAGGAAGGCGATGGGCATGACCACTCAACAGACGAAGCTAACCATGAAGATGGTGATGGTCACAATCATGAGAAAGAAAGTGAACATACCGATGAGATTTCTTTTTCAAAAAAGCAGGCTGAATTAGCAAAGCTTACTACGGAAACCGTATCTCCCGGAATTTTTTACAGTGCCATTAAAACAAGCGGACAAATACAGGCTCCACAGGGTAATGAAGTTGTTATTGCAGCCACATCAAATGGAATTATTTCATTTACAAACTCCTCGATTACTGAAGGCACTGCTGTGAGTGCCGGTCAATCGCTTGTAACTATATCAGCCAAAAAACTGCTAGAGGGCGACCCTGCGGCTAAAGCGAAAATTGCTTACGAAACAGCGCTGAAAGAATACCAACGTGCTGAAATTCTGGTAAAAGACCAGATTATTTCGACAAAAGAGTTTGAACAAACCAAGCTGCGTTATGAAACGGCAAAAACAGCTTACGAGGCACAGTCGCTCAATATTACGGCAACAGGTGTTAGTGTATCCTCCCCGATTAGCGGATATATTAAAAACAGGTTGGTAGCGCAGGGTGAGTATGTTTCAGTGGGTCAGCCAATAGCAACCGTTTCGCAAAACAAGCGCTTGCAATTAAGGGCGGAAGTATCGGAGAGGCATTACAAAATGCTTAAAAGCATAAACAGCGCCAACTTTAAGCCCGCTTACGATAACACCCTTTATAGACTATCCGATTTGAATGGGAAGTTATTATCCTACGGAAAATCGTCGGGTGACCAGACTTTTTACATTCCGGTAACTTTTGAATTTGACAATATCGGGGACTTTATTCCGGGTGCATTTACCGAAGTTTACCTTTTATCATCTCCTCAGAATGATGTTATTTCTGTGCCCGTTTCTTCAATTACAGAGGAACAAGGACTGAATTTTGTTTACCTGCAATTGGATGAAGAAGGTTATAAAAAGCAGGAGGTAACGCTTGGTCAAAACAACGGCGAAAGGGTACAAATCCTTTCCGGGTTGACCAATGGTGATAAGGTAGTTGTAACTGGTGTGTATCAGGTAAAACTGGCTGCAACGTCATCGGTAATGCCAGAAGGTCACTCTCATTAACCCTAAACACGATTCGCAATGTTAAATAAAATAATAAAATTTTCGCTAAACAATCGGATGGTTGTTTTAGTGGCATCCATATTATTAATGCTGACAGGGACTTATACTGCGGTTAATATGGAAGTGGATGTATTTCCCGATTTGAATGCACCTACCGTAGTGGTGATGACAGAAGCAAAGGGGATGGCGCCCGAAGAAGTGGAACGCCTGGTTACTTTTCCTGTTGAAACGGCATTGAATGGAGCTACAGATGTGCGCCGTGTCCGTTCATCTTCAACCACCGGATTTTCTATTGTATGGGTTGAATTTAACTGGGGAACGGATATTTACCGCGACCGTCAAATCGTTTCAGAAAAATTATCTGTAGTGAAAGATGCGTTGCCCTCAAATGTTGGAAACCCAACATTAGGACCTCAATCATCGATACTTGGTGAAGTAATGATAGTCGGTCTTACAGCCGATTCCACTTCATTGCAAGATTTACGGACATTGGCCGACTGGACTATCCGTCCACGTCTGTTGTCCACAGGCGGAGTAGCGCAGGTTACAGTGCTTGGAGGCGAAATAAAGGAATACCAGATTTTACTCAATCCTGAAAAGATGAAGCATTACGGCATCGGGATGGATGAAGTGATAAGCGTAGTTACAGAAATGAATCAGAACGCCGCTGGAGGTGTTTTATACGAATTTGGAAACGAATACATTATACGGGGCGTACTTTCCACCAATAAGGCTTCTGAATTGGGTAAAGCTGTCATTAAAACAACCAATGATGTTCCGATATTACTCGAAACAATTGCAGATGTGCAAATTGGCAATAAAGCGCCTAAATTGGGTATTGCGTCAAACCATGGCAAACCTGCTGTTTTATTGACCATCACCAAGCAACCGGCAACCAGCACATTAGATTTAACTCAAAAACTGGATAATTCGCTTGCCGACTTGCAAAAAACCATGCCGGCAGATGTGAAAATAGCCACAGATATTTTCCGTCAGGCTCGTTTCATTGATAATTCAATCAATAATGTGAAAAAATCCATCTACGAAGGAGGATTTTTTGTGATAATTATATTGATTATCTTCTTGATGAATGCCCGTACAACCATTATCTCTCTTGTAACGATTCCTCTTTCTTTGGTTTTTGCAATACTCTCGCTCAAATTCATGGGGCTTACCATCAATACAATGAGTTTGGGGGGCATGGCTATTGCTATTGGCTCTTTGGTGGATGATGCTATTGTAGATGTGGAAAATGTATTTAAACGGTTAAGGGAAAACAGGCTGAAACCTATTGAGGAGCAAAAATCAATAATGACAGTTGTTTTCGAAGCGTCTAAAGAAGTACGAATGCCTATCTTGAACTCAACGCTCATCATTATAGCCAGTTTTGTTCCCCTGTTCTTTCTTTCCGGTATGGAAGGTCGCATGTTGGCTCCTCTTGGTGTAGCATTCATTGCGGCATTAATAGCATCTACCATTGTGGCGCTTACCCTTACACCGGTTTTATGCAGTTATTTATTGGGCAAACCCCGAAAAAACGACAAGCCTGAGCAAGAACCCTTTATAGTACGGAGACTAAAGAATGTATATGAAAAAGCCCTCAGATGGACTCTTAATCACAAAAAGTGGGTAATTGGTACTACCGGTGTGGTTTTGGTTGCATCTTTAATCGTTTTCTTTTCTTTGGGCAGAAGTTTCTTACCGCCGTTTAACGAAGGTTCATTTACGATTAATGTAAGCACCGTTCCGGGTATTTCAATTGATGAGTCGGACAAGATAGGGCGTATAGCCGAAGATATTCTCCTCTCAATTCCCGAAGTCCAAACTGTTGCTCGTAAAACCGGTCGTGCCGAATTGGATGAACATGCCTTGGGCGTGAATGTGTCGGAAATTGAAGCACCCTTTACACTCGATAAACGCTCAAAAGACGAGGTATTGGCTGAAATTCGTGAAAAGATGAAAGTGTTACCCGGTGTCAATATTGAGATAGGACAACCCATTTCTCACCGTATCGACGCGATGCTTTCAGGAACACGAGCCAATATCGCAATCAAGCTGTTTGGTACTGACCTGAATAAGATGTTCTCGTTGGGAAACCAAATTAAAGCTTCCATCGAAGGCATTGACGGAATTGCCGACTTGAATGTGGAACAACAGATAGAACGGCCGCAATTAAAGATTGTTCCTAAAAGGGAGGTGATGGCAAAATATGGTATTACCCTTCCTGAATTTGGTGAGATTATTAATGTTATGTTGGCAGGCGAGGTCGTTTCTCAGGTGTATGAAGGCAACAGGTCTTTCGACCTCACCCTAAAAGTAAATGACGATAGCAGGGAAACAGCCGACAGAATCAAAAGCCTGATAGTGGATGCCAACGGACGGATGATACCACTGGGAAACATTGCGGAAATTACATCATCAACCGGCCCCAATACAATCAATAGGGAAAATGTTGCCCGAAAGATTGTTATTTCGGCCAATGTTGCTGAGCGTGATTTGAGAGGCGTTGTAAATGATATTCAAAAAACGGTGAATGAGAAAATTACTTTGCCTGAAGGATATCACATTGAGTACGGAGGGCAATTTGAAAGCGAAGAAGCAGCATCAAAAACGCTGCTTATTACTTCCATTTTCTCAATTATGGTTATTTTCTTGCTGATATTTGCCCAATTCAGAAGTGTAACCGAATCGGTGGTAATACTCTTGAATCTTCCAATTGCTCTTATTGGTGGCGTTTTTACTATATTTTTTACAGGTGGAATAATTAGCATTCCTGCAATTATTGGTTTTATCTCTCTATTTGGTATCGCAACCCGAAACGGAATGCTGCTCATCTCACGTTACAACGATTTGCAAAACGAAGGTTTGTCAAAGTTTGAAAGCGTAATTCATGGTTCCTTAGACCGCCTGAATCCCATATTGATGACAGCCTTATCATCTGCTTTTGCACTGGTTCCACTTGCTTTAGGTGGTGATTTGCCGGGCAATGAAATCCAAAGTCCGATGGCCAAGGTTATTCTTGGTGGATTGTTAACATCAACATTACTAAACGGTTTTATCATCCCAATCATGTACCTTCTTACAAACAAAACAATTGTAAGAGAGGTGATGGAAGATGATGAAATAACCGAAAAACAAGATTAATATGAAACGAGCATGTTCGCTACAAACAAAATCAATGAGGAGAATTACATGCGAGTTCCATGTGGCAAATGAAAAACAAAAACATAATCACATGAAAGCAATAGTAATCAGTATAATGGCATTGTTTGCGACTATTTCGCTTAATGCCCAAAACGGTATCGAAACGGCCTTGAAAGCGATTGAAGAAAACAATCAAACATTAAAGGCGCTTAGAGAGACGGCCGAATCACAAAAGTTAGAAAACAAAACCGGGATATACCTTACAAACCCCGAGGTTGGCTTCAACTATCTTTGGGGTAATCCGGTTGATATAGGAAATCGTACCGATTTCAGCATCGTTCAAACATTTGATATTCCAACTATCACCGGCAAGAAAAGCAAAATTGCCAATGAGCGCAATGGTTTGGTCGAATGGCAATACAAAGCTGAAAGAATGCACCTTTTGTTGGAAGCAAAACAGTATTGCATTGAGTTGATCTATTTCAACGCCCTGAAAAAGGAGTTGCAAATAAGGTTGCAACATGCCGAAACCATTGCAACAGGGTATCAAAACCGTTTAAATAGCGGTGATGCCAATATATTGGAATACAACAAAGCGCAGTTGAGCCTCTCTGCCATTAAAGGTGAATTATCAGGTATTGAAGTTGAACGCAATGCACTTTTGTCTCAACTTAAAAGGCTGAATGGAGGAATGGATTTATCCATGGATGAGGCGAATTTTAACCAGAATCAACCTCTGCTTAATTTTGACGAGTGGTATGTACAGGCCGAACAAAAGAATCCCATTCTGGCTTACATCAAACAAGAAGTTGTAGTAAGCCAAAAGCAGGTTTCATTGAACAAAGCGATGTCATTGCCAACGTTTTCGGCAGGTTACATGAGTGAAAAGGTGGTTGGACAAAACTTCCAAGGTCTTACAGTTGGCGTTTCAGTCCCTTTGTGGGAAAACAAGAATCGTGTAAAACAGGCAAATGCAGCGGTTATTGCAGCCCAATCGCGCGAAACCGATAGCAAACAACAATTTTACAACCAGCTTCAAATTCAGTATAACCGCGCTGTGGGGTTGAAAAACATAGCCGAGGCTTACCGACAATCGTTAACAACGGCGAACAGTACCGTGTTGCTCAAAAAAGCGCTCGATTCGGGTGAGATTTCCCTATTAGATTACATGGTCGAATTAGGCCTGTACTACAATATGGTGAACCGAACCTTGGAGGCTGAACGCGATTACCAAAAAGCGCTTGCTGAATTGTCGGCAGTTGAATTGTAAAGCATGTACGGTTAGTTTTATAATGGTGAATACTCCATTTGTAATTTTATATCGATGGAAACAGATAAGTATTTAAAAAGACTGGAAAAAAGCGGTATCAAACCAACAGCCATCAGGCTGTTGGTGCTTGATGCCATCTCCCAAAAGACTGAAATCTTTAGCTTATTGGATTTGGAAGCCGTATTGGAGACGATTGATAAATCGACATTGTTTAGGACTTTGACGTTGTTTCAGCAGCATTTAATTGTTCACACCATTGACGATGGTTCTGGTTCGCTGAAATACTCGGTATGTGATGAAGAATGTGATTGTAGTCCCCAATGGCAGCATGTTCATTTTTATTGCTCTGAATGCAATCGTGCCTATTGTTTAAGAGAGATTCCGATACCTCAGGTTGTATTACCTGTTGGATTTGAACCAAAAACAATAAACCATGTCATTAAAGGCGTGTGCAACCAGTGTAATAAGTTTGCAAACAAGTTGCAGTGAACAACAAATACCTTTACAAAGAATACTAAACAACTGAGTCATGAAAAATAGTAGAAACTTGTTTAGATTTTTCGTTGTAATTGCAGGGATGTTCTTTATTACCAGCAAGGGTTATAGCCAAGAGTGCGGTCCAAATTGTCCGGCTTGCTCGGGCGGTAGCAGCGGTGGTATAATTGCAAAAAACAATTTGCTTGTATCGGCATTGGCAATGCCTACTTCTGATGACGAATATGCTGTGGCTAATATACGATATGGCGTTTTAAACTGGATGGACGCAGGGGTAGGCTATGCTTTTAAGGCAAAAGACCCCATATGGAGTTTACGTATTCAGCCTTTAGCTGAAAATGAAGACAAATGGTATCCGGGCGTTATTGTTGGTACTGGTAGTGTCCGGACAGGGGGTAGTGACCAGTCTGTTTATGGGATGATTACTAAAACAGTGGAGTTTAGCGAATCATTTGCGTTACAGGGTTATGTGGGAGCAGCATCTGTATTTAAGGATTTCGAAAACCCATTTTTCCTTTCGGGACTATCTGCTATCTTTCTCGAAAAGCTTACCGTTTTTGGGTCTTATGATGGTTTAAATTTTCACGAAGGCTTAGCATGGACAGCCACAGATAATCTAACGCTTTCAGCCATGATGATTGAAACTCGGTATCCGTCATTGTCTGTAAGTTATAGATTCGATTTGGGAAATTAAAACACATAGTATGCACTTAAAAATAAAAACATGTACTTATTTGTTTTCTACTGCATATTCTTGGTCGCATTATTTGTAATACCTAGCTACTTAACTTACAAACGAACCGGTATTAATCCGTTTAAGTTTAGCAAGGAAGAAACTGCAATAAATTATGTGGGCAAGGCATATAAGGTTATTTCGGCCATCGCATTTATTACCATTACAATAAATGCTTTTACACCTTCACAAATGCTTTTTTTGACGCCAATCGAAAGCCTTAAATCTGATAATTTGGTTTGGATAGGTTATGGGTTACTGCATCTTTCATTTATAACCATCTTTATTGCACAACGCAATATGGCGAATGAATGGCGAATTGGCATCGACAATGAGAATAAAGTTAACCTTATTACAACCGGTTTATTTGGTATTTCACGCAATCCGATTTTCCTTGGTGTAATTATCGTTTTTATTGGTTTATTCTTAATAATTCCAAATGTAGTTACTGCCGTTGTTTTAGTTTCAGGTATAATCGTTATTCAGGTTCAGGTAAGGTTGGAGGAAGAGTTTTTAATAGCCTCTTTAGGCGATGAGTATAAAGAATATATGGCGAAAGTAAAACGTTGGTTATTATGATAAAAACAGAATATCATATATCAAAAATGGATTGTCCATCCGAAGAAAATATGATTCGGATGAAATTGGAAGGATTACAAACCATCAAGAAATTGGATTTCGATATTGAAAACCGCAACCTTACGGTTTACCATTCAGAGGAAGATAAAGAAATATTTTCCCGCTTAGAATCATTAAACTTTGGTGCAAAACTCACACAATCAAATCCTATTAACGAAATGGAGGTTGTGATTGAAGGTTCCGAAGTTCAATCAAGGCTACTTTGGTCTGTTTTGCTAATCAATTTAGGATTCTTCGTAATTGAAATAACAACTGGTGTTATAGCTAAATCAATGGGCTTGGTAGCTGATTCTCTGGATATGTTAGCTGATTCTTTTGTATATGGCTTAAGCCTTTGGGCTGTTGGTTCAAGTGTATTGCGTAAAAAGAAAGTAGCTCGCTTAAGTGGGTACTTTCAACTTACGCTTGCTTTATTGGGAATGGTCGAGGTCGTAAGGCGTTTTATTGGTTCAGAGGCAATGCCTGATTATCGAATTATGATTGGAGTTTCCATCCTTGCCTTAATTGCCAATGCAGTTTGCCTGTACCTGCTTCAAAAAGCAAAAAGCAAAGAAGCACACATGAGAGCCAGCATGATTTTCACCTCTAATGATGTGATTATTAATGCAGGTGTTATTGTTGCCGGAGTTTTGGTATTGCTTACCAAATCGAAATTCCCTGACCTGATTATCGGAGCCATTGTCTTTTTGATTGTTGTTAGGGGAGCTTTCAGAATATTAAAACTTGGGAAATAGGTTCTTATGAGAATATTTTATTCCATACTTTTATTTGTTTTAGCTGGACTTTGCGAAATTGGCGGTGGTTACATGATTTGGCTATGGCTCAGGGAGAACAAACCTTGGTGGTTTGGGGCAATAGGTGCGATAATTCTTATAATTTATGGTGTTGTGGCAACATGGCAGTCTGCTAACTTTGGGCGTGTGTATGCCGCTTATGGGGGAATTTTCATTATTATGGCGATATTATGGGGTTGGAAAGTGGACGGTTTTATCCCCGACAGGTACGATATAATTGGAGGAATCGTGGCACTTATCGGGATGGCAATCATCATGTACGCACCACGAAATTAAATCAGTAAAATTATGGCGCATTCACACGGTCATTCACATGCAACAAACAAAAGTTATGGAAGAGCCTTTGCTCTGGGCATTGGCTTAAATGTAACTTTTATTGCCGTTGAAATCATTTACGGTTTAATTGCTAACTCATCTGCCCTGCTCGCTGATGCAGGACATAATGCCAGCGATGTGCTTGGTCTTGTTTTTGCGTGGACGGCCATGTGGCTTGCATCCATCAAACCACGGGGCAAATACACCTACGGGCTTCGAAAAACTACCATCCTTGTTTCAATCTTAAATGCCCTTCTGTTGTTTGGTGCGGTAGCTGTTATCGCATGGGATGCCATTGGTAAATTTAAAAACCCTGAACCTGTGGCCGGCAGTCAGGTAATGATTGTTGCCGCCATTGGTGTGGTTATCAATACTCTAACTGCCTTGCTTTTTATGAAAGGCCAGAAAGACGACATTAACATAAAAGGCGCATTTCTGCACATGGCAGCCGATGCCGGGGTATCGCTGGGTGTTGTTGTGGCAGGTTTGTTAATCAACCTTACCGGAGAACAATGGATTGACCCGGTTACAAGTTTCCTTATCATTACCGTTGTCCTTTGGGGAACTTGGCGATTGTTTACTGATTCTGTCGATTTAGCCTTAGATGCCGTACCAAAACATATCAACCTCGAAAAAGTCAGAGAATTTCTATTGGTACAAAAAGGAGTGGAAAACATTCACGACTTGCACATTTGGGCGATGAGTACAACAAAGGTGGCACTAACAGCCCACCTGATAATACCTGAAGGCATTGATGACAATTTTATAGGCGATTTACAACATGAACTCGAACACGAGTTTGGAATCAACCATACCACACTTCAAATCGAAAATAAAAACATGAAAGATGATTGTAAAATCGACTGTTAAATTTAGCTCATGGAAATAAAACATAAATCAACAATCACTTGCCCCAACTGCGGATACCAAAAAGAAGAAGCAATGCCCGAGAATTCCTGCCAATTCTTTTATGAATGTGAAAATTGCAAAACCATACTAAAACCAAGGCAGGGAGATTGTTGCGTGTTTTGTTCGTATGGTTCAATTATATGCCCAGTATCCACAAAAAAAATAAAACATTACTATTTTTCACTTTCGTAGTTTCTATTTTTCTATATCTTAGCTTCGCTATCCGTCAAGGGTATAATTGAAAAATTATGCCCAACATACTCGATTATTACCTTCAAGTAAGTCCTATTCCGGGGCTTTTTGTTGTTTGTATCCACCATTTTCACCGAACACTCTCGGTTTTTAGTGCCAATTCCGGCAAAGTCATCCAAAGCATCTCAGTATTCCGGCAAAGCAGGATAATTCAGGCTGGTTATACACTTCAAAATTGGGTGTATCCACAAAAGCATTTGAATTATTCTCTGGAAGCACCCAAAAGCATTTTGAACATCCTCAGAAGTCCTGAAAAGGAAGAAAAAGCAGTGTCAAAGCACTTGACAAGCCTGCATTTACAAGCTTTTTCAGGGCTTTTTGCATTGTATTCACCGCTTAATCCGAACGCTTATGACCTTCCGTAGAACCGTATTGAAGCAGGATTTGGTAAAAAAGCTGTACCCGGACAGCATCTCCATCCGAAGTGCCTTGCAGTTACTGCGCAATGAAATCGACCTATGCCCGGAACTAAAGGAACGAATCAGCCGAGCTGGCCACATGCGCAAGCACACCTACAATTTTGAGCAGTTGCGGCTCATACTGGAACACTTCAGCCTCACACCCGAAGATTACAACCAATTATAACAGACGCATGAACTATTTTCAGAACATAACCGACTTGGAACAGGCAAAGCAACGATACCGCACATTAGCCAAACAACTGCACCCGGACAAAGGCGGTTCAGTACTCCGGTTTCAGCAGATGCAGGAAGAATACAAAACCTTGCTATTGGAATTGCAACGCAAACAGGTAGCCCCTACCGGACAAAACACTCCCCAGCAATCCGATATAATGGCCGAGCTGGGCAAACTGGCCAAAGTCCTCATCCAAAAACAAGTTCCCCAGCGATACCTGCAAGAGAAAATCAAAAAGAGCCAATCCCCAATAGAAAAAGGTCTGTTCTCCAAGCTAGTGGATTTTCTCAATGAACTTGAAATTAAATAGCCACCATCGGTAAAAAACAAACCGCAGCAACCAATGCCGCACAAGGCCAGCCAATAACGGCCAAACCCTTACGTGCCTGCTATTTTAAGTTTGCTTCCCTATGGAATCAAGCACAAAGAAAATAGTAGGCACATTGGCCGTTGTGGCAGCCATCGGAGGCGGCTTTTACCTGTTCACCAAAGGCAAAAAACTACTGGCCGGGGCAAAGATGAACTTCGCCCTGTTGGGTTTCCGCATCCATAAGCTCACCTTACAGGAAGTCCAGTTTGCGGTCAAGCTCCGCTGTTACAACCCCACCAACGCCCCCATTACCCTTGTCATCAATCAGGTGGTGGCCAAATACAAGGGTTCGGACATTGCCTATTCCACCCCCGACATTAAAGGATTGACCATTCCAGCCGGACAAACCAAAGAGCCGGAAATCACCTTTCAAGTGCCTTACCTGAACCTCATGGGTAAAGGCTTGTCAACGGCTGTACTCCAAAACACCCAACAGCTCAAGGCCGATATGACCTTCACGCTCACCATCAGCATCAACGGGGAAACCATCACCACTACGCAAAACTTAACAGATGAGAATATGAACGGACTAGCATCGGGACAACTCGGTATTGTATCCGGCCCACGCAATACAAAAGACGGACGACAGTTCAACCACCTGATAAAACGGGCTGCCGGAGCCAGTACCTTTATCAAGAACGGCAGTGTGCTGGAGACGGTGGAGAGCTGCATCAACATCATTGCCGACCACTACCGGGAAGTCGAGGAACTGGCCGCCAAACTAAAGGCCGATTCGGTAAAGGAGACCTGCCGCAACATCTTCAATTTTGCCTACACCTACCTGCAATACCAAAAGGACGAGGACGGAACCGAACAGCTCCGCACACCCGCCCGAAGCTGGTTGGACGGGCAGATTAAGTTCAGACAACAGGGAAACACCGATTCAGGCATCGACTGCGATGATTACAGCATCTTCTGCGGCTCCATCCTCAAATGTCTGGGCATCCCGTTTAAGTTCCGCATCACCAAGTATGACGGCAAAAGCTACTACCAGCACATCTATGTGGTTGTTCCGGCACTGGGCGACAGCGAAGATGAGATAGTTATTGACCCGGTGCTCTCTAAGTTCGACTACCAGAAGCCTTACAGCTATGAGAAGTCCGACTTCAACATGTCGCCCCTGCAAATGCTCGGTGGCCTTCGTGGCATCAACGGACTGACCGGAACGCTGGGGCTGGGCTTGCCCATTTACGCCCTCTCCGGTCTGGATATGGCTGGCGGACGCATTGCCGATGAAGACCACACCGAACTCATGGCCATCATTTCAGGGGTTGACTTTGATGATGCCATCAATGGGCTTGGCAGTGCCGATGATGCCACACTCAACTACCTGACACGCACCCGTGACTTCCTTCTGAAAAGCAAGGAGAACAAGGGCAAGATGTCGCACATCCAAAACCCCGACCAGTTCATCAGCATGATTGACCAAGCCATCAAGTTCTGGAACACGCCACAGCGTGACCAAGTGCTGGACAAACTGGCGACCATTGAAGACAAGCTGGCCAAGAGCGGCTTTATCAAATACGATTCGGAGGCCATGCAGGGATTGGCAGAGCTTGACGATTTAGACGAAGAACTGGATGGACTGAACGGACAAAGAAGCCTTGGCGGCTTTTTCAAATCCCTCAAACGAATTGGCAAGAAGGTGGGCAAAGGCATTAAAAAGGGAGCCAAAGCCGTTGCCAAAGTCGGCAAAAAGGTGGTAAAGGCTATCGTGCGCTTCAACCCTCTCTCCATTGCCATTCGCAACGGCCTGCTGGCAGCCATGCGCCTGAATATGTTCGGCATTGCCAAGAAGCTGCAATACGCCTTTTTGCCCGATAATTTGGCCGCCAAGCACAACATCGACCCTCAGAAGCTGGCCGACCTAAAAAAGCGTTACGCCAAGGTACGAAAGCTGTTCGATGGCTTACAGGGCAAAGAGAAAAACCTGCGTTCGGCCATTTTGAAAGGGGCAAAACAAAAAAGCCCGGACTTTTCGGTGAAAGGGGTTCATGGCATTGTGGCCGGATTGCAGGGATTGGAGGCCATTGGCCAGTTGGCCGAATTGGGCAGTCTGGGCGTGGCGGCCACCGCAGCATCGGTGGGTGCAGCAACCGGGGTGCTGGCAAAAATCAAAAGCTGGCTCCAGCCTGTTACCAACATCTTCAAAAAAGCCAAAGAGAAGATTGTCGCCCGTAAGCAAGCCAGACAACAGGCTATGCAGGTACAGGCGCAACCTCAGCCGCAAGCATTGCCGCAACCCCGGAACATCATCGACACCAGCGAGGCATTCACTGAGAACCTCACACCGATAATGCCGATTGCACCCGTTGCACCAACGGGCAGTTACACCATCCCTAGCTTTAGCCCGGCAAGTAGCAACACGCCTTATTTGCCATCGCCCACACCCACGAATATGGCACGCACGCCCACAACGGTCAGCCCAACCAAGGGCATCAGCAAGGGAGCCAAAGTGGGCATCGGATTGGGACTGGCCGCACTCATCGGAACCGGGGCTTACTTCATGTTCCGGGACAAGGGCAACAAACCCAAGACCACCACTTCCCCCAAGGAAACACCCAATAAGAAATCGTTGGGGCGCATAGAACTCAGTTAAAACCAGTACTTAAATTTTATAAACATGGCAGTAAGAAAAAAGACTTCGAGAACCCCGACCACTTCGGCACGGGCAACCAAGATTGACTTTATGAAAGCCACCAACAACATTGGAAAACCCGTTGCTGCCATAGCAGGGTTTGCCGTTGGCAAGTATGCTTTGAAAAAGTTATCGAAAAGCCAGACCGTAACCGGGCTGATGGGAACAGATATGAAGGATTACATCCTTCCGGCAGCCGTCACGATGGGCGGTTTGATTGGCACACAGTTCACCAAAAACGAATACATCCAGCTAGGCTTGGTGGGTGCGGCAGGTGCAGGCGTGGAAGCCATCATCAAGAAAGCCACCGGGAAGACCATCCTGCAAGGATTGGAGGGCTTAATCGGTGACGATGAAACCCCCGACTTTGAGGATATGAGCGGCCTTCGTGCCTTGAACCCGGTTACCCAAGCACTTCCGGCAGCCGATATTGACATCGAACGGGAAATCCAACGCTCGGTATCGGGTGCAGCAGACTTCTCCATGTCGGACGAACCCATTGGAAACATCACCACCGATTATTCCATGTCGGATGACCCCATCGGAAATATGGACTATTCGGATGATGTGGTTGGCTCACTGGCCAAAATCAATCCCGACAGCATGGACTTCGACATCTTTTCGGGCGACATGATGGAATCCTGAAGCCTTGGGGCAAAGCAATTCAATACAGTAACTCAATTTTTAAACACAAAAAAAAGTAAAAATCATGGCAGACATTAATGAGCAGAATGATTTGTACCCTTCAATGGAAGAAATTGAAGGTTTGGAAATAGCGATTCTCAACAAGGAAGAGGACGCTTTGGAGAGGGATGAAGACCAAGACGATGCCGTTGAAGGCATTGGTGACTTGGGACGTGCAAGGCGCAAACAAAAACGTCAGGTGCGCAGGGTCAAGCGCAGCGTGAGCCGCAAGAATGCGGTGAAGCGTTCCTATAATGCCGGGGCAAAAAGCACCGCAGTCAAAACAGGTTTGACCCGTGACTTGACCTCCAAAGGCCAGTTTGAGTTGCGCCGCCAGCAGTTGCCCCCTGAAATCCAGAAGGCCTTGAAGGATGCCCGGATGCAGACGGTGGATGCCGCCATCTACACCATCAAGAGCATCAAAGACCGCTCGGACATCGACCTCATGGAAGCATCGGATGACAAGAAGACAGGCCGCACCAACCTGAACCGGGCGCAGTTGGATTCGGGAAAGTATTTCCTGTTGACCGACATCGTGCTGGAGTACGCCCACGGCTCATCGGAAGACGACAACGACCCGGCTGATTACTCCTTCGGACAGTTCGCCTTCCCTCCGCAGATGATTAACGGAACCTTTGAGATGACCTTGGGAACCAAGGTGATTCTACCGGAAATCTCCTGTGCCGTGTTTGACGACAGCGACACCAACAAGCGCAAGTTCCTTTACAAGCTGGCCAACCCCAAATGGTTGAAGCCCTCGATGGACATCACGCCCAAGCTGAACATGCCCAAGGCGGTGACCGGGGACAAGGTGTTTAACCCGGCGGTGAAGATTACCCTGTTGGGAACCATGACCGAGAAAGCGTAGAACCATCCTGTTTGCCGTCGGAACAAAGAGAAAAACCATACTAAACTTTGGCTCTGTGATGACCGCAAACGATGCGTCCATAAATCTTCAGGGACGGTGATTAAAGCCGTCCCTTTTTTCTAAAACCAATTCAAGCAATGGAAACAAAAGAGATAAAAACGCCCAGCCCCATCAAGAAGCTTCAGGTCATCAAGTTTGAGGTGAAAAAAGGCCAGACCTATGAGTTTAACGGTAACACCAAGACCGAACACGACCGCATCAAAGGCATCTTCCTTCGTCTTTCCAACCCCAATGCTTTGCAGGGCGCCACGCTCCGGGTATGGATTGATGATACCGAGATTATCCCTGACGATACCGAAGTCGCCCTGCTGCACCACAACGATGACCTCTCCATTCAGGATGTGGCCTTTCCCTTGGATGAGAAAGCCAAGAACAGCCCCGTTCGCATCATCTACAAAGACGACAGTGCCAACCTTGCCGTGGCCGACAGCTACCACGTTAGGGCTTACCTGCTGGCCGAAGTAAGCAAGAAGTAACCTTTCAATCCCCTCCAAGAAATGAAACGATACTTTGTCATCACCCACCAGTCGCAGCACAACGGCCATTTGAACGTGCAGGACTTACTCCCTGCATCGTGCAAACTCATTACCGGGGTGACGGTCGTTGCCACGGTGAAGCAAGCCGGAGAGATGGAAGACACCACCCGTGAATTGGTCTTTCCACAGGCGTTGATTACCAACCTGACCAAGCTGGACAGCATTGCCGGGCTGTTCTATTCCTACCTGCGCACCCGCTCCAGTGAAGCGGAAAGCCGTGAGTATTTTGATGCTTCCATCTTACCGGAAATTACCAGCGTGTTGGCTCAAAACATCCTGTACACCTGTTTGGATGCCGCCCAACAACAACAATTGACCGACACCCTTTCGCAGCTCTTTCTATCCGGGTTTGCCGATTACCTCTACAACGAAGTGGGGCTTTACGAGAAAGGCCAAGGCATGGGCAATACCGATTTTGCCGATTTCATTGCGCAACACATCTTGATGTTTGCCTACCTGAAAAAGGAAGAGGTTTTCTTTCATACCAAACAGGCATACAAGCAACCCGAACCATACGAGTGTGGCAACATCAGCCTTTTAATCAACGGGAACAGCTTTTTGCTCCGGGATTACATGTTGACGGCCAACCGCAAGGTGCGCAACCTCAAAAAGGAGATTATCCCTTTCCATGAGCCTCTGGAGGTGAACTCCAACATCCATACGGTTTTTAAAAGCAACAAAAACAGCGATGGCAGCACCCTGACCATTAGAATCTATATCGAATATGAACACAAGTGAGTTACTCCATACCATCGCCAAAGACCGCATTGCCGGGCTGAGAACCATCGACAGCTACCAGCTAAAGCCTGTGGTGGTCAATGTAACCAAGGCCGACCAGACCATCGACCTGAAAAACGACATGTGGATTCTCAACACCCAAAGGATTCCGGCATCCATCACCGGGCTGGAGCTGGTCAGCAGCGACAACGTGTTCACGGCCACCCCCGATGAATACGAGTTCATGGATGAGTACCGCTATCAGGTTTTTACCGATTACATCGACATTAGAACCGAAACGGATGAGTTCAAGCCCTTCCGGTTGGAATTTGTAAAGATTATCCCTCACCGCAATTGATTAAGCTATGTTAGATTACAGAGAACAGATAAGCAGCATATACAACTTTTTAAAGCGTTCGGAAGCCGAACAGAAGTACCCTTACGCTTACGAGATAGTCCTTTTAACGGGCATTGATGAGACCGCCCTGACCTCACGCACTTCCGGCAGCAGCAAGTTCAATCAGGACATTGAAAATGCCGTGGAAAAAGCCAAACAGGCTCACGGGATGCTCCGGGTGGACGTGTATGGCGGCAAAAGCCCCAATGCCCGGAAACTCAACACCTACACGGTCAATGTAAGCGGCTTATTGAACCCACCCAAACCAAGTTTGGAGAAGGAAGAAATCCAGAGCCTCATTAAAGCAGAAATCAGCCAGATACCCAAACCACAAAGCGGGTTGGGTGACTTGAACAGCCTATTGGGCATGTTCACCGGGAACAGCGAAGGTTTGCAGGGCATTGAAGGGTTGTTTGGCCTTTTCAATACCATATCGGGCAACAACAAGGAGATGGACAGAATCAGCTACCAAAAGCAGTTGGACGACTTCAAGTTCGAGACCCGGTTCAACACCCTTCAGGAACGCTACGAACAGCTCCGAAGCGAGAATGCCGAACTACGAGTGGAGAAAGAACGCTTCCTGAACGAGAACAAGGAGCTGAAAAGCGAAAAGATAGACCTTGAAAACCGTCTGGCCGGATACGCCCCCAACGAAATCATGAAGCGTGTGGCCATTGGTGCGGTGGCAACCCTTGGCGGACGGCTTCTGAGCAACAGTCCCAAAACGGCAGAACTCCTTGGACTGACGGCCAACGAACTCAAAGGGGCATTGGGCTTTGTGGATGAGCCAACCGACAACACGGGTATGTCACAGACCAATGTGGAAATAAGCGAGATAGGCGCACCCCAATCACCGGAGGACAAGAAGAAAGCCGAAATCATCAAGAACCTTTCCGATGCCCTCTCTACATGGGAATTACAGGACGTGGCCAAGATAGCCAACATCGTGGGCTTGTGCCTCGACCGGGCTGAACTCATCAACAAAACGCTGGCCTTTTTGAGCCAATCCATCAAGGGAACCCCGGCAGGTGAACCCGAACAGGTGGAACTGGAAAGCGAAGAACTGGACAACTAAAAAACCAAGGATATGAAACGAGCCATGAGCAACCCTTGCTCACACAGGAGGAAGATTATTGGCGAGTTCCATCTGGCCGATAAAAATCAAATTACAAACAGATGAAAAAATTCAAAGTAGCCATCACCATCGAAGCCGAAACGCCCGAAACGGTTCAGAAAGTAGGCAACCTCATTCAAAATGCCGTCAACAAGGTGGAGCAAAAGGACATCATCCGACTGCTGGAGAAGGTGTCACAGAATCCGGGCATTGTTAAAACCGCCTTAAAGTTCATCTAATGGATGCAGCGCAAGCAAATAAGGCGGCCATGATAACCACTGGCATCAAAATCGGTGTCCCGGTGGTGGCCATTGGTGTGGGCATTTACCTTATCCGCAGGGCTATCAAAAAGAGAAGCAACCCGGACGGGACTTCCTCACGGGTAGCCCCATCGCTAAAGGATACGGTCATCGAAACGAAAAACCTGACCATCACCCCATCCGATGCCGCCCTGTTTGCCAACACCCTCTATGGAGCCATGCTGGACTTTGGAACGGATGAGAAGACCATTTACAGCACCATCGACAAAATAGCCACCAAGGATGACATGCTGCTGGTGATAAAAGCCTTTGGCATGAAGCAATACCTCTGGGGAACTCGTGCGGCCTTCATTGGTCAGGATTACAATCTGGTCGGCTGGCTGCGCTTTGAGTTAAGCGAGGGCGAACTGGCCAAAATCAAACCCAAGTTCGACCAGTGGGGCATTCCGCTATAAACACCGACACGACTATGGACAAGAAGCACAAGAAGATATTATTTATTTCGGGAGGGGTGTTGACCACCGGGGCAATAGTGACCACCGTTTTGCTGATTCGAAGACGAAACAAGCGCAAACGTGGGCTATTGCCCCCAAGTGGTTCCGATACACGTCCAGCCAATATCCTGACCACCAACAGCAACACCTTGCCGTCCAATTTCCGCAACTGGAACGGTGGCAGTGATTACCTGTCTTCGGCTCCAAGGGGCATCCGCAACAACAATCCGGGCAACCTGATTTTCACCAACATCAACTGGACGGGCAAACTGCCCAAAGAGCAGAACAAGGACAGGCGTTTCGAGATGTTTATCGCCCCGGAATATGGTATCCGTGCCATGATTAAAGACCTGAAAAACGACATCGAAAAGGGTAAGAACACGGTTCCGGCATTGATGACCGAATACGCCCCCCGGTTTGAGAACAACACGGATGCTTACATCCAGACGGTATGCAAGGATTTAAAGGTCAGTGCCACGGCCAAGCTGTTGCCGACCAAGAATACCCTGCGGCTTTTGGTTCACTCCATCAGCCGGGTCGAAAACGGGGGCAATTTCATCACCAACGAGCTTTTTGACAAGGCTTATGCAATGATTTGAATTAGAGTATTAACGATTTATCACGACATAAATGGCAACAATAAAGATGTTCAGTGGAGATACGCCTCCACTCTTAAAGCAAGGTGAATGGGCAAGTGACGGCAACTATGCCTATCTGGGCATGGAAAACGGGGAATACAAGGTCTTTCAGGGTGTGTTCGACATGGCCAAAGACCAGAAGGTGACTGGCTTTAAATACAGTCTGGATGAGAAAGCCATCATCATCCCCAAGGGTACACCCTTTTCAAAGCTCCAGCGTTTGTTCAACACCCTGCCCAAAGCGTTGAAGTATCACACCAACGAAAAGGCCAGCATCGACATCATGTTTGAAAACGGAACCTACGTCAACGACTTGGGGACTTGGCTGGTGTTGCGTGACTTCTCTTACCAAATCAACATCAAATCGCTTACCAACAAGATGGACGGGACGGTTGGTTCTTACGTCAAGCCTGTGGTTTTCCAAAGCGATAAGGCCATCGAGGTGTACAACAGTGCCGTCAACTTTGCCGACATACGCTTTGAGTATTTTGATGCGGTCAGCGGTGCAGTGGCCTTCCTGAACAGCACCATCAACATTGACGATTGCTGCTTTGATGCCAAGGTGAATCAGTGTTGTGCCTTAGACCGGGGCTATAACAAGATTGTGTTTTCGGATACCTACTTCAAGATGAACCGGGACGTTCAGGATTCCATCTTGGACAAGGCTTCCGTGGGTTCCTTCATCAACATTGCCCGAAGCAAGTCCGCTGCCGAGTTTCGACCTAAAACCATTGTGAAATCCCTCAGCGGTGGGATGATTATTGCCGGGAACGTGGAAGACCTTTTGATTGCTGAGAAAAGCCCGGTGTATATGCCCAATGGCGGTGTGGAGATTCACGGTGGATTTGTCACCAACCCCAATGGCAACATCGACATTGCCGTACCTACCAAGCTTTCACAGTTGGAAAACGACCTGAACCTGACCAACGATTACACCCGGCTGGAAAACAAGCCTACCACTATCACGGCAGAACAGGCAACGGCCATTGAAGCCTCCAAAAGTAAGAACAGCTATCCACAAGCTGATGCACAAAAGCTGGCCGGCATTGAAGCCAATGCCACCGTAGGAGCCGATTGGAACTCCAATGTGCAAAACAAGCCTGTCACCATCACCCCGGAACAGGCCGCAGCCATTGCAGCCAATACCGCCAAAAGGAACTACCCGGAGGCCGATGAACAAAAGCTGGCCGGAATAGAGACCAAAGCCACCGCAGGGGCAGACTGGAACACCAATGTAAAGAATAAGCCAGTGACCATCAGCACCCAACAGGCAGCCGATATTGAGACCAACAACCAAAAACGTAGCTACCCGGAAGTCGATGAGCAGAAACTGGCTGGAATCGAGGCTAATGCCACCGTTGGAGCGGACTGGAACACCAACGTGCAGAACAAACCTGTCACCATTTCACCTGAACAGGCCGCTGCCATTGAGACCAACACGGCCAAACGAAACTACCCGGAAGGGGACGAACAAAAACTGGCCGGGATTGAAGCCAATGCCACCGTTGGAGCGGACTGGAACACCAATGTTCAGAACAAACCTGTCACTATTTCACCCGAACAGGCCGCAGCCATTGAAGCCAACACGGCCAAAAGAAACTACCCGGAAGCTGATGAACAGAAGCTGGCAGGGATTGAAGCCAATGCTACCGTGGGAGCTGACTGGAATACCAATGTCCAGAACAAGCCTGTGACCATCACCCCGGAACAGGCGGCAGCCATCGAGACCAACACGGCCAAAAGAAACTACCCGGAAGCGGACGAACAAAAGCTGGCAGGTATTGAAGCCAATGCCACTGTGGGAGCCGATTGGAACACGAACGTGCAAAACAAGCCCGTCACCATTTCACCCGAACAGGCCGAGGCCATCGAGACCAACAGCCAAAAACGCAGCTATCCACAGACTGACCAAGAAAAGCTGGCAGGGATTGAGGAAGGTGCAACCGCAGGAGCTGATTGGAATACCAATGTCCAGAACAAACCAGTCACCATCACACCTGAACAGGCCGCAGCCATTGAGGCCAACACGGCCAAAAGAAACTACCCGGAAGCGGACGAACAAAAGCTGGCCGGAATAGAAGCCAATGCCACCGTTGGAGCCGACTGGAACACCAACGTGCAAAACAGGCCTGTGACCATTTCACCCGAACAGGCCGAGGCCATCGAGACCAACAGCCAAAAACGAAGCTATCCGCAGGCTGACCAAGAAAAGCTGGCAGGGATTGAGGAAGGTGCAACCGCAGGAGCGGACTGGAATACCAACGTGCAGAACAAACCTGTGACCATCACCCCGGAACAGGCCGCAGCCATTGAGGCGAACACCCAAAAGCGGAGCTACCCGGTAGAAGACCAAGAAAAACTGGCCAGACTCAATGAAGCGGCTTTAGAGGCTGGTGCTGATTGGAATGAGAATTTACGGAACATCCCCCCTGTGCTGTTGGAGTTTATCCGTTGCCTGCAAAATGACGGGGTGACGCATTTTGATATTATCGAAGATGGGACTGTTTTGCGCTTGGGTAAGTTAGGGAATTCGGGCAATGACTGATAAAAACGGTTACATATCCAAGGTTCGGGAAGAACTAAAAGCAGGTCAAAGGCATTCCAAGACCACCATTGAAAGCCTTGCCAAGGGGTTTGGTATCACCAACAAAAACTTGGTTAAGGAGTTCACTGAGCTGGCCATTGTACTCAATGCCCGTGAGATTGCCCACGACAGCTCCCTGACCACCTATGAGAAGTATCTGGATATTGTAGCCCTTTACCAGTCGCAGGTCAACCTCTCCATGCGAACCAGCATGAGCGTGCTGATGCAGCAATATTCCACGCCTGCACCCATTTCGTTTCTGGCTTCCAGCTATGTATTGAAACAAGATGGGCTGAGTGGCTACAAGGCGTTTAAGAACATTGTCAAGGGCGACAAAAACGCCAAGATAGTAGGCAATGCCCATTTGCAACCGGAGCGCAGCCATCAGGAACCACTCTATCTGGAGCCATCGGCAGGAAACGGATTGTTGACCATAGCCTTGCCATACCACCAGACCTATGTGAACGAGCTGGATGATGTGCGCTTGAGCAATCTACAAGACCAGCCTTTTGCCACGGTCAGCAGTTGGGATGCCTTGCAACCGCCCTATGCTTTTCGTCAAAAGTTTGATGGTGTGGTGACCAATCCGCCTTTTGGTGCATTATCTGAACCCATCCTGTTTGGCAACTTCCGGATTAAGCGGATGGAACATGCCATGTGTCTGGCCGCTTTGCGCTGCATGAAGGACGATGGCCGTGCCGCCATCATCATCGGTGGCCACACCACTTGGGACGAACAGGGACGGGTGACAGCCGGGCATAACCGCATTTTCCTGAACTACCTCTACCATTTTTACAATGTGGATGACATCATTCCCATCAACGGCAAAAAGCTCTATTCCCGTCAGGGGACTTCCATCAATACCAGATTGATTCTTATCAACGGGGCAAAAGACAAACCCGAAGGGGCAGCCCCACTTGTAAAGACGCATGGCAATGCGTCTCTAAAAACCGTGGTCAACACCCACGATGAACTATGGGAACGGGTGGGCTTGGACAAATCAACCAGCAACGACATGACAAAAATGAAACTTCGGGCAAAGGCTATCCTGCTCAAGCAGAAACAACAATCCTTGGGCGGTCTCCGTGCCAGAAAAGATGAGTTCTGGACTGAGGTTAAAGGCGACATCATCCTTGTGAAGAAGCTCCCCAACGGGATGATTGAATACGATGATTTCTTCAAAGGAAAGGTTCGGAACATTCGCATGAAAAGCGAGCTGTTCAAGCGCAAGGCCGATGCCACCAAATATTTTAAACACTCCTAAGCTATGAAGTCGAATATTTTATTTCAAAAGCAAAGCATTACCATCAAATTCAACCAAAAGCCACCCCGACACGTTGGCTCCCGGTTGGTTGAATTGGGCTTTTCGACCAAGGACAACAAGAGCTTTGTCCGCTCCAAGAAGTTGGCGCAAAACGAACATGAATACCTGCAAGGGATGCTTGGTCACAAAGGGTTGGGCATGGCCTATATCCCGGCAGCCGAAAAAGGGTTTATTCTCGATACCACCGTACCTGACAGCATGGGACATGAGATGCACATTGCCATCCGTAAAATCAAAAAGAGCATCGGTCAGCCGCTATTCGATTACGTAGCCGGAAAGTTGGATTACTCCAATGATGAACTGGTGAAAGCCTTGAGTTGTGAGCAGATTGATGCGGTTTCACTGGCTATCTACAATATTGAAAAACGCCATCAGGGTATCATCGTGGGCGACCAGACCGGGATTGGCAAAGGCAGAACCGCAGCCGCCCTCATCCGCTATGGCGTGAAACAAGGCTTGCAGCCAGTGTTCCTTTCCGAAAAGCCCAACCTGTTTACGGATTTGTACCGTGACCTCTCCGACATTGGCAGCTCCGCCCTTGTGCCGTTCATCGTCAATGCCAAGGAGAGCAAGACCAACATCATGGACAAAAGCGGTGAAGTGGTCTATTCAGCACCGGAAAAGCCCACACAGGACAGAATCATCAACAACCAGAACGTGCCGGGCAGTTACAACTTTGTGTGTGCCACCTATTCGCAGTTCAACCAGCCCAAGAAGCCAGCCAAACAGCAGTTTTTGAGTGCCGTTTCCGGTGGTAACATCATCATTATGGACGAAGCGCACAACGCTTCGGGCAGCTCCAATACAGGTGAGTTTATGCAGGATGTACTTCGCCAGACCAAAGGGGTTTGTTTCCTGTCAGCCACCTTTGCCAAGCGGCCTGACAACATGCCCATCTATGCGCAAAAGACCTCCATGAGCGATGCCAACATGACCAGCGAGGATTTGGTGGAAGCAATCACCAAGGGCGGTGTGGCCTTACAAGAGATATTGGCCGCACAGTTGGTTTCCGAAGGTCAGATGATTCGCAGGGAACGCTCCTTTGAAGGTGTGGAAGTCAACTACATCGAGCTGAAAGAGAAGGCAGCCCAACAAGCCGATACCGCTGATAAGATAACTTCCATCATCCGGGACATCATCGGCTTTCAGGAAAAGTACATCAACAAACAGGTGGAGCAGCTCGATAAGATTGCCGCAGCCGAAAGCAAGGAAGTGGAGACACGCAAAGGAACCGAGAAAGCCGGGGTTGACAACATTCCCTATTTCTCCAAGGTGTTCAACGTGATTAACCAGCTTCTTTTCAGTCTCAATGCCGAAGACGTGGCCGAACATGCCATCAGGCGGTTGAAGGAAGGCAAAAAGCCAGTGATTGCCTTTGCCTCCACAATGGGCAGTTTCTTGGAGGACATGGCCAAGCCGGATGACATTATTAACGGTGATTTCTCCATTGTGCTGGAGAAAGGTCTGGACAGTGTGCTTCGCTACACCGAAAAGGACATTGACGGCCAGAGCGAAGGCAAGACATTCAACATCTCCGACCTTTCGAAAGATGCCCAATTTGCTTACCGGGATATTCTAAAACGCATCGAGAAAGCATCTACCGGAATTACCATCAGTCCATTGGATTTGATTATCCAGAAAATTCGGGAAGCCGGGTATTCGGTGGGCGAAGTAACCGGGCGCAAGCTTTGTGTGCAGTACAACTCCACAAAGAAAGGCAATACCACTGCCTTAGTGTTGAACCGCAAAAAAGAGAACACGGCCAGCCTGTTTCGCCAGTTCAACGATAACGAAATAGACTGTTTGCTCATCAACCAATCCGGTTCCACCGGGGCATCGGCTCATGCCATTGTCACCGATAAGGTTCCGGCAGAAAAGGTGAAGCAACGGGTGATGATAATCCTCCAGCCGGAGCTGAACATCAATACCGAAATACAGAAGCGTGGCCGCATCAACCGCACCGGGCAAATCATGAAGCCGATTTACGACTACATCATCTCATCCATCCCGGCACAGAAGCGGTTTATGATGATGCTCAAAAAGAAGCTCAAATCGCTGGATGCCAATACCACCTCCAACCAGAAAAACAGCAAGTCGCAACTGGAATCGGATGACTTCCTGAATAAGTACGGAGACAAGGTAGTCCGCCAGTACATGCTGGAAAACCCGGAGCTGAACAAAGCCTTGGACAACCCCTTGAAATTTGAAGGCAAGGACGGTGATGAAACGCCATCCGAAGGCGATGCTTCCAAAGTGACCGGGCGTGTGGCCGTGTTGTCGGTGAAGGAACAGGAGAAGTTTTACGGAGAGGTGATTGAGCGGTACAACGACTATGTGGAGTACCTCAAACAATCTGGCGAGTATGACCTTGAGGTGGAAGTCTTAGACCTGAAAGCAGAGACTTTAGACCGCAGAGTGGTGATTGCCGGGAAAGGTGGCCGTTCGGTATTTGGGAACGATACCTTTCTGGAAAAATGCGAGTGCAATGTTTTAAAGAAACCTTATGGCAAAGCAGAACTGGAAAAGCTCATCCAGAAACATCTGGAAGGAAAAGACACCGATGCCATAGCTGAAGAAATCATCCAAGGCCACGAAAAGCATGTTCAGGCCAAACTCAACGAGGACTTAAAGGAAATTGAGACCAAATACAAGGAGCTGGTTGCGGATATTGTCAATGAAAAGTCGTTCCAGAAGATTCCGGTATTTGACAAGGCCGCCCAGAACGCACACTTGGCCGAACGCACCGAGGAACTTGAAACGGCCAAACAGGAAGCCATTTCCCGGACACATACCCAGAGCGAGAACCGCAAAAACTATCTCAATAGCTTCTTTCGTTTCTTTCGTACCGGGCATGGTTATTTCTACCCGGCATTGAGTTTTGAGGCCGACAGTAGCGACAATTCCTATTGCATCTTCCTAGGCTTCGACATCAATCCCAAACGCAAAAACCCGTATGCACCGTCAGCGGTGAAGCTTCGCTTTGCCATTGCCGACAGCCGTAAATACATTGTCCTTCCGGCTTCGGGTGACACGGCCAAGGAGATTGAGCGCATTCAGGCCAGAAGTTTTCAGCTCACCACCTCCCAAAAGGAAAACCTGATTAACCGTTGGGACGAAGCCATCAAAGCCTACACCTCTGACCGACAAATCCGCTACATCGTCACGGGCAACATTCTGCAAGGTTCGGCTGACTTTTCCGGTAAGCTGGTGAGTTATACCACCAAGGGCAAAGGGGTTCAAAAAGGCATTCTGATGAGCGAGGCATGGTCGCCAGACAATGGCGATTCCAAAGCCAATGCTTATGTAGTGGCTCCCATTGCCAAGCTGCAAAAGCACATCATGAGCCTTCGCAGCGGTGCGGCCATCAACACCGAAAACAAAATCAGCATCGTGCGCCATTACGATGGCAACTTCCAAGTTATCATGCCCAAGACCAAGAGCCACATTCCCATTTACACCGATAAGGATGTGGTAAAGCTTCTGGTCAACAACCGGGACGGCTTTGAAATGGTCTCCGGCAACATGAAAGCTTCGGTGACGGAAAGCAACATGCCCAAGCTGTTGCAAATCTTTGGGGAACGGTTCAGCCTTTCGGTGAAGATACCCCGGCATTACTTCGATGAATACCTTGAAAAAGGTTCAGCCCGAACTGACACCGTGGACAGCCTGACCAAGGAGGCAATGGAACTGTTCGAGCTGGATAAAAAGGAGTTTCCTGAGCGACTGGCCAAACAAAAGCAAGGTTTTCAGAAAAGCAAAGCGGACAACGAGGATAAGACCAAAGTATTAAAGTTGGTCAAGCTCAGGGCTAAAGCCATCCTGATTCTACAAAAGCAGATGCGCAACGTGGCAGGGTTGGGTTCCCATCCTAAAATCAAGACCATCCTATGAGTAAGGCAAAGAAGATTCAGCTCCGCACTGACCGCTTTCCTGAACTTCGTGGTATTGAGGATGAAGTGGAAAAGGCCTTGCAGGAGAAGCAAAAGAACCGTCAATACAAGGATGCCGGAAAACGGGTGCATGGCTCACGCAAGGAACAGGCCATGTACAGCAAGCTCATCAGCTCCAGCGACCTGCAAAGCATCGAACAGGACGAGGCCACGGCCATCGAGCTGGTGAAAAAAGACAAGGTTTTTCCAAAGGTTGACCCACAACTGGAGAAGGAAAACGGAACGGATTCGGGGTGCGCTTTTTTAAAGGTAAAGCTTCGTCAAGCATTCCCGGCCACACCCCATGCCAATACCAAGCTGGCACGGGAGCAATACGTGAAAATGGCTGAGGCTTTCAATACCGTCTTCAACGAGGCCGTGACCATTGAAGACTTAAAGAAGCTCTTGCCCATCGCTACCGATGGGCAAATCGTACCTAATACAGACTTCGGGATGCTGTTCGGAAAGCAACTCCGCAATCTGGTATTTGTGATGTATGGCTATGGCAACGGTGTGGGTGCAGCCAAGCAAACGTTGATTGATGCACGAAGATATTCAGGCATCTCCAAAGAAAGAGCCTTGCCTCACTACAACAACCTAAAAGCGTATTACGACCGGATTATCGAACGCCAGCAACGTTGCATTGATTCGGCCAAGCAGATAATCTCCGAGGCGGACATGAGGCAGCACCGGGCGAATGACCTGACCTTTCGGGGCGGTATGCTCAGTAGTGTTCGCACCGTGGAGCAGTACGTCCAGTATGTCACGCAGGTGTGTACCCGGTTTATTGGCGACCACCAAAAGGAGTTCAACCAAAAGAAAGAAGAGTTCCCCAATAAGGAATTTGCACCAGACTGGTCATGGGCGAACATCAAGAAAACAGCCACCACCCAAAGCAGCTCCAAGCCCAAGATGGAGGCCGTACCCTTGGCCTACATCAAGCGCACCGGGGGATTGTTGATTGAGGAGGCGGATGAAAAGACGGTTATTGAAAAGCTGCATTTCAAATCGCTCACATTGGGCAACTATGTGAAGGATAATGAAGCGCAGGAACACATCCGGCATTTTGTGGCGGCCATCGTGGATTTGTGCGAGGTGTTGGACATCAACCTCTCCATCAATGAAAATCTTGCCATTGCCTTCGGGGCTTTTGGCCGGGGCGGTAAAGCGATGGCCACCTATTACCCCACACGCCAGCTCATCAACCTGACCAAGCGCAACGGGGATGGTTCGGTAGCCCACGAATGGGGGCATTTCTTCGACCATTATCTGAATGGTTTTGCATTGACCAAACCAGCCTTGCGCTCCGAGCAGTACCTAGACCTGTTGATGGATAAGTTTGGCAGCAGGCGCAAATACCTGACCAGTTCACGCTCCTCTATGAGCTGGGATTATTTCATCAGTGAGATGGAGTACAACCTGAAAAACCATATCCCGGACAGCCCCCTGCTTAAAAGCATGGCCGGAATGGTAGCCATGCTTCGCTTTGGGTATTACCACATCGAGGGGACGATGGTCAGCTACCATCAGGACGACACCAAAGGCAAAAAGCCAACGGACAGTTTCCTGTATTACCATTCAAAGCTGCAAGGTTCCTATTGGAGCAACATCGCCGAAATGTTTGCCCGGAGCTTTGAGTGTTATGTGGCCGATAAGCTCAAAGAGCAAGGCCGGGTGAACAACTATCTTGTTTCGGGAAGCTTATTTGGCTTCCCGGTCTATCCGCAAGGCAAGGAACGGGCGTGCATCAACAAATGCTTCGACCACCTGATAGCTTCCATGAAAAGTCACCTCTCCGTCAAATCCTTTACCCCATTCACCACCCAACGAGCCGATGAGTACATCGACCTAAACCAAGAGGGAAAGGTCAATAAAGGGGTGATTGTCGGTAAAGAGCGCAAGCTGAAGCTGGCCAAAATACGGGCTAAGGCCATTATCATCAAGCAAAAACAAGCCCTTTCCAAGGGCAGCGAATAATATGTAAACGTGTTAGAACTTAATATCATACAGCATGAAACTGACAATAACCAATTACAAGGAAGCCACAAAGAATATTGATTTCAAGAAACTGCCCGAAGCTGCTCAGGAGGCGCACAAGGAGTTCAGCTCCTTTGCCGAGTTCTACAACGATGACAAGGACATCAAGGAGATGCTGGATAACCACTTCCGCATTGTGGAACCCTTTCTGAAAGATGCACCCAAGAAGGCTTCGGACAAGAAGAAATCCACGGCTTCCAAAAAGTCGCCAAAGAAAGCCTCTCAAAAGTCAGAAAGCAAGAAGACGGCCTCCAAGTCACGCCAGAAAAAGACTGCAACCCGGAAAGCGACAGCCCGGAAGAAGGCCGCACCCAAACAAATTAAGCGCAAGCCTAACGAGGTGGCGTTGATGCCCTTGGAGATTAAGGTTATCAAACGCTATCTGTCCATGCACGGGCAAAAGGTTTCCGAACGGCAGGTGTCGCTTCTTTACAAGGTCATCCAGAAGGCGGCCACCGAAAAAACCATCCGCAAAACGAGCAAGTATGCCGATGAAATCAGCAAAATCGGCAATGACCTAGCCAGTACTTACAAACAGATGGGTTCGACCTGCACCTTTGAGATTCCGGATGCTTTGCACAGCAAGCTGAAAAACATTGTGGACAGTTATGGTGTCAGTCCGGCCATTGCCCTTATCAAGCGGTTCATCAACTTGTATGGAAACATCACCATCCAAAAGGCGCAACGCCTGTTGGCCAGTATCAAGAACGCCAAGAAAAGCGGTAAGGTCAGTTCAGGCGACAATGCTTACGAACGGGTGAACCAAGTGCAGAAACATCTGGAGGACTACCTTGACAGCGACAAACTGTTGGTGACCAATATCCAACTAAACGGCCTGAAAGGAGTTGCCGGAGTGGGAAAGTAAAAGCCACTTCTACCAAGCCCTTGCGTAGGGGTGGCAATGATTTACAGGGGTTAACAGGAACCACAAGTCATGTGGTTTCTCCGGGACAGGTGGTATCGGCTGACCAGTTAGCAAAGATGAAGTTCTCCACCTTCGCCATTGGGGGAAAGTTCGGGAGGCTATTGGGCAAACCATACAAGCCTTTTTACCTGATGATTTACGGCAACCGCTTCAACGGGAAAAGCTCCGTGGCCATGCTCTTGGCCGATGAGCTGGTCAAAGGTGGGTTGAATGCTTTGTATGTCTCCAACGAGGAAGGTGTGAAAGGCTCACTTCAGGAAAAGTTGTTGCGCTTAAAAATCGGCAGTCCCATTCATTTTGTGGAGGACTACAACCCCAAGCAGTTCCGGGGTTATGATGCCGTGTTTCTCGACAGTACCCAGACCGTAGGCATGAAGCCCGATGAGTTCAAAGCACTCAAAAAGCAGTACCCGGAAACGTCCTTCATTTTGGTGTTCAAAGCCAACCGGGACGGCAGCTCCAAAGGCGGAAGCGATTGGGAGCATGACGTGGATGCCATCATGCACATCGAGAACCAGAGTGCCACAATGGAAAAGAACCGCTTTCCGGGCGGCAGTACCGAAACCATTAAAATGTTTTAGTCATGGAGGAAGTAGCCGTCAAACTGTTTTGGGTGACCGTAGGAACCACCGGGTCGCTGGTGGTGGGTGTCATTTCATTCCTTATCCGCAATGCCATCACCAAGAATGCCACCAAGGAAAATGTGAATGCCAAAACCGATTTACTGGAGAAGGACATTTCGCACCTGACCAAAGAGATGGATGCCTGTGAGACCAAGTTTGCCATCCTGCACAAACGCATATCCGATTTACGGGACAGCTCCAAGGAGATTTACGTCAGCAAGGAGCTGTTCCACCAAACCATTAAGCAGCTCAATGAGAAGCTGGATACCATTCTAAAATTCGTAGAGAAATAATGAGACTATTTGGAAAACTAACCAATGCCGGGGTGACAGAAACCCTCAAAGAAGGCACGAAACTCATTGATGAGATATTCACCACGCAGGAAGAAAAGCTTCAGGGGAAAATGGAGCTTTTCAAGCTGGCCATTACCGACAGGGATTCAGCACGGGATATGTATGCCAAGGACAGTTGGCTGCAAAAGACCTTTGCCATTTTCTTTCTGGTGGCATGGTGCGGCCTTACCATGCTCATGCTGGAGTATTTCATCTTTGGCAACATCCAACTGGAGGATTGGCAAATAGCCTTTGTCAGCAGCATCAACGGTGGTATCTCCACCAAACTAAGCACCATCATCGACTTCTTGTTTGGTGGGGCAATTGCCGGAGTAAACCAAGTAAACCTTAAATCCAAACGCAAGAATGAAAAAGACATTTGATGAATTGTTTGAAGGCGTAATCCGCCACGAAGGCTATTATGCCAATGTAACCGGGGACAAAGGTGGCGAGACCTATATGGGTATCGCCCGGAATCTCCACCCGGATTGGGAAGGCTGGGCAGTGATTGATGTTTACAAATCGGAAGTGGGTAAAATCAAGCACAATGCGAAAATCGAAATCCCCGGATTAAGCTTCTTGGTCAAGGAGTTTTATAGACATACTTTTTACCATAAATACCGCATCGAATCCATTAACCACGGGGCTTTGCAGGAAATCATCTTTGACTGGTGTGTCAACAGCGGCTATTGGGGAAGCTGCGGTGTTCAGAAAGTCCTGAACCGTTTCTTTGACAGCGACCTCAAACTCGATGGCATCATCGGCAACAAGACCATTGCGGCCATCAATGCCAGCAACCCGGAGCAGCTCTTTAATGCCATCAAAGCGGCTCGGATTCATTACTATGAGGTTATTGCCAGAAAGGGGGAGAATGCGAAGTTTTTGGAGGGGTGGTTAAAGCGAATTAGCTCAATTAAGTTTGACGATTAGATTAGAAAACACCTCTTCCGAAAATTAATTTTAGTACCATACAATACTTAAAACTTTATTCTTGTATGGTATAATTTGTTCAAAAACTTTGAAATTGATATTATCATCACTAATCCCATCAAACCAATCAACACCCCATAATTCTTCTGTTTTTTTCACACCTGTTCCCTTATTGAAATACTTACCAGCTAGACTGTCTTTTGGCACAACCTCTTTACCATCGGCTAATTTCCAAAAGCGAAAATCTTTACTTTGCCATTTCCATTCTATGTGGTTGTCTTCCATATAAACAACCATTATTGGGTGAGTTCCGATGTCTGCAAAACGAATAGCACATGCGGTAATGCTTACTAAATATTGCTTAGACAAATTCTCAATGACTTGAAAATCGAATTTCCTATATCGTTCACAATCATTTTTAAACCTTTTTTCTGGCATTAAAATACAAGAAGCAAAATAATCTGCTTCACGCTCAATTATTTGATATTTGTTTTTATTGTACCTTGATGGGTGAGGATTAATCAACCCAGCTTTTAATGCATTTCGGTGACTATCAATAAAATAATGCCCTAATTCATGAGCTAGTGTAAAGCGACCTCTTTCTTTATCAGGCGTGTTGCCAAGTGCAGTATTTATATGAATGTAAAAGTTCTCATCATAAACTAATGTTCCATCAAAAGCATTACCATAATCATCATAAAAAACAGGTAATTCTTCTAACTCAGCAATTTTATTTAATGGAGTAATTGTTGCTTCATGCTCTAAAGCAAGAAATTCCGCCAAATCTTTAATTTGGTTTTTCTTACGATTGTCTATCTCCATTTTTATGTTTATTCTTCATTTTATCAAGAATTGATTGAGGGATCCCCTCGGTTCCTTTTCTCGCTGCTAACCTTATTTCATTTATATCTTGCTGCTCACCTTCATTTTGAATTTTAATCACTTTACCTTTTTTTTCAAAAGAACCATTAATTATTTCTTCTGGATTTATTCTTACACCTTTTAATTCAAAATCATAATCTTCATAAAGTGATTCAAACAACTCTAACTCCTTGTCAGTTCTGGGATAAGTATAACCTGCAATAGCTAATAATTCATCAAACCTATCAGCATTAATATCCATATATTTCTTTTTATCTGCCATTGTACTGATTTAAAAAGCTTTTGACTTGTAAATTCGCTTGTTCTTTATACTTGCGTATAGAACCGGGTACTAATCCTAGCTCAATTTGAAGTTTTTTACTTACATCTCTAGGAATATTATTTCCTTCATGAGTGTATAGTTTATAGGTTAAGTATATTATTCTGTGCTTTTCACCCAGACTATTAATAACGTCGTCCAAAACACTTAGCTGTTCCTTTAATTCTTTCCTTTTCAAAGTGTCAACTGTTGATTTTTCTACGAAATCATCAAGCGTGTAAATAAGGGATAAGTCTGTCTCCTTGTCTGGTTCAAAACATGTACCTCTATTCGAATAATTAGTTAATTGGGTGAATACAATTTTGCTCAACCACCTTTTAATCCCATTATCAATATTTTCTGTTTTGGATTTCTCATGATTGTATGATGTATATTTCCATACACGAGCAAATGTGCAATTAACTATATCCAAGGCAACTGTAGCGGATAAATTCCATTTTTTACAATTAATCTCAGCCGTTTTCAAAACTGTCTGGTCAAAACGAAGACAAAACTCGCTGAATGCAGCCTGAGCTTCTTTAGGGTATTCGTCTTTCCACCTGATATATTCAAGTAAATCCAAGCTACAAGCTGTTTTTATTTCTTCTATAACTTCCAAAATAGTCTTGTTTAATTACTACCTAAAGCGTGACTCACGCTTTTAGTATAAGGGTAAAGAACGTTTAAAAATAGTAATAAAAAGTAATATATGGCAAAAGATTCTGACGGACGAAAGTTCAATCGCATTCCGGGATACACGAAAGTTGTAAATGGAAAGAAAATAGAGGTTAAACCTCATGTTAGGAGTAACAGAAAAGACTCAAAAGGTAAATAATTGTAAACTTTAATTTTATTTAAAATGAACGACAAAACTGTTTTTTTTATTGAGCAGAAGAAATTTGAAACTTCTGAAAACCAGTTAACAGTAAGGCAAATACTAGTTGACTTTGGTGGTTACAATCCACAGGAGAATGTTCTTGTTTTAAAACATGGGCATGATTTAGACGAGTTAACCAATCTCGATCAAGTAATTGAAATGAAAAATGGTATGCACTTTTCCATTTTCAGTAAAAAACCTAATCCAGTCTCATGAGCGAATATGGGAAAGAGAGATTATATAATGATTTAATCTCAGATGGATATTCCCCCGAGTATTTGAGCGATAATAAGGGTATGGATTATGTTGTTATTACTGAATATGTAGTTCAGTTTGGAATCTTTAAGGGACAGGAAATTGCTTTAGCTATTCCTGTCCCAAAGGATTATCCAAGAACAGCTGGAGCCAGCATTCATGTAAAATCGAACCCTCACCTTCTTGATATTAAAGATACGATAAAGGGGAAGCGAAATATTATAAACAGTAATATAGGAAACGAATGGAGGTATTGGAGTTTTCGATTCAATCTTTCTCCTGAAAATCCAACAAATGATTTAATGTCACAAATAAATGGAATATTCAAAAACATTTAAACAAAAGAGTTTTAGCTGTTCTTTAAGTGAGTCTATTGACATAAACTTAAAACAACATCTATTGAGGGAAGATGGTCAAGAAGACTTAACCTTTGCCTTGTGGATTCCTTCCGAAGGAAAGAATAGATATACAGCAATCATAAAAGAGGTGATAATACCAGAAAACGGAGATAGAAACGTTCATGGCAACGTAAGTTATAATTACGAATATCTATTACGTGTATGTAGAATTGCATTGAAGAAAGGTTGTGGAGTTGCTTTGTTACATAGTCACCCGATATCTTCTGGCTGGCAAGGAATGAGTGAAGATGATGAATCGACAGAAATGAAAACATTTGTAAATGCCTTTTCTACAACAAGTTTACCTTTTGTGGGGATGACTTTAGGAAATGATGGTTATTGGAGTTCCCGGATTTGGTATTATGGTAAAAACGAAACTATTGCATATAAGTGGTCTGAATCCGTTAAAGTTGTTGGAAAGAATTTAAAGCCTTTTTTTAATGACAGGGTTTTACCAGCTATAAAACCCAATGGTCAAACAATCAGAACTGTAAATGTTTGGGGAGAAGATAATAATGATGATATTACTCGATTAAAAATTGGAATCATTGGATTAGGAAGTGTGGGTTCTGTAGTCTGTGAGATGCTTGCAAGAATGGGGATTTCCAAGTTTGTATTAATTGATTTTGATACCGTTGAAGAGCATAATCTTGATAGATTGTGCGGTGCATTCAAAACTGATATTGGAAAAAGAAAAATTGATGTGATAAAAAGAAACATTGAAAAATCGTCAACATCTAATGATTTGAAAATAGAAAAAATTGATAAACACATCGCTGACGAAGCCGCTTATCGTTTATCTTTAGATTGTGATGTCCTTTTCAGTTGTGTTGATAAACCGTGGGGAAGGTATATATTAAACCATATCGCTTATGCTCATCTAATTCCGGTTATAGACGGAGGCATAAGTATTGAATTTGATAATAATAAAAATTTAAATTTTGCGGATTGGACTGTTCACACAGCAACACCGGGAAGACCATGTTTACATTGTTTAAATGCCTATCATTCTTCTGATGTTGAATTGGAAAAACAAGGGCTTCTTGAAGATACATCCTATATTCAGGGTTTACCAGATAATCATCATTTGAAGAATCGTGAAAATATATCTCCATTTAGCTTTAATCTTGCATCAATGGAAGTCCTTCATTTTATGGCCTTATTAACTAACCTTGTTGAACCTGAATATTATGGTGAGCAAAAGTATCGGTTTAAACATGGCTTTCTTAGCAGAAACTATGAAATCAAATGTGCTGACCATTGCGACTTTGCAAACAATATTGGTATTGGGGATAGCATTTTTAAATTATTCATTTAACCAGAAAATGAAAAGTAAAGCACAAGGAGCTATAGCAGCATCAAAAAAATAAAAAATGGGGAGTCAGTCAGTTATTATTTAAGACACTTAGATAACCCAAAAACTACAAACGAACCTAAACTTCCTTCTCAAAACAAATGGTAACAAAAAAAAGTTATCAACAGCTTTAATTTTATTTTTTGCTAAAAAAATAATGGTAAAATGTATGTCCATCCTATTCAGAATCGAATCTCAAAACACCACCCAAAATATTGTAATACAATTGATTAGAAATTATAATTTAAAAACAGTCACGGTCACGTATATGAAACGTTTGGCATTTCGAAGCACTTTCCTGTCAAGTTACAAGTACTTTTGATACGAGCTGAAACTCTCGACAACCTACTGATTGCCAAATGTTTTATATACGATGTTGGGTGCTGGTGTTCTATTTTTTCTGTCATTTTTCTTTCAATTTGCTACTTGGTTTCTGTCTGCCGAGCGTTGGCAAAGACATACTCTTTTGCAATTTTTGGCTTTCGCGTTGGCTGGTGCGAATTGCAAATGTGTATGGCTTTAAGCGTTGGCATTTTCAGTTAGTTTATTTAATTCTTTCTTTTTTCTCTCTACATACAAAACCACGTCTTTGATTACCAGTTTCTGAATTGCCGAAATAAATTTTTCTAGTATTTCATAATTAGGGTTCTTGTTTAATACAGGTAATGTAACTTTATCTTTTTTAATCTTTGTACTACTAATACTATCTCCCCAAGAATATTTATGACCTAAACTTTTGTTAATACAAGAAGCTAAATAAAGTTGACTCTTTTTATTTCTTTTTTCTTCGTTTTTCAAATACAAAACCAAATTATGGCTATCATTTGAAAAGAAATCTTTTTCTTGAAAAGAAACAACAAATGTTTTCCCTCCAATAAAAATACAATTTCCTTTATCTATATATTTTTCGTCATAAGTAATATAAGAACTTACTCCATTATACTCAGAACTTGCGCATAAATAAGGTGTTGAACCACTGTCAGGTGAGATGTCTCTTGATAAAATATTGCCCGTGTTTTTTACATCAAAAATATCAGTAACATTAAATTCTTCGAATTTTTGATTGGGAAAATTATCTAAAAGCTTTTGTTCTGCATCTGTTAATTGATAATCATTTAATCCAGTTTCTAATAAATAGTTGTCTAGTTTTTCAATACGTTCTGCTTCAATTTTTGCTAAAATGTTTTGAATAGTATCAAAATCTAACTTTCCATTTAAAGCAGGTAGTTGAATTTTTGTTTTATTCATTGCTACACGGTTAAATTTATTACCGTAATCATACTTTTTAGAAGTTGAAACCCGACTAGCTGAAATTATGGCACTTGCGATTGATTTATTAAATGGTTTAAACTTTGGAACTAAGTGTTGTATATGAGAATAGCCTATAAAATCCTTTTCTTGGTAAAACATAGTATCAGCACCCAATGTAGTATCAGAACAAGAAATGGTATTTCCTATATTATTTGCTTCTAAATTTGAAAACCCCATAACACCATTATCGGTTGACGAATTTGAAATTAATGGAACTTTGCCATCTAAACCTAGTATTTCTTCGTTTTGTAATCGATAATATCTTGTTGGGTTAATCTCAAATAAATCCCCTAACTTAAATTCACCCCACTTAACGTTTTTTAATTTTTGGTTAAGTGGGGTTTCTACTTTCCCAAGCTTTCTCCTTGTTCTTTCAAAATAGTACTTATTTCCCAAGCTAAATAATCGCTTACCGTTTTCTTAAAGTCTTGTAATGTAGGTTTAGTATCTATATTTGCTGTTTGATTCCAGTCTGAACCATTATTTGGGTCAATAGTGCCTTCGTAATATTCTTTTTCTGTAAAAATATTCAGTTTATTTTTTCCAAAACGCACCAAGTTTACAACTTCTTCATATCGTTCTTTAGCTTGGTCTGTATCTTTTAAATTGTTGCTTGCTTTTTTACGGTTAGTTCGAGTATAACCATCATTCGTAAAATCAATAAATTTTACAATGTCGTCTGGGTGATGCTTTTCGTTTACTTTAAAAACATAAATATTGGTTTGTACGCTAGATTTACCAATAAAAATATCTACAGGCATTTTAATACTTGCCAACAATGTATGTTTTTCTAATATTCTTTTACAATAATCTTTCGCTCTACCGGAACCGGCTGAATTTTGAATAATTATTGCAGCATAACCTTTGTTCATCATCCCAAGTGCTTTTTCTACGAAATTCATTCCGTTACCCAAAGCAGAATAGGGTGGATTTAATATAAAAGCATCTGCTGGGAATTTGCTGTCGGTTTTTCCAAAACCATATTTCCCATCAAAATCTTTTATTGAGTCAATGTTTAAGATATTAGAACTGCCATCACCCATCAGAATCATATTTAGAATAGCCAACATATACACGCTTGAAAGCAATTCTAAACCGAGTAATTGTTCAGCTTTTATTTTGATTTCCTTTTGAGTTAGTTCTTGGGGGGAAGTTATATTGTTTTTTGCATCATTGAGCATTTCATTCATAGCCGCAACCAACAAACCCGCCGAACCTGTCGCAAAATCCCAAACATATGAATCTTTATTCACTCGGGCTAATTTCACTAAAAGAGAAGCTACATAAGAAGGCGTAAGTACTACATCATTTAATTTGTCTTGGGAAAAACCCAACCAACCGTACATTTCATTAAATAGCTTTCCAGTAAAATCAGTTGTTAAGCCAATTTTGTAATAAATTCCTAAGTCGTCAACAATTTTGGTAAAAACTCTTTTTAATTGGCTTTCTCCGTCTACTACTTTATTAATATTTTCTGTTGTAAGAGTATTTTCTAATGTTCTTAGAATTAAATTTTTCTTTTCAGCAGGTATGTCTTTTTGGTCTAAAAAGGCTTTAATTTTTCTTACAATGATGTCACCGTCTTTGTTACCTTGTTCGCTCGAAGATTTTAAGTCTGATTTTTCGAGTGGTGCAACTTTCCCTGGTATTCCAAGAGTTGCAATAATTGAGGCAGCAACAAGGTAAACACGGTCATTTTCTCCTAAACCTTTTTCATTTTGGTATATGTCGTTGTTAAGTTTTACTAGGCTTTGGTCAATTTCTCTTTCTCGTTGTTCTTTTAATTTATCAAGTTCTTCCTGTGAGAGTTGAAGTGTTTTTACTTTTTCAATAAAGGCATCAAAGTTTTTAGGTGCTAAAAAAGAAAAGTCCGAATAATCATCTACTCTCTGACCTGCACCCAAATTGCTTTTTGAAACATAATAAACGCCTATTTCATGTTGAATCTTCCCTGTTTCGTCTTTGTAACCTGTCATACCGATAGCTATAATGTCGGTATAGCTTGTATGATGAAGTAAAGCATTTGCATAATGAACTGCTCCATTTACCGCAAACGAATTTATATTCTTAAAATTGGGTTCATTTTTGGCGGTTCTGTTTTCAACTTGTCCGTCAGTGTCAAGTTTTACGAGTTTGTCTTTATAACCTTTGTACTCGATAAGAATAGGAAAGAAATCATGTGTGGGCACTTAAAACCCACTGATTTTTAGTTGTTTATAATCAGGTTCTTTGACATTTTTGTAATCACAGTTTG
>PHDD01000023.1:120311-145271 GCA_002840905.1 Bacteroidetes bacterium HGW-Bacteroidetes-4 | reverse complement strand
TTTTAATGCCTTTTTTTGCCTTTTTTGAAAACTATTTTTTACCCCCTTGCTAACAAACACTTTAAACCAAATGTTTTTTTCCACTAATCCCTGTTTCTATTAAATAAAACCATTCTCTTTTTTTAAAATCATATATTATTATAGAGAGGAGGATTTATGCCTGATAGGAATCGAGTAATGATTGCAGGTAATACTTAATACTTGATACCTCTCCACATTACACAATCGTTACACTTTGAGAGGCAGCTGCTTTGCCGAATGGAAAATATTTGTTTCTTTTGACCTTGAAAAGAATGCGAATGGAACTAATTTTTTTTCTGGTTGAACCAGCAGTACCTGAAAATATTGGCGCTGCAGCCCGCGCTTTAAAAACCATGGGCTTTAATAAGCTTCGCTTGGTGAATACCAACCGGCATGAAGCTGATGAAGCACAATGGCTGGCTCATGGTTCGACCGACATTCTGGATAAGGCCCTAATATTTGACAGTTTGGAGCAAGCCCTGGATGATATTGACTTTACTATTGGCACCACAGCTAAGAAACGGAGTGTTAAATTCGACTATTACACACCCGAAGAGGCTTTGCTATTAATGCAACAAAAAGGGGATTCAATCAAGAAAGTGGGGTTAGTGTTTGGACGTGAAGAAAGTGGTCTTACCAATGCTGAGTTACAGCTTTGCGATTTGACTGTAACTATTCCCATTAAAACCACCTACCCTTCGTTAAACCTGGCACAAGCTGTTATGCTTATAGCTTATGTATTTTCCGATGCTCAACAGAAAAGTGATTCCATAAGTATGCCACATTCCGATTTCAAAATACTTAAAACCAAAGCTGTGCGTTTTTTAACTTTAGCTGGCATAAACAAGGATGAAAACTTATTTGGCCGCATTATGGAGCGCCTGGCACGAGCTAACCAAACGGACACCCGTCTGCTGCTTTCGTTTATAAACAAACTGGAGAAAAAACTAGAATAAATCAGCTATGAGTTTTCAGGTAAACAAGGTGATCAGTGGCGGAATCATGTGCAACTACAATTGCTCGGTAAAGTGCGCTCATTGCCGGCATAATGCTTCTCCAAACCGCGAACGTGGTTTTATTTCGGAAGCCATGCTCGACCACATACTTCAAAAGCTGGAATCGTTTGGTTGCCAATCGGTTCATTTAGAGGGTGGAGAACCTTTTCTTTATCCTGAAGAGCTGCTAAGGGCGGTTAAACAAATAAACCAAAGCAAAATTTACCTGGAACATATAGTCACCAATGGCTCGTGGTACCAGAATCAGAAAAGCACCCGTAACCTGCTAAAACAGCTCAAAGAAAACGGGTTACGCCGGCTCTTGTTAAAAGTGAGTCCTTTTCAGAACGAAAACATCCCCTTAAGTAAAGTAAACCATGTAGCCCGTGAAGCTGAGAAATTGGGTATTAATGTGATGATTTGGGACAATGAAGTATATCCTGAAGTAGCTTCGTTCGACTGCGCTAAAACACATAGTCTGAACCAGTACATTAAAAAGTTTGGTCCCTATTACATGAAAAAACTGGCCGAATGTTTTAATATAACCTTTGCCGGTCGAACCTTTGATGCTTACGAAAAATACCTGAATAAATACCCGGTGGCTAGTATCTTAGCCAACAACAACCATTGCATCGACAGTTTCCCAACCCAACATCATTTTCATGTAGACTTATACGGTAATTTTATCTATTCGCATACCAACGGAGTGGCTCAGTATATTGATGATGTAGGCAAGCCCATCGACCCGCGAAAATATCCCTTCTTAAGTATTCTAACCCACAGTGGAATTCCCGGTTTATACAAGCTGGCTACACAAAAATATGGTTTTAAACCGCATACCGAATACATATCAAAATGCCACCTGTGCTATCAGATACGTAAGTTTCTGGTTGTCGATCAGGGCATTAACTCGCCCGATTTGCAACCCATTGGTTTTTATCAGAAAAATTAATCCATTCCTATTGAAACAAGCCTTTGTCGCGAACCAACATAAGAACCGAGGCATGAGGTAGTATATAATACTTTTCGTTATTAAAAAATATCTCGTAAGCTCCGGTTTGTAAAAAAACGGCCAAATCACCTACCTGAGCCTGCAAAGGAATGTAAGTAACATCATCGTTGGTTTTCCAGGTTTCATCCGCATCGCGTAAAGCAGGAATTGGATAACCCGGCCCAACTTTCAAAATATAGCCTTGTTGTATCTTTTCTTTTTCCTGAACACCGGGAGGAAGGTATAAGCCTGATTTGGTTTTACCGCTTTGAGCTGTTGGTTTTATTAAAAGCTTGTCGCCTACCAAAAGTACTTTTTCAAGCAATTCGAAATCGAGTTTTATTGACATAAGTATTTCATCTTAATAAGGAAGACACTACGGTTAGTGCCTAATTTTGTTTTTTTCTCTTACCAATTTGTCGTTTTTTTTTGTGTTTCGTTTACCAAAATGATCTGGCATAAATTTTACCCCTGCGGGTTTTCTGATTCCCTTTTCCCATAATTTAACGTTTAGTTTTTGTTAAAACTAAAGATGCCACAAATTTACAAAATCCTGTTTTGTAAAAGAACAAGCGAATAAAATTTACAACCCCACAGATAACCTGTTTCCTTAAAACGGAAATTCTTCCATCTGGCTTTCGGGTTGTTCCACTTTTTCAATTTTTGGTTTTTGGGCCACCAGGTGATTGGGATTACTTTCAACGTAAATGGCTTTGTGCGGACGTACCGGACAGGGGTGTTCGCAGGCTCCGCAACCAATACAAATGTCGGTATTCACCTCGGGGATAAACAGTTTTTTTTCGCTTTTGCCCTGGTAGGGAACCATGCGAACGGCTTTGGTAGGACAGTGTTCGGCACAGGCTCCACAATCTTTTTCCAACTGCGAAACCACACAATTATCTTTAATAAAGGTGACCTTGCCCATTTGAATGGTTTTCTTGACTTCCAGCTCAAAAGGCTTGATGGCCCCGGTGGGACAGACATTCCCGCATAAATTACATTCGTATTGGCAGTAATTGACATCGAAATTCATTTTGGGAATAAACAAGCCGTCGATGCCAAATTCGGCAAAAGTTGATTGCAGCACGTTCGATGGACAGGAACTCACGCAAAGGTGACAGGCGGTACAGCTTTCCTTATAATGACTGATGCTAATAGCGCCCGGAGGCAGCACCGGGTATTTGCTTTTGGCCGGTTTGGTCGATTTAAAGCTGCTGAATACTTCTTTATCGATGGTAAACGACAGACCTGAAAGCGTAGTCACACCAAGTGCTATCGTTTTTAAAGCGGCTCTTCGTTTTGCATCAATCTTGGGTGCCTGAATACCTGCTTTGCTTCGCGAATAACCAACGGCATTGACGGAACAGGCATCGACACAATTAAAACAAGCCACACAGCGATCGAAATCAATCTGCATGGTTTTGTAATCGATGCTTTCGGCTTTGCAGGCCTTTTCGCACAAGCCGCATGAGATGCAGGCCTGTTTATTAAATTGCAGCTTAAACAGCGAATAACGCGACAGCCAGCTCAACCAGCCGCCCACCGGACACAGGGTATTGCAGAAGAAACGTCCGCGTTTGCGGGTGAAAACCACCAGTAGACCTAAAACTGCGGCAGCCGCAAAAAAAGTTAACCAGTCGAATGCCCTGAACTCGATGAAATAAATGCCATAAAAATCGAATTGTTTTCCCACCAGGGCAATCAGGTTGTTTACGCCCAGCATCAGGGGCTGAGCCATGTGCGAAGCCATGCGCCCAAAATTGCTGTAAGGGTCGAGCCAGATGAGCACGGCCGTTGAACCCATCAGGAGGGAAACAATGGCTCCCAACGTTAGTACATGGCGCAGCCAGGGCAGGGAATTGCGGTAAGCGTAACGGGGCTTTTTCTTTTTAGCCAGGCGGCGATGCAAGCGGATTAATACATCCTGAAGAATGCCCAGCGGACAGACAAAGGAACAGTACCAGCGCCCCAACACCAGCGCCAGCAGCGAAAAAGCCAGAAATCCGAGTGATAACCAGATACCGCCCCGAATCAACTTTAATAAAGAAGGTACAAACTGAAACCCCAACACCACATTATCGAATTTCGATTTCAACAGGGCTTCCATATCTAAAAAAAGCAGGGTGGTAGCCAGCAAAAACACTACAGCCACCACTACCCGAATGGATTTTAAATAACGCATCATGAAAAAATAATTAAGCCGCCTGGTTTACGCTACTTTAATTCGTTTGATGTTTAGTTCTGAAAGATTTTTGTTGCCTATCTTCATCTCGTGAGCCAGGTTAATGTATTCCACCTCGTCGGGCTCAATGCCAAATATTTTTGCAGCAGCCGCATCAACAGCCACCATATCGGTACCTATCAACAACGATTTTTTAATCACACAATCGTCGGCCGAGATGCCGCGTGGACCGTTTTTAACCATAACCCGGTAAGCATCCACCACGTTTAAGGTGGGTTTACTGTAGGTGGCAAAATCGGCAATGCACTGATGCAGGTTGTGGCCGTGCCAGTAGTAGCGGTTTTCGACAATGCCCATCAGGTTTTTCATGCACACGCTGATGCGGCCGCCTTTATGGTCTTTAAGTATGGGAACATTAATAAATACATCGGAGTCGAGTATTTTTTCGTGTACTTTGGCTGTTTTCAGGTTACGGCCATTGGGAATCTGCACTTCGCGGTAGTAATTTTTTCCGTCAGCAGGAACCACCTTAGCCCCGGCTTCCTTAGCCACTTTTTCGATACCGCTGTTTTTATAGCAGTTCACCCATTTGTCGCAGGTATTGTCGAACACAAATACTTCCTTAGCCCCGGCAGTAAAGCAATGTTCAATAATGCGTTTTACCAGTGCCGGATTGGTGTTGGCACCCACCTCTTCGGGTTGATCCCAGCCAATGTTGGGTTTTACCACCACCGTTTGTCCAGGCTTCACAAAGTTTTGCATCCCGCCCAGTTCGGCAATTCCTTTATCGAACATCTGTTCGGGGGTACCCCCCATTACAGCCACCAGGTCGTAGGCAGCGCCCAGTTTTTCGATAGCCGAAAAATCACTGGCAAAAAGGGCATTGTACCCTGCCATTTTTAAACCTGCACCGGCAACCAGAGTGGTTCCGATAGCCTTCCGAAAAAATTCACGACGTTCCATAATTCCGTGTTTAAGGATTCAACATTTTTAATAGCAGCTAAAATTAATAATCCTGCGTAAATTTTCACAGCAATCGTACCGCAGGGCCTCAATTTAAACTGATTATAAACAAGAAGGCTTGTATGAATCGGGTGCGCGATTCCGGCATTTTGCCCCGGCTTAAGCTCAATTTTGGCTCAACAGCCACAAAATGCAGGAGCATGGGCTCAACTTCGGTCAATTAGCTGCAAGTTGCAGGAGCATGACCGAAACTGCGGTTGATTAGCTGCAAGTTGCAGGAGCATGACCGAAACTGCGGTTGATTAGCTGCAAATTGCAGGAGCTTGACCGTAACTACGGTTGAATAGCTGCAAATTGCAGGAGCCCGGTCGTAACTACGGTTGAATAGCTGCAAATTGCAGGAGCCCGGGCATAACTACGATTAACCAGCAACCTTTAGTAGCCATCCGCTTAACATCTCGCTTAAACAGCCGTACAGGTAAAAGCTAAAAACCGGAATCCCGCAAGGCCTCTGACATTTGAAAAAACATTCAGCCAAACCTTTAAATAACAGCCAATTAATTTGCTTTTGTAAAAAAAAATAATGTACTTTAGGTAGCTGAATCTGCAAGAACTATCAAACGCCGGCAAATGAATAAAAAGAGCCAGCCAAACGAAATAAACCCTTCTGTCCCGGTAAAGGATAAGTCATTTTTTTGTCCCCTATGCGGTCTGTATAAACCCAAATGTTATGGAAAATCATAATTATTTAAAAGATTCGGCTACCCATGCCGAGCTTACCAACCTGGCGGGTAATGTGAGGAGTGTTGTAAATAAAGCAGCACTGGCCGACGATTACCTGAACAGCGAGAATCAGGGTTTGCAAAGCCTCGAAGCGCAAATGCAGAGCGGCATGAACAAAACCCGCGGAAAAGAGCTGACCGGGCAAATGGAAGCGGCCGACACCCGGCGTGACCAATTGTTTAAGGCTCTGGTACTTATTTTAAGGGCCTTGCTGCTCTGGAACAAAGCGCTCGTAGGAGCAGCTGCACAAAAACTGTATCAATTGCTTCAGGTTCATGGGGCTGCCTCGCTTACCCGTTTAAGCTACGAGAAGCAAAGCGCCCGCATGGATGCCATCAAACAGGCTATGCAAGCTCCTGAATATATCCAGGCTTTGGCCGATACCGAATTGACCGATTTATGGAACGATTTAGTCCAGGCTCAGGATAACTTTGCTGCACTATACCTCGAGTCGGCTTCACGTGAAGTAATAAAGGATGGTATTAAATCTTCAACCAGTTTACGACCCTTACTGGTTGAAAAGCTAAATGGTATGATTGATTACCTGAAAGTGATGGGTCGGGTAGATAATGCTACCTACGGTACTTTGCAGGCCGAAGTAAACGAGCTGGTGAATAAATTAAACGAAAAAATAAACCTGCGTTTAAGTCGTCGCAATTCTGGCAGCGAAACTACCGAAACCACTGAGACAACCGAAATTGATTAACAAGCCCACAGACTGCATTAGGGATGGATGGTTAAGCACCAAACGAATTAACCGATAGGTGCCAACAACAAAAAAACCTTTAAGCAAGCTTAAAGGTTTTTTTGTTGGAAATTGATTAACCAACTTATTACTTGTATACCACCGCACTCACTTCTCCGTTGGGTTCTTTTACTAGGAGGTGTTTTAATCCGATGCCAATAATCCTTGCATGGGCCGCTTCTTGAGTTCCTTTATATTCTTTGGAAAAAAAGTAGTGGTCACCCACCGAGTATCCTCTGTACGATTTACTTCGGGTAAACAATTTATACACCGACAGGGATTTAGTCCTTAGCTTGTATTTTTTGGTCTGGTAAGCTATTCTTACCTGGTGGGCATCGGTAAAAGCCAGGATTACACCTTCCTTTCCTTTTTGGGTTATTACGGAATCGCCAGCCGAAAACAAGGGATTGGCCGGAAAGGGACTGCTTATTTTTTTTCTGTATTCGTCGGAAAACACGGGAGCCGGATTATCGGGGTTAAAATTAATGCCATCGGCACTCAGGGTAACTTTGGTTTGGGTGTAAACCGGAAAAAACACCCAGGTATTTTTAAAATCGACGGTAAAATTCATTTAGGCTTCATTGGGTTTCAGGGGCCTGTTCCGGTACAATTCCCTTTTGGCTTCCAGAACCAAAGCATCCTGCGAAAGGCCGCCCAGGGCAAAGTATTTATCAGTTTGCGCTACACCATAAGCCACATCGACATAGCTTACCGGTTTATCAACGGCCGTGGAACTGATGGTTCTCAGATGGGTAGCCACGCAGGACGATAACACTAAGGCCACACTAAAAAAGATGACTACTAGCTTCAAATACGGACTAATTTAGGATAAACTAAAAGCTTGCTGCATTGGCACGGTAAAAGCCTTGCGAGTTGTTTTAATAGGTTTATGTAAAAAAAAGACTAAAAATAAAATGAAATATTAGCTTTTGCAAGGGGTGTAGCTAAACAACTACATAAACTACAGCCCGTTTCTATATCATTACAGATAGCCACTGGCTTTATCCATTACTTATTTTTCCATAATATTCCGAATACTTATTCCGAAATCGTTCGAATATTTTTTTATTGTTTTTTGTTTATAATATGAGGATAAATTGTTTTGTATTAGATTAAAAATAATTCCTGTCAATCAATGTTCACCAGCTTTACCCAAAATCTCATATTTAAGTTTCTCGCTAATCCAAACATCTTTCGCTGTTAAGTCATCTAAAAGTGGTTTTAGGGCATCAATCAATCCTATTGATTTTGCTTTGAGTAATATTCCGAGGGTCCCTGTAATTTTTAGCTCAGCATGTTTCGCATGAATGCGTCCAAGTTTTTCGTCAATAATTATTAAGTCAGCTTTTAATTCTGTTGCTAATACAATTGATTCTGCTTCACCTGAATCCAAATCCAGGAAATACTTCAAAGCTTGTTTATTTCTAATATCAACAATTCTAATCCAGTTAACTTGCGACAGGTTTTTATAATACTCTTTAGAACCTCCGGCTTCCAACTCTTTAAAAACAGCCTTCGGTACATAAATTTGCGAATACAGTTTCTTTAATAAATCAAGCTTATTCAGTTTTAATAAGGATATTATTGGTGTGGTATTTGAAACAACTTTAAGCATTAGTAATATCTTCTTCTAATTCGTTCGGGTCGAAAGCACCAAATATTGAAACTTTGTATTTTGCTAACAATTCCAAAAAATCAACTCTTGACAATCCTAAAACACTGGCAGCAACACCTGATGAAACTTTTCCCATTTCAAAGAGTTTTACCAATGAACTCGATTTCATTTCATATTCAAAATCTTTCCCACTAAGCCTTAATGTATGGGCTAAATATTCCGGATACTCTATTTTTATCATCCCTTTCATTAGTTAGAATTTTATAAATTCATATTTCATCAATATACTTTTCAAAGATAACGAAATCACCTCATAGATAGTAGTTACTCCCTTAACTTTTTACCAATCACACCTCTATTGTTGATGTCATGGACAGATTATGATTATTCCATTCATTTTCAGCTAATAACTTAATAAGCATTATTGCATAAGATGTGCATGAATAGCTTTACTTTTCAAGATTAACAAAATCCGGCAATAAGCCAGACAACCTTTCAGATTTTGCGCAAAAACCTAACCAAATACCACCTGTTGAAGCAAGGCAAAAACTATTAATAATCCCACGAAAAGTAATATTTTATTAACATTTATAAGTAATTTCTATATTTTGATTACAATTTTATATAGTATGTTGTAAAATATTATATCTTTGTATCCCCGGATGAGGGATGTAACAACATATCAGTTTTCATTTCCTGAATTGGAAAAATCTTTTCAATTAAATCCTTATTTTTATATACAATTCAATCAAACAGTAACTTTCGACCCCCAGGGTTGAAAAAGGCAGTATAAAAATTTAAAACTATGAGAATTGTCGGGAAACCCAAACTGAAACTGCGCGACGATGTGCGCGATTTTATTAACCTCTACCTGTCACTGGGCCAACGGGCCGGTAATTTTTTGCCACGGCATATTGTGGATAACCTCCGCACTTTTACCCGCTTGTGTTATGAGGAGCCCGACGATCCGATTCTGCAACAAAAAGAAATCGATAGGCAATTGCTCGAACTCAAGGAAGCCATTCCCGGCTATACCGACGTGTCGTTAATGCTCTTTCCCCACGAGGAGTCGAAAGCTTTTGAATACCGAACTAAAAAGAACCTGTTCCGCGAACGCCTGGTTTCGCTTATCGACACCGAAGCCATCGACGAGGAAGAACAGCGCCAGGCTCGCAACATACTCGACTCGCACGACTATTCGGTGGGCACGCCGCCCGTAACCCAGCCCAACCTGAATTTCAGGTACACCATATTGCTCGGCGACCAGGTGAGTGAGCTGCGCCGCTTTCGCGAAGTACTGGGCATTAAAGACGAAATTGAAGAAGCCCAATGGAATTACCTGCTCGACGTGTTCGACCAAATGGTGGTACAAAGCTCACATTATACCACCGAAGCCGAGAAGAAGGATTTCCTGACCCGATCGGAACAAACCATCGATTTTAAAGGACTAAACGGGTTCTTAAAAACCGTGGTCAGCGGAAGCACCGAAACGGCCATTAAATTAATTAAGGAAGAACTGTTTAACCCGGTCGTTGTAAAAGAAGTTGTCTTTACCGACGAAGAAAACCTGTACCAGTTGGTTAATCAGGATAAAACCTCCATTTTTGCCGTGCGGGTAAGCCACATGCGTAAAAACCTCTTTAATCATCCCCGTTGGTTTCCACTGTTTACGCGCATTATTTTTATCGACGACTCCCTGGTTTCAAAAAGTACCAATACCACTCTGGTTTTCTGTTTTCACAATAAAATTATCGAGACCCTGAACAAGGTCCACACCAAAAAACTGGGTGCTTTAGCCAACAGTCAGTTGAACCTGCGTTTGATTCTCGAAAAAGTGAGCGAGAAAAACCTCGATCATTTTAAAACGTTGATTGAAGCCAAAATTGCCGATTACGAAAGCGAACTGATTCAACTGAAACAGGAACAATTGGGCGAAACCAACAACCTGAAAAAAGATTTGGTGCTTTTCAAGTTCGACGATTTCAGCCGGCAACTGCTGAAAGACAAGTATGCCCTCGAAAAACTGCGTGATTACCTTTTGATGATTCTCGACTGCACTGTGCCCGAAAAGTTGAACAAACAAAACAAAAGGCTGATTCAGGAATTTGAAGAACGCACAAAAAAATATTTTTATTCCGAAAACGAACAGGTTGAGATAGCCACCATTGTTGAAGGAGGCGGACGCAACCAGATTAAAACCTATGGCGAATACCTGCTGCAACGTAAACTAAAGCCGGTTGAAAAAGCCATTATAGAGCGTTGCCGCATCATCCTCGAGGTAATTCCCGACACCTATCAGCGTACGCTGAAAAACCATTTTCACAAGAATTTTGGCATCAACCTGTTTTTGGAAAAATACAAGCATTACCTGATAAAAGCCGAAAACGAAGCCGACAACAAAGGCCGATTCAGCAACTTCCTGATCGACCTGGGAATATTTGAAAAGTACAATTCCCTTTCGGCAAAAGAGCAGGATATTATTAAGGAATTTCTGAGCAGCTTGTCGAACCTAAGCAAAACGTCCATTTCGGACGATGTGCAAATGATTATCCGCGATGTGTTGTTCGGAAAAGAAGATAAAGTGCTACGACCTTACATTTTGTTCAACAAATACTCGTCGTGGGAATACATGGATTTATTTCCCACCGATCGTTTCGATATCAATCCCTTCGATCTCGAAATTGGTATTAACGACGAGGGCCGAATCGACTTCGACCGATTAACAACCCGGTTGGAGCGCATGAAAAATACCTTTCAGGTGTTCGATGAGTCGGGAAACCTTTGGGACAGTTTTTGCGAAAACCTGACCATCGTTATCAACGACCCGGCCAATCCTTCGGGCTATTCCGACTTTAACAACCTGTCGCTGCTGCGCTTTCTAAAGTTTGTAAGCAGCAGCAAAATAACCCTCTTCCTCGACGAAGCTTACAACGATTCAGTAAAAATTAGTAACGAGGAAGAACCCAAATGGCGCACCATTTCGCGTTATGTTATGAATAACCTGAACCAGCAGTTTGCCCGCATCAACCTGGTTTCGTCCATCTCTACCACGAAAAACCTGGGTGCCACCGGCGATCGGCTGGGTTCCATTATTGCCTCGCCGGCTAAAAAAGAAGTAATTGATTTTGCACGAAAGCAAAACCCCAGCGAAAAAGGCAACACCAATTCCTTATTCATGCTGGTGAATATTTTGGAAAATGCCCAGTTGTCAAAATCAATTAAGGATAACCTGGAAGAACGGCTGCCAAAAAATGCCTCGCGCAATAAAATTAAATTGCGTATTGAACAATATATATTTGCCGAAATTGAAAGTTACCGAAAAAAACAGAAACACAAATCGACCAAAGAACTGCTGCGTTTTTCACCTTTTGAGGGAAGCCCGCTGCACCTGTTCCTGCTCAACGAACTGGTAGCCCTCGACAAATTGGATGTATTGCAACTGCCCGACGATTTTAAGTACCGTAACGAACCCTTTTTTACTTACTACCAAAAACAATTGGTAAAAGAGATTAATAAATTCAGGGTAAACAAAAACTTTAGGGACGAAGCCTTGTTGCGACTGAAAATAGCCAAAGACACCGCCGGTGAATTATTGTCAGGCGAATGGGGATCGCTGGCTCGTATTATTGCTTCCGATGGCTCGTTCCTGTTTAACATTCAACTGAACAATTTCTTCTCGTACCAGGATTTGGAAAAATTCACCAAAAAACTGGCCGAGGCACGTGGTATTGCTGTAATACCTTACCAAACCGGGTTTCTGCGTTTTTCTATGGGCGATTACCTCGATGGAACGGCCAAAGGCTACGATATTTTCCGTAAGGAATTCAAAAACGCACTCGAAATTGTGCTCCGTTACTGGGAAGCGTTTGCCACACGAAAAAACGATCTGGTAAATGCCGAACTAAGCTCCGACGAAATTCTGGATGAATTGTTTGCGGCAAAATCCGATCGCCAGTTTGTGCGTCAGGTACTCGACGATTTTTACCTGATACGCGATCTGAAAAAAGTGCAAAACAAAGTGCTCCGTATAAACAATTCATGGACTCTGTATCATGCGGCACCGGGAATGAGCGGGGTAAGTATTCATACCATCGACAATTCGCAAAATTCGGTTTTTGAATTTTCAGAAAAAGTAGGCCAATGCAGCAATTTAACACAGTTTATCCGCAGCATTGCCTTTACTTCGGTTTATGAAAACCTGCTGCCTCAGGTTTACAAAAAAATTCCGATGATAAAACACCTCGATCAGGACGAAGTGCTGGCACGTTTCGGAAAATCGGCATTGCTAAAATATATTACCAACAAACTGGAATATCAGCCCAACGATTTTGTGCTCGATGCTCCCGAACACGATGTAATCATGGCCGAAATATTGCTTGAGATGGAGGCCATACTCTTCTCTCCCACCAAAACAAAGATTCTGGCCGTTAACAGTACCGGCAAACATGCCGATGATATTGCCCGGCTCGAAGGAGTGAACAGTATATTGCGCAAACACATACGCGAACTGATGCTGCATTTTAACCTGCCCTTTGAGAACCTGCCGGTGGAACCCTCACTTATGGAACTGGTGCAAAAAGGAATTGCCAAGTTTGAGTTTGTTGTGGGGAAAAAAGCGCAGGATATTAATGCGGCATTCTTTCTTAAGCGCATGGCGGCCGAAATTTACGATGGCTTTGTAACCGACAACAATAAACTGGGACAAAAGCTTTTTGGCTACATTGAGAAAAGTATCAATCAAAAAATATTGGATCCCGAAATCAGTGGAACTGAAAAAATTAGCCGTTTGTATTTGCTTAGCCGCAACAAATTATATAAAAACCGGGTGCTGGAACTGGTGAGCCGCTTTAATCAACAAGTAAAAACACTCGACAACTTTGAAGCCGAAGCTATTATTGGCGATTTTCTGTACAACTCTTTACCTGCCGAGATAGAGCAAATATGGCAGCAGGTGCTGGAATCGGGAAAACAAAACATTGAAACCGAAATACTGCACAGCGAAATCAGGCTGTTTACACTTTACCTGATTAACCTGATGAACCAAACCAAAAGTAACGAGCACTACGACCGCTATACCCATTCGGTTATCCGGCTTACCGAAGCCGAGTTTGCCCGTCAAAATTCAGCCATTAATGAGATGGTACAACATGGAATTACCATTTATAAAGATTTTGACATCAGTAAACATCCGCTCAGTCAATACGAAAAAGGTCGTTTAAGCTGGATTGCCCAATTGATGAGCGATTGCGGCGTAGTGGGAGCTGAATCTAATGTACAGACGCACACCCGAATTGCTACCGATGCCAAAAAGCGGGAATATGCCTTTCATCGCATCGACCGAGTGGAAAGCGAAAAGGAAAATGCACAGAAAGAAAAAACTCAGGCACAGAGCGAAGAAAGTCCGAACGAATACATTAAAATTCTGGATACCCGTCCGTTGGGTTCGTTTTTTGTAAACCGGCTCGAAAAGTTTGTGCAAAATATGGATATGGGCGATTACCGCTGTAAGATTTTTAACGGCGGTTTAATCAACGAACTTTTTGTGTATCATAAAAGTTACATGAAGTACATGGCCGACAATTTCCGTTTGCTCGATGTTCAGGATGCCAATCTGGAAGAGGTACAACAATTTATCCCAGACACCATCTGCTTCTACGGTGCACCAACCAAAGTAATTTCGTTCCCTAAAGTAGGTTATTTCGATATCAAAGGACCCAATGGAAACATTAAAACCATTGTAACCCCGCTCACACAAAAAGGCGATTACTATGGTAATATCAAGAAACCGCGCCTGACTATCATGAACGAAAAGGTGAAAGAGATGGGCGGTATTCCGGTACACGGTTCCATGTTTGCGGTTGAAGAAGAAGATGGAGCCCTGTTTGTGGTTCAGATTTCGGGCGACAGCGGCGTAGGCAAATCAGAAATGCTGGCCGCTATGATGCTCAAATGGATGAAGAAAAACCTTACCGGAGTCCGCTCACTGAAAAGCATTGCAGGCGATATGTTCCATGTGTTCCCCGACGAAAACGGAAACCTTTATGGCATTGGAACCGAGGTGGGCGATTTTAGCCGTGTCACCGATTTTGACCCCGATTACATTAAATACTATTATTCACTGTTTGAAAGTGCGGCCGATTCCAATGTGGAAGATTTAAACTCGCGTAGCACCATCAGCGGTTTGTGCGACGTAAGCATGCCTTTTAAAATTGATATTATGCTTACGGCCAGCAACTTTGCCCGCGACGAAGCCGGAATTATCCGCTACCAGAATCCGGAAAACTTTATTCTTTACCGCGATTCACACGGTGAGCGAAAAGAAAAAGCCACCAGCGGCGACAATCCAAATTTCCAGCGCACCCTGTTGCGCTACAGCAGCGACAAAAATGTGGTCGATGTGCTCGATTCGCATGGTAGTTACATTGACGAGGTACTCGATTGGGAACTGGAACCGTTTACCGGAAAATTCTATCTGTGTTCGTCGTATAAAATGATTGACAAAATTGATGTGGACGGCATGGTTAATAAGATTTTCAAAGGAAAAGTCTTTAATCAGAACGGAAACGAATACACCATTACCGGGATGAATTTTGATATCATTAAAAACCGCTTTATTGCTACGGCATCCGGAAACGATGAAGAAATTCAGGTACGGATTGACCGGGGTTTATTTAATCAGTTTTTCGATGCCCTGGCCAGCACCCCGGGCGGACAACCCTTTATTGATGAACAGGGCGAACTCGAAGGCAAAAAGAACCTGGTTGAAGTACTAAAAACCGGCGAAGGCAAAAAAATTCAGCTGGGAATTCTATCGACCGATATTGGACGCAAGGGAAAGGAAATTACCGGACCCCAGATTGCTGCCGAAGACATGCGTCGTTTGATTCGTGAGGTTCGGATATCGCGTCCCGAGATTAATGAAAACAAAAACCGGGTTAAGCAAATCATTCACCAAAAATACGGGCATATTTTTAACGGAAGCAAAGGAAACTCTGAAGTTTACCGTTACAATTTCTGGTTGTGGCAAATGGAACAAATGCGCAAAGCCAAATTTGTGCGCATCGACAATCCGAAAAAAGAAGTGGATTTATCACGACTCAAAGGTTTTAAACCAGTGCAAAAGGAAAAAGAATTCAGTCCGCTGCTGGTAACGCCCAATCTGAATATTGAATTAAGCAGTTTTAGCGAAACCTACCTGCAACTGATGAATTTACCCAATATTGCAGAGTTTGCGCTTGAATTTGCCCGGGTTTCGGATACCTTGTACCTGGCTGAAGGCTACAATCAGGAAACCGTGGTAAATAACCTGGTAATACAACTGCTTTTATTGAACGGTTATATTTTACCGGAGGATTTAACCCGTGGAAGTATTGTGGAAAAGGTGAACCGCGAGACCATTGCCGCTGCCAAATATGCGGCCATGCAAATCATTGAAAAATCGAAAAACGAGGCTAAAAACATAGGAAAATAAGGATGTATTGTAGCCGCGTATTCGCGAATTGGAAATAAAGAAACAATACTGATTCGTGAATTCGTGGCTATTTACCTTTCTTTTTCTTCTTTTTTTCGACACTCCAGCCAAACTTTCCGATGGGTTTTCCCAGGGCAAAGTAATGTCCGTGCGAATAAGCCATAGGTTGTGCTTTAGAAAGGTTGAAAGCCCCGGTTTCTTCATCGAGGTATTGGTCGTCGGCATGAACGGCTATGACTTCGGCTAAAAACATGTCGTGCGTTCCCAGTTCTTTTATTTCAGTCACACGGCACTCAATATTAATGGGCGATTCCTCAATCATTGGGCAGTTAATATGTGCAGCGGGTATCGGTGTGAGGTTCATCTCGTTGAACTTATTGTATTTCTTTCCCGAACGCACGCCGCACCAATCGGTAGCTTTTGCCAGGGCCTCGGTAGTTAAATTAATGACAAACTCGCCACTTTCCTTTATGATTTGGTACGAATGCCTGTTTTTACGCACCGAAATATAACACATGGGCGGATCGGAACAAAGGGTTCCGGTCCAGGCAATAGTAATAATGTTATACTCTTCGGGCTTACTTCCACAGCTTACCATAACAGCAGGCAGGGGGTAAATCATTGTTCCGGGTTTCCAGGTGGTTTTGGACATGGTTTTTGCTTTAAATTAGGGTAAAAATTTATAGCTAATACTAAATATTACCCTATAGTTTTCTATTTTTGCACGATTTGCCAAAATTAATTAAATATATTACAACCTATAATGGACTCAATAAAAACATCCTTTGAACAAAACAAAAGAGCGTTTCTTCTTTGGGGAACAATTTTACTATTCTTTATAATCTTTGGAACTCAAGCTTTTTTGAATCACTATTTTTTCAGAACCAATGCCCTGGATTATGGATTTCATTTGCAAGCAATGTATCGGTTTATGCATTTTAAACCAGGCCCATTAACCATTTTTGGCAAGATTTTAGAATCGTATTTTCAGATACATCCCAGTTTCACCCTAATGTTTCTCACACCAATAAATTGGTTGCTAAAACCTATTTTTGGATCTTATACCTTGTTGTTGGTGCAAAATATTTTTCTGATTCTAGGTGGTTATTTTACCTATAAAGTAATTCTGTTAAAATCAAACAACTTTGTATTTAGCTTTCTTGGTTTAATCCATTATTTTGTTTTATGGGGCCATTTCAGTGCCATTGCATTTGAATATATCGATGCCACCATTGCATCGACCTTAGTTCCAGTATTTTTTTATTACTTTTTCAAAGAAAAATACGGAACCTCAATACTTGTACTTTTCTTTATAATTACATCGCGTGAAAACATGCCGCTTTGGTTTATATTTATTGGCTTGTTCCTGGGGATTGACAGCTATTTAAACAAAAAACTTTGGAAGTGGCCCGTTATTATAATTTCAATTTCAGTGGTGTACCTTATTCTTATATTCACCGTTTTAATTCCGGGATTTCAACAAGAAGGCTATAGCTATAACCGATTTCAATACAGCAGTTTAGGCGCAAATATTCCGGAAGCTCTGCTATTTGTTGTAAATCACCCAATTGAGACTATCAAACTATTATTTGTTAACCATTCAGAGAATCCGGTTTATAATAATATAAAAGCTGAGTTTTGGTACGTATTTTTATTATCTGGAGGTATTCTACTACTAAGAAAACCTTATTATTTTCTACTGTTTGTACCAATTATTGCTCAAAAAATGTTCTCGAACGATTATCAAATGTGGGGAATCAATATATTTTACTCTATCGAAGTGGTTTCAATTCTTTCAATTGCTGCTTTTTTACTACTTAAAGATATTCACACTGGCAAAGTAAGGTTTTATGCTGGAGCGATGCTTTGTTTGGTTACGTTTTCATTAACAGTTATTAAAATGAATACCAGAGAATCAAAGTGGTATAACAAGGGTAAAGAAAAAATCTATGATAAAAACTTTTATAGTTCACAACACGATATAAAATCAATTCAACTGGTTCTGAATCAAATTCCTAAAAATGCAAAAGTATGTGCAAGTGAGAAGTTAGTAGCTCATATGGCGTTTCGTGATCACATTTATTATTTTCCACATATCAGAGATGCTGAATACCTAATCCTTTTATTTAATAGTTCCACCTACCCTTTAAATAAAACTGAATTCGACACAAAGATTTCAAAATTAACTAATTCCAGTGAATGGGAAATCATGAACAAGACAAAAGATTTATTATTAATGAAAAGAATTGAAAAAAAATAAAGTTATTGATTATTCGCTGGTTTCATCCATTACAATATAATGCGGCCGGCCTTTGGCTTCGTCGAAAAGTAAACCAATATAATCGCCAATTATGCCCAGCACAAAAAACAGGATACTGAACATAGTACTCATTAACACAACAATGGTAGTATAACCCGAAAACGGCTGACCTAAAAAACGCATGATTATGGAGTACAAGCCAACAACAATGCTTAAAACGGCAAAAACCAATCCGGTATAAATACCTATGCGTAAAGGTGCTTTTGATAAAACTGAAATTGCCGAAAACGAAAAAACCACCAATTGCATAAACGAGTATTTGCTTTCGCCGGCAATTCTTTCGGGAGCAACAAATTCCAACCTGGATTTATTAAAACCAATAATTTGAATAAGTCCCCGTAAAAAACGGGTGCGCTCCCGGTAGTTTGTTTTGAGCACCTGAGCAACCCGGTTTGATATGAGAAAAAAATCAGAAGCATTGGGCTCAATCTTAATTTTCGAAATCTTATTCAGCAGGCCATAAAAAAGCTTCGACATCAGGTTTTTTTGAACTCCTCCGTCTTTTCTCGATTTACGAATCATGGTAATAATATCAGCCCCACTCTGGTAAGTTTCATACATCTGTTTTAAACAGTTTGGCGGGTGCTGTAAATCGCTATCCATAAAAACAAGGGCTTCGGCATTGGAATAATCAAGTCCCGCCAGCATAGCCGCTTCGTGTCCAAAATTGCGGGAAAAGTTAATCACTTTTACCCGGCTGTTTTCCCGGGCAAAGGTTTTAAGTATTTCATAACTGTTGTCGTGGCTCCCATCGTTAACAAAAATAATTTGGTACGAAATATTTAATTGCACCAGTTCGTTATATAATTCCTTATAAAAAAGCGGTAAAGCCGCTTCTTCGTTATAAACTGAAACAACCACGTTAAGATTTACAAGTGCCATATTTTTATTTTCCATTATTGGTATATAAAGCTCACGTTTCGAATTCATATTGCTCTAAATAGTTCTGAATAACTCCAATTCTTGGGTTTTTGCATTCATAAAACCGGTAAAATCCTATTTTTTTATGGACTCCAAACACTTTACAATTTATGCTATTATAAAAGTAATTTAACACCGTTTCTATTTCGTCAGCATTGTTTATGTGTTCATGGTTTAAGAGTGTAGCATAGTTCAAATTATATTTTAATTTGAATTCCAGACCGGTAGTAAACATCCATCCTAATTTCCAAAGTATTGTTCCCTCATTTGGAATCGCAACCCGCAATGTTCCATCTTTTTTTAATACCCTTCCCGTTTTTGCAACCACATAAGGTAAATTGTCAATATGTTCAAACGCTGCAATGGAAATAATCCGGTCGTATTGTACATCGTTTACTTCCTTTATATCGTTATAGGTTTGGTTTATTCTGTTAAGCGCTTTCGAATTTACATAGAGTTCCTTAAAAGGCTCAACAATGTCGTAGGTTGTTAATGGTTCATATTCCAATTGATTTAAAGTGCCCGCACCTATTTCAAGGGTTCTTTTCGATAGATCGTTTTGTTTCAAATCACCAGCAACTTTCTTGTGCATCCACTTTTCCATTTGCTGCGACAACGAGGCTGCTGAAGTTTTTCCTTCGCGATTGTTAATATAGTGTTGCGTATATAGTTCCTGATACGCTATTGGTAAGGCTCGCCTTTTACGTGGATAACTACTTATTATTGCTTTTACTTTATTTTGGTTCATAATCAATATATTATTATATCAATGGGATTTTCATTCGTTAGATTGCTAACGCTTAATGAATTCATATCAATACTTTTTGCTTTAATTTTAATTGGTTTAAAATAATCCCTATAATTATGATATCCTACTTTTATACTTCCAAAATTGGATGGAGATATGAATGTTTTATCAAGGACTGAAAATGTTTTTGTTACAAAGCTATTCTTGCCATAAGCAAACGATAGGTTAAATACCTTGTTTGATGAATAATAAAAGCAAGTAAGGCTATCGGCATAGATAAGCATATTTACATTTTCAATAACTGAGTTCTCAGCAATGGGGCCGAGGGCTAACATTCTGTCAGCACTTTTGGTATCATAATCGTATTTAAGATAATAAAGTGGTTGAGTGCTTTTTTCAAAAGCCTGAAGTAATTCATCTTTAGTACCCATAAAGTGAATCTTCTTTTTGGTTCTCAGAAAAGCATAATCACCCCATTTAAAACGGGTGTATGCAAATCCATATCCCATGCTATTGCTGTAAAGCTGGGGAGAATATACCAAAGCGTTTTCTGGTAAAATATTGAAAGTTTCGGTCTCAATGAATTTATCCATGCATTTAAGTGTGTTTACTGAATGATGTAACCACCTTACCGTATGGTGGTTTATATAATCGGTAATAAGTGAACCCAAACCAACAAATAATGAAATAGATAGAATGGTGAGTAATTTCACTATTTTATGATTTATAAATGATACAAGAGAAAAAAAAGCTGCCAAAACTATCGCAACAGCAAAAAAAGCAAAAAAGGTGGTAATGTAATTGTCCATTCCCGGATACAAATAGGTATATTTTTCTGTAAGGGCTAATGGTATTTGGGGAATATAAATATAAAGTGCGGCAACAAATAATATAAAAAGCACTTTTTTTAGGCTGTCAAGTTTGACTGCTTTTAAGAATATAAAAGTTAGAATAGCAGATACAATAGCTTTAAAATGCCATAAATAGTTTGATTTTTCAATAAGATACCCCAGGTTTTGTATATGATTTTGCAACAAATCGCTTGTTTCCCAAAACAAAGACTTCCCAAAAAAGTAAAAATAGCCTGGGTAAGCACCTCTTGCCAAATCAAAAACGGTATCAAATACCTTATTCAAATCAAAGCTTGAAGCAATTGCCGTACCACTGTATGTGCCCGGATAAAACAATCGAAAACCAAAATAACAAACCAAATAAATGATACCTGTTAGTATATATGGAAACCAACGCTTTAAGACATAAATAAGCTTTTGCTTACTAACTTGGGGCTTGGTTAGGTTTTTATTGTTTAATGAGGCTATGGCTACTATTGGTAAATACAATAAATAAACTTCATAAAATAATAAGCCCAAGGCAAATAAACCAACAGAAATGCTTTTAAATATGACTTTGTCTTTTTCGCTGTATTTTAATGCATAAAAAATTGAGCCCAAAATAAACAGAAATGAACCGGTAAAGTACCAGTTGAATGATGTAATGGGATTATTTTCACCTTTTATGGTAATAAAAGTCAATAGGAGTAAATAATTAAAAAATGCTAACCATTTATTATGAAGTAATTTGAATATTATAAGACTAACTAAAAGCAGATCAGTGATTAATAATAAAATATTTATGGATTTTATAAGTATCAAATTATCGATTGTATAAGGAATAATATTGAAGGGTTGAGTTATTAAAAAATAGAATCGACCAGCATCTCTGGCATAGTTAAATGCATTATCAAAAATGCGGTTACTTAGTCCAAGTAAAAAAAATTCTGCATCATCGCCTTCAACAATGCCGGTATTAATAAAGGGAACCAATACAAAAGCTGTTATTGAAGCTAAAATCAATAAAAGAAATAGTTTTTCTTTATTCATAAAAGTGGTTTATTAATGCTTTTGTTTAATTTTTTAATTTCCAAAAATAGTTATTTATATTGTTCGTTTGATTCTATTAAATTCCAGTTTTCTTTTTTGTAAACATTTTGTTTTACTTCATATTTTTTAAGTATTGGCAGCGCTTTTTTATTTACATGAATTCGCCATGAAACCAAAAAAGCTTCCAGAGTTCGTTCTAAAGGTGGTTCAATACGGGTAGGGTCATTTTCATCTAAAGCAATATAAATGCCATCAACATTGCTCATAATCCGAAAATCTTTTTGCAATGTTCCTTTTGCATTAAAGTCTTTTACCATTAAAAGCGGGGTAAAATTAAGCAGTTCTTTTAAGGGCACTTTTTCATCCAGTCCATTTTCGAACGGATTGATAATCATAACACTGCTATCAGGTTCCGTATCTCTGATTCCATGATCAGATAAAAGTACAATTTTAGTATTATCATAAACCCCATTCTCCTGCATCCATTGAAACCAAAGTGCTAATTCTTTCAGCATCCATTTGTTGTTTTCGAATGGACTTACATTTTGAATAAAATTACCCTTATCGTCAATCATGTCCCAGGGAAAATGGGACGCATTACTCCATATGAAAGCAAAAGTAGAATTTGAAGCTTGGGTGTTTGATATATGTCTTAATATTCTTGTAAAATTATAGTGTTTTGTGAGCTCCGTATTTTCATTGGTTTGTTTTTCTTTAAAAAGCCATTCCCCATAGTTGTATATCTTGGGTTTAATAAAAAGTGGTGTACTAAAAAATAAGGCATTTTGCCATAACAAACTATAGTTAAGTTCTCTGGAAGAACCAATATTTAAATCGTGCTTTAAATAATCCCATTCCGAGTGCCAAAGAGGAATATAACTATCTAAGGTGTTTTTATTAATACCAGAATAGGGAATATCAGAACAAATAAATTCATAGCCTTTTAATTTTACTTTGTCTCGTAAAAACTCTTGAGCTAAAATAATTTTTTGAGCTACGGTTTTGCTGGTATCTGCATTTATTTTATCTGGAGTAAACCTATACCCCCCCATAATTGAAGGAGATGAAGCGGTTGTATAATTTGATATGGCCAAGGTATTTGGATAATAAGTAAAGCCATCAAATGCAGGTACTAAATCAGGAAGTTCTTCTAATATTTTATCAAGGTACCATCCTTGTACCATATCAGCTACAATAAAAAGCACATTGGGTTTATCTTTTGAAAAAGGAATAGCATGTTTGCTATGAAAAGATAGTTTTTCTTCAACCACACCCGATTTTTTTTCTTTTACCGGAATTAAAATGCTTTGGGAAAAAGAAATAATAATGAGTATGATAAGGCTTATATTTACATACCTGATTTTGCTCTTTTTAAGAAGTGTTAAAATCATTTTGAATAAAGCTATCAAAAATAGCGCTTCAAAAATATACCAGGTAACAGGTGCCGCCAAATTGTTTAGATTGGAAAACCGATGAGACTGAAGCGTTCCCATATCAATGGGAAAAATTGAACTATTAAAAAAGGTAAGAGCTACTGCAAGCAGCATTACTATTATCATTAAGTTTCGACCCCGAACTGATAAAAGAGCATACAGCACTACCAAAAAAAGCGAAGCACCAAAAAACAAACTAATATTTTCTTTGATAATATCTAAAGCCGTAAATGAAAAAGACGTGGGTGATGTGCCATAAACTGTTAGTGGATTCCAAAGAAAATGGTGTCCAAATAAATAAATAACCAATAAAATTATCAACATCCAATTGTTCCAGCTTGGATTTTTAGGCCAGGAAAAACGTGATTCTCGCAGGTAAAACGGTAGTGCAATAAAAACAATCAACAAACCAATTAAAGCAATGGCATCGGCAGAACTATCTTTGATCAACAAAGTACTTTTGAACAGTGTTAACGATATCTGGGTTCCAAAGATAAAAACATAGGCATTTAACAACTGAATGGTAATAAAAAACCCAAATAAATATCGTATCATTCGATAAAAGTAAGGTGATGGATTTTTATTTGCCCGGTTAAAATAAACAATGCCAGTTAGTTGTAAACTAATGATAAAGAATAAGCTTATCAGCGATAAGGTATTATTAGTTCCATTAATATAAAACACCGATGACAGGTAGAAATAAACTGCTAAAAATAAAAATGAAAAATAAATCCTTTTTGAAATAGTAATTTTAAACAAAGCCGATTCCACTATAGGTTTTATCAAGAAAAATACAATCAACAATCCACTTATAGCAACACTCCCTGTAAGGGCTAGTATCAAGCGCAACCATATATCATCGAAATTAAACTGTAAAGCCCAATTTATTTGCGAACCAAGGGCTAACAATGTTAAGATTATATAAAACCACTTTGTTTTTTGCCAAACAACATGAAGTTGGGTTCGCAGATTTTGAGCTGAAAAGTCTATGTTCTTTTTTAATTTATTAACTCCATTGGCTATTAAAAGTATTAAAATCCAGCTAGCTAAAATTGCAACAATAATACGGATTATGATATCATCGAAACTAAATTGAACAGCCCAATTAATTTGAGAGGCAACTGCAAGTAAAATCAAAATATATAAAACCCATTTATATGCGGTACGAAGCTCTTGGAATTTCCAAATAAAACTCCCGCCTGATATTTTAAGTTTATTCTGATATAGTATAACAATTAACGCCATTAATGCTGTTAGCAAAGCACTACCGGAAACAGCTAAAAACAGACGCAAAACAATATTATTAAAATTATGAGCCAGCGCCCAATTAATTTGTGAAAAAACTGCCAAAACCAACAGAATTGTAAAGACCAGACCAAAACGTGACCATAAATTCAGGACCCATTCTTTTGCTGTTTTATTGGCCCAATCACTTTTTACAGGATGTAACAAAACAAATAACCCCAAAAGTAAAGTGAGAACAAAACCAGCCAGAACTGCTGCTGACAATCGTAATGCTATTCCATCAAAACTATGTTGAAAAGCCCAATTCAATTGTCCGAGAATTAAAACTACTGTAAGCAGGTAAAAAGTAGTCTTTAATTTGGGCCATAGAAACTGAAGCTGCTCTTTGTACTTGCTTTTAAACCCACGTTTTTCTGATGATTTTTTAAAAACCTCCGGATTGGTAACAAACAACCTGAAAAAACTGAACACATTGTTCATGGTCCAGTATAAAACCAAACCTGAAGGAAGGTTAAACAACAAGACCAGAAAAATGGCTGCAACTACCAGCATTTGCTTTCGCTCACCGGTGTTTCCGTTTCGGGTATAAAACCAGGCAGTAATTAAATTTACTACAGTCATTAAAATGGGCAACAGGTGAACAGGAC
>PHDD01000023.1:117451-120236 GCA_002840905.1 Bacteroidetes bacterium HGW-Bacteroidetes-4 | reverse complement strand
TTCAGGGTTTTTAAATAATAGTAACGCTCCTGGCCTTTATATACTCTTTTTATTTCGTCAACCTGAGGCTGCATGCGCCGCTTAACGGCATCGTCGTGTTTTTTGGCTTTTTCTATCAGAATAAAAACAGGCAATAAGAGCAGCGAAATGGCTAAGCTGAGCAAAACAATGGCCCAGCCATAGTTCTGCGTAAGATGAAAACTGAAACGAAAAATTGTTTCAATTAAAAACAAAAAAGGGTATAAAACAAAATCAAAAAAATGCATGCAATTTAATTTTTAGTGTTTTTTATCTACATAAACGGTGTCCCAGGTTGATTTATCGGTAACATCGTCTCCTGAATGTAACCTAATTCCAAAATGAATGGGTACTTTTTTCTCATTTAAGGTGTTTTTATCACCATGGTCGGTGCTCCAATAAATCAATTCACGAGGATTATCCAAATTTATAGGCGACTCTATAATATCGAACGACTTTCCAAAAGCAATTTTTGTGCTTATGGCAAAAACATCAGCATTCGACATGAGCTGATTTGAAGTTTTTAAGGTTCCCCTTGCGTTGTTTTCTTTTATTAAAAATATAGGATAAATGGCCTTTTCGTCCCACGATTCGTTTGAATTGTAATGAACACCATGATCCGATACTAAAACAATGGTAGTATTATTGTAAACATCTAAATCTTTCATTTTTTGGAAGAGGTATGAAAACTTGTCAAAAAAATATTTTGCCGAATTCTTCCCCTCTTCCCGGGAGTAACCACTGTATTTTAGCTTAATTATTTCCTGAACCGGAGGTCCAAAGTGTTCATTTATATGATAACGGCGGTTCATGGTTTTTGTCCAAAGTACTTTTATGGTGGGTCGTTCTGAATTATCATTAATAAGCGGAACAATTGACGACCAGTAACTATCGCTTACCCGATAACGCCATTTTACTTCAACAATTCTTTGTTCTGTAGCTTTTTCTGAAGTTTTTCCTGCGGCTTTAATGTGTTTGTCGTAAAATGTTTTTTTAAGCACGTAAGGTACTATCTTAAAAAGCGTTAAGCGAATCAATAAATTATAATCCAGGTTTACAAGCGGCAGGTTTAAAAAAGCATCCTTGGCTTCTGGCGTAGCATAAGTATTTACATATTTTTTGCGGTACGAAAACAAATCGTTTCTATGAACCACCTGCGACTTAAATTGCTCATAAACAGAACTGTCGTATGAAGGCAACTCGTTTAAGAAATAAGGAATTTTATGATAAACCGTTGAATAACCCGCATCGGCAAATAGTTTTTGATGCACTACCAAGGTATTTTGAATTTTATCTCTAAAATTATGTTGTTCATCTTTATTCAATTGCTCAATGGTTTTTTGATGTCCGCCAATTAAGCCCGATACACTTGGAAATGTAAAGCTGCCGCATGAAATGGTATTTTTATACCAGGTAAAACCATCAAATAAGTCAAAATATTCCTGTTGTTCTTGCAACAATTCATTAAAAAGAAAGCCGGGTAAACCATCCAAAACAAATATCAAAATATTCTGCTTGTTTTTCGACAAAGCAAATTGATTTTCGAGCCTTTCTTTTGCTTCAACCGGATTGGGAAGTTCCGGATTAAAATTTTTCTTTTCGTAGCTAAGTTGTTCTTTAGTTCCTTTAAGCACAGAAATACCCTCAACCACCACAATGGATAGTACCAATATCAGAAAAACAAAGCGAAACTTTTGATAAACATGATAAACAAATAACACTGTAGCAAGTAATATGCTCATGTCGATAAAAACAGTGAATAAATCAACCTGAAGCAAATCATCGTTAACCAAACGATACCCCCGCATTATGCCCAGATTTTTTTGATACAAAAAACCAAACACCACTACAAGTAACAAAAGCACACGTACAATTTTGTTAATGCCGGCTTGCCCTTTTTTAAAATACCAAAAAATCAACACAAAAACAGCCAGAATAATACTACAAGCAACAAGCTGATGCAATAACAACTGGGAAACCAGTCCATAAAAATCATCCGGTGAAGAAAGGTAAATTAATAAAGGAGCAATTACCACAACCAGCAATACAAGTAAAAAAGGTTCAATCAAATAAGAAAAATGCCAGCTTTGAATTTTTAAACCAGCACCCTTATGTTGGGCAATATACTTTCTATCAAAAATATCCTTATAAAAAGCCAGGCTTACAAAATGGGTAGTCAGAATAAAAATCAAGAAAAGTTTAAGGTACAAATAATTAAGCTGCCAAATGTGTATAAACCATATAACAACGGTTAGCATCTCAACCGTTAAAAACATTAGAATAATTCGTTTAAACCTTTTTTGATGGCTTTCTGAATCTTTATAAAAAGAATAAATAATATTTACGATAAACAACAGCGCAACGGCCATTTGCAGAACCTGAGTTGCCAATGTACTTATTGCATCTTTTTGCACCAAAAATATTAATAGTAAATAAGCTACAGATACAATTACCATTGTTCGAAACAAGAATTCATGCTGTTTTAAAAATGACTGAACACTTAAATGGAAATCCCGCCGTCGGGGTTTACTAAAATCAAAATCCTTAAACACTTCGCGGTTGGTAACAAACAACCTGAAAAAACTGAACACATTGTTCATGGTCCAGTATAAAACCAAACCTGATGGAAGGTTAAACAACAAAACCAGAAAAATGGCTGCAACTACCAGCATTTGCTTTCGCTCACCCGTGTTTCCGTTTCGGGTATAAAACCAGGCAGTAATTAAATTTACTACAGTCATTAAAATGGGCAACAGGTGAACAGGAC
>PHDD01000023.1:57480-117385 GCA_002840905.1 Bacteroidetes bacterium HGW-Bacteroidetes-4 | reverse complement strand
TTCAGGGTTTTTAAATAATAGTAACGCTCCTGGCCTTTATATACTCTTTTTATTTCGTCAACCTGAGGCTGCATGCGCCACTTAACAGCATCGTCGCGTTTTTTGGCTTTTTCAATCAACATAAAAACCGGAAGCAGCAGCAGGGAAATAGCCAGGCTAAGCAGTACAATCGATAATCCATAATTTCCGGTAAGCATGTAACTGCCTAAAAACAACTGTTTAATTACATATAGAAACGGTCCAATGATCAATTCAAAAAAATCCATTTACTCTAATTTGACTTGATTGCATCACTAGTTTCATCACTGCCGTTTACTATGGAAAGTATCTGGTTGGCGGCTGTTTTCCCAGCATTTCCGAAATTATATACCGATTCGTTTTTTAGAGCCTCCAATTCCATCAGGGGGGGATTTTGTAACAATTCGTTAACCAGTTGACTGATGTTTTCTACTTCGCTTTCATCAAAAATTTTACCCAGGTGGTTTCGTTCACACATTTCCCACATGGGGTAATCCAATTCGCTTCCTTCAAAACCTTCAATGGAATCAAAATCAGTTTTCAGTAACAACACCGGTTTTGAAAACAAAAATGCAAAATCCCAAAATACTCCCGACAAATCACCAATCATTAAATCAGCTTTAGCCATACTTTCAGTTCCCAGCTGATTCCGGTCGATATGCAGTCTGGGCTCGTCTTTAAAGCGTTCTTCAATTTCACCAATAAGTTTTGGAAAGCTTACATAAGTTTGCGGATGGGGACGTAAAATCACATCGTAATCGCTATTTCTCAAAAGGTTCTCAAAAAAACGAACTCCAAAACGATTTAAAATGGAATATTCTTTCCAGGTGGGGGCCACTAATACCACCGGCTTTTTCTTTTCAGATAATTTCAAACGGTTTATTTCATCCAACATTACATCGTAATAAGTCAAACCGGTTTCAAGCAATAGCTTTTTTGTGGTTCCCCGCTTGGCTTCTAATTTGCGAATTCCCTCAATCTGGTGAGGCCCTGAACAAAACACCGAATCGAAATAATCGAATGCAAATTTCCGGTAAGTAAACACATCGATGGGTGCGTGTACAATATGAGCGTAGTGCTGTACCTTTTTTGAGCGACGAATCATCATTACATCCAACTGAGGTGTGGTCATCCCAACAAATTTCGCTTTCAGCTTATTCAAATAAACCGAGGTCATGGTTAAATTACCCAGGTATTTGCTCCCATAAAAATCAGATTGGTATGCGAGGCCTGGATCTTCTTTATCGGAGGTAAGGTATGCGCAGGAAACATTTTTCTTTTCGAGGGCTTGAATAATGGGCAAAAAAACAGGCCAGTATTGTTTCCCTTCCGAATAAAAAATAATATCGATATGTTCAAATTCGCTGCGATTTACAAAACCTTTTCCAAGAATCAGGTTTTTTATTTTATAAAAAAAGCCCCGTAACGCAAATGCCAATGTAGCTACCAATGCGATAATTATGTACAATAATGCACTGGTTGAAGCCGGGTCGATGTAAAGTATCATTTATTTTAATTTTTATCTATTAACATAACTTTTGAAAACTTAATTTATTCATCTGCTTTAGCTAAAAATTCACGAATTACTTCCTGAGTTACTAACCTTGGGTTATTATTTAAACGCGCATAATTAACGTTATTTATAATAATATCCCTTTCCAATACCGGAATTAAACTTTTCAATTTCATATTAACACCCAAGGAATCGAAAAATTGTATAAAAGTATCTTCCAATGTTTCAATATTGAGATTCAAACGGGTTGAAATTTTTTTTATTCGCATTTTAACATGCGCTGCCCCCCGTTTATCAATACAGTCGGAATCGTTTACATGGTAATTGTACTGAAGAAAAAATGGTAAACTCAGTGCCACTGCGTGTCCGTGAGAAATTCCATAATAACTGGTAAAAGCATACGACAAAGCATGCGGAGCCGTGGTTCGGGTAATATTAATAGCCTTACCGGCCAAATAAGCACCTTCCTGCATTTCGCCTTTTGCCGAGGCATCATTCGCGTTCACCGCAAGTGGTAAATTTTTCCAGATAATATCAAGAGCCTGTAACGCATAGTTTTCTGATTCATCTGTAGCGTTCACACTCCATACTGATTCTATTGCCTGACAAAAGGCATCGAGTCCGGTACAGGCTGTCAAATACGTATTGGCATCGGGTAATAATTCGGGCGTTAAAAAAACATAATCAGGTAGCAAAACCGGATGATCGACCGAATATTTGTTTTTATCCATATAAAGAACGGCAAAACGAGTAGCTTCGGCTCCTGTTCCGGCAGTAGTAGGAATGGCAAGAACAGGGGTTTTCACTGCTTTAACAGGTCGGTTTCCACTAATAAAATCCTTAAAATCGCTTTGCTGATGCGAAAACACGCTGATTAGTTTGGCCATATCCAAAACACTACCTCCACCTATGGCAACGATTAATTCGTAAGTGCCTTTTTTGAAGTAATCAACCCCCGATATTAGGTCATTAAGCTGTGGATTGACTTCAAATTCATTGAAAGCCGCAAGCATTTTCCCATTTAGTAAACTGTCAATGTACTTCTTGGCACCGGAACTTTCGTACGATTTTTTTCCATGCACCAGAAATATTTTGTCAACCGGTACTTTGGCAAGTAATTGTTTTAATTTGCTCAATTGTTGGGTACGAAAAACTTCCTGTTTCATTATGACTTCAGATTTTTCATAAAATCTTTTTTATTGTCGATAGGCTTTATAGTTGGGCGTCCCAGATTATCGCGTGAACCCATACGAACTTTAACTTCAATTAAAGTTGGACAGGATTCGGCATGAATTGAGTCGAGGGCATTATCCAATTCGTTCGAAGTACTAACCGAAAGGGCTGTTTTATAATTACACGCTAAAGCCAGTGCAGTAATATCTAAATCGAAACCTACCGTTGGTTGTCCTCCCACCGACTCGTGCGCTCCATTATTAATTACTATGTGGATATAATTATTAGGAGCCATTTTCCCGTTTATAGCTAAAGAACCCATATGCATAATCAAGGCCCCATCGCCATCGATACAAATTACTTTTTTATCGGGTTTAGTTAAAGCTATTCCCAAAGCAATCTGATTGGCGTGACCCATGCATCCTACCGTCAAAAAATCTGAAAAATGGGGATGGTTCAATTCCTCACGGCATTCAAACAATTCGCGCGATGTTTTTCCGGTTGTTGACACAATGACTTCGCTACCATCCAGTTTGTTAACCACGTGCTTAATGGCATCTTCTCGACTTAATTCGTAGGGAATTTTCTGTATGTTTTTAATTTTGTAAGCATTGAAAACACCTTTTCGGACAACAAATGCAAAGGGATGATTGGTTGATTTTATTTCGGATAATGCATTATTAACCTGAAGGCTGGCTTCATTTTCATCTTCACTAAGTATTAAAAAAGGAATATGCATGGCTTTAAGTAAGTCAAGCATTACCTCACCCTGGGTAACATGCTGGGGTTCGTCATTAATTCCAGGCTCTCCGCGCCAGCCAATCATTAACAAAATAGGAATGCAATACACTTGCTTATCGGTTAACGATAAGAGCGGATTAACCGCATTGCCGATACCTGAGTTTTGCATATACACCAGCGGAATGTTGCCTGTGGCCATTTGGTATCCTGCAGCCAGGGCTATGGCATTTCCTTCGTTGGCTGTAATTACATGTTTATTAGCGGGTGCATTATCGGTAATATAGGCACAAATATCTTTCAATAAGGAATCAGGAACTCCACAAAAGAAATCGACCTGATTACCAATTAACCACTTATAGAAATTTTCAGGTCGAATCATTATTTGGTTCCGGGTATTAAATTTAGAATTTCTTTTATCGACATGCATTTATCATCCGCTTCGAGCGAACGCTCGTGGGAAAGAATGGATTTGGCCACATCAACCATAGCCGGATAAGCACTGCGCAACAAATGATTGGCATAAATAACGATAGATACACCGGCTTCTTTCAATTGTTTTTCGTACATATGATTGTAGCTCGAAGGCACAGCAACAAGGGGAACGCGCTTTTCAAACAGCGCATAACGTCGGCAGAATTCCAGAATCTCTTGTCCGTTCGTTTCTTTACTATGAATCATAATTCCATCGGCTCCGGCTTTAATGTAAGCATCTGCACGCTTTATGGCATCATCAATCCCTTGTTTTAAAATCAAACTTTCGATGCGTGCAATAATCATAAAGCTTTTGGTTACCTGGGCTTTCTTTCCTGTACTGATTTTATAACAAAAATCTTCGATTGATGCCTGTTTTTGAGGAACATCGGTACCAAATAACGAATTTTTTTTAAGCCCGGTTTTATCCTCAATAATAATAGCCGAAACGCCAAGACGTTCCAGCGTTTTTACGGTAAAAACAAAGTGCTCGGGGATACCACCGGTATCGCCATCGTATATGATGGGTTTTGTGGTAACTTCTAATATGTCGTTCAAAGCATGTAAACGAGATGTTACATCGACGGCTTCAATGTCGGGTTTCCCTTTAGCAGTGGAATCGGTTAAGCTGCTCAGCCACATAGCATCAAACTCTTTGGTATGACCATTCTGATTAATATTGATGTTTTCGACAATTAAACCGGTGAGTCCGTTATGCGCTTCCATTACTCGAACAATGGGTTTCGATTCAATTAATCTGCGCAGCCGTTCCATCCGAATTTCAGGAGTTGTTCCAATTTCTTTTAGACTTTGATTCAGTTGTGTGGAGGATATTCCCTGAGTATAAGGAACCTCATGCAAAATTCCACCCCATTCCTTCAAAGTATCGATAACCTTTTGCCGGGTTTGCTGTTGTACGCCTTTTTGCCAGTCGTCACCGTGAACCACGTAATCAGGTTTTATTTCACGTAAATTGGGAGCATAATCGAGTTCATGCTGGGGAACCACTTCAGAAACCCCTTTAATGTTCTCGATAATGATTTTTCGTTGCTCATATTTTAATGTGGGCAGCCGCTTGTAACTGGCAATGGCTTTATCGGTTAATAAACCCACAATTACATAGCCCAACTTTTGCGCTTCTTTTATAATATTTAAATGTCCGGGATGAATCATGTCGGCACTCATCCCCACATATACTTTTTTTGTCATAAAATTAAGTTTTGAACAAAACTAAAAAATAATATTGGAAAAAACTGTTGCAAGTATAATACGATAACTGCCGCAAATTATTATAAAAGTTGGTTACCAATAATCAGAAAACGTCCGGATTAATTTGAATTTTGAATATCCCTGTTTTCCATCACCACTTTTCCATCAACCAGCACGGTTTCAATACAACTTGAGTTCATGGAATAAACAATGGCCGAGTAATAATCGTAAATGGGTTGCATAAAGGTATTGTCGGTGTCAATAATTAAAAGGTCGGCTCGTTTGCCGGTTTCCAGCGAACCAATTATATTATCCATTCCCAGGGCTTTGGCTCCGTTCAGGGTTGCCATTTTTAATGCTTCACGGGCGGGTAAAAGTGTGGGATCGTGATTTACTCCTTTCTGAAGCAATGCGGCAAGGCGCATCTCTTCAACCATATCCAGATTGTTATTGCTGGCACATCCATCGGTACCAAGAGCTACATTGATACCCTTTTTCAAATAGGCAGCTACGGGCGCAATTCCACTTCCCAGCTTTAAATTACTGCTGGGACAATGAACCACATGAGCTCCTTTTGTGGCAAATAATTCCTGATCAGCCGGGTTAAGCCAAACACAATGGGCATTAAAGTTTTTATTGGTCAGCATGCCCAGCTCATGCAAATAAGCTGGTGGAGTCATACCCTGCTGACTGGTAACTAAATCAACTTCATGTTGTGTTTCTGAAATATGGGTCGACAGGTTTAAATCGTACTCTTCGGCCATCTTTTTTACTTCGAGCAGGGTATCTTTGCTGCAGGTGTAAGTTGCATGAAAAATAGCTGCCGGAGTAATTAACGGATGATTTTTCCATTTTTCAACAAAGGCATACGCTTTTTCAAAGGCTTCACGGGTAGTTTTATAACTATTTATAGGAAAATCAAGAATTCCCTCGTTCATTACACCACGTAAACCAAAAGCTGCGGTTTCTTCAGCAACAGCATCAGCAAAAAAGTACATGTCGGCGAAAGTTGTTGTTCCGGTACGTACCATTTCTTCTAATCCCAAGCGGGTTGCTTTTCGCACCGACTCTTCATGGGTGTGTTTTGCTTCGGCAGGCCAAATATGCTCTTCGAGCCATTCTTTTAAAGGTAAGTCGTCGGCTATACCCCGATACATGGTCATGGGCAAATGCGTATGTGCATTTACAAATCCGGGCATAATAATTTTACCGGAACAGTCAATTAAGTTGGTTTTGGTTTCAGGAAAACCTTTCTTCAGAGCGGCAATGGTATTTCCTTCGATGGTAAGGTATCCCTTTTCAATTACTTCAAAACCATCATTCATGGTAATGATGGTGGCGTTATACAATGTTTTCACTGTTTGTTGCAGCATGGATTTCATAGCAGTAGATTCAGATTCATAATGATTACAAAGAAAACGAAACAAACTGAAAAGGCATAAAAAAAAGCCGTCCGGTATTGGGACAGCTTTTCTTTTAAAAATCAAGTATTTTTTACTCTTGTTTCTTTTCGTTGCGATTGGCGTAGCGGTTGCGGAATTTATCAACACGACCGGCGGTATCAACCAGTTTCATCTTACCGGTATAGAATGGGTGCGATGTACTTGAAATCTCAACCTTCACTAATGGATATTCTGTCCCGTCTACTTCTATCGTATCTTTTGTGTTGACTGTACTTTTAGTAAGAATAGTCTCACCGTTCGACATGTCTTTGAACACAACAAGGCGATAATTCTCAGGATGTATTCCCTTTTTCATCTTTATAATTATTTAAATTGTTTATCGTACTAAATTGGCTTGCAAAAATAGAATTAAGATTCTGAAAAACAAAATTTTTATTGCACGAATTTGAGTTAAGTTGCAAATGCTCATTTATACTATAAATTCAGAAACAATATTTTGATTCACAACTGGTTTCTTAACTGTTTCTCTGCGATTTTTCGGCTCCCTGATTGGTAAAACGTTCAAAGGGTTTGTTTCTGTCGAAAAGGTAGCGCAGGGTAGCATGAGTTTTGGCATGGGTGGCATTATCCATTAATTGATAAATCTTATTTACGGTTTCGTTGTAATCGCCCACCCAGCTCATTTCAAGCTCAGTTATTCCCAAGGCCTTGCAGGCATCGGTTAGTTTTAAAAACAATGGCCCAATAATACCTGATTTCTGATATTCCGGAATAACCCCGCTAACCAATTGGCGTGCCCGGGTTATGCCGCGTTTTCGATAATACAAAAGTTTTAGCTTATTAATTAAATTAAGCTTTCCGTTTTTTAGTTTTTTAAAAACCTGATTAAAATCGGGAAAAGCTATTACCATTCCAATGGGGCGATCCTCCTCGTAGGCAAAAACAATCAATTTTTCGTTTAAAAGGGCTTTGGCATCGTTAAAAACATGCTCAAACTCCTCGTAGGTTAGAGGCGTATAATCTTCGTGAAAATCGGACCATACTTCGTTGTAAATCTGCACCAAATCGGCCAGGTATTTTTGGTAGTCGGTAAATCGAAAGTACTCAAAGCGATAATTTGGCTTACGCATGACAAAACGGGCAAATTTTTCCTGCCGTTCGGGAAAAGGTTTCGTTAAATCGACATGGTAACTATTCTGATTAAAATAAGTTTGAAATCCATAGTTTTCGAAAAGCGTAAGATAATAAGGAAAATTGTATGGCATGCCATAGGCCTGATGCATAAATCCTTCGATAAGCAAACCCCAGTGCACGTAGTTTTCACCAAAATTTATGGGCCCGTCCATGGCTTCCATTCCTTTTGAAGCCAGCCAGGCCTTGGTTACATCAAAAAGTTGGTTGGCGGCCTCCTGATTATTTATGCATTCAAAAAAACCAATACCACCGGTAGCTTGTTTGTTACTTCCGGAGTTAGCTTTTCGCCTATCATAAAAAGCAGCAATTCTTCCAATGGTTTGATTGTTCTGATCCCTTAAAATCCATCGGCAGGCATCACCGTGCTTAAAATTGTTGTTTTTTTGCGGATCAAAAATTCCTTCAATTTCAGCATCCAACAAACAGGTCCAATTGGAATCGCCCCGGTATAAACCCTTGGGCAGATCGAGAAACTGGCGCCGCGTTTTCTTATTGTTTACTTCAATCAATGTCATCATAAGCTGGAATAAAAGATCAAATAATAATTTTTAAAATTTACAGCATAAAAAAACTGCTAAAACTTTAAAAACTCAGCTAAGGTAAAAATCCTGTCTGCTACAATTCCTTTAGCTCCTTTAACAACGGTGCAACATTCGGTATTTATATCGTGTTCAAAGAATAAAGTCATCTTATTCTCTGCTGCAGCTTCGAGCAACATTTCTTTTTCGTTTAACACATCGAGTTGAAATAAATCGTAAGCTGAGATAAATGAAAGCGGAATGTTTGCCATGGTAGGAATTAAATCGGCACAAAAAACCAGTTTTCGACCGTGGAAATCAATTACAGGAATTACCTGACCGCGGGTGTGCCCATTGGCAAACAATACAAAAAATCCGGGAAACAATTCGCCTTCTTCATCAATAAACCGAAGTTTTCCGGTATCGAGCATGGGCAAAATATTCTCAGGCGGAAACGCAGGAGCCTCCCTGCGGTTGGGTTTTACTGCCCAATCCCAGTGCTGTCGACTAACCCAAAGATTTGCATTGGGAAAAGTGGAAACAATGGCTCCTTGGCTATCGTGCTTTAAAGTTCCCCCGCAATGGTCAAAGTGCAGGTGGGTGTGTACCACATCGGTTATATCTTCTGGTTCAAAACCTGCTGCTTTCAATGATTTTATTAATTCGCCATCGCCATTCAGGTAATGGTATTTAAAAAATTGTTCGTCTTGTTTATTTCCCTGTCCGGTATCGATTAGAATTTTACGATTTTCGGTAACCACAAGCAAACTCCGCATGGACAAATTACATAAATTATTTTCGTCGCAAGGGTATCTTTTTTTCCACATGGTTTTGGGAATTACCCCAAACATGGCTCCTCCGTCGACCATTAAATTTCCACAGTCGATACTAAATAATTCCATTTTTTTTACCATTGAATTGTTTGTGCGAAAGTAATCATTTATAAAATATCTGACAAAATGAGTTACAAATGCGTTAAAAATTGAAAATTACACCGAATACTTTTGATTCGGGTAAAGCCCTGTTATTTTTGTATGAAATTTGTGGAATAAAAGCATATGATAAAAAAATTGTTGATACTAACCTTATTTTCCGGATTAACGGGCTGGGCCTATTCGCAAGTAGTGCCTTATGACAGCCTGTATTATTTGGAATCGGTAATCATTGGTACCGACACCTTGCCTAACCACAATATTAAGGAAATCAGGGTTTTTCCCCGTAAAGTTTTTTCGAACAAACGGGAGTATCGACGCTATACACGATTGATGATAAATGTTAAAAAAGCCTATCCGTTTGCTATTATTGCGCGCAATGAATTGCAAATAATGAACGATAGTCTTAAATACATTCATGGCGATAAAGCCCGCAGGCAATTTATTAAAGACTACGAAAAAGAAATGTTTCAGCGGTACGAAAACGATTTGCGAAAACTCACCTTCTCGCAGGGACGCATTTTACTTAAGCTGGTTTACCGTGAACTGGGAAATACATCGTACAACCTGGTAAAGGAATACCGGGGCGACGTGTCGGCCATTTTTTGGCAGGGAATTGCACGCATTTTTGGCTCTAATTTAAAAAGCACCTACGAACCCGATGGGGAAGATAAAGATATTGAAGAAATTATTATGATGATTGATTCAGGAATGATTTAAAACACTGAAATTTAGCCTGTTTGATTTTAAGTCGACGTTTTGACATGAAAGCCATTGCACGGTATATTTAAAAATACCCTAAGCTAAATTAATGTAATTTTCATGGGTTCAAGTACCACCAGTTTTTGCTTGTAAAGTTGACCCAGTGCTTTTTTAAAATCTTTTTTCGACATTTGAAAAAACTCGTAGATAGCTTCCGGTGAACTTTTATCGCCATACGGCAACACTCCGTTATGAACCTTTAATAGTTTAATTATTTTTTCGGCCTGTGAACTAATCTTTTCATAGCCCGGCTTTTGGAGACTAAGATCAATTTTTTCGTCTTCACGAAGTTTTTTAATGTAGCCTTTAATTTTTTGTCCCCTTTTTAAAGGTTGGAATACTTCGTTGGCATAAAGCAAACCTGAGTGCAAATTATTAATAATGGCCACGTAACCAATATCGGTTTTATTACTTATAAGGAGGTCAACCTCCTGCCCTTCCTCATATTCCGGAGGAACATTATCGAGGTATTTGGCTAATTTCGATGAAGCTACAATTCGCTGGGTTTCGCTGTCGAGGTAAACATAAACCAAATAGTATTTTCCGGCTTCCATATCCTGTTTTTGTTCACGAAACGGAGCCAACAGGTTTTTTTCCAGGCCCCAATCGAGCCAGGCCCCAACTTTATCGACCGAAATTACTTTTAAAACCGCAAACTCATTAACTACAGCCAAAGCTTCTTTGCTGGTAGCTATTAAGCGGTCTTCCGAATCGCGATATATAAAAACCTCAATTACATCATCAATCGCTGCATTGGGTGGAATCTGACTGGTGGGCAGCAGAATTTCACCCAGCTCAGCACCGTCGAGATACATGCCAAAATCTAATCGCTTTACAATTCTTAGTTCGTTGTAATTTCCAATCTGTACCATAACTTAGCTTTACGAATAGAAAGGCTTTTGCCCTGTATTATTATTTTAAAGTGACAAATTCTTTTAAATCTGATTTCAGCACCCACTCAATTTCCTCAAAATTAGTTTGTCTTGTTTCGGTAAACATAATTCCAAAAACAGGATACTTATTCCAATCGTTTCTGCGCAAGTCCAAAGGTTTCTCAAAACGTTCCATTATTTTCTCATAATCGAAAGATTCAATGGTATTTGCCGGATAACCCGTGCTGTTATCCAAAATAACCATGCAGTAGTTTTTACCGGCCTTATCGGCCAAAAGCACACTCCAATCGGGAGTTAATTGCTGTTGAAAGTAGATGTAAGGATTAAAATCAAAAGCCTTTGTGGTTAAATCGGCTGTGGTGCACCACCCGCCAAAACGCATGGGATTTATTTCGATGGGTAATACTGTACCGTTTTCAATACGTACTTCAACGTGCAAAGGAAAGTTCCTTAATTTAGCCCGTTCACCAACTTCTTCAAGAAACCGGGTAAAGGGTTTCAACTGTTCTTCAATTATGTTTTTCGAAGTAAAATACACCCGGTCGCTGACATCAGCATCGGAAGAAAATAAATGTTTATAAATTCCTAAAACTACCGGAGTTCCCTTGTCATTAAAATAAGCATCAAAAGCATATTCATCACCAGTAATAAGCTGTTCAATAATAAAATTATTTTGGTTTACCACCTCAATGGGATACTGTTGTTGACTTTGCTCAACTTCAGCCTTTAACTTTAATAGCACCGCCGGCCATTCTTCCGGAGAATTAACTTTATGAACTCCCAAACTAAAGAAACCTACTGAAGGTTTAATAATGAAAGGAAAAGGAAGAGTGTCGAGAGCCAGTTTTTCTAAATCGGCAAATGGTAATTCTTTAAAATAGAAACCGGGAAATAAATCCTGAACCAATCGACGGAACTTTGCTTTGTCTTTAAACAATTCAATTTTAGCGGGTAAGGTGGTATGCTTTAAATGTTTGGTTACCCAATGAATGGCATTCTCAGAATTGCTGTAAAGCAACGGATATTCTTTGGTATTTAACTCAATAACTGCTTGTTCGCAGGTAACAGGCGAAAAACCGGTCCCTTTTTTAATTTTATTGAAATAGGGGGTTTCAATTACCGGAATTTGTTCATTAGAAAGTGTTTCAAGTAATAAATCAGAAACAAAAGGTTCGTCAAGAATTATCATAATATGCCCTCAAAAATTTTTGCAAAAGTAATAAATCAAAACGAAGCATTACTACAATTATCAAAAATTGAGGCATTTTATAATTAGTTGGCATAAACCAACAAGGTATCCTGAAGAATGGTATTGTTGTATTTCCATGCCCTAAAAATGTAATTGCGAGCAGCAGTAGGGACAAATTGATAGGTAACCACACTATCGGGAATTACACCAGGACAGTCACAACCATCGTAGTCGGCCATAACATGAATACTTAAGGTGTCAGCTAGTTGATATACTTTTAAGTCGTTGAGAATACTACACGGACCGTAGGTTACATAAACCACCTGAATAGTTGCTGTTGAATCGAGCGGAATGGAATCGGGCATTTCGAAGCGAATTACAGGGACTTCCATTTGCTGATAGCAATTTGCATCGAGTGAGCATTGACTGAATAGAACCGTTGCCAACAACAATACAAAAATTGATTCAAACTTAATTGCTTTACCCATTTCTCTGTAATTAATAATACAAAAAATGTGAATTAAATTTTCTGTCGATAAATTTCAGTACACTGATAAGCAATCTGGTTACTTATCAGTGTTATTTGAAAAAAAAATTAACGGTTGTACTAATTAATCATCTCCCCCATGAAACCGACGTTTGCCTTTATCTCCTGCAACAAATCCATCTTCATCTTCATCTTCATCGGCCGTAAACTTAAGCCGGATAGCTGTCCAGTTTTCGCTTAATGATATTTGGGTAATTCCCTCCATATCAAAATTTTCAATTAATTCGTTCAATACCTCTTTGTCAATATCTGTATCAAACTCATCTGAAGTTTCCTTTGGATAACAGAACCAAAAATAAGCCCCCGGTTCCATAACGCTTATGGCGTCTTTAATATACTCTTCGGCTTCATCGGCCTCCTGAACAAAAATCTGAACATAATGGTAGAAATCCTCAATTTCTTCATGAATTTCTACCTCAATTTCACTCAATAATTCCTGAAATTCATCAGGTGCATTCAATATCAAAACAGGTCCTCTGTTTGCAATATGAAGCTTTTTTAGTATTGGGTTCATTTTAAATTTTGAATTTAATTTTGTTTTAAATGATGATTAGTATTTCTAAAATTCGTGTTAAAAATAGTGCAATAATTTATTAAATTACAAGAAAAAAAGCGACAGAAACAATTCTATGCTGAATAAATTGTTTTTTTGCTTGATCAATAGTTATATTTTATTGAATACATCCACTTTACTTACTTGCAACGAGAATGAATTGTCGAACTCAACCAATTTATAGGTAATTTCCCTAAATACATTTCTTTCAACTTGCGCAACGCTATCAAAAAAAGTAACCTTAAAAATCCGTTTTAAGGTTTTATCTTTTATAAAAATGGAATCATTCCCTTAATAACCATCTAAATAAGAAAATGATGAGACATTTTTCGCATCAAATTCCGGAATATAAATTGTTTTGTATTTAACACCGCCAACCGAAACAATTCCATAAATTCCGGCGGTTTTTTTTTACCTGTTGAACGGGTAATTACATACAATTCTTCAAATCCATTATTATCGATATCGGCTACCAAAGCCGATTCAAAAGGTGAAACCTTATCGAAACAAAGGATTTGATTAGCCTGCTGAAACCCTATTCCCTGTACGTGAATCTGAGCCATACTGCTACTTTGTTTCACTTCGCGAATCTTGAACGATTGATTAAAATTGAATTTGATTTTTACTAATCTTACTTCCTGATAGGTTGAAACATCGGTGGTTGTGCCGGAACGAAACTTTTTTCCACAGGAAATAAATCCAGATGCAATAAAAAAAATTATACCCGTACAAAAAAAACGTATCCCAAATCTTTCCATAACTAAAAATACAATCGTTTCTTTTAATATCAAAAAAGTTTTCATCCTGATTACCAACTTCTACTCAAATTAACAAGACAAAAATTGAGTCAATTTCCTTGTCGGAATAATAAAACTGAAAATAAACTATCTTTACGCCCTTAAAAAATCGCAAAATTATAACTGTCAATTAAAAACTTTAGATGCCAGAATATATTACAGCAAATACACTGTATAAACTAATGGAAAGCTTTCCTCTTATTGATGTACGCTCTCCGGCTGAATTTTTAAATGGTCATATTCCTGGCGCATACAATATTCCTTTATTTACAAACGAAGAAAGAGCATTGGTTGGAACCCGCTATAAAAAATCGGGAAAAGATTTTGCTATTGAATTGGGGCTCGAAATTGTAGGTCCCAAAATGCTTGAATATGTGCGTCAGGCAAAAAATATTGCCGTTGAAAAAACGCTCATAATGCATTGTTGGCGAGGTGGAATGCGTTCGGCAAGTATGGCCTGGTTATTCGAAACCGTCGGTTTAAAAGTTTATTTACTCGAAGGCGGGTACAAAAACTATCGACATGTTAACCGGGAAAAATTGGGGGATGCAAAAAAGATTATCATATTAAGTGGTTATACCGGAAGTGGCAAAACCGAAATTCTTAAAGCGCTCCAAAACAAAGGGGAACAGATTATCGATTTGGAAGGACTGGCGCATCATAAAGGTTCGGCTTTTGGTGCCATTGGACAGGAACCACAACCCAGCAACGAACAATTCGAAAATAATTTAACCTTTGAATGGTCAAAACTTGATTTAAACAAACCCATTTGGATTGAAGATGAATCCATTACCATGGGAAAAAACGGTATACCCGATACGCTTTTCAATACCATGCGAAAAGCCCCCGTTATTCGAATCGAGATTCCACAATCTGTCAGAGCTCTACGCCTGGTAAAAGAATATGCCTGTTTCGACTCAGCTTTGCTCGAAAAGGCCATTTACAGAATAGCATCCCGCCTGGGGCCGCAAAATACCAAAGCTTCGTTAGATGCTCTTGCTAAAAACGATTTCTCCGAAGTGGCCCGTCTGACACTCAGTTATTACGACAAAGCTTATTTGAAAGGACTTTTAAAACGCGAGCCTGAATCCATTATTTACCTTCCGGTTTCTGACGATAATCCGGATAGTACAGCTGAAAAACTAATCGAATTGGCAAATAAACTTACTTAAGTTGAATAAAAATAAAACAACCAGACTTTATGGATGAACATTTTGCTGGTTTTCAAATGATTTGCCAAAATTATTTTATAGTATAAACATATTTTATTAAAATTACATCTACATATTTAGATATGTTAATTTTTGGCATTAAATTTGTCAAAAATTTTGAAACTTATTAATATGACAGATTTTAATACAATAATAAAAGGAGAAGTTCCTGTACTGGTGGATTTTTATGCCGATTGGTGCGCGCCATGCAAAATGATGCCCCCCATACTTAAACAGGTAAAAGATCAATTGGGCGACAAAATCAGGATTATTAAAATTAATACCGAAAAAAACCGGGCTATATCCGAGAAATTTCAGATACAAAGCATTCCCACCATGATACTTTTTAAGAATGGTGAAAAAGCCTGGAAAACTTCTGGCGTTATGCAAGCCACACAACTATTGGCAACCTTAAAATATTATATAAATTAGTTACACAAACAACAAGATGAGAAAAGTAGTTATTGAACAAAACCGTTGTCCTCAGAACCATTGGTGCCCAATTATGAAGGTTTGTCCGGTTGGGGCCATCTCGCAAAACTCACCGTATAGTGCACCGGAAATTGACGAAGAAAAATGTACCCATTGTGGCAAATGTACCAATTACTGTGCATACGGTGCATTTACGATGAATTAATAAAAAAAACGAATTATAAATTAAAAACTATTAAAATGAAAAACCTCTTGATGTTATTGTTTTCAACCATGTTCCTGGTGACTCAGGCATGCACCAATGGAAAAACTGAAAACAATGAAGCTGAAAATACAGCAAAAACCGAAATAGCCAAACCTGCCAAAGCTGAAGAAAATAAAGGCGGAGTAATTACCTTAAGCAAACAGGACTTTTTAACTAAAGTTTGGAATTACGAGTCAACCCCCGACAAATGGGTATACAATGGCGACAAACCCAGTATTATTGATTTTTATGCTGATTGGTGCCGCCCATGTAAAATTGCCGGTCCCATTTTGGAAGAACTGGCTATAGAATACAAAGACGATATTTATGTTTATAAAATTGATACCGAAAAAGAACGTGAATTAGCGGCTGCTTTTGGTATTCAAAGCATTCCGGCTTTCTTACTCATTCCAAAGGAAGGACAACCCCAAATGAGTGCAGGCATTGCCCGTACTCCCGAAGAAACCAAAGAAATGTTCCGTAAAATTATCGAAGAATTCTTGTTGAAAAAACAATAATTGAATCCCAATCCTTAAAAAAAGTCAGTTAGTAATAACTGGCTTTTTTTGTAATTAAACTTCCAAACCAACTATTTATAAGTAAATCCTTGATGATTTCCTGAACAGGCTTTCCTGATTTACTCCGCTCGTGAAAACCTTCTCTACTTGTTCTTTGCGTAAATAAAAAAAGCTCCTGCATGTTTTAATACAGAAGCTTACTAATTTTGTGCCCAGAACAAGACTCGAACTTGCACACCCTAAACGGGCGCCAGCCCCTCAAGCTGGTGCGTCTACCAATTTCGCCATCTGGGCAGGTACATTTGCTGACAAAAGGAAATATACTATTCTTTTCTTATTAAGTGCCCAGAACAGGACTCGAACCTGCACAGCCTTACGGCCACTAGTCCCTGAAACTAGCGCGTCTACCAATTTCGCCATCTGGGCTTTTGTCAACATGTATTTGTAGAACGGAGTGCAAAAATAACTAATTTTTAATTCTGCGAAAATATTATCTCTCTTTTTTTATGCCTTAATTTTACTAGCCGGAAGCATACTTTCTTTAAATATTTTGAAAATTTCTGCCAAATACTTTTTGTAATTAAAAAATCTCTTGCTTTATTTGTATCACAAAACTAAAAAGAATGATTAACATTTGTAAAAATATTTGGTGGTGGCATTTCAATTTATTACGACAGTAATGAAATAAGTGCCATGCACCTATAAAACTCAAAGCCTGTCGTTAAGCAACGACAGGCTTTTTTATTTAAACCAAATCAGATTTAACAAATGCAACTTACAAAACAAAAACAATATTGGTGGCGCTGGAACATGATTTACCTCTCCGGGTGAAAACGGCATAACTGTGCATGAACCTCTAGTTCTAAGCGGCATCCGGATAACCTGAATGCCGCTTTTTTTTAAACCATTTTTAAAGCAAACCAAACAATGAAAACTTATCAATTCTCTATCAATACCAAAGAATTACTGGCCGATGTATTAACACCCGTAGCCATTTATCTTAAACTTCGCGATGTTTTCCCCAAAGCAATTCTGCTCGAAGGGGCAGACTTTAAAGCCGGAGAGAACCAATATTCCTTCATCTGCCTTGAACCAATTGCCGGCATTAAAATTCAAGACAGAAATGTAACCTTGCAAATGCCCAATGGTAAAGAACAGCACGCAAAATTAGATAAATTAAGTGACGCAACAACCCTGCTTAGTCAATTTGCCCAATCGTTTGTACCCATTCATCCATTGGATAATATTCCAACCACAGGATTGTTTGGCTATGCAACTTACGAAGCCGTAACCTACTTTGAAAAAATCAGCCTCAACGCTGTTGAAGCCTCTAAACAAATTCCCGATCTTTATTACCAGTTCTATAAATACATTGTAGCCATAAACCACACCAGCAATAAAATAAAACTAATTGAGCATGTTTTCGATAACGAGCCATCAAATCTACAATACATTGAAGAACAATTGCTTTACCGAACCTTTGCCATTTATAAATTTAACACATTGAACGGCGAAGAAACCAACTTGAGCAATCAGGAATATAGGCAAATGGTAGGTAAAGGTAAAGAACACTGCCGCAGGGGCGATGTGTTTCAAATAGTTCTTTCCCGCTCGTTTCATCAACAGTTTAATGGCGACGAATTCAATGTGTACAGAGCCTTACGTTCTATTAATCCTTCTCCTTATTTGTTTTATTTCGATTACGGTAGTTTTAAACTATTTGGTTCGTCGCCCGAAGCACAATTGAAAACCCACGATGGAAAAGCTTTTATTAATCCCATTGCCGGAACGTTTCGACGAACAGGGCACGACAACGAAGACCAGAAACTGGCAAAAAAACTGGCTGCCGATCCCAAAGAAAACAGCGAACACATTATGCTCGTTGATTTGGCCCGTAACGATTTAAGCCGAAACGCCGACCAGGTTAAACTGAATTATTTTCGCGAGATTCATTACTACTCGCACGTGTTGCACATGGTGTCGGAGGTGGAAGGAAAAATACGGCCCGACACCGACCCGGTGCAGATTTTCGCCGACACTTTTCCGGCCGGAACACTCACCGGGGCTCCCAAATACAAAGCCATGGAACTGATTAACCGATACGAAAATCAGGCTCGGGGATTTTACGGAGGATGCATCGGTAATATTGGCCTCAATGGTAAAATTAATCTGGCCATCACCATCCGCTCCTTTATGAGTAAAAACAACACGCTCTATTATCAGGCAGGAGCAGGAATTGTAGCCGATTCGGACGAGGAAAGCGAACTCAACGAGGTTAACAACAAGCTGGCTGCACTTAAACAGGCAATTGAAGAGGCAAAGAGAATCTAGATGTTAGATTTTAGATATTAGATTCAAGACAAAAGACCAGAGACTAGAAACCAGATAACAGTTAACAGCCCAGAGTTGGCAGTCTTCAGTTTTGAATCATGAAACCAAACCACCATAAACAATTAATAATTAACAATGAGAACCCATATCCAGCAAACGAAAACCCCGAAAGGGTTTTATTATAATAGCCATGGGTGTGAACCCATGGATGAGTTACACCAAAACAAAAAGCGGTGCAAGTACCAGATTTCCATGGAATACCTGCCTGACATGCACCGCAAAGCAGGGAAATTAGATTATAGACCGGAGACAAGTATCCAGTGACCAGCCCACAGTTGGCAGTATTAAGTCTTGAGTCTCAAGTCTAGTGTCTAAATTCTAAAATCAAAAATCTAATATCCAGAAACAAACAAAAAATGAAAAAAATAATAGTCATCGACAATTACGATTCGTTTACATACAACCTGGTGCATTACATTAAAAATGTAACCGGAGTTTTACCCGACGTATTCCGTAACGATAAAATCACCGGAAACGAAGTGCTGGCCTACGATAAAGTATTATTGTCACCAGGCCCCGGGGTTCCCGACGAAGCCGGAAACCTGAAAGAAATTATAAAAACCTGCGCTCCCTCCTGCTCAATTTTTGGCGTTTGTTTAGGCTTGCAGGCGGTAGCCGAAGTATTTGGCGGAACACTCTTTAACCTGGACCGGGTTTTTCATGGAGTGGCCTCTCCCATCACCCAAACGCAGGAATACGAACCCCTGTTCGATGAGGTTCCCCGTGTTTTTGATGCCGGTCGTTACCATTCCTGGATGGTAAGTCGCGAAAAACTACCCGAGGAACTGATAGTGACTTCGGTCGATAATTCCGACCAAATAATGTCGCTGCGCCATGCAAAATACGATGTCAGGGGCGTTCAGTTTCATCCCGAATCCATCCTCACCGAATACGGTGGTTTAATGATTAAAAACTGGATAAACTTGTAACAATGAACAATGAACAGCCTGCAGTATTCAGTGCGCAGTCGGCAGCCAATTATCAATAAACTATGAACAATGAATAGTGAACAATGTGCAATGAACAATGAATAGTCTCAGGTCTTGGGCCTTGAGTCTTGGGTCTAAAATCTAAATTCTAAACTCTAAAATAAATAATTACTAACGAACCAAATTATGACAGAAATGCGAAACATAATAAACCATCTTACAGGCCACAAAACGCTCAGCAGCGATCAGGCCAAAGCTATTTTGTCGGACATTGCACAAGGCAAATATTCCGAAATTGAAATGGCCTCGTTTTTAACAGTGTACCTGATGCGAAGCATTACGGTTGAAGAACTGTCGGGCTTTCGCGATGCCTTGTTGGAACATTGCATCCCCATCGATTTGGGAACCACAAACACCATCGACCTTTGCGGAACCGGTGGTGATGGGAAAGACACCTTTAATATTTCGACACTGGCCTCGTTTGTGACTGCCGGAGCCGGAGCCAAAGTAGCCAAGCACGGAAATTATGCCGTTTCGTCGGCTTGCGGTTCATCGAATGTGCTGGAATATTTTGGCTACCAATTCACCAGCAAACAGAATAAGCTTCAACAACAAATTGAAAAGGCCGGCATCTGCTTTTTGCATGCCCCGCTTTTTAATCCGGCCATGAAAAATGTGGCTCCGGTACGCAAAACCCTGCGCGTAAAAACCTTTTTCAACATGCTGGGGCCCATGGTTAATCCGGCCAATCCGCAAAAACAATTGGTGGGCGTATTTAGCATGGAACTGGCCCGGCTTTACGGTTATTTGTACCAGCAAAGCAGCAAGGAATTTATAATTCTTCACAGCCTCGACGGCTACGATGAGATTTCGCTGACCGGCAGTTTTAAAGTAATCAGCAACCAAAGCGAGCAGCTTATGCAGCCCGACGACCTGTCGTTGAAAACACTAAGCCCCGAATTGCTTTATGGAGGAAAAAGTGTGGCCGATGCATCGAAAATATTCATCGACGTGCTCGAAGGCCGGGGAACCGAAGCACAAAACCAGGTGGTACTTGTAAATGCCGCCTATGCCTTGCAATGCTACTACCAGCTAACCCTTAATGATGCTTTGGCAATGGCAGCCGAATCGCTGCAAAGCGGAAAGGCTTTACATGCCTTTAAAACTCTTATCGATTTATCGAAAAATTAAAAACCATGGACAGCATTCTGGACAAAATACTTGCGCACAAGAAAACCGAAGTGGAACAGCAAAAAAAGCTGGTTCCAATGAACACCCTGCTGCTGCAAAGGCGTAAGCGACCACACTATTCGCTTAAAGAGCGCTTATCGAATCCCCGTTCGTCGGGTATTATTGCCGAATTCAAACGCCGTTCGCCTTCAAAAAACTGGATAAACCAGCAGGCATCGGCCCCGGAAACTGTAAAAGCCTATGAGAATGCCGGAGCTGCCGGCTTGAGTATCCTTACCGATACGCATTTCTTTGGCGGTTCCATGAACGATTTAATCCAGGCGGCCCCACTGGTTGAGACACCTGTTTTGCGAAAAGATTTTATTATTGACGAATACCAGCTGGTAGAAGCCGAAAAAAACGGTGCCGATGTAATTCTGCTCATCGCCGCCTGTTTGTTGCCCGAACAAATGCTGCATCTGGCAAAGACCGCCAAAGAACTTCAACTGGAAGTACTGCTCGAGATTCACCATTTGCAGGAACTAAAATACATTAGCGAAGAAGTGGATTTGGTTGGCATTAACAACCGCAACTTACACACCTTTGCCACCTCGCTCGAAACCTCTGCCGAACTCAGCCCCTTAATTCCCGACCGCTGCCTGAAAATTTCGGAAAGCGGAATCAGCTCGGCCCTCGACATTAATTACCTGCGACATTTTGGTTTTAAAGGGTTTTTAATGGGCGAACAATTTATGAAAAGCCCGCAACCCGGATTAGCACTGAAACAATTTATTAACGAAATAAGCTAAGTCTAATGTCAGTTCCACTTAAAATAAAAGTTTGTGGCCTGGTTGAACCGCAAAATATTATAGCCGTCGACCAACTGGGGCCCGATTACCTGGGATACATCTTCTATCCGCAATCGCCGCGCCATATGGATAAAAACCCGGCGAATCTGCCTGAAACCAAAGCCCGCAAAGTAGGCGTATTTGTGGATGCCGATTTTGATGCGATGGTAAAAAAAGCCCGGTACTTTAAGCTGCAAACCATCCAGTTACACGGGAACGAAACACCTGAAACCTGCATCAAACTTAAAGCGTTGGGATTTGAAGTCTTTAAAGCCTTTGCCATTAACGAGGCCAGCACACAAAGCCTGATTGCTCCTTATAACGATGCCTGCGACTTGTTTCTCTTCGATGCAAAAACCGAATTGAAAGGCGGTTCCGGTAAAAAATTCAATTGGAACAAGCTTAACGAACTGGCAGCCATTGGCCCGTTTTTGTTGAGCGGGGGTATTGGACCCAACGATGCACAGGCTATCAAACAACTTAATTTAACCAACCTGATGGGCATTGATATCAACAGCCGCTTTGAGGTAGAACCCGGCATTAAAGTTCCGGCGCTTATCGAAAAATTTATAAAACAACTGAATTCAGATTAACTTACAGATAAAGCCTTACCATGAGCCTGCCAGGCAATAAACACTAATAAATCAACATTAAAATGAAAAACAGCGAAAAAACACGGCAATTAGACAGATCAACACCTGGGTACAGGCAAAATGAGTCTATGTGGCTGATAATTAATATGCTGCCAGCCGACGACAAGGAATTCAGCCCCTGAAATGGGTGCTGCCAGCCAGCAGGAAGCTTTTCAGCCCCTGAATTAGCTGCTGCTGATGGGCAGGAAGCTTTTCAGTCCTTGAAATACCTGCTGCCGGTGGGCAACCGGTAATTCAGCTCCTGAACCGGTTACAGTCCGGAGGAATCAACCCATTCAGCAGCTGAAACAAAAAAAAACGGGTGGGTGGCCACAACTTAAGTACATAAACCCCCGGTAACACCGGGATAACACCAATACTAACACAATTATTAATACTACAATTATGGATTACCAGGTAAATAATAACGGATACTACGGAAAATTTGGCGGAGCATTTGTCCCTGAAATGCTTTATCCCAACGTGAAGCATCTCGAAGCCAATTATTTAAAAATTATGCAAAGTGCTTCGTTTAAAAACGAATTCACCGAACTCTTAAAACATTATGTGGGCAGGCCCTCGCCACTTTATTTTTCGAACCGCCTGAGTGAACGCTACCAGCTGAATGTTTACCTGAAACGCGAAGACCTGAACCACACCGGCTCGCATAAAATTAACAATACCATTGGGCAAATACTAATGGCCCGGCATCTGGGTAAAAAACGCATTATTGCCGAAACCGGTGCCGGTCAGCACGGGGTTGCCACAGCTACTGTTTGCGCCCGCGAAGGTCTGGAATGTATTGTTTTTATGGGCGCAACCGACGTAGCCCGCCAACAGCCCAATGTGGAAAAAATGGAAATGCTGGGTGCCACGGTTATTCCCGTGCAATCGGGAAACAAAACCCTGAAGGATGCCACCAACGAAGCCATTCGCGACTGGATTAACCACCCCGACGAAACGCATTACATAATTGGTTCGGTGGTGGGTCCACATCCGTATCCCGACATGGTAGCACGGTTTCAATCGGTAATCAGTGCCGAAATGAAAACCCAGTTAAGAGAACAAACCGGATCTCCGCTGCCCGACACCATAATTGCCTGTGTAGGTGGGGGTAGCAATGCCGCCGGAGCCTTTTACCATTACCTGAACGAACCTAAGGTGCGCCTTATTGCTGTGGAAGCCGATGGCAAGGGACTTGAAACCGGCCAAACGGCTGCAACCATTGCTGCCGGAAGTGTGGGAATTATTCACGGAAGCATGACTTTGCTGATGCAGACCAACGACGGCCAGATTATTGAACCCTATTCCCTTTCTGCTGGGCTTGATTATCCAGGCATCGGACCCTTACATGCCCACCTGTACGATGCAAAACGCGTAGAGTTTTTGCGTGCTACCGACAACGAGGCCCTGGAAGCTGCTTTTGAACTGACCCGGTTCGAAGGAATCATTCCGGCCCTGGAATCGGCTCATGCACTGGCTGCCTTGAAAAAAGGAACTTTTAAACCCAACGAAACGGTAGTAATTAACCTGAGCGGACGGGGCGACAAGGATATGGAAGCCTATCGGAATTTTATGAAATCGCAAAAGGATAAAAACCTTTTGCTACACAAGCCTATAAGCAACCCAAATGCCGAGGTTTACACCCGGGGGTTTTCGTTCCCGAATAATAGCCAGCCCCTTGATTTAAGCCCTATGGGAGGCTTGTTTGTACCCTAAAACCAGACGATTAGACGGTTAGAAGTTAGAGACTATATATTAGCATTGAGAGTGAAAAGTGAAGAGTGAAAAGTGAAAAGTGAAGAGTGAAAAGTGAAGAGTGAAGAGTGAAAAGTGAAGAGTGAAGAGTAAACATTTAGTGGGTCTTGATTCTTGTGTCTTAAGTCTATGGTCTAACATCTAAAGTCTAAGTTCTAATATCTAACCCGCCTGACCGTCGGGCAGGATTCTAACATCCAGCAACCAGTAACATCAAAAACTATGAACCGAATAAACGAACTTTTTCAAAGCAAAAACAAAAACATCCTGTCGGTATATTTTACGGCCGGGTATCCTGAAGCGGAAACCACTGTTGAAATTATAAAGGAACTCGAAGCAAATGGTGCCGATATGATTGAGATTGGCATTCCCTTTTCCGATCCGTTGGCCGACGGCCCCGTCATTCAGCAAAGCAGTCAGCAGGCTTTGGCACAGGGAATGAGCCTTAAAAAACTGCTCAGCGAACTTACAAGCATCCGCCAAAACGTGAAGATTCCCCTGCTTTTGATGGGTTATTTTAACGTAATCCTGCATTTTGGCGTGGAAAACTTTTGTAAAGCGCTGGAAAAAATTGGTATCGATGGGGTAATTATTCCCGATTTACCGCTCGAGGTTTATGAAAACAGCTACGCCAAACTATTCCAAAAACACGGTATTATTCCGGTGTTTCTAATCACCCCGGGAACAGATGAAACGCGCATCCGAAAAACGGAAACGCTGAGTAAAGGATTTATCTACATGGTTTCGTCGGCTTCGACCACCGGAACCAAAAGCGGATTCGACCACAGCAGCATCGACTATTTTAAGCGAATTGCCGGCATGAGTCTGAAGGTTCCGGTTTTAACCGGATTTGGCATCTCGAACAAAAGCACTTTTGAACAGGCAAGTCAATACAGTTCGGGAGCCATTGTAGGCAGTGCCTTTATAAAAGCGCTCGACAAACCCGGCAGCCTGAGCGAACGCATACAAGGTTTTATGAGGCAGCTTCGAAACTAATCGAGTGGCAAATCGAGATAAAAGCGGGTTCCTTTCCCTGGTTCCGATTCCACCTGAATAGCGATGCGATGGTAATTGGCAATTTTTTTGGCTAAGGCCAGGCCCAGCCCAAAGCTGTCGGTACCGGTTTTAAATTTGCGGAAACGACTGAAAATGTGCGGCAGGTTTTCCGGCTCAATGCCTCGCCCGGTATCGGCTACCGTTAAACGAAAGGCTTGTTTGTCAAACTTTGCCGCCAGCAGTATATGTCCGGTTTCGGTGTACTTAAGGGCATTATTCACCAGGTTGTAGCACATGGTAAACAATAAGTCGCGGTTGCCTTTAAAGTAAAAATTGTCGACTGCAAAGTCGGTTTTTAATTCCAGCTTTTTATCCAGCAAGCGGTCTTCGAGTTCGGCAGCCACAGTACGCATCACGTCCATAACATCCACCTGGTCGTGCAATAAGTATTCTTTATTTTCGATGCGCGATAAAGTCAGCAGCGTGCGAATCATCGATGTTAATCGCCCCAGGGTTTGTTTCGATTCAAAAATACGGAGCATTTCCTCGTCGGGCAATTTGCCTTCCATAATAATGGCATCGAGCTTACTTTTTATGATGCTGATGGGTGTCAGCAATTCGTGCGACACGTTGCTGATGTATTCGCGTTCGTTGTTAAAGGTATCGGCAATCTGGTGCATCAACTGATGGATGGTTTGTTCCAGGTAACTGAAATCGCTTGTATTGGTGTGAAGCGGGGTATAATCGAAGCGGGAAGGATGCGTCGATTTTTTAAGCTTTTGCACAATCTGATCAATAGGCCTGAGCATGTATTGGATAACCGAAACTTCGAACATAATGGTAAGTACCAGAATCAGCAGCATAAACAACATGGCAAAACGCTTGAGTTGCTTTTGAAAAGCCAGTATGGTCGAAATGCTTTTACCAATTTCAATCAGGTAAAACGCGCCTTCTTTCTCAAACGAATAACTCAGCACCCGGTAATTCACCAGTTCGTCTTCAATAATCCGTTCGGTATAGCTGATGTGGTTTATCAGGGTATCGCTATCCATGTTTTCGATGGAAATGTATTCTTCTTTTAAAATATTGTAACTGCCAAAAGCCTGAAACTCGGCATCGGCATCAATAAAACTGTTTATGCCCAAACTATCGACCAGGAACAACACCTGGTCGAGTTTTTTAATCAAATCGCGGTCGGTATCGTTAATGGCTACTTTGTTAACCAGCCACGGAAGGGTAAAGCCCAGTAAAGCAATAATCAGCAGCTTTAAAAAGGTATTTAACAGTACCAGCTGGTGCTTCAATTTTGTTTTGGGGAGTATCATGATTCCTGATTTTCGAATTTATAACCAACGCCACGAATGGTTTTAATCCAGGGTGTGTCGTCGAAAGCCTGCATTTTTTTGCGGATGTTTTTAATGTGTACATCAATGTAATTCGAATCGTAATCGTCTTCGAAAAAAGCCCCCCATATATGTTCGGTAAGCTGCATGCGATCGAGTACCCGGTTTTTGTTCATCACCAGGTAACTCAGCAAATCGTATTCTTTTTTTGTTAAATCGATGGGTTTGTCAGCGTATGAAAAAGTGCGTGCCTTGGTGTCGACTGTAAAACCGCCAAAGTTAATGGCGTGCTGATTGAATCCGAATTTGCGACGGGTAATGGCCTGAATGCGCAGGTGAAGTTCAATAAATGAAAAGGGTTTGGGCAGGTAATCGTCGGCGCCCAGGTTAAATCCGTTTACCTTGTCGGTAAGCTCGCCCCTTGCGGTAATTATAATGATGTAGGCATCGGCATTAAACCGGTGAATCTCGTCGATTAAATCGAGTCCGTTGGCATCGGGCAAACCGATATCGAGCAGAATAAAATCGTATGGGTTAACTGCTATCAGTTCCGATGCGCTGGCTCCGTTAAAGGCCAAATCGCATTTGTATTGTTCTTTTTCAAGAAAATGTTGCAGTTCGCGAGCCAGGCCGCTTTCGTCTTCAACAATTAATATACGCATAGCCTTTGGTTTAAAAATTTAGCATATAACCCAGTGAAAACATGAAAGCCGATTGGTTTTGCCACGACAAAGCCTTGTATTTTGACGTTGGCATGGCATACAAATAAGTAAATGAGGCCGAGATATTTCCCAGGTAATAGGTAATAGGAAGGATTAAGTTAGTGGTATGCCAATCGAAAGTATTCCAGGCAAAGCCTTCGTTGCGAAACAAAATCTTTATTTGAGCCTGCTCTGTCAAAGTTAATCCGTCGAATAGCCAGTAGTCGCTGCCAAAACCCAGGCTTAACATGGGAAAAAGCGTAAGGTTATCGTTTTTTGTAAATAGCGCATCGAAGGAGGCGTAATAACCCAGACCAGCATCAAACATGTAATTCTGCGATGCGCCAAAGGTTGTGGTGGCATCGGTAAACAAGTACCAGTTTTGCCTGCTGTAATTTAACGACAAACTTACGGCGTGCCGGTAATCGATTCCCATCAGGGCCGAATCGCCCCTATAGCTGTGGTTCAGGTAATTTGCATCGACATAGAAGCCTGAGTTAAAGAATTTACTGTAACCCAGCGACCAATCCAAATCGTACGACAACTCAGCAGCGTTAAAATAATTGGTTGGCATAAAACCGGCGTAAAAACCCGATTTGTGATAAAAAGTAACATCGGCAAACAAGGCGGCAATATTTGCTCCGGCCAGATTGTTGTTGACGATGTTATTGTTGGTGTAACTCACATCAAGCGTCAGGTACGATGGGTTTGGCAACGAATCTGAATTACTTAGCGAGTCGGCTACCATGCTAAGGGCAAAAGCTTCCCTGAATAAAAGAACAAAAACAAATAACCATCCTGTTTTAAACTTAATGTCAGTTCGTTTCATATTCGTTACCGGTTACCGCGACGTTGAATAGCTTTTTGTTTTTGCACTGCCTGTGTAGCTCTTTGCTGCTGCGTTTGCGCTTTGCGAACCTGCTTTTTCTGCTGCTGTGCCTTTTGAATTTGTGTAGCTTTCTGATTCGCCTTAGGAACTTCTTTTATCTGCTCCTGGTTTTGGTTCATAACCTTACCCTGGTTTTTAGTCTGAGGCCGTTCCTGATTTTGGTTTTGAACTTTTTCCTGGGTTTTAGCCTGAACCTCTTCTTGTTTTTTGATTTGAACCTTTTTCGGCTCCGGGTTTTCCTGGCCAAAGCTCGAAAAAGCAAACCCCAAAACTGCCATTGTTACCATTAACTTTTTCATCATAATAAAATTTAATTTTTAAGGAATGATGCCTGCCTGGTCGGCAGACAGGGAACACCCCTGTTGGGTATTTTATTTCTATCGTGTTTGAAAGATCATGGGTGTTTCATAATTACTCCTTTTTACATCCTGGTGAAAGTACATTTTTTTTGTCCAGTTCACTGTATTTCTTCCCAATTAGCTTTAATAAGACTGTAATTCACAAAACAAAATTATGGGTGATTTATGAAATTAACATGAAGATAAATAATAAATTCTTCATTTCTGTGAAAGAACTCCATTTACAGGCATCATTTAAAAATTACATTCATAATAAAATGAGGCTGTCTAAAAAGTAAAAGATTAAAATCATCTACTTTCAATCATCAGCGTTCCTTTTTTGAAGATTACTTACATTTTGTAAGTTTTTGGTAAATGCGCATTACTTTTGGGACAACCTCATAACCCTAATTTAGGTATGAGGAAATGTCTAAAAACAAATCGGTAGCGCTATTAACCAATTATGCTAAAAGTTCAGACAACTTCTTATTGACGATTAATTTTTTGGCTTGCAGCTTTTTGATCCTTCGCAGCATTTGAAGCACGGTGCTGTTGAATTTGTGTTTTACAAAGCTGCTTTTTCTGACTCTGAACTTTTTTTACCTGAGTGGCATTCTGATTGGCTGCTTTTGTTTCAGCAGGACCCTGCAACTGTTCCTGAGTTTTTGTCTGTGTATGCAATTGCTCCTGATTTTCAGCATTTAATTGCTCTTTTGCCTTAATCTTTGTCTGATTTCTGGTTTGTGTTTGCAATGGCACCTCACTTTGTGCATTCACTTGTTCCTGAGCCTGTGTTTTGGTTTGTGCTTTGGTTTGAGTCTTTAATTGCTCTTGTTCTTTTGCGTTAACCTGTTCTTTAGCCTGAGTCTTTAATTGCTCTTTAGTCTGGGTTTTCACCTGGGTTTGGTTTTTAACCTCAGATTGTGTTTCAGTAGTTTGTCCAAAGCTCCAGAATGCAAACCCTAAAACTGCCATGGTTACCATTAACTTTTTCATAATTACTCCTTTTTTTTATGATTGTGTTTTAATACGGTTTCTTGTTTAAATCAATGCGCTTAAAAAAATTTATTTGCATTGCTAAACGTGTTAATTATGAGGCAAAACTATATCCGGTTAATGAATTTTATATGAAGAATAGAAAAAGTTCAACTTTTTCATGAAAAAAATTACTTTTGATTCGATTTAAAAATAAAACTATGAATAATCATTCCGATACCAGCCTTTCATTAATCAATCCCTTTAAAGTAACCTCGGCCGATACCGATACGTTTTCGCGCATCCGTTTGGGTGCCCTGGTAAACCTTTTAATTCAGTCAGCCATTAATTCTGCCGACCAGTTAGGGTTTGGTTTTGGAGGAATAAAACAACAGCACTTGTTTTGGGTATTAAGCCGTTTACATATTGACATTGAACGCCCTTTACTTTGGTACGAATCGGTAAGCGTTGAAACCTGGCCTAAAAATGTGGAAAAGATTCTTTACCTGCGCGATTTCATTGTTCGTGACAAAGACCAGCAGGTTGTTGCCCGGGCAACTTCGGGTTGGCTGGCAATTGATTTTGAAAGCAAGCGCCCCAAAATAATCGAGGGACTCGATGCCGAATTGTTTTCCTGGTTAAAAAATAAACACGCCATAAACAAGCTGCCCGAAAAAATTTTTCCGGTAAAAGAAGGGGAAGCATTCAACTTCAAGGCCACCTATTTCGACATCGACCTGAATAAACACGTTACCTCGAGCCGCTATGTGGATTGGATGATGGATACTTTTCCTCTGGACTTTCACCAAAAACATTATCCCAAAAAGTTACTGATTAATTACAATAAAGAAACCTTGCCTGGTGAACAGGTAAACTTGATCCGGCACGAAAATGAATCCGGAAGTTTTAAGTTTGAAGGCGTTAACAGACAAAGCAACTCAAATGCTTACCGCGGTCAACTTATTTTTTAGCTCAAAAAAGAATAAGCACTTTGCCGTTGGAACAATTTTTTCATTAATTTAGTATTCAGGTCAAACTAAATTCTAAAAACATGAAAAAATCAGTATTCAGCCTTCCGCTTTGGTTTGTGACATCCCTATTATTAATGGTTTCTTGTGAAATTCTTCCTGATAACGATGAACCACAGGAAGAAGAAAGCGTTTCAACACTTTATGTGAAATTTATCAACGAAACTGCATCGGAATATACTATCACCAACATTCAGATTAGGCCAAGGGGTTCAGCGCAAATCAGTACCGAACCCACAGAACCCTGGAGTGGAAACATTCTTCCTGAAAATACCCGGATTGAACCCGGAAACCATGTGTTTTTTGAGTTGGAAATTCCCAACCTGCACTGGAGTCAGTACCGCTTATTGGTTGACGATGGAACCGGAACCATTATTGTAGTTGGCGAAAACTCAGATTTACCCATAACCCATTGGGGCAGCGACGATCGTACCGTAGGTGTTACGCTAAAATACGATGAATATGCTAAAACAATCTTGGTTAGTGGCTGGAGCGACTTTGCCGGAATTGATTAACGGATGAATATTGAGAGTAGTGCCATAATTCCAATAGCATAGGCTATAAATACCTTTTTTATCCGGCGGGTATCGTCCTTTTCGTTCCAGGCATCGCTAATACATAATAGTATGAGAACTATCAACGCTAACGATGCTAATATTTGCATGGTAACGGCATAAGGCCAGTGCAAAATTGTAAATAAAACGCTAATTGTAAACACTAAAAACGAAGCGCCACCCAGCAATAAAAACATTCTGGATGAATGGCTGGCAGGTAATGCAGTTGCTTTTTTAATTAGTGAAAGCAGCACCAAAGCACCACTTAAAATACTAATTAAAAGCAGTATGGACGCTCCCGGCCAATGATTCCACTTAGATATTACAAAAGCAGCAAACAAGGCCAGCGATACTATCGTAACCAATACTCCCGAACGTTTCATAAGATTAAGTTTTTAAAATTTAAAGATTCAAGTTACGGCTTTAATTTAAACTTTGGACAACAGTTAAGATAAAATTGAGTTTTCTATTCAACAACATGCTATAAATGCAAAACATAAACTTAAATTTTGTACAACATACCCTTTGTATTAATAACAAAGGCAGTAAAAGATTACTTTCGCATGAGAAAAAAAATGTGAATGGATTACCAAAAACTGATTGAAGAAATACATGCCGAAGTGGAACAAATGAACCTGCACGGACAGGTTGCTACTTACATACCAGAACTGGCCAAGATGGATCTGCACAAATTTGGAATCAGTTTAATCACCACACAGGGCGAAGAATTCAAAGTAGGCCATACCAACGACAAATTTTCCATACAAAGTATTTCAAAAGTATTTACCCTGGCCATGGTTTTCCCTAAAGAGAAAGATAATTTATGGAAACGCGTAGGTGTTGAACCCAGCGGCAATGCATTTAATTCACTGGCACAGCTCGAATATGAGAATGGCGTTCCCCGGAATCCCTTAATTAATGCAGGGGCATTGGTGGTAACCGACTTGCTGCGCAGCAAGGAGCCCGATGCCCTTGGCGCCATTCTCGGTTTTATAAATCGCCTTGCAGGAACCAACCAAATAATTCCCAATAAGGATATTGCCCAGTCGGAATTGAATCACAGTAGCCGAAACAAAGCGCTGGCCCATTTTATGAAATCGTTTGGGAACATTACCAGTCCCGTAAACGAACTCATTGAAACCTACTGCTACCAATGCGCCATTGAAATGACGGCCAGTGAACTGGCCCAGGCATTCTTGCTTTTTGCCAACCACGGCATAAATTCATTGACTGAACAACAACTATTAACCCTGAGTCAAACCAAACGCATTAACGCCATAATGCAAACCTGTGGCTTTTATGACGAAGCCGGCGAATTTGCTTTTAAAGTGGGCTTACCCGGCAAAAGTGGTGTAGGCGGTGGTATTGCTGCCGTACTGCCCAACCAGTTTAGTGTGGTGGTTTGGAGTCCCGGATTAAATGCTAAAGGAAATTCGTTAAAAGGAATGAAGGCCTTGGAATTACTAACCACCAAATTGGGTCACTCTGTTTTTTAAACCCTTATGCAACTTATCTGTTAATTAGTTGCTAAGCCAGCTCAATGTTTTGGTTTAGTAGTTAAAAAACATTTTCTTTATGCAAATTTTAAAACCTTATCGATGCAAAAATTAGTCTTGCTGTTGCTTTCGTGGTTTGTTTTGGGTGGATTAACCGAAAATCAGGCCCAAACAGTTAAATGGTACACTTTTGAAGAAGCTGTGGAATTGAATAAAAAAGCTCCCCGGAAAATTTTAATCGATGTGTATACCGACTGGTGCGGCTGGTGTAAGGTAATGGATAAAGAAACGTTTCAACATACCGACATTGCTAAAATTCTTAACGAAAAATACTATGCGGTAAAGTTTAATGCTGAATCAAAAGAACCGGTGACTTTTCAGGGACACACTTTTATAAATAATGGTGAAGGAAGCCGTCCCCCGCATCAGTTGGCGGTAGCTTTGTTAAACGGCAAAATGTCGTACCCGTCGATAGTGTTTATGAACGAACAAAACCAGTTGATAACGGCCGTTCCCGGATTCCAGAAACCCGAACAAATGGAACCGCTCTTACTGTTTATTCATGGTTCACTTTACGAAAAAGGTGTCGATTATCAGACTTATTTAAATTCCTATAAAAGTGACAGCAAGCAATAAACTTCGTCACCTGGTTGAGAAAAACCGAAGTTACCGGCGCTTTAACCAGACAAAAAACATAACGCGTGAACAATTGATTGAACTGGTTGATTTAGCTCGCTTATCGGCATCGGCACGAAACCAGCAATCGCTTAAATTTTACCTTTCGAATACTGAAGCCCAAAACCAAGAACTTTTTGAATGCCTGGCCTGGGCCGGCTATCTGAAAGACTGGCCGGGACCGGTTGAAGGCGAACGACCATCAGCTTATATAATAATTTGTAACGACACCAAAATAGCTAAAAACCACTTTTGCGACGAAGGCATTGCTGCGCAAAGTATTTTGCTGGGTGCTGTGGAAATGGGCCTGGGCGGGTGCATGATAGCTGCCATAAACAAACCCAAATTAACTTTAGTATTAAATTTACCGGGCGAATTGGAAATACTGCTGGTATTGGCTTTGGGCGAACCGGTTGAGCAGGTGGTTATTGAAGAGATAAAACAAGGCGATTACAAATACTGGCGCGACAATGAACACGTGCATCACGTTCCGAAAAGGAATCTTAATGAGCTAATCATTAATTTTTAGCAGAAATTGTAAACCAAACCATTATTTACCTACCTTTTTGTTTTTAAGCATTTTGTTGTCAGTAATTTAGTCAAACAACACGAATAAAAATCATAAAACAAATCTTGGCTGTGGTTGTGCCCCGGGAATTTTTGTATAAAAAATGGTAGTCTCAAACAGGAACCTTACCCGCCTTTTTTCAGGCGGGTTAAAAAGAACCGTTCGGGACCGAACCATTTATTGTTGGAGCATATTCCACCAGCTTGTCTCCTGAAAGGGAATAAAAACCAAATTCAAAAGGCCAAGCTTAATTGCACTTTGTAGTTACAAAGTACTAACAGATAATATTAAACTGAATTGTTAATTCTTAACCAGGTCTTTGGCTTGTAAAATCCATTTTTCATCATCGATTCTATGGGGTGCTATCTCCAAAATCTCGGTAATTGTTTCCACATCAACCTCAGTTAAATTACTGATTTGAAGAAAAGTATAAAGTTCAAGGTGATTAAGTTTTTCTTCAATCCAACGGTTAAGACCTTTAATTTTGGTTAAATTATTAGCATCGTGCACCATGGCAACGCCCAGTCTATCGTAGAAAATGCCTTTTTTAAATTCCGAAAAATTTTGCTAAAATTGGGCTAATTTGCTTAAAAACAGGCAATTTTTACTGTAAAATACGCCCTTTGCTACCGAAATTTTTTCCTCTCCTTGGCAAGACTGCCTTCAGTTGATAGTTTTCTGCCTCCCGTTTCGTATTTCATTTTCTCTTTTGTCTTGCGTCTTAGGTCTAATATCTAAAGTCCAGCATCTAAAAATCTTAAGTCTTGCGTCTTAAGTCTAATGTCTAACAACTAATATCTGGTATCTACATTCTTACCCGCCTGTCCGTCGGGCATCTAATAATCCAGCATCCGGTCTCCCTGTCACTTTTCACTATCACTGCTCTCACAACCGCGTTAATCCGCGCTAAGAAATCCGCGTTATCCGCGTTCAAAAAAAATATTGATTAAAAACTACTGCTCAGGCAGCACTTAAAACAAAAAAGCCATATCCTTAAAACTCAAGAATATGGCTTCGATATATAAAGTGGAGTTAATTATCCGCGTACAAACAAGGCCTTAATAATATGGCTTGCAATTTTTGGATTCTCTTTTAAACGGCGGGTCGAATAGCCAAACCACTGTTTTCCGTAAGGTACGTAAACCCTGAGACGGTGTCCGGCATCAACAATGCTTTGACGCAATTCAGGTGTAACCCCGTAAAGCATCTGGAACTCATACATTTCTTTAGGAACATTGTACTTCTCAATCAGTTGGTAAGCTCCTTCAATTAATGGTTTGTCGTGGGTGGCAATACCGGCATAAATTCCATTGGCAAACAAATATTCCAAATCTTCAAGATAATGTTGGTTCACCTCTTCGTACTTTTTGTAAGCTATTTCAACCGGTTCAATATAAATTCCTTTACACAAACGATAATTCAAAGGAATCTCTTTGGAATGAATATCCATTAAATCTTTAATATCCTGCAAGGTTCTTCGCATGTAGGCCTGAACCACTAAACCACAGTTTTTGGGGTATTCAGCTTTTAACCTACGGTACAAATTAATGGTTTTAGTGGTACATGGCGAATCTTCCATATCAACACGGATAAAATTATTGTACGACGCAGCCTTTGCTACAATAGCTTTAATATGTTGAAAACAAACTTCTTCGTCAAGTAATAGACCAAACATTGAAGGCTTTACCGAATAATTACCGTTAATTCCTTCTTTTTCTATCACATCAATTAATTCAAGGTATTCGTCGCGGTTTTTTTCGGCCTCTTCAAGGGTCTTTATAAATTCACCCAATATGTCGAGGGTAACCATCTTTCCACGGGCATTTAAATCTTTCGATGCTTTTATGGCATCAGCAACAGTAACTCCAGAAATGTATCGTTTCGAGAATATCCAGATAAGCTTTTTAGGCATAAAGGGAAGTAAAGCTGCAATTAATTTATTGAACATGATTTTTTGAATTTAATGTTTACTAATAAACTTTGGTACGTTATTTTATGTGCTCAAAGTTAATAATCAAAAGTTCACTAAATAATGCTTTTACAACAGAAAATTTAATGACAAAAAACATTAAATCGGCAATTTTAGCGGGTTAAACGCCAGCCTTTGGTGTTTAAATCGGAGAATTTGCGAACCTTACGCACAAAAAATGAGAAGACAATACTTCGCTTAAAAATTTCAGCATGTTGTGCTTGTAAGGTCAGGTGTTTGTTTTGTTTTCGTTTGGTGCGAAAGTGTTTTACCATACCATAAAATGCAAAATGAGCTTTGGGTACCGATAAAAAAAAGGCCACTTTCCCCTGCATCAAATACAATACGGCCGACAAACCATCGAGTATCATACGGGTAAACAGAATTATGTGGAGTTTACTGTCGGGCAGGTTTTTATAGAGTAATAATAAATTGTTTCGGTAATTTAAAAACAGTTTCCGTGGATTGTTATTTGGCAAAGTCCCCCCTCCCACATGATAAACAACCGATTGCGGCAGGTACATAATTTTATACCCGCGGTTTTTCATGCGCCAGCATAAATCAATTTCCTCCATGTGGGCAAAAAAGTCTTCATCCAAACCACCCACTTCATGATAAATGCTTGCTCTTACAAACAAACAGGCACCGGTTGCCCAAAATATTTCAGAAACCAGATTGTATTGCCCCTCATCGGTTTCCAACTCACTAAGAATACGCCCACGACAAAAGGGGAAGCCCAAAAAGTCGATAAATCCCCCGGCAGCTCCGGCATATTCAAATTGCGTGCGCTCGGCAAACGAGAGCAGTTTGGGCATGGCGGCAGCCACCGTTTCATTTGCATCAAGGTACGAAATTATGGACTCAAGCCAGTTTGGAGTAACTTCTACATCAGAATTTAACAAAACATAATACCTGGCTTTAATTTGCTGCAGAGCCCGGTTGTACCCCCCCGTAAAACCGTAGTTTTTATCGAATGCAATAAATTTTACCTGCGGAAAATTGCTTTCAATAAAATCAATGCTTCCATCGGTCGATCCATTATCAGCTACCCAAACCTCAGTTTGTTCATTGATGGAATGGGCCACCACCGATGGTAGAAATTGGGTAAGAAAATGTTTACCATTCCAATTCAGAATAACTACAGCAACTTTTGTCATATATGTACAGGTAACTTTGCTAAAATTTGGCCTAAAAATAGCGCTTTTTAGTTATTAAACTAACACACTTTTGCCTTGTAGTATTAAAAAGATGCAGGCTTTTATCGCTTATGTTTCCATCGGCGGTGCGACCACAACCAATAACGGGGAGCATCAAGAATAGAAGCCTCGAGTAATTGAAAAAAGCGTTCGGTTATTTCTTTAGGACGGGTTTCCTTTGGATTTTCGGTTATCAGCGTGGGCCGTAGCCTATAACTTCCTTTTTTAATGCGTATTAATTCCAAATAAACCACCGCCATATCGAATTTTCGGGCCAGTTTCTCCGAACCTAAATACACGCCAGTATCCTGATTTAAAAAGGGAATCCAATGCTGGGTTTCGCTCAACAGTGGAGCCTGATCGGCTACCATAAATAAAGCAAAAGGGGCTGCTTCGTCGTTTAAAAGATGTACTTTTCGCAAAACATCTTTCATTTCAACCGGAATAACCCCCAAACGACTTCGGATATCAAAATAAATTTTATCGAAAACCGGGCTGGTAAGTTTTTTATAAACAGCAGCAAACCGATAAGGAATAAACTGCGACAGAATTCCTCCCATTTCCCAGTTTCCAAGATGGCCCAGCATTAAAACCACGTTTCGCTTTTCGCAGTAGAGTTTCTGAAACAATTCAACATCTTCAACTACAAGGTGGTTAACCAATTGGTTGCGTGGTACAAATCGCAGGTAACTATTCTCAACTATCATTACCGACAAATGGCGATAATACTTACGCGCAATTTTTTTTATTGCTTTTATATCGCGATTAGGAAAAGCGTTTTGCAAATTCTGCTTAACTACTTTTTTACGATATCCAATAAGGCGATAAACCAAAAAAGTAAGTAGTTCCGATGCAAAAAACAAGAACCTAAGGGGTAGTTTCGATAAAAACCAGAACCAGGCAAGTACTACGTAATAAACTATCTTTTCAAAAAAACTCATTTAGTACTCTTCAAAGTATTCGCGCGCTTTACTCCTTACCTTATTTTTAACCGGGTTTAAATATATTTCATGTTCCCAGTCCGGATTGTTTTTTTTCCCCATAACGTTTGTGTGCACCAGAATAAAATCGTTTGCATCGTTAGTGCTTTGCACAAAAACAAACTTCAGGTTATTTTGATTGGCAATCCGGTAATAATGCCATATTTCATAAGGTTTTGCTCCCGATTCATCATTTTCAGCATACACATTAATAGGTGGCCCATATTGCAAAAAAATACGTCCCCGGTCGGTTTTAAAACCCGGTAAATTATCTGTTTTATATTGCTGATCGACTATAGAAACTAAAGTCAGGTAATCGTTCCAGGCCAATTCAGGATGCTTTTGATTGCGCTCTTTCCAAAACTGATACAGAAATTGTTGCATCAATGGTAAGTTACGGGCTTGTTCCTGTTGGTCGATAAAATGCATTTCGGCGCTATCACTAATCGGGAGGAGCATAGTAAGGTAATAAACCAAGGTGTCGGCATTCTGATACCGCCTGGCAAAAGCCTGTGGAACCTTTACACCGGAAACGTTTAATGTATTTTTTTGCTTCAATGAACTTTCCCGCTGAAAGAATTTTTTGGTCAATAAAACCGAATTGTCTTTTTTATCGCGCAATTCGATAACAAGATAATAGTTCCCTGCAGGTAAACCGGCTATTGATAATTCCTTAAAAATAACATTTACATTATGAGCCGTTTCCTTTTGAATGCTGCTGAACTCATTTATGGGTTTCGATGTATGAACCCTTTCGATATGAAATAAAACCAGAAAATCTTCGATGGGACCAAATTCATACGCTGCATTATAAACCTCGGCATAAACTTTAATCGATTTCATATCTTTTGGAATAATATGGGAAACATAAGGTTTATATTCCGTTTCACCTTTAACATAAATATTTTCTTTATATGCCGGAGCATATTGTTCAACCAACTCCATATCGCTTATTGAAAGTTGATTTTTAGGAAAATTCACCGTTATCAGGCCACTGTGCTTAAATGGAAGCGTTGTATCAGATGCATTCAAATCGCGAACCTGCAACTGGAAATTATAAACACCTTCGGGAATAGGAATACGCTGCATCTCGCTCAAATCGGGAAAAATAGTTGTGGTATCGGCCAAAGCCGGACTCATTACTTTAAATTTACGGAACTCTTTTACCTGATTGGCATTTTTAAAAACCAGGGTTGTTTCAACAGCAGCTTCGTAAAAATTATCATTATTGAGTTTATAAACCAGGGAATTCCCATTAACACTAAGGTAGGTTTCCACGTAAGGCCCCATTTCCGGAGAAAAAAATGCAGCATGATCAAAACTTACATCGAAGCTTTGTGCCTCAGATAATTGGGAAAAAGCCAAGCCCATTAAAGCAAAAACTATCCAAAAGATGCACTTTTTCATAAATCCACAGGTTTAAAATTTGTATTTAAAAATAGAACATTTAATTGAACACACCTAACAAAGCTTTTAATTCATGCTATAACTTTGTTTTTAAAAGGGTTAACAAATCGTGGTGAACCTTTGGGCTTCCGGCAATCATTTCTTTACCGAACAAATAGTCTTGGCCTCCGGTAAAGTCCGACACTATGCCCCCAGCCTGCTGAACCAGAAAGGCTCCTGCTGCAACGTCCCAGGGGTTTAACCCATATTCAAAAAAACCATCGAAGCGGCCTGCAGCAACATAAGCCAGGTCGGTGGCAGCCGAACCATGCCTGCGAAGCCCATGCGAACCTTCAATAATTTTTTTAACCGCTTTCAATTGTTGATCCAATCGTTCAAAATTACTGGTATGAAAACCGGTGGCAATTAAACCGTTTATCATTCCATTGGCTTTTGAAACAGTAACCTTTTTCTTATTGCAATATACCGGTATTTCGGAACAGGAATAAAACAGTTCCTTTTGCCCCAGTTCATAAATTAGTCCCAGTTCTGTTTTGCCATCAATTTGCAAGGCAATGCTTATGGCATAAGGGGCAACTCCATGAATAAAATTTGTTGTTCCGTCGAGCGGATCAATTATCCACAGGTACTTTTCGTTATTGCTTCCGGCTGTATTTTCTTCGGCAATAAAACCCGAATCGGGAAGAATACTTCGTAAACCTTCAACCAAAATTCGTTCCGCTTCTTTATCAACATAAGAAACATAGTCCTGATTTCCTTTTTTCTCAACCACATCGATTGAAAAACCTTTACGCTGTTCAATTATAAAGTTGCCTGCATTTTCGGCCACTTTAATTACTTGTTTTAAAAGTTGCTCTAAATTCATTCCTGCATTATTAATTTGCCTTCAATGGTTCCGTTCATTTTAATTCTCTCAAGCCTTACCGGTTGCGTGGTATTAATCAGGTTTTTTTGAAAGGGGATTTCAACTTTTATATAATTATCAGTAAAACCTCCCATCAACCCATCTGTTTCAGCTGCTTCGAACAAAACATTACGCACGGTATTCAAATGTTGTTGCTGAAAATGGGTTTGTTTTTCAAAAGCAAGCTCATGCATGCGTCTGCTTCGTTCTTTTCTTATTTCAACCGGAACCTGTCCTTCCATTTTTGCTGTCATTGTATTTTCGCGTTCAGAATAGGTAAATACGTGCAAATACGAAATATCAATGCTTCGGATAAATTCAAGGCTCTTTTCAAATTCGTCATCGGTTTCGCCCGGAACGCCCACAATTACGTCGGAAGCAATACAGGCAGCAGGCATCAGGTTTTTAATTTTTGCGATGCGCCTGGCATATAACGAAGTGGTATAGCGACGACGCATGAGCCGGAGCAAATGGTCGGTTCCACACTGCAAGGGCAAATGAAAATGCGGGACAACTTTTGTAGAATGCACTGCAAATTCGAGAATTTCGTCGGTTAATAGATTGGGTTCGATGGAAGAAATGCGCAAACGCTCCAAACCTTCAACCTGCTCGAAAGCTTTTACCAGTTGAAAAAAATTTTCATCGGTACTACGGCCAAAATCACCAATATTTACACCGGTCAATATAATTTCTTTAACTCCCCTATTAACAACTTCACGGGCTTTTGCAATGGTTTTTTCAACACTATTGTTGCGGCTCCTTCCCCGGGCTCCCGGAATGGTACAATAAGAACAAAAATAATCACACCCGTCCTGAACTTTCAGAAAACTGCGTGTACGGTCGCCATAAGAATAACTTGGTGTAAATTTATCTTCCTTATGGCTTTTTGAAACTACAATTTGGGTAGGAGATCCGGCTTCGAGTTTTTCTAATTCCTTAAGTACTTCAAATTTGTTATCGGAACCCAATACCAAATCAACGCCTTCAATTGCTGAAACTTCATCGGGTTTTAATTGCGAGTAACAACCAACAGCAACCACTTTTGCCTTTGGATTTTGTTTTATCATTTTACGAATGGCCTGTTTGCTTTTTTTGTTGGCCAATTCGGTAACCGTACAGGTATTTATAATGTACACATCGGCTTCATCACTGGGCTCAACCCTTGTGTAACCGGCTTCTTCAAACTGTTGTGCAATTCCAGATGATTCCGAAAAGTTCAATTTACAGCCCAAGGTTGTAAGGGCTACCTTCTTTGTAGTAATCATAGTAAAAATAAAAACCCGCCTCTGTTTAAAAAAGGCGGGTAAAGATAAGTATTTAAAATTTTATGACAGCACTTCTTCCGGAGCTTTGATGTGTGCCCAGTTTTCGCCCCGCTTAATACGGGTGATTTGCATCTCGCTCACACAAAATAGTTTTGCAATAACATTTTGTGTAATACCGCGCTGCAACATCGATTTAATGCGTAATACATCTTCGGCATTAAGTTTAGAGTAGGTTATTATTTTCTCTTTCGAATTACGTCGTTTTTCGTGAATGCGGCTAAACATTCGTTTGTAGGCTTCCTCTTTTGTAACCCACTCCAGATTTGAATAATGATTGTTACTCTTATTCCAGTCCAGGTGAATTACAGTATCCTGCAAGGTGTTTGTTTTTTCGACAAACAACTCAGCCGTAATTTTGTGTACTAAAAAAGAACGTTTTTTGCCTTCGGATAAAAAACTAACATTTAAAAAACCTTTAATAACACCTGGTTTTACAATGCGGCCATTTACTTTATCGTAACAAAAACTTTTTATTCGACCATAATTACTTACTTCGTAATGTTTGTCGGCGTAGGGAATTCTTTTCCATTCTTCATCTTCAATTTTTTTCAGTCGTCTTTTCATTGCATAAGGGTTTTAAAAATAAGGTTATTACTTACTAATCTGTAAACATATTTACTTTATTTTTTTGGTTTCTAATTTCAAAAATAAGGAATATTTATTATAACAAAAATCACACCAAAATACACTGTGAGACAGGGATTTTGTAAAATTTTATTTTATTTTATACTCCATTCAACGGTATACGGTAATTCTAATAAAGAAAAATAACAGTGACAGTTTTACACTGACACAAAAACAACTTAAAAATTTAACTGTTTTATATTTTTTATAACCTTTAAGAGTAAAAAATATTTTATGAAAGTGAAAAAAAAATTATTTTAAAATCAATAATGATCGTAATTTTGAAAAAAACATACTTTTATGGTGCCATTAATAATTGAAAGCAGTATTGAAACTCCCGAAATAATTTTAGATAAAAAATTAAATACCTTTTCATTCAAAGGCAAATCGCTGCCCGAGAATCCAATCTCCTTTTACAAACCGGTGCTTAGTTGGCTCGAAGACTACTCAACCGACCCTAATCCTGAAACACGGGTTGATTTTATGATGGTTTATTTTAACACCTCAAGTTCAAAAATCATTTTAGATATTTTGAAACGGTTGGAGCAAATAAAAAAGAGTGGTTACGTGGTAACAATTAATTGGAGATTTAGGGAAGATGATGAAGATATGCTTGAAGCTGGTGAAATTTACGCCGAGCGTGTAAATATTCCATTCAATTTGATTCCCGACGAAAACGTAAATTAAATAATACCCAGTAGTTTCAATCCTTAATTTAACCGTATAAAACTGTTTGAATCTTATTTAATCGGCAGATTAAATTATATAGAATTGATTTTTACTGTTAGTGGTTTGTTAAATCAGAATTGCATCTTTTTGTAAGGCAAGGCTCCATTTAATTCTTATTTTAGCCTGAGTAAATAAACAAAACTTTTATGGCTCTTGAAAAAATAAAAAGCTTACGGGCATTAATGTCATCGCTTGCTCTTGATGCACTAATTGTTCCAACAGCTGACCCTCATCAAAGCGAATACCTTCCCGATTTCTGGAAAACCCGCGCATGGCTTACCGGATTTACCGGTTCGGCTGGAACCGCTGTGATAACAAAAAATCATGCCGGTTTATGGACCGATTCGAGGTATTTTATTCAGGCTGAAAATGAATTGCTTCCGCCTTTTGTACTGCATAAACTAAAAAAACGCACACCCGAATACCTGGCATGGCTATTGGAGAACCTGGAGTTTGGAAACACACTTGGAATTGATGCTTCGCTTTTTTCAGCTGACGAAGTGGAATATTTTAATGCTATATTGGCAGTTAAACAAATTAAAGTACAGGCTGTTGGCGATGTTTTCGAAAAATTATGGACCAACCGACCTCCTTTGGTAAATAATCCGGTATTTATTCATGACGAAGCATTTACAGGAAAAAGTCGTGTTGAAAAAATTGAAAAAGTTAGAAGCCAATTAATTAATAAGAAAGCCACTCACCATTTGCTTTCAGCGCTCGACGAGATTGCCTGGCTTTTGAATATTCGTGGAAACGATATTGAATTTAACCCGGTTGTTACCAGTTACTGCCTTGTTTCGCATCACAAAACCCTGCTCTTTATCGATGCTCAAAAACTTTCGAACCCAATTCTTGAAACCCTGAATACCGATGGAATTTTTGTTCAACCCTACGAAGATATCAGCCAAATACTTCAACAACTGAACAATAAACATGTTCTTTGGTGTAACAAAGCCGGATTAAATCATGCCCTGTTTGGTCAAATCGATGCAACTTGTAATCTTATAAGCGAAGCCAGCATCGTAAGCCAATTAAAAGCCGTTAAAAACCCTGTTGAAATAAACCATTATAAACAAGCTCAAATTCGCGACGGTGTAGCCATGTGTAATTTTTTACATTGGCTCGAAAAAACCATGCTTAAAAAGCAAATGGTAAGCGAACTGGATGCTGCCCGACAAGTGATGCTTTTCCGCCAGGAACAAAAAAATTATATGGGTCCCAGCTTTAATCCTATTTCAGCATATCAGGCCAATGCCGCACTTCCTCATTATTCAGCAACGGTAAAAAACAACACGATGCTTAAACCCGAAGGAATCTATTTAATTGACAGTGGTGGACAATACCTGGACGGAACAACCGACATTACCCGCACTGTTGCTTTAGGCCCGGTTACCAATGAACAAAAAACCAATTTTACCCTGGTTTTAAAAGGACACATTCGTGTTGCAACCACAACTTTTCCTGAAGGAACCAAAGGAATTCATATTGACACCCTGGCCCGACTGGATTTATGGCGACAGGGAAAAGATTTTGGACATGGAACCGGGCATGGAATAGGCTATTTTTTAAATGTACACGAAGGACCACAGGGTTTATCGCCATCTTCCCAAGGACCGGGAGATACCGTATTGGAATCTGGAATGATGCTCACCAACGAACCCGGGTTTTATTTAAAAGGGGCTTACGGAATAAGAATTGAGAATGTTCTGGTTTGTAAACCCGGTGAAAATACAGGCTTTTTACAATTTGAAACCATTACCTATTGCCCATTGGATAAAAACCTGATTAAAACTGAGCTGTTAAATGAACAGGAAATAATTTGGATTAACAACTACCATCAAAATACTTATCGATTATTAAAAGATAAGGTTTCCGACGAATTGAAGTCGTGGTTGCAGGAAAAAACAAGCCCCTTATACTAACAAAAACTGTTATTCAATTATGAAAAAACCTAATAGTAAACTCGTCTCATATTTATTTCTGATAGTGCTGCTTATATTATTTACTAAAGTAGAAGGTGCTGATTTCGATTTTGATCAGTTTTTTGAAAAAAGTGTGTTACGCATCGATTATGAATTGGTTGGCGATGCCAACACACAATTATTCGTTTTAAAACAGTTAAAAAAACAGAATAATTGGTCAGGAACGGAGCAATTAGCCAAAGAAACGGATAGCGATTTTGGAGATTACCGCTATTCCGTTTATGACTCGGCAAGCAACAAACTCCTTTATAAAAATGGCTTTAGTTCCTTATTTCATGAATGGCAAACCACACCAGAAGCAAAAAAAACAACTGCCGGTTACTACCATGTTAACTTAATGCCCTTTCCACGGAAAACCATCCGCTATTTGCTTGAAAAAAGAAGATTTACCGATGGGGAATTTGAAGTCATTTCTCAACTATACATCAATCCAAACGACTATTTTATTCGCGAAGAAATACCAGAACCTGTTCCCTTTTCAATTATTGAAGGAGGCGATAGTGTAAACCAAAAAATTGATTTGGTTTTTATTGCCGAAGGATACACTCGGGATGAAATGGAAAAATTTAAAAACGATGTGGTTCGAATGTGGAATTACATGAGCCAGATTCCTCCTTTTGATTCATTTGCCGACGATTTTAATGTTTATGCTCTGGAACTTCCATCAAATGAATCGGGTACCGATATTCCCGGTAAGTTGGTTTACAAAAACACAGCGCTCAATTTCTCGTTTTATACTTTTAATACGCCCAGGTATTTAACCACAACCGATATTAAAGCTTTACACGATGCAGCTGCTGTTGTTCCTTACGATCATCTTTTTGTATTGATTAATTCAGAAACTTATGGCGGTGGCGGATTTTACAATTATTATTCGGCTTCAACCAGTGACCACCCCTTATCTGAAAAAGTTGCCATTCATGAATTTGGTCATGGCTTTGCCGGACTGGCCGATGAATATTATGACTCTTCTGTAGCCTACGATGGTTATTATAATTTAAAAGTTGAACCCTGGGAGCCGAATATTACCACATTGGTAAACTTCGAGAAAAAATGGAAAGACATGCTACAGGAAGGAATAGAAATTCCTACAAAACGTATCAAAAAATATAAAAATACCCTTGGTGTGTTCGAAGGAGGCGGTTATTCAGGCAAAGGAATTTACAGTCCGTATCAGGATTGCCGCATGAAATCGAATAAACCCGATGGCTTTTGTCCGATATGTTCTGAAGCCATTAAAAAAACAATCGAAAAATATACCGGAAGAAACAAATAAAAAAAGGCTGTTTCAATCGTTCAAAACAGCCCCTTTTTTATCTAAATATAGTTTAGTTCATCTCTACACTAAGCGTTATGCCTCCTGCGCTCATTTCAACATATTTATCACAAGCACCGGAATCATTACCACTGGCATCGACACCAAAATTGCAAAGAATTTCAAGTTCACTATCAGAACCATAATCATGTACCAGCGTTAAATCGCCATCCATAATATATTCGCAGGAACTGGAATAAATAACATCGGCAAAAGTCAATTTATTGGTCAGCGTGTCGATAACCTGCATCGCTGTTCCATTCAGTTTAAAAGCATCGTCGCTACCATCGGCAAGGGTTGCAACGCCCTGGAACCATTCAATGGTTTCGTCGCACGACCATAAATAACTGGCTGTTCCTGCTTCGGTAATGGTAAGATTTCCATCGCTAACTATTGAAAATTTTACCATTTGCTCAGCCATAAACTGGTTTACTACCAAAATCAACGAACCACTCATTCCCAGTCCATTATCAACATAATCTTCGAAAGTAATACCAACACTCAAACCTTGTGTATAAGCAGGTTGGGCTGAAAAATCAGCTATAATTTTACCTGAAGCTCCCGGTACATTGGTAAAATCGATAGTCAGTATTAAGTTATTCCATGAGTGTTCCGGACCATTTAACATAGCCGATTTTGTTTCGTTGGAATTAAAACCAAAATTATTTACATTTTCAAATACTTTAAGAACACTTAATTCAGCATTCGTATTTTCAATTAAGGAACCCTGAGCGTTCTGTAAATCATCGATTGTGGGTAAATCGGTAAGTTCACACGAGGCGAATACCATTACCATTGCAAGCATTCCTGCAGCTTTACTAAATCTTCTTTTCATGTTACTTTTCTTTTAGGAGTTAAAAATTCGAAATTCTATTGTTTAAAATTAATCTAAATAACAGAGCTATGCAAACTTTATTATTCAATTTCACTTTACTAACAAAAAAAAGATGGATTTGGTTTAGCAGTAGTTGCTTACAAACTTATTAAGCCTGAGCTGTTGGTCCTCCAAAATTCATAGGAAGGTTAGGATTACCACCACCTTCGGTGTTTTTTATTTTTCCGTGAACGGATTCATATTTTGCGATATTGTCTTTTAAAGCTCCCATTAAACGCTTGGCATGTTCCGGAGTAAGAATTATTCGTGATTTTACTTTTGCCTTAGGAATACCGGGCATAATTCGAACAAAATCGATTACGAACTCGGCGCTTGAATGCGTTATAACCGCCAAATTTGAATAAACACCCTGAGCTACATCTTCAGTAAGCTCAATATTTAAATGATTGCCTTTTTTATTATCGTTCTCCATGACACTTAAGTTTTTGTTTAATCTACTCAAGCAAAAGTAGAAAATATAAGGTTATAAAAAGAAAATAACTGACAAAATGGAGTAAAAAGAAAAGGCTGTCTCAATTAAGAAACAGCCTTTAGCCTATTTTTAATTTGACTACTCCTGACTAATGGCCTGCTTTTTTGATGCAAGCAAATTATCATAGTCTTCTTTTGAACCAACCACCATATTATCAAAGCGTCGTGAACCTGTTCCTGCAGGAATTAAATGTCCTACAATTACATTTTCTTTCAATCCTTCCAAACCATCCACTTTACCATTGATAGCAGCCTCGTTAAGAACTTTGGTTGTTTCCTGGAACGATGCAGCTGAAATAAAGCTACGAGTTTGAAGTGACGCACGGGTAATACCCTGCAATACCTGACTAGATGTAGCTGGCACAGCATCACGTGCTTCAATCACTTTTAGGTCTTTGCGCTTTAAGATAGAGTTCTCGTCGCGAAGTTTACGGGCAGTAATAATTTGACCCGGGCGAAGGTTAGAGTCACCGGCATCGGTAACTACTTTCTTATCCCAAATCCAATCGTTTTCTTCCATAAACTCATTCTTATCAACGATTTGTTTTTCAAGGAAAATGGTATCACCCGGATCAACAATCTCTACTTTGCGCATCATCTGACGAACAATTACCTCAAAGTGTTTATCGTTAATTTTCACACCCTGTAAGCGGTACACTTCCTGAACTTCGTTTACAATATACTCCTGAACTTTAGTCGGACCTTTAATGGCCAGAATATCAGATGGAGTAATTGCGCCATCAGAAAGAGGTGTTCCGGCTTTTACATAATCGTTCTCTTGTACCAGAATTTGTTTTGAAAGTGGCACCAAATATTTTACCACTTCGCCGGTACGCGATGATATTATAATTTCACGGTTACCACGTTTTATTTTTCCAAAACTCACTTCGCCGTCAATCTCAGCAACTACTGCCGGGTTCGATGGGTTACGCGCTTCGAATAATTCGGTTACACGTGGCAAACCACCAGTGATGTCACCTGCTTTACCCACTGAACGAGGAATTTTAACAATAACCTGGCCTTGTTTTACTTTAGTGCCTTCTTCAATAACAACGTGGGCGCCAACTGGCAGGTTATAATGTTTTAATTGCTCACCCGCATCATTTAAAATGCGTACGGTTGGGTTTTTGGTTTTATCCCTTGTTTCAATTATAACTTTCTCTCTAAAACCAGTTTGCTCATCAGCTTCTTCACGGTAGGTAATACCTTCTTCAACATTTACGAAATTTACCAACCCTGAAACCTCAGAAACAATAACGGCATTATAAGGATCCCATTCACAAATCAATTCACCTTTTGCTACTTCAGATCCTTCTTTTTTATAAAGTTTTGAACCGTAGGGGATTGGATAAGTTGAAAGAATGAGTCCGGTATTTTTATCGAATAATTTAGCTTCAGCCAAACGGCCAATAACCACATCAGCAGCAATTCCTTCCTGATCTTCGATTTCTATGGTTCTCAATTCTTCAAATTCCAGCCTTCCATCGTAACCGGCAATTACACTTGAGTCGGTAGCAATGTTACCTGCAGTACCCCCCACGTGGAAGGTTCGCAGTGTAAGCTGTGTTCCCGGTTCACCAATCGACTGGGCAGCAATAACACCAACTGCCTCACCTTTTTGAACCATGCGGCTGTTTGAAAGGTTACGCCCATAACATTTGGCGCAAACACCATTCTTCGATTCACAGGTTAACACCGAACGCATTTCAACCTGCTCGATGGGTGATTTTTCAATTACACGGGCAATTTCTTCGGTAAATTCTTCACCTGAAGCAACAATTAATTCGCCCGAAATTGGATGGTAAATGTCGTGAACCGAAGTACGACCAAGAATACGCTCGTATAGGGTTTCAACAATTTCCTCGTTCTTTTTCAACGTTTGAGCAACCAAACCACGTAAGGTTCCACAATCTTCTTCGTTAATTATAACATCTTGCGATACGTCAACCAAACGACGGGTAAGGTAACCGGCATCAGCCGTTTTCAGTGCGGTATCGGCCAAACCTTTACGGGCACCGTGTGTTGAAATAAAGTACTCTAGTACAGAAAGTCCTTCTTTAAAGTTTGAAAGAATCGGGTTTTCAATAATTTGTCCTCCCTCGGCACCCGACTTTTGCGGTTTTGCCATAAGTCCCCTCATTCCTGAAAGCTGACGAATCTGCTCTTTTGAACCCCTTGCTCCTGAATCAAGCATCATATAAACAGAGTTAAACCCTTGATTATCGGTGCTTAATTGATTCATTAGAATCTGGGTTAGTTTGGCATTGGTATGTGTCCAGATATCAATAATCTGGTTGTAACGCTCGTTGTTGGTAATAAAACCCATGTTGTAATTGTTCATTACCTCATCAACCTGAGCATAACCTTCGTTTACCAGTGTAACTTTTTCGTCGGGAATAATCACATCTCCAAGGTTAAATGATAATCCTCCTTCGAAAGCGGTACGGTAACCAAGGTCTTTGATATCGTCGAGAAACTTGGCCGTAACAGCTGTTCCACAAACTTTATAAATATTTCCAATGATGTCGCGAAGCGATTTCTTGGTCAATATTTCATTGATAAAACCTACTTCTTTGGGCACGTGTTGGTTAAAAATTACACGTCCAACCGTGGTTTCAATTAACACATTTTTCAGTTCGCCATCAACCAAATCAAAGGTTTTAACTTTGATGTTTGCATGAAGTGCTAACCTTTTCTCATTGTATGCAATGGTAACCTCTTCGGGCGAATAGAAATTCAACCCTTCACCTTTTACACCCGTACGCCCTTTGGTAAGGTAGTACAATCCCAAAACCATGTCTTGGGATGGAACGGTAATTGGTGCTCCGTTAGCCGGATTCAGTATATTGTGCGATCCAAGCATCAACATTTGAGCTTCAAGAATAGCTGCATTACCTAAAGGTAAGTGAACGGCCATCTGGTCACCGTCAAAGTCGGCATTAAATGCGGTACATGCCAATGGATGCAATTGAATTGCTTTTCCTTCGATAAGCTTAGGCTGGAAAGCCTGAATACCCAAACGGTGAAGTGTAGGAGCACGGTTAAGCAGCACGGGATGCGATTTCAACACATTCTCGAGAATATCCCAAACCACGGGATCTTTGCGGTCAACAATTTTCTTGGCCGATTTTACCGTTTTTACAATTCCCCTTTCAATTAACTTGCGTATGATGAAAGGTTTATATAATTCGGCTGCCATATTTTTTGGCAATCCACATTCGTGCATTTTTAGCTCGGGACCAACCACAATTACTGAACGGGCGCTGTAGTCAACACGTTTACCCAACAGGTTTTGACGGAAACGTCCTTGTTTACCTTTCAAACTATCGGATAAAGACTTCAGGGCACGGTTACTTTCGGTTTTAACCGCATTGGCTTTACGTGAGTTGTCGAAAAGTGAGTCAACAGCTTCTTGCAACATACGTTTTTCGTTCCTGAGAATAACTTCAGGAGCTTTAATCTCGATTAGCCGTTTTAACCGGTTGTTACGGATAATAACCCTACGGTATAAATCGTTCAAATCGGAAGTGGCAAAGCGACCTCCATCGAGTGGTACCAAGGGACGTAACTCAGGTGGTATTACCGGAACAACTTTAACAATCATCCATTCCGGACGGTTTCTACCAGCCGAAGCCCGGAACGATTCAACAACCTGAAGTCGTTTTAAGGCTTCGTTTTTCCGTTGTTGCGAAGTTTCTGTTCCGGCTTTATGCCTCAATGAGTACGATAATTCATCCAAATCTAAACGCTCAAGCAAAGAATAAAGTGCTTCAGCACCCATTTTTGCTATAAACTTATTGGGATCACTATCCTCGAGGTGTTGGTTTTCTTTTGGAAGTTTATCCATTAAGTCCAGGTACTCTTCTTCGGTTAAAAAGTCTAAATACTGAACTCCTTCTTCGGCTAATACTCCCGGATTTATAACTACGTAACGTTCGTAGTAGATAATGGTATCTAATTTTTTAGTAGGCAACCCTAATAAATACCCAATTTTATTGGGTAGTGATTTAAAATACCAGATGTGCGCTACAGGAACAACCAGTTGGATGTGTCCCATTCGCTCACGGCGAACTTTCTTTTCGGTAACTTCAACCCCACAACGGTCGCAAACAATGCCCTTATAGCGGATTCTTTTGTACTTACCGCAGTGGCATTCGTAATCTTTAACCGGACCAAAAATCCGCTCACAAAACAATCCATCTCTTTCCGGTTTATAGGTCCGGTAATTAATGGTTTCGGGTTTTAAAACTTCACCGCTCGATCTTTCAAGAATCTCTTCTGGTGAGGCTAAACCTATAGTAATCCTTGTGAAATCACCCTTTACTTTATTTTCCTTTCTAAAGGCCATAAATAGAAAGATTTAAATGGTTATGTAAAAGTGCACCGGAGTTTCCGGTACACTTATTAATTAATCTAAATTCATACTCAATCCAAGACCACGTAGTTCGTGCAATAACACGTTTAGTGATTCCGGGATTCCGGGATTTGGCATTGGTTCACCTTTAACAATAGCTTCGTAAGCTTTAGCTCTACCACTTACATCGTCTGATTTAATGGTAAGAATCTCTTGAAGAATGTTTGCCGCACCAAATGCTTCGAGTGCCCATACCTCCATCTCACCAAAACGCTGACCACCAAATTGTGCTTTACCGCCCAAAGGTTGTTGCGTAATAAGTGAATAAGGTCCTATTGAACGAGCATGCATTTTGTCATCGACCATGTGGCCCAGTTTCAGCATGTAAATAATACCTACCGTTGCAGGTTGGTGGAATCTTTCGCCACTACCTCCATCGTAAAGGTAAGCTCTACCAAATTCAGGAACTCCGGCTTTAGTGGTGTATTCACTAATTTGATCCAGTGTAGCACCATCAAAAATTGGTGTAGCAAATTTAAGTCCAAGTTCTTGTCCGGCCCAAGCCAATACGGTTTCGTAAATCTGTCCAAGGTTCATACGCGAAGGTACGCCCAGTGGGTTCAAAACAATATCAACCGGTGTTCCGTCTTCAAGGAAAGGCATATCTTCCTCACGCACTACGCGAGCAACGATACCTTTGTTCCCGTGACGACCTGCCATTTTATCACCCACTTTAATTTTTCGTTTTTGGGCAATGTAAACTTTGGCTAATTGAACAATTCCGTTTGGTAATTCATCACCTACCGTTATATTGAATTTCTTGCGTTTAATGTCGCCTTCAATTTCGCGGTGTTTGATGAGGTAATTATTCAACAATTCGCTGATTACCGTATTTTTATCTTTATCAGTAGTCCACTTGTTGGGATTTATATTTAAGTAATCTAAATCTTGCAGAATTTTTTGGGTGAATTTGGTTCCTTTCGAAATCATATCGCCACCAAAATAGTCTTTTACTCCTTGCGATACTTTCCCGTTAACCAGCACAAAAAGTTTATCGATTAATTTGTCTTTTAAATCGTTCAACTTACGTTCCAGCTCGTCATCAAGTTTTTGAAGCAAGGGTTTTTCAGCCGATTTAACTTTCTTATCCTTAACTGAACGTGAAAACAATTTTTTGTTAATAACCACTCCGGTTAACGATGGAGAAGCTTTTAATGACGCATCTTTAACATCGCCGGCTTTATCACCAAAAATTGCGCGTAAAAGTTTCTCTTCGGGTGATGGATCTGATTCTCCTTTTGGTGTAATTTTACCAATAAGAATATCGCCGGGCTTTACATGAGCTCCAATGCGAATTAAACCATGTTCATCGAGATTTTTAGTAGCTTCTTCGCTAACGTTAGGAATATCGGAAGTTAATTCTTCGAGACCGCGTTTGGTGTCACGAACCTCCAACATGTATTCGTCTATATGAATTGAAGTAAATACATCGTCGCGAACTACTTTTTCGGACAACACAATGGCATCCTCAAAGTTATATCCCTTCCATGGCATAAAAGCTACTTTCAGGTTTCGTCCCAAAGCTAACTCACCCCCTTCGGTTCCGTAACCTTCGGTCAATACCGTTCCTTTAACCACTTTATCGCCTTTTAAAACAATTGGTCGCTGATTAACGGTTGTATTTTGGTTTGTTTTTAGAAACTTTGATAAACGGTAGCGAACTATATCGTCGTCAAAACTGATAAAACGTTCCTCTTCGGAACGATTGTAACGAATAACAATTTCATCCGCATCAACATATTCAACTACTCCTTCGCCTTCGGCAGTAATAAGGTTACGTGAATCTTCAGCAACTTTCTTTTCGATACCAGTTCCCACAATAGGAGCCTGCGGAACCAATAAAGGAACTGCCTGACGCATCATGTTTGAACCCATCAATGCACGGTTGGCATCATCGTGTTCCAGGAATGGAATTAATGATGCTGCAATGGATGCAATCTGGTTTGGAGCCACATCCATCATTTGTACTTCACTCGGTTCCACTACAGGATAATCGGCTTCAAGGCGCGATTTTACTCTTGGATTAACAAAACGTCCATCGGAATGTAAAGGAGCATTTGCCTGAGCAATAATCCGGTCTTCCTCTTCCTCAGCACTTAAATAAAGTACTCCTTCGTTGGTTAAGTCAACAACTCCCTCATGAACTTTACGGTAAGGAGTTTCGATGAACCCTAAACTGTTAATCTTTGCATAAACACAAAGTGAAGAAATAAGACCAATGTTTGGTCCTTCAGGAGTTTCAATAGGGCACAAACGACCGTAGTGGGTATAGTGAACGTCACGAACCTCGAAACCGGCACGCTCGCGCGATAAACCGCCTGGTCCAAGTGCTGACATACGACGTTTGTGAGTCATCTCAGCCAATGGATTGGTTTGATCCATAAACTGCGACAAAGCATTGGTTCCAAAGAATGAATTGATAACACTGGAAAGTGTTTTCGAATTTATCAAATCGACTGGAGTAAACACTTCGTTGTCGCGAACATTCATGCGTTCACGAATTGTACGTGCCATACGAGCCAAACCAACACCAAATTGATTCATTAACTGCTCACCCACTGTACGAACCCTACGGTTGCTCAGGTGATCGATATCATCGACATCGGTTTTACTATTAATAAGTTCAATTAAGTATTTTATTATTTCTATAATATCTTCTTTAGTCAGAACTTTAACGTTAATTTCGGTATCCTGTCCTAACTTTTTGTTAAGCCTATAACGCCCAACTTCTCCTAAATCGTATCGTTTATCGGAGAAGAATAATTTATCAATTACGTCTCTGGCCGTGGCTTCATCTGGTGGCTCAGAGTTCCGAAGTTGTCGGTAAATATGCAATACGGCTTCTTTTTCAGAGTTACAGGGGTCTTTTTGCAGGGTATTGTAAATTATACCAAAATCAGAAAGATTAGCCTGTTCTTTGTGAAGCAGAATGGTTTTAGTTCCGGAATCAATAATTTCGTCGATATGATCATTTTCGAGTACTGTTTCGCGGTCGATAATAATTTCGTTACGCTCGATAGAAACAACTTCACCGGTATCTTCATCCACGAAGTCTTCAATCCAGGTTTTTAGAACTCTGGCTGCTAAACGTCGTCCAACAAGTTTTTTAAGACCAGATTTTGAGACTTTTATTTCGTCAGCTAAACCAAATATTTCAAGAATATCTTTGTCACCTTCATATCCAATTGCTCGCAGCAAAGTGGTAACTGGCAATTTCTTTTTACGGTCGATGTATGCATACATGACACTATTAATGTCGGTAGCGAATTCAATCCAAGACCCTTTAAAAGGAATAACCCGTGCAGAATAAAGTTTGGTACCGTTGGCGTGTACACTTTGTCCGAAGAAAACACCTGGTGAGCGGTGAAGCTGCGATACAATAACACGTTCAGCTCCATTAATTACAAAAGTTCCTTTGGGAGTCATGTAAGGAACCGTACCGAGATAAACGTCCTGAATTACGGTGTCGAAATCCTCATGTTCTGGATCGGTACAATATAATTTTAGCTTAGCTTTAAGTGGAATACTATAGGTAAGTCCGCGTTCAATACACTCTTCGATGGTGTACCGAGGAGGATCGATAGAATAGTCCAGGAACTCGAGCACAAAGTTGTTACGAGTATCAGTAATCGGAAAATTCTCGGTAAATACGTGGTATAAACCTTCAGCTTTTCGTTGTTCGGGAGTAGTATTAATTTGAAAGAAATCAGTAAAGGATTTCAACTGTACCTCAAGAAAGTCAGGGTACTCGAGTTGATTATGAATAGTCGCAAAACTAATCCTTTTTTGATAAGTATTTGAAGCCATAATTACAAATATAAATTGAACTTAAAAATAACAACAAAAAGGCTTAATCCCGATTTGTACCGGGACTAAACCTTGTAAGTCTATATTATTGGAGTATTTTACTTAAGTTCAACTTCGGCTCCAGCTTCTTCTAATTTAGCTTTTAACGCTTCAGCTTCATCTTTGCTTACTCCTGTTTTCAATTCTTTTGGTGCTCCGTCAACTACTTCTTTAGCTTCTTTAAGTCCAAGACCAGTAAGTTCTTTTACTAATTTTACTACCTGAAGTTTTTGACCACCGGCTGATTTAAGGATTACATCAAATTCAGTTTTTTCCTCAGCAGCAGCAGCTTCACCACCACCCATAGGACCAGCAACAGCTACAGCAGCAGCAGCTGGCTCAATTCCGTACTCTTCCTTAAGGATTGCAGCCAATTCATTAACCTCTTTTACAGTTAAGTTCACTAACTCTTCCGCAAATTTTTTTAAATCTGCCATTTTCCTCTATTTTTAATTAATTGTTTACTAAAATATTACTAATAACTATTTCTCTGATAATGTTTTGAGTACACCTGTAATTGTTTGTCCACCCGACTGTAGGGCAGAAACCACGTTTTTGGCAGGTGATTGTAACAAGCTGATAACATCAGCAATAAGTTCATTTTTGGATTTAATGGTAGCCAGGGTATCCAGCATATTATCTCCAATATAAACTGTTTCTTCAACGTAAGCAGCTTTTACGACAGGCTTATCGCTCTTCCTTCTTAACTCTTTAATAAGTTTACCGGGTACGTTTGCCGCATCGGTGAACATAATAGAAGTAGCGCCTTTCAAAACTTCAAACATTTCAGAATAATCTCTCTCAGACTGCTCCATAGCTTTTCTGAGTAAGGTATTCTTTACAACAAGCAACTCAATATCTTTTTCGAAACATTTTCTTCTTAAGTTACTGGTATCTTCAGCGTTTAATGATGAAATATCAGTTAAATAAAAATGTGATGCATCTTTAAGCTTTTGAGCTAACTCATTAATTACTACAGCCTTATCTTCGCGCTTCATAACTAATAATTTTTACTCATCAATTGTTTTAACATCCACTGGAATTCCAGGGCTCATGGTACTTGAGATGTAAATACTTTTTACATAAGTACCTTTAGCTGCAGCGGGCTTTAATTTTAAGATAGTATTTATCATTTCCCGGGCATTTTCTGTTATCTTATCGTTGTCGAAAGATACTTTTCCAATACCGGCATGAATAATACCAAATTTATCCACCTTAAAGTCGATTTTACCTTGCTTAACCTCTTTTACAGCACTTGCTACATCCATAGTAACAGTACCGCTTTTGGGGTTAGGCATTAAGCCACGGGGTCCAAGGATTCTACCAAGGGCACCAACTTTAGCCATTACCGGGGGCATGGTGATAATCACGTCGATATCAGTCCATCCGCCTTTAATTTTTTCGATGTAATCATCGAGGCCAACATGATCGGCACCTGCTGCTTTAGCTTCCTCTTCCTTGTCAGGAGTACATAGCACTAAAACACGCGTTTCTTTCCCTGTTCCATGAGGTAATGAAACAACACCACGAACCATTTGATTTGCTTTACGTGGATCGACACCCAAACGAACATCGATATCCACTGAAGCATCAAACTTAGTGGTAGTCACCTCTTTAACCAACTTTGAAGCTTCAGATAATTTATACAGTTTACCTGCCTCAATTTTATCTGCAACTTTTTTTCTGTTTTTTGTTAGTCTAGCCATTATAACTCGAGGTTTTTAATTAATTTTTGCCGGGAAATTCACCAGAAACTGTAACTCCCATACTACGTGCGGTTCCTGCAACCATACTCATAGCAGAATCTAATGTGAATGCGTTTAAGTCACTCATTTTGTCTTCAGCTATTTCTTTCACTTGATCCCAGGTAATAGCAGCTACTTTTTTACGGTTTGGCTCGGCCGAACCGCTTTTAAGTTTTGATGCCTCTAAAATCTGCACTGCAACGGGTGGTTTTTTAACGATAAATTCGAATGATTTATCCGAATAAACGGTTATAATTACCGGAAGTACTTTACCAGCACTGTTTTGAGTTCTTGCATTAAATTGTTTGCAGAACTCCATAATGTTCACACCCTTGGAACCAAGGGCCGGACCAACAGGTGGAGAAGGATTGGCAGCCCCTCCTTTTATCTGCAACTTGATTAATCCATCAACTGTTTTTGCCATAATAAATAATTTACTCTTTTACAACCTGCATAAAACTTAGTTCAACGGGTGTTTTGCGCCCAAAGATTTTCACTGAAACTTTCAGTTTTTTCTTTTCCTCGTTTACCTCTTCGATAATACCGCTGAAACTATTAAAAGGTCCATCAATAACTTTGACAGTTTCTCCCACAATATAAGGAATGTTGATTTCTTCATCGCTTTCGGCTAGTTCGTCAACTTTTCCTAAAATTCGGTTTACTTCTGCCATCCTTAACGGAGTGGCTTCTCCTCCTGTACCTAGGAAGCCTAATACATTCGGAATGTTTCGAAGGATATGGGGGATTTCGCCCACCAAAGCCGCCTCAATAAGCACATACCCGGGAAAGAAACTTCTCTCTTTGCTGATTTTTTTGCCATTCCGAATCTGGTAGATTTTCTCTGTAGGAATTAAGACTTGGGAAACGTATTCCTCCATCTTCAGATGTGCAATTTCACTTTCGATTTGTTCCTTAACCTTCTTTTCTTTGCCGCTTACTGCGCGTACTACATACCACTTCTTTTCCATCTCTACTAAGGAAGATTAATAAAACATACTGTAAACGAGTTCCATTACTTTCGTAAAGGAAACATCCATAACATAGATGATGAGGGCTATAATAAAGGAAGCAACAATTAGCACGGGAGGAGCGACTCGAACGCCCGACACCTGGTTTTGGAGACCAGTGCTCTACCAACTGAGCTACACCCGTGTTTGATAAAGAACCTGCTTTACAAACAGGTTCTTTACAATTTATTTATTCAATAATTTCAGTAATCTGACCTGCACCCACGGTTCTTCCGCCTTCGCGGATGGCAAAACGTAAACCTACGTTACAAGCAACCGGAGTAATCAAATTTACAGTGATTGTTACGTTATCACCAGGCATTACCATTTCAGTTCCTTCGGGTAATTTAATCTCACCAGTTACGTCCAATGTACGTAAGTAGAACTGTGGACGATAATTGTCATGGAATGGTGTGTGACGACCACCTTCTTCTTTCTTCAATACATAAATCTCTGCTTTGATTTTTGTATGAGGAGTAATTTTACCTGGATGGCTGATTACCATACCACGCTTAATTTTGTCCTTATCAACACCACGAAGCAACAGACCTACGTTGTCACCAGCTTCTCCTCTGTCAAGGATTTTGCGGAACATTTCAACACCAGTTACCACAGATTTCATTCCCTGAGCACCTAAACCAATGATCTGAACTTCTTCACCGGTTTTGATAACACCAGTTTCGATACGACCAGTAGCCACGGTACCACGTCCTGTGATTGAGAATACATCTTCAACAGGCATCAGGAAGGGTTTATCAACATCCCGTACAGGAAGTGGAATCCAGCTGTCAACGGCATCCATTAACTCCATAATTTTCTCCACCCATTTGGCTTCGCCGTTTAATCCACCCAAAGCAGATCCACGGATTACAGGAGCATTTTCACCGTCGAATTCATAGAAGTCTAACAATTCGCGAACTTCCATTTCAACTAACTCAAGTAACTCTTCGTCGTCAACCATGTCAACTTTATTCAGGAATACCAATACTTTAGGTACGTTTACCTGACGAGCCAACAAGATGTGCTCACGAGTTTGGGGCATAGGTCCATCAGTAGCCGCAACTACAAGGATAGCACCATCCATTTGAGCAGCACCAGTTACCATGTTCTTAACGTAGTCGGCGTGACCCGGGCAGTCTACGTGTGCATAGTGACGGTTTGCAGTTGAATACTCTACGTGAGCGGTATTAATTGTAATACCACGCTCTTTTTCTTCAGGTGCGTTATCGATTGAATCGAAACTACGCATCTCTGAAAGACCTTTTTCTGCTAATACTTTAGTGATAGCAGCAGTCAAAGTCGTTTTTCCATGGTCTACGTGACCGATGGTTCCAATATTAACGTGAGGTTTTATCCTCTGATACGTTTCTTTAGCCATAATTACCAGTTATTACTAATTCGACAAAAGTTATTCCCAGTCTTAGAGCCAAAGACGGGAATTGAACCCGTGACCTCTTCCTTACCAAGGAAGCGCTCTACCCCTGAGC
>PHDD01000023.1:0-57405 GCA_002840905.1 Bacteroidetes bacterium HGW-Bacteroidetes-4 | reverse complement strand
GAGAGCAGGATTCGAACCTACGAAGTCGAAGACAGCAGATTTACAGTCTGCCCCAGTTGGCCACTTTGGTATCTCCCCATGATTCAATATTTTTTAGAACGAACGAGCCGGTAGAGGGATTCGAACCCCCGGCCTGCTGATTACAAATCAGCTGCTCTGACCAACTGAGCTACACCGGCACAGTTATTGAGAGGTGTACTGTTTTACTTCTCAAAACGGTTGGCAAATGTATGAATTTATTTTTTTAATACACAATGTTCAACTTATTTTTTTTGTAAACTTTAAGAAAAATAATACCAGCCTGAAGCTCATTAAATTATTGGTCTAAATATAATTGCAAAAAATTGAAAAAGGTTTGCTAAAATAATTATTTTAAATGGATTTTTATAAACAACAGCCTTCAAAATTGAAGGCTGTTTTGCATATATAATATATGTGTTATATGTTTCGTTGTTTTTCCTTTATCTTTTCCAATTGCCTGCGTAAAGCATCAACAGATAAATCGACGGCAGCCTCAAAAGTTTTGGCCGAGCGATTAGCAAACAAATCGTTACCGGGAATCAATACTTTGACATCAACAATCTTATTCTCCATATTATCCACATGCTCCAGTTTAAGAGTAACCACTCCCCCAATAATGTTGTCGTAAAAACGTTCCAGCTTTCCAACTTTAGCATTAATAAATTCGAGCAATTTGGTATCGGCATCAAAATGAACCGATTGAACTTTAATATCCATAGCAACCTCCTTTTTTTATGCTCTGGGATGAGCCTGGTTATATACTTTTTTGAGTTTTTCGAATGTGGTATGCGTATAAATCTGAGTGGCTGACAAATTAGCGTGCCCCAATAATTCTTTTATGGCATTAATATCAGCTCCATTATTTAACATTTGGGTAGCAAATGTATGACGTAAAACGTGTGGGCTTTTTTTATCGAGTGTGGTTACCGTACTTAAACAAGTATTTACAATGGTGTAAACCATTCTATCGTAAATGGGCTCTCCATCTTTTTTCACGAAAAGAAAATCATGCGTACACTCCATCGATTTACGCGCTTCAATGTAGTTCTTAAGTTCGGTGGCCAACTCTATACCAAAAGGAATTAAACGCTCTTTATTACGTTTTCCCAACACCTTTAAATGCCCGTAGTTAAAGTCGATGTTGCTTATTTTAAGATTGACCAGCTCACTAAGCCGCATTCCGGTGGAATAAAAAGCAAGCATAATGGTACGATCGCGAAAACCTTCGAATGTGTCGGGAAAAACGATGGTGTCGAAAAGTTGATTCATGGGTCGTTGTCCAACAAAATACGGAAGCGACTTTTTCATTTTGGGAACTACCACCTTATCGGTGGGTAGTTTTTCAATCAGCTCTTCCCGAAATAAATACTTGAAGAACGTTTTTAAGGTGGTAACTTTGCGGTTAACTGAACGTGCAGACACACCATTTTCCATCAAAAAAATAATCCACTTGCGAATGATGTGATGATCACTGGCAAGTGGATTAAAATTTTGGTCGATATCTTTACAAAAAGCAACATACTGCTCTAAATCGTTTTTATACGACCGAACCGTATGTTTCGAATATCGTTTTTCGTTGGCTAAATACCTGATAAAAGCATCAATATACATAGGCTTTTTTAATGCTAGTATCAATGGGGAAATTAATCCCGGCAATCAACTTTTATTACATTGACTGCTCTTCGTTTTGCAGCTGCTGAATATAAATAGCTTTAATTTTTTGTTCGCGGTTTACAACCGAAGGTTTTTTGAACACCTGACGTGATCTTAACTCTTTAATAACTCCGGTTTTCTCAAACTTTCTTTTAAACTTCTTTAAAGCTCTATCAATATTTTCGCCTTCTTTTACTGGTATTACTATCATTTTACTTAAAATTTAACATCCAATTAAATGAGGCTGCAAATTTAGAACATTGATATACATTAACAAAATTTTAGTGTACTATTTTTCTTTTGTTTTGCATTTATTTTTAAAGGTCGGGCAATATTCGCAAAATAATTGGCAAAACCCCCACTGGTATTTGGTTTAACGATAATTTACAATTCATTATTGTTTAAAATAACCCAATAAAATGCACGGTAAATTACCAAAAAAACGGGAATAATACCAACAGGTTTTATAAAATTAGCCCATAATGATATTCCCTTAGTGGGACTAAATCACTTTTTCATGTTTTTTAATTTCTTATCGGCTAAATACTGCGCAATTATATAAACCAGAATGGCTACTAAGGCAATCATTCCCCAATATACCTCGCGATTACCTGCCCAGGAAAGGTCGGCGGTGTCGAGTACAAAAACCGGAATCCCCACAAGACCAATAAGACAAGCAACCAACATATACTTTTGATAAAAACTCATGATAACTAATTTATTGTTACAGCATGGTGTATATTTGCATCAATATACAAAGCTATGAATATTTATTTATGCAAGAGCAGAAACAAGTATCTGAATTAGAAACAAAAAGTATCCCCCGTTTATTATGGAGTTATTTTTTACCGGCACTCACCGGAGTTTTAATTAATTCGCTTTATAATATTGTCGATCGCATATTTATTGGTCAGGGAGTGGGTGCTTACGCTTTAAGCGGATTAAGTGCCGTTTTCCCCATCATGTTAATCATGATGGCCTTTGGTATGTTGATTGGTATGGGAGCCAGTGTCCGGATATCAATTAACCTTGGAAAAAAAGATTTTAACCGGGCTGAACTGGTTTTAGGCAATGCATTTGTTTTAATTATTATCACTTCTTTACTGATTACCGTAGTTGGTTTTCTGATACGGGAACCCATGCTACAGATATTTGGTGTAAGTGACAATACCGCTGCTTATGCCCTGGAGTATTTGAATATTATTCTACTGGGAACTATTTTAAACATTACCGGATTTTCGTTGAATAATCTAATCAGGGCCGAAGGAAATGCAAAAATAGCCATGTATTCGATGCTTATTAGTGCCGGTTCCAATATTATTCTCGATCCAATTTTTATTTTTTGGCTCGACATGGGAGTAAAAGGTGCTGCTTATGCTACAAACATCTCCATGTTTATTCTGTGCATTTGGGTTATCTGGCATTTTACCAAAGGGAACTCTGTAATTAAGCTTCAAATCAAAAATTTCAGAATAGTTAAAGAAATTGTTATTTACATTATTACCATTGGCTTTGCTCCTTTTGCCATGCAATTGGCATCGAGTTTTGTTCAGGGAACACTAAACACCCAATTGGTAAAATACGGAGGCGATTTGGCTGTTGGAGCCATAGGTATTATTAACAGCGCAGCTATGTTATTGGTAATGTCGATTATTGCCTTAAACATGGCTGCACAACCCATAATTGGGTTTAACCTGGGAGCAAAGCAGTTGCGGCGGGTAAAACAAACCCTGTTTATTTCGCTAAAGGCTGCTACGCTTATTTCTATAGTGGGTTGGGCTTTAATCCAGTTATTTCCAGCATCGATTGTAAAAACCTTTAATTCCGACAATCAGGAATTACTCGATTTGGGAACACGAGGATTACGGATTTTGCTGGCAGCCCTACCCATAGTTGGATTTCAGATAGTTGCGGGAAATTATTTTCAGTCGATAGGGAAAGCTAAAATTGCAGCCCTTTTATCGCTGCTTCGTCAGGTTTTATTACTGATTCCAGCTATTATGATATTCCCCCGCTTTTGGGGCCTGGATGGCGTTTGGATTTCAGCACCCATTTGCGATGTGCTTTCAGCGCTAATTGTTTCAAAATTTCTGTATCATGAGATTAAACTACTGAACCGAAAAATAAGGATCCAGGAATACCAGCAAGAAAAACTACTTCAAAATTAAATACGGTTTTAATTTATAATACGAATTGCTGTCGATTAAATGGTTGCGTAACAATTCATCGGTATCAATAATAGTATCCATTAGTTCTTTATACCTGAAAATGTTTTTTGTGTGGATGTAATCGATGTAAGGATGATTATTCAAGGTGCGAAAATCGACCGTATTCAAATTTATTGATTGAATTGCCGAAGTATCAACAAAAAGGAAATGATTGATTTTAACCAGAAGTGAATCGCTTAACCCGTAAACCTCGGCCAGTTGCGAACTGCTGTAAAAACCACCTAAATTATCGCGATAGCTCACAATTCGCTTGGCATAAACCGGCCCAATACCTGGTATCCGAATTAAATCGGCCGGAGTAGCTGTATTTAATTCAATTTTCAAATCAGGATTCTCAGAAGAATAGTTTTTAGCTGCGCCCGAGGAAAAAGCATTATTAACATCAACCTGAAGTTTATCGGACTTAGTTTGTTCTTTCATTTCTATTGAAACTATTGCAATATAAGGAATCAATTGCTTGTAGAACGCTTCACTAATTCCGTAAACCTTCTTTAAGTCTTCGTTTTTAAAGAACTTTCCTCCCGCTTTTCGATAATTGACTAAAGTGCGGGCTTGCTTTTCAGAAAAACCCAGTTTCAGCAAATCGTTAAAAGCAACCGTATTTGGGTCGAAGGGAAAATAAGTGGACGAAAGTATCTTGTTTGGTGCTGGTGTTTCGCTTTTTACCTGAATTAACTTATCGATAGTTTCAATGAATTCAGCATGGTTCAGGGTTGGTTTTTCAATAAATAAATTGTAGGCATAAGGAGCCAGTAAAACCAACACGATTAACACAATAAGCACCGATGCTCCACGAATTTCGCGAGTGCTTAACGAAAACCAGGATTTTATAAACCGCTTCACGAAGTTTTTAAAATTACCCGGGAAACAGTTACGCTACAATTTTATGATTCCCAGGCTATATAAAAATACAAGACTAATTGCAATTGGAGCAATAAATTTAATGATAAATACCAATGCTCCCAAAATACGTACTTTAATAGTTCCCCCATTGGTCAATTCATCGGTAATCACTTTTTTACCCAGATACCAGCCTAAAAACAGCACAATTAGTAAAGCTCCAAAGGGTAATAATAAGTTCGCCGTGGTCCAATCGAACAGTCCAAATATGGTTTTCCCAAAAAGGGTAGTCTCACTCAGTGGCCCAAACGACAGGGTGCAAAATACACCGATAACGGCAATTGATGAAGCCCCAACCAGCGTAGCCACTTTACGGGTCATTTTCAATTCCTCGACAAAATAGGCAACCACCACTTCAAGAACCGAGATGGTTGAAGTAAGCGCCGCAACAGCCAACAAAATGAAGAAGAGAATGGAAAAGAAATAACCCCCCACCATTTGCTGAAAAATATTCGGAAGGACAATAAAAACCAATCCAAAACCTTCCGTTGGATCGATATTAAAGGCAAATACCGCCGGAAAAATCATAATTCCAGCCAGAATAGCGATAGAAGTATCAGCAATTGAAACCTGAAGGGCTGTGGTAGTTAGCTTATTGTCTTTCTGAATATAGCTTCCGTAAGTAATTAAAGCACCCATTCCTATACTTAAAGAAAAAGCGGCCTGACCAAGGGCTTCCAATGCAACCTTCCAGGTAATTTTCGAAAAATCGGGTTTAAATAAAAATTCCAGACCTTTGGCAGCCCCGGGTAAAGTTACCGATCGGATGCTCATAATAATTATCAGCAATACCAATAAAGGCATCAGAATTTTTGCGTACTTCTCAATTCCTTTTTTAACTCCAGCCAATACAATAGCCGCTGTTAAACCCATAAAAACCAATTGCCAGATAATGGGTTTTACAGATCCCGAACGGAACGATTCAAACGTGGCCCTTAACTCATCGGAGCTTTTACCGTTAAAACCATTGGTAAGCGCCTGGTAAAGATACTCTAAGGTCCATCCGGCAATGGTGGTGTAAAAAGCCAGTATCAGAAAAGCCGCAACAATACCCATTAAACCAATAATATACCAGGGTTTATCGGGAGCCAGTTTTTTAAAGGAACCAAAAGCATTCAACTGGGCTTTGCGACCAATTACAAATTCCGATAGCATGACCGGAACGCCAATAACAAAAATAAAACTCAGGTAAACCAGCAAAAAAGCCCCACCCCCATTTTCACCTGCTACATAGGGGAAGCGCCAAATATTTCCTAAACCCACAGCGGATCCCGCAGCAGCCGCAATAATTCCAAATTTACCGGAAAAAGTATCTCTCTCTTGTGGTACCATTGATTTATTGAATTACAAAATACGTTTACGAATCTACTTATATCTTTTTATTTCTCCCGTTTTTATGCGTCTTAAATAACTGGTTAAATCGCGTTTTACTTCGGGAGCCATTATCAATAAGCCCAGAATATTCGGAAAAGCCATGGCCAGTATTAACATGTCAGAAAAGTCCATTACTGCTCCCAATTGCGATGCCGAGCCAATTACTATAAAAATTAAAAACAAAGTCTGGTAAATAAGGTTCGATATTTTTCGACTGCCAAACCAGCGTTCAAACATACTGCCGAAAAGAAAGTCAAAGCCTTTGAGCCCATAATACGACCAGGCTATCATGGTTGAAAAAGCAAATAACAAAACGGCTATGATGAGCAAATAAGGAAACCACGAAACCACACTTTCAAAAGCAGCCGAAGTTAATTGTGCACCTTCTAAATGTTCGGGATTGGCATGGAATCCGGTAAAGATTAATACCAGGGCAGTAAGGGTGCAAATTACTACCGTGTCGATAAAGGGTTCTAAAAGGGCGACAATGCCTTCGCTAACCGGCTCCTCGGTTCGTGCCGCCGAGTGGGCAATAGGAGCCGACCCAATTCCTGCCTCGTTCGAAAAGGCAGCCCGCTGAAAACCTACAATTAAAACTCCTAAAATTCCACCTTTCAGTGCATCGGGATTAAAAGCCCCGGAGATAATCAGCTTAAAAGCTTCGCCGGTATGGCTGATATTAATTAAAATGATTATTAATGCAACAGTAATGTACAAAACGGCCATAAACGGAACGATGCGTGAGGTAACGCGCGCTATACTTTTTATTCCGCCAATAATAACCGCTCCGGTTAAGAGGGCTATAATTATTCCAAACCAAAAACCCATACCACTAAACTGGGGAAACTTGTAGGTAAGTTGTGCAAAAGCCTGATTGGCCTGAAACATATTTCCTATGCCCAGCGAACCAAATACTACCAGAATAGCAAAGGATATGGCCAAAAACTTACCCAGGAATTTCATGTTTCGGGCAGCCAAGCCTTTGCTTAAATAATACATGGGTCCGCCCGAGACTTTTCCTTCGTTGTCGATGTTGCGGTATTTAACGGCTAGCGTACACTCGGTAAACTTGGTCGACATGCCCAGCAAACCGGCCACTATCATCCAAAAAGTAGCTCCGGGTCCGCCAATGCTAATGGCTACTGCCACACCGGCAATATTTCCCAAACCCACGGTGGCCGACAAGGCGGTGGTTAAGGCCTGAAAATGGCTTACCTGTCCTGAATCGGCCGGATTATCATACCTTCCCCGAATGAGATCAATGGCCAGTTTAAATCCCCGAATATTAACAAAGCGCATGAAAATTGTAAAAAACAGGGCTCCCAATACCAACCAGATAACCACAAAAGGAGCTTTTCGCTTTACCGGATTTCCATCGGCATCTAAAACAACCTGTCCGTTTTCGTAGATGGTCGCTTCATAGATCCCTATTTTCTCGAAGGGGTCAAAAAAAAGTATCGTTCCCATTTCGTCGACCAGGGGTGCAAACCAATTGTTTATACGTTGGCTGATGCTTAAATCGATAGTTTCCTCGGCCGGTAAAGTGTCGGAAGCATGATTCTGTGCACTGAGTGATGTACATGTAAATAACATAAACAGCAAGACAGTAAGGGCAGTAACCTGGGTGAATTGTTTCATACGCCAATTATTTTATGCAATAATGGGAAAAATTCGCTGCAAAATCAAGCCGGGAGTAATAAACAATAATATTAATTCTGGTAACCACGTATTCGAGACTTGAGATTAGATATTCGAATTTATACTTTAGACCAAAGATTGGCTGCCAACTGAAAAAATGAAGGCTGGAATATAAAATTTAGAATCAAGACAGATTACAGAACACTGAGTGCGGAATACAAAATAGTGTAAACCAAAGTGCTATCTTTTTAAGCCTAGAAGCAGCTAACAGCCTATTCGATAAATCAGAAAAGAAATTAGAAGGGATAGCCAATGGCAAAATTCCAGACAAAATCTTTTATCTGAAATTTTTTGTTGAATATCCAGGCATCGCGGCCGGCTATTTTGGGATCGCGAATGGGTAAGCCCCAGTCGAGACGGAAAACGGCAAAATCCATATCGTAGCGGAACCCAAATCCTGAACCTACCGCCAGTTGCCGGTAAAACTTACTAAAATCAAAGGCTGAACCGGGACGCGAATTGTCGTCTTTCAACGACCAGATATTTCCCACATCGAGAAATACAGCGCCACGCCAGCTTTTATTGTATCCAAAACGGTATTCCAGGTTAAATTCAAATTTAACATCGCCCATCTGGTTGGGGTATTTATAAATTCCGGCCAACGAATCGGGAACGGAATAGGTACCCGGTCCCAAATCTTTTGCCCGCCAGGCTCTGATTCCTTCCGAACCCCCACTGTAATATTGTTTCACAAACGGTATAGCGTCTGCGTTTCCGTAAGGCACAGCAACTCCTGCAAAAAATCGGGTTACCAACTGACTTAAAATATTAAAATGATGGTAATACCTGAAGTCGACATCGGTTAAGGTGTATTGTGCATATTTCAAACCAAACACTTCGTAATATCCGCCAACAACTGTATCTCTGGTTCCAAATTCCTTATGAAACAGGTTCATCAGATTACCGGCACCTCCCAGGTTCCATCGGAAATAGGCATAGTTTTTACCCTTTGTCTCGGGTTTGTTCTGAAAAATTAAACTATAACTTCCCCCGGCAATAAAATAGTCCTGGTAATTATTTTCAAGAAAGGTTCCTTTTATCGATTCCAAAAACGATTCATTGGGATTACGGACATCAACCAAACTTAAGTCGAAGGGGTTAACAATATGCCGAATAAATTCTTTTCCTCGCCAGCGGTAACCCATGTTTATGTTATTTATTACACGTGTATAATCGGGACGGTGCTGATAATTGTACGAAGCTAAGAAAACAGTTTTTGGGCGCTTACTTTTGTAAAAACGCTCCATGCGGAAAGGTAAAATAAAGGATGGGGTTTCCAAACTGGCTTCAACACCGTATTCAATAATATTTGATGCATTGTAGGTTTCGCTTTCGGTTTGTCGCTGGAAAGCGCCTGAGAAACGAAGGTTAAAAATCTCAGCCCCATGAAACACGTTCTTATGCTGATAATTAAAGTTACCTCCCAACCCAAAGTTGCCTTCGGTATTGGTGGTTTCAAGGTTTACCGAAAAGCCCTGATAAGTGGCCGGGGTTAACTGAATGTTACAATTTAATAAGGAATCACTTTCCGACACTTTCCGAAAACTGATATTTGTTAAACGAAATAAACGTAAAGAGTTTAAGTAAAAAAGGGTGTTATTCACCTCGCTCATACTATATTGCCCGCCTTGTTCAAGGGCGTTGGCCTTTAACAAAACTTTTGGCCGTACATTTTGTATTTCGGGATAAATAAAGCCAAAACCTTTGTATTGAATGGTATCGAACATATTATAATAGGAACCGCGGGAACGTATAGCCTCCTGCGGATCGTAATCGGGTAAAAAATAAACCTTGTTTATCCAGTACTTTTTATGGGGAATTTCCTGGACTGTTTTATCGGGACTTATGTTGAAATTGGATTTGACTACTACATTAATATCAGCTTTAAAATTAAATGTATCTACTTCGTATTTAATGTAATCGACCGTGAAATCGAAGTAACCACTATCGCGTAAATTATTTGCAATCCGCTTTCGTTCATTCTCGAGCCGCCTTAGAGCAAACAATTCGCCCGGTTTTAACAAAGAATTCAGGGTGTCGGCTAAAACCAAAGGTTTAATCAGGGAATCGAGAATTGTAAACTCTACTTCATTAATAACAATAGGCTGATTCAGATTGATAAGGTAAGATACTTTTGCTTTTTTCCGTTTAAAGTTTGTATGGTAAGTTACATTAGCATTATAATAAGCTTCGTTTTTAAGGAAGCGTTCAAATTGCATCGCGGTACGCTGAACCAGCAGGGAATCGTATATTACAGGCTCCTCTCCAATTACCCGGGCCATCCAGTTTTTCCACTTACGCTCTTTGCCCAGTTGCGAAAAATTATAAACCGACAACGGAAGCTTGAAAAAAATAAGCGCGCGTTTGTTTGGAATCTGCCGGTAATAGCTTTGTAATTCCTTTTTATCGACGGCATTTTTGTCCATTTTTATCTTATTCTTATGAAGCAAATATTCATCATCGGAGAGTAAACGGGTTGGTTTACAACTCTGCCCCATAAAAAACAAAACAGCTCCTAAAAGCAGTAAAACAGGTTTATGTAAGTTTAATTTCATTAATTATTCATCATAATAAAATTTATTTTTAAAGGTATGATGAAACACCCCTGTTGCTTTTTTTATTTTATGTGTTTGTGTTTTGCAAAACATGGTTGTTTCATAATGCATTGCGCAAATATAACTAACGCATTGAATCTTTTTATAAAGTTTCACAGCATAATAACGATTACTCTAATAAGTGCAGGTTAATTAAATACAAATGATTAGCTGTTAGAGTCCGATTTTTTACTTCCTATTCACTTTTCACTATTCACTACTCACTATTCACTTTTCACTATTCACTTTTCACTATTCACTTTTCACTATCCACTATTCACTATTCACTATTCACTTTTCACTTTTCACTATTCATTACTTATTGTTTATTGTTTATGCCCGTATGAAGACTATAGGCTGGGTACTGTATGCTAATTATTAATTTATACCTTTGCACAAACTAGCAACCGATGCTCACGAATAATAAGATAAAATTCATCAAATCGCTTGAACATAAAAAGTACCGCAAACAACATGCATGTTATGTAGTTGAAGGTGAAAAAATGGTGCTGGAATTGCTGCAAAGCAAATACTCCTTGTTGGAATTATATATTACCGATGCTTTTATGCAAAAGCACCCTGCGCTGATTCCTACACAACCTGTTCCTGTAAAGGTCGACGAAAAAACACTTAAAAAAGCTTCGCACCTGCAAACGGCTACTCAGGCACTGGCCCTGGTTGCCATTAAAGACGGTGAAATTTTGCTTCCAAAAGCCAACGAGCTGGCATTAGCCTTAGACCACATTCAGGATCCCGGAAACCTGGGAACCATAATACGCAGTGCGCTTTGGTTTGGTATTAAAACCATTTATTGCTCCATCGATACAGTCGATGTGTACAATCCCAAAGTGGTTCAAGCTACTATGGGAGCCCTGTTTCGGGTAAATGTGGTTTATACCGATTTGGACAGGCTAATTGAACAAGCTAAAAAAGAACACCTACCGCTTATTGGTACCCGCTTAGACGGAACCAACCTTTATCAGGAAAAACTACCCAATGGCGGAATCATACTAATGGGTAATGAATCGAAAGGTTTGTCAGTAAACCTTAGTCAACACCTCGATTTTTCGCTGCTTATCCCCTCCTTTCCGGCCGAAACCCGACAAATGGAATCGCTGAATGTTTCGGTGGCAACCGCTTTGGTTTTAGCCGAATTTCGCCGACAACAAATTTAAACCACGCGTATTTTAAAAACGGCCTTCCTGACCTTTTCAGGATGTTCGGCTACCATAATGCCGGGCTGATGTATGTCGCTTGGATAAAAAACAGCAAATTGACCTTTAGTCAGCAACAAATAATCCATGGATCCTTCGTAAAAAGCATAATCCTTATCGCTGTGGTATCCGTCAATCACGGTTTGTTGAGCTAAAAAAGCATGACCAAAACGCTCGCTTCCCTCAAGCATTACCTGAATATCGATGTATTTTTTATGCGTTTCGCTGGGACAATTTTTTAGTTCTTTGGTTTCATAAGCATTCATCAGCACAAAAACATCTTCTCCCTGTATGTTTTGTTTTCCCTCCGAAAGACCATCCAAACCTTTTGAACGAATAAAATCAATAGCTACATCCATAAAGGCCGATAAGCCTTTGTATCGCTGTATGTTTTGAATTGAATCGTAAATCATGATATGTGTTTTTTAGGTTCTTAAAACAAATGCAACTGCTTTGGTTGCACACCAGGCACCATCCATGGCCGATGAAGCAATACCGCCGGCATAGCCCGCTCCTTCGCCAGCGGGGAATAAGCCTGAAATCTGGGGATGTTGCAGGGTTTCCGGGTTGCGTGGAATACGCAAAGGCGAGCTGGTTCGACTTTCGACGCCAATAAGCAGGGCTTCGCGGGTAAAATAACCGTCCATTTTTTTACCAAACGCTTTAAATCCTTCCTGTAGTCGATACCGAATTGCTTCAGGCATCCATTGGTTCATGGGCGATGAACGCAAACCCGGGCGGAATGAACTTTCGGGCAAATCTGTCGATAATTTTCCATTTACAAAATCAGTCATCCGTTGTGCCGGAGCAATCTGGCCTTCGCCTCCATTTTCATAAGCCAGTTTTTCGAAATATTGTTGGTATTCCAACCCTTTTAACACCTTTTGTTGTTGGTCAGCCCCAAAATCTTCCAGTCGCAATTCAACCACAATTCCTGAATTGGCCCATTTGCTGTTTCGGAACGATGGCGACATGCCATTCACCACCATCTCGTCGGGCGAAGTGGAAGCCGGTACAATAATGCCGCCCGGACACATACAAAACGAATACACGCCCCGGTTATTCACCTGCTGCACCAGGTTGTAAGTTGCTGCCGGCAAATAGGGATCACGCAGGGCACACGAATATTGGATGGAATCAATCAACTCCTGAGGATGTTCAATGCGGACACCCATGGCAAATGGTTTGGCTTCGAGCGCTATTCCCTGCTGATAAAGCATCTGGTAAATATCGCGCGCAGAATGGCCGGTTGCCAGAATCACCGCTTTACTATAAATACTATCTCCCTTTCGGGTTTTAATTCCCTGTATCTTATGGTCTTTAATCAACAACGATTCAAGATTGGTTTCAAAATGCACTTCGCCTCCAAACGCTATAATGGTATTTCGAATGCTTTTTATGATATCGGGCAATTTATCGGTTCCAATATGCGGGTGGGCATCTACCAGAATATCGGGGCTGGCACCGTGAGCCTTCAATATTTGCAACACTTCCTTTACATTTCCCCGCTTTTTGCTGCGCGTATAAAGCTTTCCATCGGAATAGGTTCCGGCACCTCCTTCGCCAAATCCATAATTTGAATCGGGATTCAATTCCAGATTACGGTGAATGGCTGCAATATCGCGCTTGCGTGCGGTTACATCTTTTCCCCGTTCAATAATTATGGGTTTTACACCCAGTTCGAGCATTTTAAGGGCTGCAAATAAGCCAGCTGGACCTGCGCCCACAATAACAACGGGTTCTTTACCGCTTACATTTTTATAATCGAAAACGGGATTTTCCTCAACCACCGGATGTTCATCGACAAAAACCAGTAAACGCAAATTAATTTTCACTTGGCGTTGACGAGCATCAATGGAACGACCGAGAATTTTAGTTCCATTTATCCGTTTCGGCGATATTTTAAGATTTTTAGCAAGAACAGGTAGAAAAAATTCCTCGCCTGAAGCTTGCTTTGGAGTTAAAACCAGGGTAATTTCTTTTTGCATCTGAATTTGCTGGATGTAGAACTAAATATTTATTCAAAATAGATTACTAAAGTAACCATTTTGGAACCCAGCTTATCGTAAACCCGGGTATATTTTGTATTGTCGTAGCTAACCACATTCATCAATCCATAGGAAAAACGCAACTCGGTTGAAAATTTAAAAAACGGAAGGTAATAATCGATGCCGGCACCCATTTCTAAAAAAATATCGTGCCGTTGCAAACGAATCTTTGGCATTTCTTCCTGTTTTATTTTCTTGCGGGCAGCCAGGTCAATACCGTAGCTGGCTCCAAAAACCAGGTAGGGACGATAATTATTTTCGCGTGTTGAGCGGTATTTAAACAAAAGCGGAAACTGTAAAAAAGTAGATTCAATTTTCATGGTGTGCATACTGGTATCGGTTGTACCGGTTTCCGGAATATGCAAGTAGTTTAAATCGCGCTGTCCGAAATACAAACCGGGAATAAAGCGTAAATCCAGATTCTCAGTCAACCTTAAATTGGTAACCATGCTGGCACCAAACAAAGGTTTTGCAATTCCCTCAACAGAAAAAATACTATCCGGATTTTGATTCAGAAAATAATCGGAATGCTTTACTGAAAAATCGAGTACTCCAAATGAGAACGCAAAACCAAAATGGTAAGGATACACATCGTAAAGGGGCTTATTCCAGGCTTTTGGTTTTTGAGCATAAAGCCCTATTGGAATTATAAATAGTATAAATATCAGTTTCTTAAGTCTCATTTCAACTTTCATAAACGGCAAAAATACCAAAATATTTTGCATCCCCTCTATTTCCTTTCAAAACATAAGCAGAAAAAACAACTTTAACATTCTGTTATATAAATCGTTTTGCTTTTATGATGAGAAATCAAATGACAAAAAGGATTTCTCCTGCTAAATATAATTGATGTTTGTATTTCAATGCCTCTCAAAACCGGGAAAAATGGGTGAATAACACTGACCCAAACAGAGTGTTATCAACCACATTAACAGATGTTTCGCCCCTTATATTTTCTTTTAATATTATGTTGCTTTAATTTTACAACAATTTTAAAATTTAATTCATGAACATTTTATTGGTTTACCCCAGATATCCAGATACCTATTGGAGCTTTAAGCATGCGCTGCGTTTCATCCGTAAAAAAGCGGCTGTTCCTCCATTGGGGTTAATTACTGTTGCTGCCCTGATACCTAAAAACTGGCATAAGAAACTCATCGACATGAATGTGGAAGATCTCAAAAACCACGACATTCGGTGGGCCGATTATGTTTTTATAAGTGCCATGTATGTTCAAAAAGAATCGGTAGCTGAGGTAATTGAACGATGTGTTGCTTTTGGAAGAAAAACCGTTGCTGGAGGGCCTTTATTCACACAGGAATATCGGAACTACCCCGACATTGATCATTTTATTCTAAACGAAGCGGAATTAACCCTGGAACCGTTTATAAAGGCTTTGGAACAAGGCGAAAAACCCGAACGAATATATAAAACAAAAGCGTTTGCCGATATGCATCAATCGCCTATTCCGGAATATGGTTTACTCAAATTAAACGCTTATGTTTTTATGAGTTTTCAGGTCTCACGCGGTTGCCCATTTGCCTGTAATTTCTGTGAAATTACTACGCTATTGGGTCATAAAGTGCGGATTAAAAGCAGCCGGCAAATTATTCAGGAATTAGAAACCTTGTATCAATTAAACTGGCGGGGCTCAGTATCAGTTGTAGACGATAATTTTATCGGAAATCTTAAATTCATAAAAACCGATTTACTTCCGGCTATGATATCCTGGACACAAAAACACATATACCCTTTTCATTTTAACGCGCAAACTTCGATTAATATGGCCGACGATTCGGAATTACTCGAATTAATGACACAGGCAGGTTTTAACGCAGCATTTATTGGAATTGAAACTCCTTCAGATGAGTCGTTGCAATATTGCAATAAAGTGCAAAATCAGAACAGAAACCTACTTGATAGTATTTATACCATTCAACAGGCAGGAATTCAGGTTTCGGGAGGATTTATTGTGGGTTTCGATTCCGATAAACCGGATGTTTTTGAACGTCAGGTTGAATTTATACAGAAAAGCGGCATTGTTTCGGCCATGGTTGGCTTGCTGAATGCTCCCAAAAACACCAAACTATACAGGCAACTTGAAGCTGAAAACCGGATTACTACCGAAGCCACCGGAAGCAACACTGATTTTACCATGAACTTTATTCCCAAGATGGATGCTGAGGTATTGATGGAAGGATACCGTACCATCATCCGGAATATTTATTCTATAAAACCTTATTACCAAAGGGTGCGTCAACTGCTTTTAAATTACAAAGCCCGTGAAAACCAAGAAAAAAAAATAACATCGGGCGAATTAATTGCATTCCTTAAATCGATGTTGATTCTGGGAATACTAAATAAAGGACAACTTGATTATTGGAAATTAATGATTTGGACTTTTTTTAAGCGCCCGTCACTTTTGCCCGATGCCATAACATTTTCTGTTTACGGATATCATTACCGGGCTGTATACAAACTATAAAAAAGAATATCGCAATAAAACAGCTTGTTCCAGAAAGTGGGAATTATGTAAGTTATTTGTTGGTTTGTGTAAGAGATTTGTTTTGAATAAGGCTAATTTTGTTTGTCAAAAGTTTTGTTATGTTCAAACGGATTTGAGTGCAATACGAAAACAAAACCTCAGGAAATCTTATCACAAAAAATAGTATATTCTTTTAAAGCAAAGCTTAATGCTATAATATTAAACAATCTAAACTATTTGTATGGAAGTAAACTATTCAATTGCCCGCTGGAACAACATTAAACATTTACTGAAACTTAATTTTCCCAACCTTACCAATGCCGATTTAAACTGGCGCGATGGAAATACCAAAGAAGTTTTATGGGCTATATCGCTCAAGGTAGGTATCTCACGAAAAGAGCTGATGAATTTAATCGAAAATGCACCGTCGCTTAATAACAATTAATGCATTATTCAAGCCACTCGTTAACTTATAAGTCTGGCTTGTTACTCCACAACAAAAACATTCAGCAGCTTATAAACTTCTGAATGAACAGATAATTAGTAAACCTTACTGATTAATCTTTAAATAAAAAAAACTCATCCTTGCGCAATATTACAACAATTTACTGGTGTTGTTTTTATCGGCTTTTTTTGCAGCTTTTTCGGCACGTTTTTCCTTTAAGTTTTTTAAGGGGGCTTTCTTTGCTGCTTTTTTTGGTTCTTTCTCTTTAGCCATGATCTTGTTTTTTATTTAGTAATATCCAAAATTAGTCAGCAGTAAACAAAAAATCTTATAGAATAATACCTAAAAATTACATTATTCCCACTTTTACGTGAAACCTGACTGAAATTCTTACTTACATCAGCTTTGAATTATCTATAATTCTTCAAGGGTTTTGCGACGTATGTTTTTTAATTTTTTAAAGTGAGTAGGTGTAAGTCCTGTTATTTTTTTAAACTGATTCGATAAATGGGCTGCACTACTGTAGTGCATCTTAAAAGCTATTTCAGAAAGACTCAACTCGTTGTAAACAATAAGCTCTTTTACTTTTTCAATTTTGTGTTGAAGAAAAAACTTCTCGATGGTAATGCCTTTAACTTCTGAAAAAAGATTAGCCATATACGTGTAATTGAAATCAAGCTTTTCACTCAAATAGTCGGAAAGATTAATTTTAATTTGCTCATCGGTATTATGAACCAGGTCAATAATGGCCAGTTTAATACTCTCAACCAAAATACTTTTTTTATTGTCCATGAGTTCAAGCCCTGCCAATTTTAGGTTTCGATCCAATTGGTTTAGTTGCTCTGCACTGGGTTCATCAATGGTATAAGCCTCGCCAATATTGACACTGCTATAATGTAGACCAAGCTTCTCGAGCTCTGATTTTACCACCATCTGGCAGCGAATACAAACCATGTTTTTAATGAAAAGCTTCATAAAATTCCTTTAAGCGCTTAATAATTGATTCTAAACATACACAATTAAGCCCATTAGCAGGCGTACAAACTTGTATCGGTATTAATATTTAAAAGATGCAAAACCAATAAAGCTCTCTATGAATAAAAGAATTAACATCATTTTTTTGGCCTGATTACTTTTTAGAACCCGTATAAATTGCGGCTATTCCTAACGACAATTTTTGAAAACTGTTTTGCGTAAAACCGGCTTGCTCCATTCGTTCAACAAACAGCTGGTTTTGCGGAAATGCTTTTACCGATTCAGGCAAATAAGTATAAGCTGAAGTGTCTTTACTCACCATCCGACCTATTAAAGGGAGTAGGTTTTTAAAATAAAAGCCATACAATTGTTTGAACGGAAATTGAGAGGGCATAGTAAATTCCAGCACCACACAAATTCCTCCGGGTTTCAGTACCCGGTTCATCTCCTTTAACCCTGCATCGAGATGCTCAAAATTACGCACGCCAAAGGCTACGGTAATTGCGTCGAAAGTTGCATTCTCAAAGGGTATGGCTTCGGCATCGCCGCTTTGTAAAAATATTTTATTATCGAGTCCCCGTTGAACTATCTTTGATTTACCTACCTCAAGCATTCCTTCCGAAATATCAATACCATCGACCCGTTGCGGATTAGCTTTTAAAGCAGCAATGGCTAAATCGCCGGTTCCGGTTGCCACGTCGAGTATTCGTTGCGGCTTATGTCCTTTCAGCTTACGAATTACTTTTTTGCGCCATAGTTTATCAATATTCATCGACAATACATGATTCAACAGGTCGTACTTACCGGCAATATTATCGAACATTCCGGCTACCTGTTCTTTTTTGCTTTTATCTGAATTGGAATAGGGTTTTATTGGAGTTCCCATTTTAACTTAATTAATTCTCATTTATTGTGTTTTGCACTGCCAATAAAACACAATGCCACGGTATTTGTTTTCGCGACAAATTAACTAAAAACAATTTACTCCACGATAGCTTTTTCTATCTTTGGGACAAATTTTGATACGGATGAGCTATTTGCTGCTGTTTTTTTACTTCGCAATTTTAATCGTTATCATTTCGCGGGCAAAATTTTTTCAATCGGCTTATTTACCCAAATATGTGCCCATCCTTATTTTTATATTAAAATTTACAGCAGGCATTAGTGTTTACCTTGTGTATGCTTATTTCTACGGTAGCCGCATTTCAGGTGATATTTTCAAATATTTCGATGATGGTAATATTATTTACAGTGCCCTGCACCAAAACCCGGTGGATTACCTGCGAATGCTTACCGGCATAGGTGCTAAGGCTCCCCACCTCAGCCAGTATTACGACACCTGCCATTTCTGGATCAAAGATTTTAATTATGGCTTGCTTAACGATAACCGGATTGTAATTCGCTTTAACGCCCTTTTCCGACTAATCTCAATGGGAAATATTCATATCCATACCTTATTCATGAGTTTTTTGTCCTTTACTGGGTTATGGTTTCTTTTAAGAACCTTTGAAGCAACATTCCAAACTAAAAAATGGGGATTAGTACTGGTTGTTTTTTTCTTTCCCTCTTCTCTTTTTTGGACATCAGGACTTTTAAAAGAAGGTATTCTCACTTTTGCTTTTGGAATGTTGATTTACCAGATATATGGTTTAATCAACAACAAAAAAACCGGTTTATCCATTGCCTGCCTAGTACTTTCAATAGGAATTTTATTTTTATCAAAGTTTTATGTTTTGGTTGCAGCACTTCCCGGTTTAATATACGTGTTGGTTGCATCAAAACTTAAAATCAGGAATACATTTGCTTACTTCATCGGAATTCATTTAATTCTACTCAGCCTGCTCTGGTTCACAAAACCTTTTATAGGTGTAGATTTTCCAAAGATAATAGTGCAAAAACAAAACGATTTTATTGCTTATGTAAACAGCCTTGAACAGGCCGGTAGTAAAATTGAAATGGCTCCCCTACAACCTACTTTTAAAAACCTGATTAAGGAAGCACCGAAAGCATTTGTTACAACCCTTCTCAGACCAACAATATTCGAGATACACAGTCCTATGGTTGCAATGGCTGCAATAGAAAATTTATTCATATTAGTACTACTACTTTTAACCATGCTGCATTTTACAAAATTGCACCTTAATAATCCCTGGTTGTGGTTTTGTGTTTCTTTTGTCATAATACTCTTTACGCTTATCGGTTTAACTACCCCAATTTTAGGTGCCTTAGTGCGATATAAAGCACCGGCACTTCCATTTTTAGGCATAATAATTCTATATTTGACCAAAGCTATTCATTTAAAAAAAGATAGTAAACACCTATTATGATTGAAAACAAATACTAACGAACAAATATCAAATAACTAAGTAATTACAAATGAAAAAAACTGCACTAATAACCGGTGCCACATCGGGCATAGGGAAAGCAACGGCCCTGCTATTGGCCAAAAACAACTATAACGTTATAATTACGGGTCGTCGCGACGATATTCTGGGCGACATTGCTGCCGAGATAATCGACAAACATCAGGGCGATTGTTTTCCTTTGTGTTTCGACATCCGGAACCAGGAAGCTACCGAAGAAGCTTTTTACAGCTTACCCGAATCGTGGCAACAAATTGACCTGCTGGTAAACAATGCCGGACTGGCCGCCGGATTAGATCCCATTCACCAAGCCGACTTAAGCGACTGGGAACAAATGATAGACACCAACATTAAAGGCCTGCTTTACATTACCCGTATTGTTTCGCCGCTGATGGTGGAGCGAAAAAGTGGCCACATTATTAATGTGGGAAGTATTGCCGGAAAAGAAGCCTACGCCAACGGTTCGGTTTACTGCGCTACCAAACATGCCGTTGAAGCCCTGACCAAAAGTATGCGTATCGATTTGAATCCCTATGGAATTAAAGTAGGTTCCATTTGCCCGGGGGCTGTTGAAACCGAATTCAGCGTGGTGCGGCTTAAAGACCCCGAAGCCAATAAAAAAGTTTATGCTGGATTTACTCCGCTGCAGGCCAGCGATATTGCCGAAACCATACTGTTTATGGCCAGTCGTCCGGCTCATGTTAACATTGGCGATGTACTTATTTTGCCCAGCGCTCAGGCATCAGCAACGGTGTTTAACAAAAAACTTTAAAAAAATTGAAAGAAATAAGTAAGCAAAACAATAACCACAAGCTGTTAAAACACCTGCAAAACACGGCCTTTCTGCTGCTTTTGCCCTTTTGGAGTTTAAGTCAACAAGCAGAAAAAGTATGGGATGAATTTGCATCAAAAAGGGTTTCAATGCAGGCAAATCCTGTGGCCTTTAGCATCGAGAAAAATAACCGGTCGATGCATCCCCTGAAAAAAGAAGGTGAATACCATTATCTGCTCCATTACGAAGTGAATCACAAGGATGAAAAAGTCTATGCCCAGCTAATGTACACCGATTTGCTTAAAGGAAATTTTATAAGTAATGATACTTCTGTCCAAAAGTTCGCTTTTATATATCCCGATGCCCAGCTTAATGAGCTTTTAAAATTTCAGTTACGAAATCCTTCGGCCATTTTCGATACCGTTTATAATGAAAAAAGCTATCAGGCATTTCATGCCGATTTGGTAAGGAACGATGAACTGAAAAAGGCTTCGTTTTTTGTAAATAAAAAAGCCGTACAAGTGGAATTTCTAATGATTGCCAATCTTAATCCCGATCAGCCAGTGGCATCGGACCAACCGGTAAACATACGCTTCTCATTCAACCAGATAAAAGGTAAATTTATGTTAACTGAAAGCAGCTATCATTTTATTGAAAAAAACAAGGGAAGACTTTATATGAAAACCATTAATTACAACTACATCTTTTAGATTAGTAAGCTGTTTTCCCGATCCAATATTCCGCAAAAAAGCCCCAAGTCCAATATCAAAAAAAAGGAATTGAGGCTTCAATTTAAAATTGAATTATCCTACAAAAATGCGTTTTTCTCCCTTATATTTTTTGAGTTCACCAATACAACTTGCATAAAGCCTATTTTTTTGTAATAATGCTTCCAGTTCCTGGTCATAACCGACGTCCACAGCAATCAACAATCCACCGCTGGTTTGCGGATCGGCCAGAATCCATTTCCAGGAATCGTTAGCCAATTGAATCTTATCGCCATAGCTCTCCAGATTACGTTTTGTACCACCCGGAATACATCCCTGGGCAATATAATCCAAAGCAGGTTCCAAAACCGGGATTTTACTGTAGTTCAATTCTGCTTCCAGATTACTGCCCTCGCACATCTCGAGCAGGTGACCCAATAAACCAAAGCCGGTTACGTCGGTAACCGCTTTTACCGATTTCAATGGTGCCAGTTGACTGCCCATCTGATTCAGAATCAACATGGTGTCGGGAGCCAGTGTTTCATGTTCCTGTTTTAATTTACCTTCTTTTTGCGCTGTACTCAAAGCGCCTATTCCCAGGGGTTTGGTCAGGTATAATTTACATCCTGCCTCGGCAGTATCGTTTCGTTTAAGATGTTCGAGCGGAACCATTCCGGTAACAGCCAGCCCAAAGAGTGGTTCCGGATTGTCGATGCTATGTCCTCCGGCCAAAGGAATACCAGCTCTTCGGCAAACTTCACGTCCACCTTCAATTACCTGATTGGCTACCGACGAAGGAATTTTATTCACCGGCCAGCCTAAAATGGCAATAGCCATTAGGGGTGTTCCGCCCATGGCATACACATCGCTGATGGCATTGGTGGCGGCTATTTGTCCAAAGGTAAACGGATCGTCAACAATGGGAAGAAAAAAATCGGTGGTACTTATGATTCCCTTTCCGTTGCCAATATCATAAACTGCAGCATCGTCGCGGGTATCGATACCCACCAACAGGTTTTCGGTAAAAACCGGTTCCAGGTTTGTCTTGAGTATGGTTGTCAGTTCACGGGGCGATATTTTGCATCCGCATCCGGCACCATGACTGTATTGCGTAAGTTTAATTGCTTCCATAACGGTATATTTTGGCACAAAGGTAATCACTAAAAATTAAGGGCCGGATAAAATTAAAAAAAGTATTCGTCAAACCTTATTGAAAGTAAAAGCTATTGGATAGGTTGGGTAAAAGAGAACAATTACCTACCATCAGGGAACATATATTTCCTGCGTTGAAAATTAAAATTCCGTGCCGTGAAAATTATTATTTTCACCGTAGGAAAATTTTATCGGCACCGCATGTAATGTTAAGCCCTGCTTAATAAGCTGTGCTGATGTCATTTATTACCTTTTGCAATACAATGAACAAATTACCCAATTAGAGCATACAAATACCCGAGCTCTTAACTAAAATTGAATAAGTTATTTACCTTTGGGCGGTTTTTGTAATGGCATTATGAGTACTTCAACTGATAAAAAACAGGGGATAATCATCCGCTTGCTGTTTCTCTTAACCTACGCCGCATTGGCTTCGTGGCTTAGTTATTTCTATATTTATCTGAAAGAAGTACCCCAGCTCAACACACTTCAGATAGGAATTATTGCCGGATTTCAGCAGTTTAACACCGTATTTGTGGTTCCGGTCTGGGGATTGTTATCCGATAGGTTTGGACGAAAAAAGATGTTGCTCACTTCGGTGGGACTGTCGATACTTTTGATTCCCGGTTTTTTACTCTGGAACGGAGCACTGGGATTCACCCTGTTTATGATTCTGCTCACTTTGTTCTACAACCCCATTATGAGCCTACTCGATACAGTAGCCCTCGATTACGAAGAGCAAAGCGGTGGAAAAACTTCGTTCGGACAAATCAGGCTCTTTGCCAGTCTGGGCTGGGCAAGCTCCTCGCTATTAACCGGAATGTTTATCGACAAGGAGCATCTTTCCTATATTTTCATTATTGCACCCCTATTGTTGCTGGCAATGTGGAGTGTAATGCTTGTGTTTTACCGTCCGCTAAAAGTTACCAAAAGCCTGAGTTCGCTTAAACCCGTGGTTATAAAACACTTGTTGCAAGCTGAACGCAAACTGTTGTTATTTCTTTTATTGGTATTCCTTTACAGCGTTTTTACAGCGCCGGTTTACCTTATCATTAATGTGTATTATCACGAATTGGGAGCTCCCAACTCCATTATCGGGTTGGCTTTTGCTGTGCAAGCCATCAGCGAATTGCCCTTTTTCTTTTTCGGGAAAAAACTGATCGACCGATTTGGTGCTTCACGGGTATTTTTATTTACCATGACCGCTACGGCTGTTCGCATGCTGGCTTACGGTTTTACTTCGAACCCTGAAGTAGCAGTTGGAATTGGGGTAATTCACGGCATCAGCATTGGTTTATTTTTTGTGTCGATAGTTGCTTTTGTTCATGCCATTGTACCTGCTCAACTGCGCTCAACCGGACAATCGCTTATTCACACGTTTTATGCCGGAGGAGTTGCCTTTGGAAATATCTTTACCGGCTTACTCGACAACTTTATTTCAGTAAGAACTACCATGTGGATTAACGGAACGGTAGTACTGTTTTTGGTTGCTGTTGTAATTTTATACGCACATTCACCGCTGTACATCAAACGCCGAAACAATTAGCCACGGGCCAGGGCATCATCAATTAGCTTGGAATAGAATTCGGTTATTTTAAGGCCATAAGCCGCTACCTGCTGGGGAACTATGCTTTCGCGACTCATTCCCGGAACGGTATTAATCTCCATAAAATAAAATACCCCGTTTCGCAACAGATAATCAATGCGAACCACACCCTGACAACCCAACAAATCGTAAATTTTTGAAGAAAGCTGCTGGCATTCGTTAGTTTCAGCATCTGAAAGCCGGGCCGGAGTAATTTCGTCGGTAACCCCTTGTGTATATTTGGCTTCAAAGTCGAAGAATTCATTTTTACTTACAATCTCAGTAATGGGTAAAACCAACGATTCACTGGCCGATTTAAAAACCCCGCAGGTAAATTCTCCTCCCTGTATAAACTCTTCGATAATTACTTCGGTGTCTTCTTCAAACGCTTTTTCGATAGCGGGAACCAGTTGGTCGGGTGTTTTTACCTTGGTTACCCCAAAACTGGAGCCTCCATTATTGGGTTTGACAAATAAGGGTAAGCCCAGGTTTTTAACAATATCAGTTGTCGGATTTGACCTGTTCTTACGAATTAAAACTGCTGAAGCTGTTGGAATCTGGTATGCTTTAAGGTATTGTTTGGTGGCAAACTTGTTAAAGGTTAAAGACGACACAAAAACATTGCAGGTGGTAACCGGAATCTCAAGCATCTCAAAATAAGCCTGCAATTTGCCATCTTCGCCCGGAGTTCCGTGAATAGCCATAAAAACGGCATCAAAAGTTACTTTGCGTCCGTTCACAATAAAACTGAAGTCGTCTTTATCGATGGGTACCTCTTTACCCACCAATTTAGCTACCCATCGGCTTTTATTAATGAGTACTGTAAATACTTCGAACCGGTTTTTATCGATAACCTGAGCTATTTGTTCAGCACTGCGCAACGAAATAACTTCTTCTTTTGAATATCCGCCACAAACTACGGCAATGGTTTTCATGTAGTAACAATTATTAGATATTTATCTTAACAGCGTGCCAAATTATTGAATTTATCGGTATATGATACTAAGAGCATCGCTTTTTATTTATCAAGAACCTTTTAACAAGAACCCCACTGGTAACTATGCTAATAGCTTACTTTAACACAAGGGCAAGCTGATAATAATTATTGGTTTCACCAATTACGGTGTACTCGCGATAATAAGATTCGCTCCAGTCTTTTAACGCTTTAAACTCATGCATGGGCACATTGAACTCATCAAATATCAATAAATCGCCTTTATTAAGCAAAGGCGACAGGGTTGTTAAAACAAATAAGGTTGATGAATACAAATCAGCATCCAAATGAATTACTTTCCTATTGCCTGATTTATACTTTTTAAGAAAATCAAATAAGGTTTGCTGAAAAACACCTTGATAAAACGAACAGCGTGGATCGTCAATTTTCGGTATTTCATTTCCGTTCGACATGTCGCCTTTTTTAAAAGGCCCCCAGTCTTCGGGTAAACCGGTAAAGGTGTCGAAGCCATAAAAATGCGATTCAGGATTACTCTGGTGCTGAGCCCACCATTTAAACGAAGTGCCTTTAGCCACACCAAATTCCAGGTAATCAACCGCTTCATCTGCCAGTATATTAGCTATTAGAAACTGGTACAAATCGAAACGACGGCTGTAATCGAAAGTTTTACTGGGAAATAAAGAAAATTTTAGCCCCCTGTTTTTTGAAATCCATCGCGACAACAGTCCCAAATGTCCCAGAAAAATTAAGTATCGGGCGGGTAACAGCCGGTGAATCCCAAACCAATACAAATAATACTTTAGTTTGCGGATAAGGGTAAACTTTTGGTTCATATGTGCTATCTAAGTTGTAAATTGATGCCGCAAGATAGTTTTTCTTTAAAAGCTTAGCAAACGATTTTTTACTCTCTTTAAGCGTAGGTTTGGGTTAAAGAAGCAACGCATTTTTTAGTTTCTTTGCATCATGAAAAAGAAAGCAGCACCAGGTAGCATTAAAAATAAAAAGGCCAGGCATCTTTATCATATTTTAGATACCTATACAGCAGGTATTCAATTAATTGGTGACGATGTGAAGCTGATACGCATGGGAAAAGCCGGAATATCGGAATCGTACGGGCAATTTATTAACCGGGAACTTTATATTACCAACATGCATTTGGCCGAACGCGAAAACGACCGACTGGTTATTCCCAAAAACAAAACCATGCGTAAGTTGCTGCTCAACAGGCGCGAGTTGAATAAATGGGAAAAACGTGTGGTTGAGAAAGGTGTTTCGCTGGTTCCCCTGTCGCTGTTTTTTAACAACGACGGACGCGTTAAAGTAGAAATAGCCCTGGTAAAAGGTAAGCGCGAATACGATAAAAGACAATCCATAAAAAGTGAAGAAAACCAGCGGGAATTGAACCGGGTTAAGAAAAAATACCTGAACCACATTAGTTAAACCGCGCCTGTATTCTATTCACCCTCCATTATCCGGTGTAAATGACAAAACAAGAGTTCACCGGTTTGTTCATTGCGTAAATGCATACCATTACCTTCGCAATAAGAATAAAATTCACAACTGGCACAAGCTCCGGTTTTGGTCCAGCTTCGGTCACGAAATATTTGATATCGACTTTGCCAAACTTCAGCAAAATTATCTTTATAAATATTCCCCTGAATAAAATTTTCACGCAGATTTGGACAAGCCGAAATGGAACCGTCGGCCAGCACCGAAGCTATATTAACGCCCGCCCTGCAAAAGAAAAAGTTATCGCGTACCTGACCTTCGTAAGAACCCAAAAAACCTTCGCACCCGTAACTTAAATCAATTCGCCCCTCACTGCGGGTTTGTTTTATAAATTCAAATAATCTTTTAAATTCTTTGGGATTTAGCTGTAGCTCTTTTTCCCGGGCAGCCCGGCCGATGGGAAAAATGGTAAAAAGCCTCCAGGCCTTAACTCCTTTGGCAATCAAAAGTTCTTTTAATTCTGTTAATTCATTCAAGTTTCGCTGATTTACACAGGTAACCACATCGTAAACCAAATCGGGAACCTGAACCAACCTTTTAATGGCTGCCAGCGCTTTTTCGTATCCTTTGGGATTTCCCCTTAACCAATTATGTGACAACTCTAGCCCGTCGAGGCTGATGGTAATGGAACGCAAACCTGAATCCAAAAGCGATTGCAGCCGCTCCTGAGTCAAAAGCAGGCCGTTGGTTACTAATCCCCAGGGAAAGCCTCGTGCATAGAGTTGCAGGCCTATTTGTTCCAAATCTTTTCTCAGTAAGGCCTCGCCACCGGTAAGTACAATGGTGGTTTTATTGGGATTTACAAGAGATCCCAGCTCGTCGAGGGCACGCAGAAAATCGCCGGCAGGCATATCTTTTATGGTAACATCTTTTTTACAATCGGAACCACAATGCAGGCAACTCAAATTACACCGCAAGGTACATTCCCACAGAATATAATTCAGTTGATGTACTTTTGTCTCATTCTTTTTAAAAGCTGCAAACAGCTTAATTGCCAGACTTTTCCGAAATCCTAAATTGCTAACACTCATTCTTCGGGTTCCAGATTCATATCCAGTTCCAAGCTGGTTTCACCTTGATACCAACTACCATCGCCACCGGTAAACTGAGGGTTTTTAAATTCCACCAACGTATCTTTGGCTTGAAACTGACCTCCGTTTGCTGCTCCATCGATATCTTTAAACTGAATAACAAATATTTGATCGGCTGGAAAATTAACCTGCGATAAAGAAAATCGGCCTTCGCTATCGGTTTGGGTAGAATCGCCCTGCATAATTACTTTTATGTCCTGAATAGGCCTGCTGGTCAACTTGTCGGATACCTTACCATTTACTTTAAAGGAAGCTGAAGGCGTCCCGTACTCATCTCTTGGCTCAACTATGGTACAGGTTGAAAAACCCAACAGGGTTAATAATGCCGTTAGAATTAGGTTGTAGGTACTCAGAATTTTACGTTCGAATCGTTTCATGTCAGTTGGTTTGGTGAATCGCCATTAAAATTAATAAAAAAACCTTGAGAATGTGATTATCATCTTATTATTTCTCAGATTTCCTTCAGTTTACAACAAAATCGCGACTCTTTAAGCTTTTTAAAGTGGCATGTTTTCCTATTTCTATTAGTTCTGCGGCCCGGTAAAAATCGAAAATTCCGCAAACCTGGCCTGAAATTTCAATCATCAGTTCCGGTTCATGGTGTTTTAATAAAAGAAGGGCTGTATTGTGAGTCATCAGATTTATAGTTCGGTTTATCACGTCAAAATAGCCCATGGTTTCTTCAGTTGAAGCACTGAGCGGATTCATTTTTTGAATATGGGCATAAAACTCGTTGAGTTTCTTTTGATAAACCGAATGGTTTTCTTCTTTTTCTTTTTTCGAAATCTTTGGTTTATCAACAGGTATGTTTGCATTCACATCGACCGCAATAAGGCTTGAACCCTCGATGTGTTTTACCCGGTTGATGGGAATATTATTCATAACCCCTCCATCGACAAGCAAACCTTCTTTTGTTTTCACCGGGGTAAACACTGTAGGAACAGAAACTGAAGCCCTGATAGCCTCATATAAACTTCCGCTGGTAAAAACCACTTCTTTGTTGTTTTTAATATCTACCGCAACGGCACAATAAGGAATGGGCAAATCCTCAATATTGGCATCGGGCATAAAATCCTTCATGCGGTTAAAAACCTTATCGCCTTTAATCAAACCCTGACGGCTCAAGGTAAAATCGACCAGTTTAAACACCTTCATTTTGTCGAGCGAAATCATCCATTCTTTAAACTCATTGAGCTTGCCCATGGCATATGCACCTGCAACCAATGAACCCATTGAGGTTCCGGCAATGGAAACTATTTCGAAGCCCTGTCGTTCCAATTCATAAATTACCCCAATATGAGCAATTCCGCGTGCTCCACCCCCCGACAATACCAATGAAATTTTTTTATTCATAAACTAATGAAAGTAATAGCATTTAATTTTTCAGCATCCTATTCAACAAATAAAAATTGAATGTTAGAAATACAAAATTAAGAATACTTGTATGTTTTGCCTTACTAAGCAATAAAAAAATCCGCCTTGCTAATAAACAATGGCGGATTTAGACAAAACGTGCTTAATGCTTTTTTTAATGAGTATTAGCTATACCTCAAATTGTTTAAGTTTATCATTTTGCCCTAAAGCCTTAAGCAACTCAAGGCCTTCCATAAGCTTGGTTTTAGACGCCCGTACTATATCTACATCGTTGTCTATCTGGTACATGGTTAATACTATTTCCATTGAGGTAAGAATTTCCTGCAGGTTATTACCAAAAACCACCGATTCAATGTCGCGGAGTTTGTTCTTTTTTTCGGTTAATTCCAATTCATCCATAAATAGTCCGTTTAAAAGAATTTCTTAATTACATCGATAACTTTTTGACTTTGCTCTTTTTTTCCGCTCAATATTGATTTAAACTCCAGTTTGTCCTCGTCGGTCATTCGAGTATTGAAATCTACATCGTTGAGGCTGATTTTTTTGGAACCCATTTGCCAACTTGGAAAATTACGTTCTTTAATACTTCCCAACGATAACATAACCACGTTTTTATGTCGCTTGTCTTCTTTAATTTTATCGTAAAGCTCAATAATCTGCTTGTACTTACCTTCTAAAACCTGCAAAAACTTTTGATCGGAATAAAGCAGGACTCCCGTAATATCAATTTTCCCATTGTTACGGATACTCGATTCCAATATCTTTTCAATTTCCTGATCGGTACACTCGGCACTGCGAACACTAATGTAAACTAATTGTGATAACATATTTCTATAGTTTTTAATTTAATCCCTAAACGCAAAGTAGTAATTTTTGTTTAATCTTTTTGTATTTTTATTAAACATTTTATATCAATTCAATAAAAAACCTGATGAACCCAAATTAAAACGGGACAGGAAAAAAGTCAAATGAAAATCAAGAATTAAAGGTCTCTATCAGAAATATAATTACGCCACTTATCAATTACCATGGCCATATCGTTAGGAATTTCAGAATTAAAAAGAACCGGTTTTTTGGTATGTGGATGTATAAATCCAAGTTCTTTAGCATGTAAGGCTTGTCGTGGCAATAAAGTAAAGCAGTTTTGAATGTATTGTTTGTATTTGGTAAAGGTAGTTCCTTTAAGAATCTGGTCACCTCCGTATTCGGCATCATTAAATAAAGGATGTCCAATACTTTTCATGTGGGCACGAATCTGATGCGTACGTCCGGTTTCGAGCCGGCATTCGACCAAAGTTACATAACCCAGACGTTCCAAAACTTTATAATGTGTTATGGCAAGCTTGCCGTATTCGCCATCGGGAAAAACATCCATCACTTTTCGGTTTTTAAGGCTGCGGCCGATATGTCCGGTAATGGTGCCTTCGTCTTCATCAAAACTGCCCCAAACCAGGGCAATGTACCTGCGATGTGTGGTATGTTCAAAAAATTGAAGTGCAATTTTTGTTTTGGCTTCTTCAGTTTTGGCAATAACTAATAAACCGCTGGTATCTTTATCGATACGGTGCACAAGACCGGGTCGGGCATCGTTCCCATTAAAAATGGGCAGGTCTTTGTAACGAAAAGCCAGTGCGTTAATCAACGTTCCTGAATAATGTCCATAACTGGGATGCACCACCAATCCGGGCGGTTTATTAATAATTACAAAGTATTCGTCTTCGTATACAATATCTAACGGAATGTTTTCGGGAATGATTTCAATTTCGCGGGGAGGGTATTCCAAAACCACCGAAACCACATCGTTGGGTTTTACTTTATAGTTCGATTTTACCGGTTTTTCGTTAACCATTATTGAACCATTTTCGGCAGCAGCCTGTATTTTTGACCGTGAGGCGTTTTCAATGCGATCCTGCAAAAACTTATCGACACGTAAAAGTCCCTGACCTTTATCGGCAACAAAGCGGTAATGCTCAAACAATTCGTTCTGCTCATCCTGCTCCTCAAAATTATCCATCTCCGTTTTCATTGTTTGTTTTTAATGTTTCATCCACTTTAATACCGATGCGGATCCGTTTTTTGTTTGTACCCTTACCAAATAAACTCCGTTTGGCAAATGGCTTAAATTATATATTATTTTTTCCAGTTCCGATTCAAAAACCTTTACCCCCAAACTGTTGAAAATGGCAACTTTTCCTTGCTCGGGCTCAGTTGTAAATGAAATCTGCAAATTGCCGGTTGATGGATTGGGAAAAACTGAAAAGAAATTTGAGTGTTTAGCATCGGCAATACGGGTTTCAATAGTTTTTTTAAAAACCGGACGTAACATTAACGAACCTTCTTTATCCTCATCACCCTGAAACCAACCACCATTTATATAATAGTATCGCTTTGTACGTGTATTGGTGTTGGCATCAAAACCCAGGTTTATACTTAAATCTTCATTTTGTTCCCACCCTATAAAGAACGATTTCTCGACAAAAACTGGCTGACTTAAAGGAATATAAACAAATTGATTCCGTTGTTCGGAATACTCAATAATTGTTATGGGTTCATCGGGATTTATTTTTTCGCCCGGTTTTTCGTTTACCGAAGTCCAAACTCTGGGATAAAAATTTTGTAAGGCACTATATTTTTCTTTATTGGGAACAAAGTACATCGAAAACCCAAACAGTGTATCCGGTTTGTAGGTTTCAAAATAAAAGGCAGTTTGTCGGGCATCACCAGAAATGCCATAAGCAAATTCGGCGGTACCATCGTCATAGGCATAATAATCGTCGAATACCACCGTGCGGAATGCCACATTATTTTCGACCGGGTCACTGGCCTGAACTCCCAGACGGGCTTCCATTTCAATGGTAGCTTTATCGGCCGGATACCAACGTACCGGAAAATTATCGCCACTCCAGGGATAGCGAAAATCGACATAATTGGTAAAGGCTTCAATACCACTCATACTTCCTTCTAATCCCAAACGAAAGGTATCCACACTTTGTGCTTTGTTTCGAATAAAAAGCATGAACTCAGAAAGATTTCGCTTTATCTGATCGTTGTTGCGAATGTTATAATAAACATCGTCCCGAATTTTACTAATTGCCATATCGAAATGTGCCCAGGGCACTGAACTGTATGTTTTAATAAATGAACGCGGTGGTTTCACAAAGGCAATATCGGCAAAAATTGTATCGGACAAACTCCGGTTGGCATCAAAATACACATAATCGATATTCCACATGTCGCAATTAGTTCGCAATGATAGGCTTAGTGATGTACTGGCGTAATTACTGAACCGAAATTGGAACGATGAACTAAAAAACAAGGGATTGTCGACTTTTAGATGCACCATTTTAAATAAAAGGGTATCGTCAGCATTAGGAGGTAACTTTAAAACAGTGGTTTTAAAAGTATTAAAGTCGCTTCCGTTGGCATACCAAACCTTTATTACTGTATCGGCCGTTAAAAACTCCAGAATTAATGAATCGTTGACTTCCGGGGAATTACCCATTCCCTGTGGCTGATAAAAAAAAGTAAGGTAAAGTGAATCGTTGGGAGTGTATGAACTTAAATCGATAATACGCGATGTTAAGCGATCGGCTATAACCGGTTTGTTATCGATAGCTGCATGCATATAGCCATTAACATCAACAGCGTCAAAAGTTGCAACTCCCAGTGACATGGGGCCAATACCAAAAGAATTATTGATATAAACATCCTGATCGGTCCAATTATCAGCTGAAGGCAAAAGTTGATTTGCACTAAAATCGTCGAAAAAGGGTAATGATGCAAGCTGCTTACTCTGTTTCAATTGAGCCGGAAGCATATAGTTTATCAGCTCCGGATTCTCGGTAAGCGGACGAATAACCTCTTGGGCAATACTTACATTAAGAAAGTAAAAAAGAAAAATTGAAATTGCTAAAAGAATCTTCATTAAAAACTAATTTGTTTTAACGGTCGCCGTGTCAGTCGGAAATAATTCAGGATTCAAGGTTAGCCAAATATCAATTCTTGATCCCATAACTGCACGGCTGTTTCCGTAGTTGCCCGGATATTGCCTCCAAACCATAGCATTAATGGAATCTCGAAAAGTGTGAACTGTAGTATCAAAAACCACATTTCCCACATTAAAATAAGCGTCATTAATTTCGTTTATGGCCCGGTTGTATTTTAGTTTCTTTAAATCAGGAACTGAAACACTGCTTTGGCCCAACCCGTTCCCTAAAACCAAATCAATCAACTCTTCTTTTTCAATCATGGTACCAGCATGAATTATTTTTCCCTGATATTGTTGTTTCAAAATATTGTTTTTTGCAAAATCGGCTTGGTAAATTATACGTCCCACTTTTAAACCCCGGCTTTCCAGGGTAGTTTTTCCTTGTCGGTAACTTACCCCAACCAAATTGGGCATCTCAACCTTTGCCTGATTAAACGCATTGATGGTTAAAAATATTGTACGATTCTTTTTTACCTTAACGCCTGGTTGCGGGTATTGATCGATTACACTCCCTTTAACCAGGTATGGAATAAACGTAGAATCGACTACTTCAACCTGAAGATCGTTGTATAGAGCCAATTCATTTACCCGAATCGAATCCAGACCTTTAAAATCGGGTACCGGGAAAGACTTTCCATGGTAGGTAAATATCCGCAAGCCAATGGTAACCAATAAAAAAACAATAAAATACAATCCTGCTGCATAGAGCAAGGTTTTCCAAAAAACCCTTTTCTTAAAAATCCTTAACCATCTCATAATTTAAAGCTTTTGTATAAGCTGTGATAAAAAACCAACTGAACAAAAATAGGATTATCATTCGAAATATCCAGCATTAGCAGCAAATTAATGTACTGAAGCATTTACCGTTTTGCTTACTTTGATTTTATGGATACCGGATGGATAGTTTACTAAAAAAATAGTAAAATAATACGCAAAAAAAAGAGCCAAGATTTACACCTTAGCTCTTACGTAATTTCATTGTCAATATATTACATCTTATGACGTCTTTCATCAGAAACTGTAAGCTTTTTCCTTCCTTTTGCCCTTCTGGCAGCCAAAACTTTTCTTCCGGCTTTAGTAGACATTCTCTCGCGGAAACCATGCTTATTCTTTCTTTTTCTTTGCGAAGGTTGAAACGTTCTTTTCATTGCTCTAATTTTTTCTTGTTATGCTGTACCAATCAATTTCTTATGTGCTTAAGACAAATTCGGAGTGCAAAATTAGTTTTTTTTTCAAAAGATACAAACCTGTATCGAAAAAAGTTAATTAATTTATTTGGTTTTAATTTAGTTATGGTTTATCATTTACATTTGCATTCCTATCTATAAGGATTGCCTCCTGAAAATAATAATTTAATAATTCGCCTTCTACCATACAGGTTTTCCATTCCAAATCGGTAAGCGTATTTAATACGGTGATTAAAGGAAAATTGTAAAAATGCTGGTCCTCCCAGGTTCTGTCGAAACGACGCTTACTCAATTCATAGGTTTTTGTATCCAAATGAATGGCTACATAGGTTTGCAACCATTGCTCATTGGCTGGAATAGTTTGCTCAATATTTTTTTTGTGCTGATAAAGCCTGTTTTTTAATTCATAGGCTTTACCCGTTTTTTTGTTTAACATATAGCGTTTCACCGAATTTATTTCAACATTCGATTGAACCGGAACTAAATTATCGAGAGTTTTTCCATCTAACATTTTATAAGCTCCGGCCTCAACTTCTTTAATTAAATCGAACTTTAGCTGTTCAATGTATTGAAAAATATTTTGCGATTCAATTCGCAAAACACTTACCTGTTCGTTAAGTTTTTTTAAACTTCTGCTTCCTATGGTATCTATCTGAATTAAGTTTTGAAATACCCGGTTGTTTTTTTCACGGACAGCCGTTAAAAGTTCAATTTTTTCTTTATTCATAACCGAAAAAGAACGCATGATATGGCGATGTACCATTCCGGTTAACAGGCTGATTACAATAAAAACCCCAAATATTAATATGGGAAACCACGAATCGATATGGGTCTCGTAAAAACGCCGCGATAAAGCAATTATGGATAAAATGGCTAATATGAGTATTCCTCCACCCACATATATTAATACAATGCCTCCGCCCCAATTCACAACAAAAAATGAAACTCCGGTTAAAAAAGTAAGAAAACCAAGAATTCCAAAAACAACAACAATCCCAATTTTATTTTCCTGATTTTTTTTAAAGATCACATAAAACAGTGGAATCAGGTATCCCAGGTTAAAAGCCATAAATCCGGTCAGATACAGAACTTTACCCGCTATCAGGTTCAGATTCATAAATATAGCCCCTAACAGTAAAATAAACGAAGCAATGTATCCCCAGATTAAAACTCCTTTATTCATAAAATTAACCTTTACATTTTATCAACTTAGCTAATGCATTAACGTTAATACCTCTGTTTGCTTTTCGATAATAAAAAAATCTGTTTTAGTTAAGCATAACATCCTCCAAATGTAAGTTATTTTTAGTAATTCTATTTATTGTAAAATGTTAGTTATGCATAATTGTGCAGCTGCGAATTATAATAGAATATCATTATATTTTTGTATTTTGCTTCATATTTTTTTTGCCAAAATGTAACTCATACTGTAATGAAAGATGTATTGATCTTTGCAACTATTGTTGTATTTGCCTTTATTCCCTTTGGTGGAACCATCATATATTTGCGTTATCGCAAAACCATCGTTTTTCCTTTGGCCATGCTTGTACTCATTACCTCAATGGGCACGGCAATAATGGCTTATGCTATCAATGAGTTTGGATTTAAATCGCTCTACTGGGCTGTTCCATTGGCTTTTATCTTCATTCTAACTACCAACATCTTTATAAAAAAATGGATTCAAAAGCCCATTAAAGATCTCATGTATAATATGGATAAAGCTGCTATTGGCGATTTAGACATTCGTATAGATGAAAAAACCCTGGAACCAGTACACGAAGTAGGTGCTATTGCCCGTTCGTTCAAGCTTTTATTAAATTCACTTCATAAAATTGCTCAATTTTCTGATGAGATAACCAAAAACAATTTTGACCACGAATATGAATTATTAAGCGACAAAGACAGCATGGGCTATTCACTGCAAAACATGAGAAACAGTTTGTTGAAAGCACGTCAGGAAGAACAAATACGCAAACTCAAAGAAGAACAGGAAAGCTGGATAGCACAAGGAATTGCCAAATTCAGCGATATATTACGCAACTATTCACAAAATGTAAATCAGCTTAGCCGTAAATTCATTATGGAATTGGTTAATTACTTAGATATAGTTCAGGGCGGTTTGTTTTTACTTACCCAGGAAGATGATGAAACTTTCTTAGAATTAAAAGCAGCTGTTGCTTTTGATCGTGAGAAAATGCTTAGCAAAAAATTTCGTATTGGCGAAGGCTTGGTTGGTCGATGTGCTTACGAAAAACTCCCCATTTACCTGACTGAGATTCCCGAAAACTATGTAACCATTTCTTCAGGGCTTGGAACAGGAAACCCAAGGAGTATTGCCCTTATTCCGGCCCTAATGGAGAATAAAGTTTTGGGGGTTATTGAACTGGTTTCGTTTAATAAATTTGAACCTTTTCAACTTGAATTTATTGCCAAAGTGGGCGAAAATCTGGCTTCAAGCATCTCTATGGTTCGTATAAATGAAAAAACGCAGAAACTGCTCGAAGAATCACAAGTTCAAAAAGATGAACTGTCAGCACAAGAAGAAGAAATGCGCCAGAACCTCGAAGAGTTACAGGCCACTCAGGAAGAAATGAAACGTAAAGAAATGGAACTTACCCAAATCAATGAAGATTTACTGGCTAAAATTAATCAACTGGAAAAAAAGAACGACAATTAAGGCCAATTACTTTTCGCATAATTAAGAAAATCAGCATACAATCCAATAAGTAATTCTTTGATACACACTAAAGCGGTTGGAGTAAATAAAATCTTATAATTGTTATTAATCATATTTATTATTTGGCAAAGATTTACTATTTTGCATGCAATTAATTGACCATTATTTCACAAAGGTATATTATGAATAAGCTATCTTATTAATATTTAATATTCTTAACCAGGTTAAACCTTTAAGAACATTTAACTTTAATAGGGTACTGTTGCAAATTAGAAGAGACTTTTTTTATACCATTGATTAACAATTATTATAAATCCGCACTCAAGTAGCATTAAATATTTGAAACCAATACCTTTAACCTATGAAAAATTTGTCCATTCAGCGTAAACTAATTATTTTTATTGTTTTACCGGTAGTAGTATGTGCCAGTATAATAGTGGTTCTCTCGGCTATTAAATTTAAAAACCAGGGAATAACCGATTTAATTGATAAGAGCAATACCATTCTGGGCTTAAACATTCTGGAGTTTACCGAACACCATATTGACGGGACTACCATTGTTGAAATGGACGTTGAAGAATCGATTAAAGAAGTTACTTCGAATATTGGTAATACCGTTCAAAATTATCAGTTCCGAATTTCGTCGCCCGACCCACTTGAAGAAAAGCATTTGGCAAAAGAAACAGACAGAGTTTTCTTTGAAGCGTTTAAAAATAAAAATGTAAATGCCCTAACTCATATCGACAAAGAAAAACAAATACTTTCTGTTATGCGCCCGGTTTACATGAGCCAGAACAAAGGTTGTTTAGATTGCCATGCCAACGATTCCGATATTTCAGGAAATGAAAGTTTGCGCGGTTTATTTATCCTTGAATCAGACATAAAACCCATTCTAAAACAGGTTAATACTTCCATTTTTCAAAACAGTGTGATTATTTTCCTTATTCTGATCGTTTCCGTTGCTTTTGCGATAATTATTGCCTTATCGTTTACCAAACCCATTATCGAACTTAAAAAAATTACCGAAAACCTGGCCACAGGCGATCTGAATCAAAAATTTACTTACAAATCAAACGATGAAATAGGAATGATTGCAATTGCCTTTAATAAACTAATTAAGGCATTGAACTCCATTGCCGAATTTTCAAACCAGATTGGAAAAGGCAACTTTAACCAGGAATACCAATTACTCAGCGAGAAAGACACCATTGGATTGTCGCTAATAAATATGCGCAAAAGTTTAACCGAAGCCCAAATAAAGGAACAAGAACGCCAGAAAAAGGAACAATTGGAAAACTGGATCAATCAGGGAATTGCCAAATTCAGCGATATCATGCGGGCTCATTCCAATAGTGTCGAGAATCTTTCAAAAAATTTTATTACCAGCCTGGTAAATTATGTTGAAGCTGTTCAAGGTGGAATATTTGTTATAAACGAAGAAGATCCTGAAAACATAATCTATGAATTAAAAGGTGCGGTAGCTTACAACCGTGAAAAATACCTCAAAAAGAAATTCCACTTGGGCGAAAGTCTGGTAGGACGTTGTGCCTATGAAAAATTGCCTATCGTAATGACCGAAGTTCCCAACAATTATGTACATATAACTTCAGGACTTGGCACCGCGAACCCAAATTGTATTTTACTGGTTCCTGCGGTATTAAACAATACCGTATATGCCGTAATTGAACTTATTTCGTTTAATGTTTTTGAAGAACACATAACAAATTTTGTAAGCAATATTGGTGAAGATTTGGCCTCAACCATTGCAAACACAAAAACAAACGAACAAACCCAAAAACTATTGGAACAAACCCAACAGCAAAGTGAAGAATTAGCCGCCCAGGAAGAAGAAATGCGTCAAAATCTGGAAGAATTACAGGCTACCCAGGAAGAAATGAAACGAAAAGAAGATCAGCTTAAACAAATTTTGAGTGAAATAGAGGTTCAAGAAGGAGACATGAAACGCAGAATTGAAAAACTTAAAAACTTATAATAATGCGTGTAACAAATACAAGTGGTAATTCTAAATTATCCTATATATTAAAGGTTGACGAAGAAAAATGTGTGAATTGCCATCAGTGTATTGCGGTTTGCACCACAAAATTTGCCAACGATGGTTCAGGCGATTCAGTAGTAATTAACAACGATTTGTGTATTGGTTGTGGTGAATGCATAAAAGCCTGTACTCACAATGCCCGAATCCCAGTCGATGATTTTGAAGAGGCCCTGTATGCACTTAACCAGAAAGAAAAAGTAATTGCTATAGTTGCACCGGCTGTGGCCGCTAATTTTGAAAACAAATACCTAAAAATTAACGGCTGGCTAAAATCATTGGGTGTCGAAGCCTTGTTCGATGTTAGTTTTGGTGCTGAACTTACCGTAAAATCGTATATTGAACACATCAACAATAATAAACCCAAAATTGTTATTGCCCAGCCTTGTCCGGCCATTGTTACCTATATTGAGATTTATAAACCCGAACTGCTTCCCTACCTGGCTCCGGCCGACAGCCCAATGGTTCATACCATGAAAATGATTCGAAAATACTACCCCAAATACAAAAATCATAAAATTCTTGTAGTTTCACCTTGTTTAGCCAAGAAAAGGGAATTCGAAGATGTTGGTTTTGCCGATTTTAATGTTACCATGCGTAGTATGTACAATTTTTTTGAACAAAACCATATCGATTTAAACAGTTTTGATGACGCACTTTTCGATAACGATCCGGCTGAACGGGCGGTTCTTTTTTCAACTCCGGGAGGATTGCTCAGTACCGCTGAACGCGATGTTAAAGGAATTCGAAGTTTAACCCGAAAAATTGAAGGTCCACATACAGTTTACCCCTATCTTGATCACCTTCCTCAGCAAATTACCAATGGATACGCTCCATTACTTATCGACTGTTTGAATTGTGAAAACGGATGTAATGGCGGTACGGGAACCACCAGTCAGGAAAAGTCGGCCGATAAACTGGAATACCTGATAAATGAAAGAAAAAAAGAGATGCAGAAACTTTACAAAAGTGAAGAGGATAACATAAAAGCTGTTGATAACATACAAAAAACAATAAATAAATATTGGGAAAAGGATTTATACACCCGAGCTTACACCAATAAAAACCATCTTTATACTGATAAAATTAAAACTCCAAACCCGCAGGAACTCGAACTTATTTATCAGAGCATGCATAAATATTCTGATGACGACATATACAACTGTGCCAGTTGTGGTTACAATTCATGTGAAATGATGGCTACGGCTATTCATAATTCATTAAATAAACCAGAAAACTGCCACCATTTTCTTGGTCACGAGAATGAAGAAAAAGCCATTGAACTTAAAAAAAGCAATGATAAATTAATCCAGCACAAAAAGGAATTAATTGAGCAATCGGAAAACCTGTTGGCTTCACTCGAAAAAATAAGGAATTTTATCAATTAAAAACAATTAACTGTAACTAATTTGTAATATTAATTTAATAAACCTCAGGGCAATACCTCCGTTATAATAGATAACTTTACATTAAATTAACATTGGATTAATATTAACTTAATCCAAAAAACAAACGGAGGTAACTATGAAAGCAGGAATAATATTTATAACAACACTGGCTATAAGCTTTTTAAGCCTTACTATATTTGCACAGGAACGAACCGTACAGGGAACCGTTTTGGGAATTAATGGAGCCCTTGAGCAAGCATCAATCATTGATCTTAACAGCAATACAAAAATACTGAGTAACGCCTCAGGTAAATTTAGCCTGACAATTCCGTTGGCACCAACACACTTAAAATTTACTTATAAAAAAATGCAAAAGGTTGTGCTGGTTTCTGAATTCGACAAGGATATAACCGTTACCCTGGTTCCCAACGATAAAAAACTATATAAAGAAGTGTGTGAAAGACAGGAAATACGACTTTGCGACATTTATATCGACCATTACCCAGAAGGGAAATACACCAACCAGGTAAGTGAATTAAAAGAAAAACTATTTTTTATCGAAGCTTATAACATAGCCGCTTCGCAATTTACCGACACCGCCCTTCAAAACTACTTGCTTTTATATCCGCAAGGAATTTACCGGCAAAAAGCATTAGATGCTATTGAGATTGCAGCCTGGCAAAAAGCCCGGTTTAATCACACGGCAAATTCGTATCAGGAGTATTTAAACCAGTATCCCGATGGAAAAGCTGCGAAACTGGCCAAAGAAAAACTGGCTGAATTCAAGTAAAATAATACAACATACGTATATCAGGGAACTTTTATCGGTTCCCTTTTTTTGTTTATAAATTATAGCATCAGTCCGGGTTTAAAATAAATCCTTTTTTATCTTTGTTGGTTTCAAACAATGTGCCCATTTTTTTTTGGGAAAAAATAATTTGTTAAGACGGAAACGCAAGCTGATGGCAAAAAAAGAAAATAACGACTGGAAAGAGCGATTAAATATTGTTTATTCCACCAATCCTGATTATGCTTACCAAAAAGAAGCACAAGAGGAACAGCAAACCCTGGCACCACAAAAACAAACCCTGCGAATTAGTATCGACCGAAAAAAACGAAAAGGAAAATCGGTTACCCTAATTGAAGGTTTTATTGGAAGTGACGACGATTTGAAAGAACTGGCCAAAACACTGAAAACCAAATGTGGTGTGGGGGGCTCGGCCAAAGATGGTGAGATAATTATTCAAGGCGAATTCAGGCAAAAAATAGCTGAACTACTAACTCAGGCCGGATATAAAACCAAGTTAATCGGAGGTTAAACGTTTTTTATCGCATGACAAAAGAGTTAATAATAACCATTACCCAACACCGTAAGTTTGGCCCCATTTTTTCTGCCTACATTATCACTCCCGATAAGGGAAATACCTTTTATACCAGTATCGAGAAAGCGAATAATATAAACATTCGCGAAATTGATAATTACACGGCTGATAAAGAAAAAATGATTAAACTCATTAATGAGTACGACGACAACTACATTGCCAATCTGTTTACCAAAAAGAAAGAAGATGCCCGCGATTTTATTAAAAATGTGGATTACGATTTTATCAATCAACGCATTCGCCCCCACATCGAAAAAAGAATTCATCAGATTGCTCCCATTCTTGTAAAATCGGGGGTGCGCGTGTTTTTTAAAGATAGAAAATATGCTAAAATATACCTGGCCGACCAAATTCCGATAAGCCCGGATCCGGCTCAGGCTGTTTTTTATTTTAACCGAAACAGCGAGGGAATTCAATATTCGCTCTCTATCAGCCAGGCTAACGAGGAGGTAACTTTAAAAAACAAAAAAGCGCTGGTCCTGGCCGATTCCCCTTGCGTGCTGATGCTGAACCAACAACTTTACCTGTTTACCGATATCGACAGTAAAAAACTGCAACCATTTTTCGATAAAGATTACATTAGCATTGCCAAGCAAACGGAAAAAGCCTATTTCGAAAAATTCATTCTCAACACCATTAAACAATACCGGGTAAAAGCCCGTGGATTTAAAATTACTGACGACTCTACCGAACCCAAAGCTTTGCTGTATCTGCAAAACAACCTGCACGGACAACCTGCCCTGTTGCTAAAACTGCAATACGGTTCAAAAATAATACTGCCCAACAATCCTGAAAAAAACTTTGTAAGCCTACTTACCGATAACGATGAATATGAATTTATAAAATCGGAACGCCAACCCAGGGTTGAAGCTGCATTTGTTGAAATCCTGAAAAAAATGGGTCTGCAAACCAGCGATGGGATTCATTTTATGGTTCCATACGAAGATTCGAACCAGATTAACGATGCGCTTTACCAAACCATAAACTGGATTAATCAACATGCCAACCAATTTATTGCGAATAATATCACCTTAAAGCAAGGTTTTTTCGACAAAATCTTTAACCTAAATAACCTTCATCTTAAAATTAGTGTCGACGAAACCAACGACTGGTTCGACATTCGCGGAATGGTTACTTTGGGAGAATTCACATTTCCCTTTATCCGCCTGCGTAAGAACATCCTCAAAAACATTCGCGAATACGAATTGCCCGACGGAACCGTTGCCATATTACCTTTGGAATGGTTTACCAAATACAAGGAAATTTTTATGTTGGCCGACCACAATCAGGAAAGCCTTAAACTTAATAAATTCCATTTTAACCTGCTAACTTCAAGCACAGTTGGAATTAAATCGGATTATGCCGAACGCATAAAAGATTTGTTCAATAAAAAACTGGACGAAAATGCTGCCATTCCTGCCGGATTAAACGCCCGCTTACGCCCTTACCAGGTGCAGGGTTTTCAATGGATGGAACATTTAAAACACCACAAATTTGGGGGTTGTTTGGCCGACGATATGGGTTTGGGAAAAACGCTGCAAACGTTAACCCTGTTGCTCGAATTAAAAAATGAGAAGGTTGTTGTACCACAGTTTATTAACAAACCTGCACCACAACTTAGCCTTTTCGATTCCATTCCGCAAACCGAACAAACCAAAATGCATCCAACCAGTTTAATAATTATGCCGGCATCGCTTATTCACAACTGGTACAACGAAATTGCCAAATTCACGCCCGATCTTAAAGTTTTTAAACACATTGGAAACAACCGTGCCAAAGACCTAACCGCTTTTAACGACTTCGACCTGGTGCTGACAACCTACGGTGTTATTCGCAACGATGTGGATGAACTAAAAAAATTCCCTTTTCATTATTTAATTCTCGACGAAAGTCAGGTAATTAAAAATCCCGATTCAAAAATATACAAATCGGTTATTCAACTTAAAAGCACTTACAAACTGGTACTTACCGGAACGCCTATTGAAAACAGCCTGACCGACTTATGGAGCCAAATGAATTTTGTAAACAAAGGATTACTGGGCAGTTACAGTTTTTTTAAAAACGAGTTTGTAACCCCCATCGAAAAGCACCAAAGCCAATCAAAAAGCGAAAAACTAAAATCGCTGATTCATCCGTTTATTTTGCGCCGAACCAAAGATCAGGTAGCCAAAGACCTTCCGCCACGAACCGAACAAATAAGGTTGTGCGAAATGTCGGAAATGCAACGCAAAATTTATGAAGAAGAGAAATCGGCAGTACGGAATAACATTCTCCAAAACATGGAGAAATATGGAGCCGACAAATCATCGTTCCTTGTTTTACAGGCATTAACCCGTTTACGTCAGTTGGCCAATCATCCACAATTGATTCATTCCAATGAAGAATCGGGGAAATTCGAGGAAGTTACCCGGATGCTTCAGAATATTATTGCAGAAAATCACAAGGTATTAATATTCAGCTCTTTTGTTGAACATCTGAAAATATATGAAACATTCTTAAAACAAAATAAACTAAAATATGCTATACTTACCGGACAAACACAAAACCGGCAACAGGTGATTGAATATTTTCAAAACGACCCGGAAAACCAGGTATTCCTCATCTCGCTCAAAGCAGGTGGCGTAGGTTTAAATCTTACCGCTGCCGATTATGTTTTTCTGCTCGATCCGTGGTGGAATCCAGCTGCCGAAAATCAGGCTATTAATCGGGCGCACCGCATTGGTCAGGACAAAAAGGTATTTGTTTACCGATTTATTTCGTCCGACAGCATTGAGGAAAAAATACTTCAATTACAGGAACGAAAATCGGAACTCGCCGATTTGTTTATTAATACTAATAATCCGTTTAAAGCGTTAACTCCTGAGCGCATTCAACAATTATTTGAATAAAAAAAACACAAACTATGAAAAATCTTTTCGTACTGCTACTAACCCTTTGCTCAATTTCAACAGTTGTCGCGCAAAACGATAACTCAGATATAATTTTTGTTGGCGATAAAACCCCTGTTTTTTCTGTAACTACTATCAATGGCGAAACTTTTGATGTGGCTCAACTGAAAGGAAAAGTTATTTACCTGAATTTTTTTGCTACCTGGTGCGGCCCCTGCATGAAGGAACTTCCCCATGTTGAAGAAAAAATATGGAAATCAATAAAAGATACTGATTTTGTGATGCTGGTTATAGGCCGCGAACACAATACGGAAGAATTGCTAAAATTCAGGGAACAAAAAAATTTTACTTTTCCAATGGCAGCCGATCCGGAGCGTAAAATATACAGTCAGTTTGCTCATCAGAACATTCCTCGAAATCTGGTGATTGACAAAACCGGAAAAGTTATTTATTCAAAACACGGTTTTACCGAAAAAGGATTTGATGAGATGGTTCAATTAATAAAGAAGTATTTATAGCCCTGACAAAAAAGTAGTTTACTTTTTAATCTCAAACCCTTCGGGATTAATCATGCGGCTGGGTTGACCGGTTGCTTCAATAATGTTCCACCATAATTCGCCCTGTATATCAATTCTTTTCCGCTTTTCAATAGTAACCGGAATGGGAAGTAAGGTAAAAGTGTCGTTCCAGTTGGCCACTACAAAATCGGTTCTTCCGGCCATGGCCGCATGAACAGCATTTTGAGCCAACAAACTACAAAACTTACTGTCGTTAGCATTGGCCGGTGCACTGCGGATAATATAACTCGGGTCGATGTATTTTAACGAAAAGGGGAAATCTTTGGCTTTGAATTCCTCTTCTATTTTTTCTTTCAAATACACCCCAATATCCTTATTTTTAGTATTACCACTGGCATCTTTTTCACTTTTGTGATCGGTAAAAAACTCCTGCCCTGCTCCTTCGGCTACAACAACAACAGCGTGGTGACGCTCTTCGAGTCGTTTACGCAACGCTTTTAAAAAACCATACGGTCCGTACAGGTCGAATTTCATTTCGGGAACCAACACAAAATTCACTTCCTGAATAGAGAGTGCGGCATAAGCAGCAATAAAACCGGAATCGCGCCCCATTAGTTTTAACAAGGCAATTCCATTGTAAGCCCCATGGGCCTCGTTGTGTGCATACCGTATAATATCGTTGGCAATGGTAAAGGCTGTTTCGAAACCAAAACTTTTCTCAATAAAACTGATATCGTTATCAATTGTTTTGGGAATTCCGGCAACGGCAATTTTTAGCTTACGGCGTTCAATTTCTTCATGTATGGCATGAGCACCACGCAAAGTTCCATCACCACCTATGCAAAATAAAATGTTTAGGTTCATTATCTCCAGGGTATCAACCATCTGGCCAACATCTTGAACACCCCGCGACGAACCCAGAATTGTTCCACCGGTTAAATGAATAGCATCTACTTTCTCAGGAGTTAATTCCACCACCTCGTGATTGTATTTGGGAATCAACCCCTCGTATCCATACTTAAACCCAATAACGCGGTTAATGCCATACCGATAAAACAGGTGATTGACCAAACTGCGAATTACATTATTTAGACCCGGACACAATCCTCCGCAGGTTACTATACCAACTTTGGTTTTTGCCGGCTCAAAAAACAAATGTCCGTGTGGCCCGGCTTTTTCAAACGAAATGGGTTCCTTCCCGTTTTTAAGGGAAGTTTTAAAACCTTCCAGGGTATTGTCGTACAAAATGCGCTCAGGGTCTGATACAAATTTGTAACTGGGGGTATCGCCTCGTGGTGTTTGTAGCAAAGGCGATTGAACGTTGCATTTTCCAAGTTTTTTGACATAAAAGGCTTCCTGGTTCATATAAACAATATTTTGAGTTACAATTTGCTGAAAAACTCAGGCAAGTTAGTAAAAACAGTGGAGGAATTTTCACGTTTGGTATGAATTCCATTGTGAAAGCTTATTCATTTTTTACCCGATAAAAACCTTAAAAGCCAAATTTCGTTTTTTGTAAAATACCAAAACATAGTTAGAAAATATTATTCAACACAATCGTTTTAAGCCTGAAATACGGGTACAGTTTTTTAAACAAAAAAAGCAACCCCAACGAGTTGCTTTATTGACAAAAAATGTAAAGGCCGAAGCCTTTTATGTTGAATGGTAAAGATTACAATTAAATAGCCTCGGTTTCTACCACTTTGGCCAGGATGTCGGCATATTGAATCATCTGGAAATTTTTTCCCTCAAACTCAAATGTGGAACCTGAGAATTCTTTGTAAAGCACTTTATCACCAACAGCAATCTCAGCATTTTCAATGGTTCCCATACCAACTACCTTTCCCACATTTTCTTTTTCTTTTGCTGAATCGGGAATAATTATTCCTGATGCAGTTTTCTGCTCGGTTTTGGAATCGGCCAATTCGAGCAACACATTTTGATTAATTGGTTGTAATTCTCTCATATCTAATATAGTTAAGTGTTAATAATTAATTATTTCGATTGAATTTGCAGTAGTTTATCGATACGCGCTTTATCGAAACCAACAATTAGCTCGCCATTGATTAGGGTTTGTGGCACTCCCTGTTGACCACTACGTTTTACCATTTCTTCAGCGGCTTTCTGGTTGCGCGATACATCGATATCGCTAAATGCAATATGATGCTCTTTAAAATAGTTTTTTAACGTGTTGCACCACGAACAACTTGGTGTGGAATAAACAACCACTGTTTTTTGAACCTTACTTTCACCACTGGCATTTACAGGCGTACTAATTATCCCCGATAAAATATTTTTATAGTATTCGGGTTCATGGCATCCCTTAATGGTACGAACCAGTTTTCCGTTTTGAAGTTCAATCAACGCAGGTACTGAAGTTACCTGAAATTTTTCGTGAATATCGCGAACTACAACAACATCGGCCACGGCCACCTTACTTTCTTTGACATGTGCATATGCATCAGTCAAATTTTTATAGGCGCAATCTTCGGTACTTGAATTCTTGCTTTTGTAAAGCAACAAATAGGTTCTGTTATTTGCTTGTGTAAAGTCCAGCAACTCCTGATAATTCAATATCGTTTTCATGTTTCCTATGAACCTTTTTCGTTAATAAATTAAACGGTACAAAAATAATTTACCAGGCTATTTTAATAATGAACTGTGCTGAAAACCTTACTAAAGATAGAATTGAAATAATTCAACTTTTTTGTTGTCAAAATTCAAGAACCCGCAACTTGGATTAATAAAAATACCGTTTGCTTTTAAAAATTATCATGAATAAAAAAACCGCAGCCAATAATTTGAATGCGGTTCATTAATATTTATATGATTACCATTAATCATCGTCGTAACTATCGTCACCATCGTCATCGGCAACGCTATCGGCCAGGTAATCCAGGTCAGAGTATTTTTCTTCGTATTCATCACGTACTCCCTGTTTTAAATTACCGTCGTCATCGTAATCCTCATCAGCTTCAATAATCTTGATTGCCTCACGTTCAGTCATTCGAAGGAGGTAATATTTTTCGTCAGTTTCAAATGGTAAAGCACTTACTAATAAGCCATCTTTATTGGTAAAAGTAATGAGGTGGTCGCTAAAACCAAACGGGTAAGTGAGTTTTATTTGCTCTTGTAACTCAGGTTCCAACTTATTAAAATCTTTTATTACTCTGGGTTTGTTCTGGCTCATAATACACTAATTCAAGTCTGTTTTAAATTTTTTTTGACAATTCAAATATCTGTATTTTTTTTTCACATGCAACAAAAACTTACCATGAATACAAAAAAAAATAGCAATATATCCTATCGCCAATCACAAAACACTATTTTTGTGGCTGTTATGTGTTTTGCAATATAAAATACCAATCAAAAAAATTGTGTAAAACTTTTTGTAAAACAACCTGTAATTGGATTCTTATAGCTATAAATTTGCCTAATTTGCGCAGCAAAAACAAATTCACTACTAATCTCCATTGTTATGAGCAAATTTTTAATTCAAGGAGGGTGCCAACTGAATGGAACCATTACACCTCAGGGAGCTAAAAACGAAGCACTACAAATTCTTTGTGCCGTGTTACTTACCCCCGACGAAGTGCTTATTAAAAATCTTCCTAATATTAAAGATGTAATTACATTAATTAACATCTTGGACGAAATGGGAGTGGCAGTTACCCGGCTAAATGAGCACGAATACAAATTTAAGGCTTCAAATATTAATCTGGAATACCTGCACTCCAAAGAATTTGTTGACAAAACAGCCCGGATTAGGGGCTCCGTTATGTTGGTTGGCCCGCTTCTGGCCCGTTTTGGTAAAGCATACATTCCCAAACCGGGAGGCGATAAAATTGGCCGGCGCCGACTCGACACCCACTTTATTGGCCTTCAGAATTTAGGGGCAAAATTTAATTACGATGCCAATGGTAAATTTTACCATATCGAAGGTTCTGATCTACAAGGAACTTACATGTTGCTCGACGAAGCATCGGTAACCGGAACAGCGAATATAATTTTAGCTGCTGTTATGGCTAAAGGAAAAACAACCATTTACAATGCAGCCTGCGAACCTTATATTCAGCAATTATGCAAAATGTTAGTTTCCATGGGCGCTAAAATAAGCGGAATTGGTTCTAACCTTTTAACGGTTGAAGGTGTTTCGTCGCTTAAAGGTTGTGAACACACCCTGCTCCCCGACATGATTGAAATTGGCAGTTTTATTGCTCTGGCTGCTATGACCTGTTCTGAGCTTACCATAAAAAGCGTTGGATACCAGCACCTGGGAATTATTCCGCGAGCTTTTCAACGTTTGGGTATAAAGTATGAATTACAAGGCGACGATATATACATTCCGGCACAGGAACATTACGAAATTGAATCATTTATCGACGGCTCCATAATGACCATTGACGATGCTCCCTGGCCCGGCCTTACTCCCGATTTACTCAGCGTAATTTTAGTAACCGCAACGCAGGCCAAGGGAAGTGTTTTGGTGCATCAGAAAATGTTTGAAAGCCGCTTGTTTTTTGTCGATAAATTAATTGATATGGGAGCCCAGATAATTTTATGCGATCCGCACCGTGCAACAGTTATTGGATTAGATAAAACCCAAAAACTGAAAGGAATCAATATGACAAGTCCCGATATCAGAGCGGGTATGGCCTTATTGATTGCAGCTTTGTCGGCAAAAGGTTCTTCAACTATTGAAAATATTGATCAAATCGACAGGGGTTATGAAAAAATTGACGAACGGCTTAATGCACTGGGTGCCAAAATTACCCGAATGGAATAAAAATTAGGGTTTAATGCAAATCCTCCTGTAAAAATTGAAAGCGTCCATTTATCACTGTCAGATTGTCGCCCAAAAAAAGGGTGGCAAATAATTTGACTAAAACAAGGCGATAATTTTAATTTTACTATGTATGATGAACGAAGATAAAAACACACAAGCCGTTAATGAGGATGAGCTGAAAAATCAGGCTGACAAAAAAGAAGCCTCGCAGCCTGAAAAAAAGTCAGAAACTCAACCCGAATCGGCAGATAATGTCAAAAACGAATCCGACTCAAAGAAGAAATCAGGCAAAAAGAAAAAAACATCAAAAAACAGTGAGTTGGAAAAAGTTGAAAAGGAGCTTGAAGAAACACGATATAAACTAAGCGAGATCAACGACCGCTACATAAGATTATCGGCCGAGTTCGACAATTATCGCAAACGCACTTTAAAAGAAAAAGCCGACATGATAAAAACGGCTGGTGGTGAAGTTATTTCAGACCTTATTCCTGTTATCGACGATTTTGAACGAGCCTTATCGGTTATCGACAAAGCGGTTGACGTAAATGCAGTTAAAGAGGGCCTGGTACTTATTTACAATAAATTTAAAGAATTTATTAAAGTAAAAGGTATTTCTGAAATTGAAGCTTTGAATCAGGATTTCGATACCGATTTTCATGAAGCATTAACAAAAATACCCGCTCCAAGTGAGGAACAAAAAGGAAAAGTTGTAGATGTTATTCAAAAAGGCTACAAAATTGATGAAAAAGTAATTCGATATGCCAAAGTGGTAATTGGTGAATAAAAAATTCCGGAGTGGAACTGAAAAATTAAATTATGGCAAAAAGAGATTATTACGAAGTGTTGGGTGTTACCAAAAATGCCACTGCTGAAGAGATAAAAAAAGCCTATCGTAAACAAGCACTAAAATATCATCCCGATAAAAACCCGGGAGATAAAACGGCTGAAGACAATTTTAAAGAAGCCGCTGAAGCTTACGAGGTTTTAAGTAATCAGGAAAAAAAACAACGCTACGACCAATTCGGTCATGCCGGTGTTGGCGGAGCTTCAGGAGGTGGCTTTGGCGGTGGCATGTCAATGGACGATATTTTCTCATCGTTTGGCGATATATTTGGTGGTTTTGGCGGTTTTGGCGGTTTTGGCAACAGCGGCCGTTCGCGTACACGGGTTAATAAAGGTACAAACCTCCGGGTTAAAGTAAAACTCAATCTGTCGGAAATTGCCAATGGGGTTACCAAAAAAATAAAGGTTAACAAATACAATTCTTGCGACGTTTGTAACGGAACCGGAGCCAAAGACAGCCACTCCTATTCGCACTGTTCAACTTGCGGTGGCAGTGGACATGTTACCCGAATTTCGAATACTTTTTTAGGACAAATGCAGTCTACATCGGTGTGTCCGAGCTGTAACGGCGAGGGAAAAATAATAACGCACAAATGTAGTGCCTGCGCCGGCGAAGGTATTGTTCGTAAAGAAGAAATTATTTCATTGAATATTCCGGCCGGAGTAGCAGAGGGAATGCAGCTTTCGGTTAGCGGAAAAGGTAATGCTGCCCGGCGCGGTGGAACAAACGGCGATTTATTGGTAGTGATACAGGAAGATGAACATCCGGAATTAATCCGCGATGGAAACGATTTGGTTTACAACTTGTTTGTTTCGTTCCCCGAAGCAGCTTTAGGCAGTACTGTTGAGATTCCCACCATTGATGGAAAAGTAAAAATTAAAATTGATGCCGGAACCCAATCCGGAAAAATTCTTCGCTTACGCGGAAAAGGAATTCCTGAAATTAATGGTTACGGACGCGGCGATTTATTGGTTAATGTTCAAATGTGGACGCCTAAGAACTTAAGTAAAGAGGAAATAAAAATTCTGGAAAAACTGAAATCTTCTGAAAATTTTATTCCTTCGCCCGATGCCAAGGACCGCAATATATTTGAACGGATGAAAAATTATTTTGAATAAAAAGCATATTTGCCATACCAGTTTAAAGAAAAAGTCCCGGTTTTGGCCGGGACTTTTTTGTATACTGCATTCAGATCAAATCAATTTAACTGGAAATTAATGGGAACGGTAAAAGCTACTTTTACCGGTTTGCCACGCTGTTTGCCGGGAGTCCAATCGGGTAAATTACTTATCACCCTTGCTGCTTCCCGGTCGAGCAACGGGTCAACTCCCCTGATTACTTTTACCTGTTCTACTTTACCCTGTTGGTTTACCACAAAATTTACAAAAACCCTTCCTTTGGTACCAGTTTCTTTTGCTATTTCAGGATACTCAATATGCTTTGAAATAGTCCGTATTAAAGCTGAGAACCCCCCGGGAAAAACAGGTTCTTCTTCAACAATTATAAAAACAGAATCCTCGGCTACCAGGTCTTCGTCACCTATCGGAAGAATAGCAACCTCAGTAGTTTCAAAAAACTCCGTGGGTTGTATCTCAACTTCGTCAATCTCCAAAATATCTTCAACTAAAACCAGGGTTTCAACCGTTTTTGGTTGCTCTTGTTTTTTCTTTTCTTCGGGAGTGGTTATGGGAATAAGCTCTGGTTCATAAGCTACATTTAGTGTAAACTGTAAATTTTCATCGTAAAGCTTTTCGCTGGTGCTCCACTGGAAAGCTGCAATTACCAAGCCTAATGCAACTACCATTCCAATTTCTAAAAACAAAGTACTCTTGTTTCTTAAGTCGGCTGATTTTCTTTTTTTTGCTTCCATGGTATATAGTTTTAATGTTTATGGTAAGAGTTTCACTTTACATAAAATCCACAAACTAAAAAAGCAAGCTACAAAACAGCACCTTACAGCTAATTCATTTTCATATAATTAGAATCTAAGATTTTAACTTTGTAAATAATATCACAAACCAAATTATATTGTTTTTTTCAGAAGCTGCACCAAAAAACAAATAAAATGAGGTATAATTGGTATTATTGAAAAGCCAACGTTTAACCATCAACAAAAACTGTTTTATGGATTTAAAGAAAAAAAAGCTCAATTATTTTAAAACCACGCTAAATAAAAAGTAAACATTGGCATAATACATGTTTCAAAAGATTTCATTGATTATATGCAAACTATGAATTCCGGAAAACCTGCAAATAGCATTCAATCACAAGCTAAATCCGATTTAGAACTAATACTTTTGTACAAAGAATCGGGTGATACTTTTTATGTTGGGGAGCTTTACAAGCGATACCATCACCAGGTTTTTGGAGTTGCTTTAAAATACCTTCACGATAGTGAAAAAGCCGAAGATGCCCTTTTGGATGTTTTTCATAACCTTTTTGAACAACTTCTAAAATACAAAGTCGATGAATTTAAAAGCTGGCTCTTAACCATAACCCGGAATCATTGTTTAAAAGTGCTTAAAAAAGATACTAAAATAGTAAGCTTTGAACTGGCTCACGAAAATCTTTTTCCGGTTCATTTTATGGAAAATCAACGTGAAGTGGATCAGATACATGATAAGGAAAAACAACTGGAGTTATTGGAACATGCACTAACAAAACTTAAACCCGAGCAAGAGCAATGCATCCGTAAATTTTACCTGCTCGATAAAAGTTACCTTACCATTGCTGAAGAAACCGGCTTTGAGTTAAAAAAAGTAAAAAGTTACATCCAAAATGGCAAACGGAATTTGCAATTAATTATGGAACAGCAAACAAAAAACAAACCCTAACCTACATACACTCAAATGAAAAATTTGTATTCAAATAATTGCCCCAACTCGTCTGATTTTGAAAAATACCTGAACCAATCGGGTAGCCGGGATTTTATACATGATTTTGAACAACATCTTAAAAGTTGTGCGCTCTGCTCCGAAGCTATTGAAGGTTATAAACTGGCAGGAATAAAAAAAATAGGCGCTTACAAAAAAACCAAAGCATTAAATTTTAGCGAATCAAATACTTCCTTGGTTTGGTGGAAACAAATAGGTTATGCAGCTACCATATTATTGGTGATTGGGCTCTTTACCAATAATTTGTGGATGCCACAGCCTACACCGGACAACACCACCGAAGCTCCCGTTTACGCATTCACAAATCAAAACGGGTATAACCAAACAACCACAACCAAAAGACTTTCGAAAAAGTATGCCGAACAGTATTGGTTCATTGGTCAGGACGAAAAACTGGCGTTAAACGATTACCTGCTAAACGCCAATGAAGTTGAACTGGCAATTAATTCTAATTCTCAAAACGAAGCCATATTAATTCAGGTCGATAATAAAAACATCGACTTTACCCGCGGAATTATTGAACGATTAAAAAAGGATAGCCACGTCCCTGTTTATCCGTATTCAAACTCAAAAGACATAAAAAAACTGACCTCCTGGGAGGGAATTTAGGAGGTCAGAAAATAGGGTGTTTCTCAAAAGGGTATTTTCATGAGCTAACCAAAACAAGTATATCGATTTAATTAGCTTTCAAATTTTGTACTGCTAAAATAAGTATTCGGTACTAAGCATTTTTCAGAAATATACATTTGGCAGAAAGAAGTTTTTATTTGGAGCCTTTGAATTGATAAGTGGTATTTGTTGTTTTATACAACCATCAATAGCAGCCCCAAATAAACTGACAAATATCATAAATACACGATATCAGCCACTTCCGGGAAAATAAAAATTCAAACTGCTGAATAAATCTTAGTTGTTCCGATACAATACCTCCTTGCCTCTATATAGGTTATGCTTAAAATCATTTGCATTAGTTTTATATTTAGGTAAGAGATTATAGCTTTGCGTAAAATTTTTTCCCTTAAAACAATGAAACATCTCTTATTTCTTTCTTATTTACTAACAATTACGCTGTTCCTCCAGGGGCAAACTACCCGAAAAGAAACCGTTGCATTAAAAGTTCAACACGAACCGGTAATTGATGGTAAACTGGACGAATCTTTCTGGATGCAAACCGTTGCAGCTAAAGATTTTGTTCAAAACGAACCCAACAACGGACTTCCATCGAATTACCAGACACACGTTCACATAGTGTATTCAAATTATGCCATTTACATTGGCGCCCTTATGTTCGACCCATCGCCCGACAGCATTATGAAACAAATGAGCCGTCGCGATGAACTGGGACAAACCGATTACTTTGGAATTTCAATCGACCCGTTTAACGACGGGTTAAACGGGTACACTTTTGTGGTTTCGTCGGGGAATATCCAATTCGATGCCCTGCAAAGTCAGGAAGAAGACCCCAGCTGGGATGCTGTCTGGAACAGTGAAGTTTCGATAACCGATGAAGGTTGGGTAGCCGAAATTGAAATTCCTTATTCGGCATTGCGTTTTCCAAAAAAACCGGTACAAAAATGGGGAATAAATATGGCACGAAATGTTCAGCGAACCCGCGAAAAATCGTTTTGGAATCATGTTGATGCTAAGATTGATGGTTACCTGAAACAGTCGGGACAACTTTTAGGTATTGAAAACATTGAACCTCCTATCCGACTTTCGCTTACCCCTTACCTTGCCGGATACGTTCAAAAAAATCAAAACATTGAATCGTTCGACTACTCGTTGCGTGGCGGATTGGATTTAAAATACGGCATCAACGAAAGTTATACCCTTGATATGATGCTTATTCCCGACTTTGGACAAGTTGAATCGGACAATAAGGAATTTAATATCTCGGCTTTTGAAACCTACTACGAAGAAAAACGTCCGTTTTTTACCGAAGGCACCGAATTGTTCAACAAAGGAGAAATCTTTTATTCACGCCGTATTGGCTCGGTAAAAGATGATTACCAAAGCAGCTTAGCTGCAAACACAAACGAAGTGGTAACTATAAACCCCCAGGAAACAGATCTTATTAATGTAACCAAAATTAGTGGCCGGGGAAACAATGGCCTGGGCGTTGGAATATTAAACGGTATGGCCGGTGCAGCTTATGCAACACTAAAAGACACGCTTACCGGAACCTCGCGTAAGGTGCAAACCCAGCCTTTTACCAACTACAATGTATTGGTGTTCGATCAATCGTTAAAAAACAATTCGTTTGTAAGTATCACAAACACCAATTACCTGCAGCCGGCTACCAGTTACGTGGGCAACGTAAGCTCAACCCACCTGCGGTTCGAAAACAAAAAAGGCACTTATGCGCTGGAGGGAATTGCCGGATTCAGTTACCTTGATGGCTTAGGCCATAACAGTTCAACAGGTGGTAGTTATGCCTTGAACCTGGAAAAAATTCAGGGAAATTTTCGTTTTGAAGTTGAAAACTCACTAATTGGAAAAACATTCAATGCCAACGACCTGGGTTATATTGAAAAAACTGATATCATGGAAACAAAAGCCGAAGTTGCCTACAATATTTACACCCCTTTTTGGCGCATGTTAAAGTGGTACAATAACCTGGAGTTTAATCGTTCGTCCTTATTTTCGATCAATAAAAAAATGGGAAATGCTCTTGAATTTTCAAGTTTTACTACTTTTCGAAATTATTTAAGCATTAACCTGGATGCTGAATTTAATATAGGTAAGTACAACGATTTTTATGAGGCCCGTACCGATGGCCGGGTATTTGTGCGCCCTCCGGTTTATGCGGTGGGTGCATTCGTATCGCCCGATTACCGTAAAAAGTTTGTGATCGATGTAAAAGGAGGCTATTGGTCGGCTTACAACGAAAACATCAATGGTTATTGGCTTGGCGTAATGCCCATCATTCGCTTTAGCGACCGTTTTAGTCTTAACGGAGGCATCGACTTTAATTTGGATCACAACGATGAGGGTTTTGCAGGAAAAACCAAAAACAGTGATACCATTTACATGGCTCAACGCGATGTACGTACGCTTATAAATTATGCTACGGCCAATTTTATTTTTAACAGCAAAATGGCTTTATCGCTAAAAGTAAGGCATTATTGGCGCTTAATTAATTACAGCCGGTTTTATACCCTGAGTCAGGAAGGTGAATTGATACCCGAAGACACCTACCACACAAACGATGTAAACAGTAATTTCTTTAATATCGATTTGGTTTATACCTGGCGTTTTGCACCAGGAAGTGAAATGGGAATTGTCTGGAAAAATGCCATTGCTCATGAAGACGATTTTTCGGTGTTTAATTATGCCCGTAATCTCAATCAGCTATTCGAACAGGGAAACCAGAACAGTCTTTCGGTACGCGTAGTATATTATTTAGATTACCTGCAGGTAAAGAAACTAAGAACAAGTGCCTGATCAGCGGCACCTTATCCGATATGTTTTTTTCTCCTTCATGAAATTCTATTTACAAAAAACCCCGTCCATTCATTTCTTTTAAGTGCAGACGGGGTTTTTGGAATGCAACAGCACTTAGCGGTCAACAATTACCCGAGGCTGTAAATTGAACTCTGTCTTATACAAAAAAATGTTACACTTGTATTAGATAAAAAAAAATGGAATCAGAAGAAT
>PHDD01000022.1 GCA_002840905.1 Bacteroidetes bacterium HGW-Bacteroidetes-4 | reverse complement strand
GGAATTGAAATTCGGCAGGCACTATCGTGCCAAAATGCCGCAATTGGCTATTAATCGCACCAAACTGGAATTGAAATACCGGTAAATTGCATTGCTGCTTTCTACGTTTAAATAGCTGTGTCAAATATACCAAAGAACAAACGGAACTATTCTCACGACCGAAGGGAGTAAAGCAATTCAAAACGGAAATGTAGTTTGCGCTAAAATCCGCAACGCTGTGTCACAGCCAGATTTATCAAAAGGAGCTTCCTGAAAAAATGGAAAGCCCAGAAAAAAAATAATCCGCGGAATGCAGAGAACAAACTATTAGCAATCGCTTAGGATTGCTTTTTTTGCGTAGTACTTTAGTAAACGCACAACAAATTTTTGGAGCTGTTTCTGAATTTCTTCATTCCACACCTTAAGGTATGAAAATATGCTGTATTTTTGGTAGCTTTACCGAACCAAAAATACAGAAACGATGAATTTAGCAATTGCTTGCGACCATGCAGGATATACCACCAAACAAGAACTGGTAACTTACCTGAAAGGGCTGGGGCACCAGCTTACCGATTTTGGTACCCATTCGCCTGACAGCATGGATTACCCCGACACCGCACATCCCTTAGCAGAAGCAGTGGAATCGGGTAAGTTCGACTTTGGTATTACCATCTGCGGAAGTGGAAACGGAATTAACATGACAGCAAACAAACACCAGGGCATACGGGCAGCCTTGTGTTGGAATACCGAAGTTGCCGCACTGGCCCGGCAGCACAACAACGCCAACGTCTGTTCTCTGCCCGCTCGTTTTATCAGCGTCGATTTCGCCAAGCAAATTGTTGCGGTGTTTTTAAGCGAGGGCTTCGAAGGGGGTCGTCATCAAAAACGAATCGATAAAATACCATTAAAAAAATAATCCGATACCCCCGCTTCTTATTGGCTTAATTGCAAAGATAAGAAGCCGAGGGTAATATAAAAGAACTGCTTATGTTATCGAATACCAGCAAATATGCCATTCGCGCCGTAATTTATCTGGCCGTTTTTGCCGAAGACGGAAAGAAAATTGGCATTAAGAAAATAGCTGACGCCCTGGATATTCCTTCTCCTTTTTTGGGAAAAATTCTTCAGGTATTGGTACGTCGTAAATTACTTTCATCGACCAAAGGACCCAACGGAGGCTTTGGGGTGGGTAAAAACCCCATCAACATTACCTTATTCGACATTATTGTTGAAATGGATGGAGATGCCTTATTTAATTCCTGCCTGCTGGGAGCCGGTTCGTGCGAAAGCACCAAGGCCGAGGGCGGATACTGTGCCCTGCATTACGAATTTGAGGCGGCACGAAATCAGGTAATGGATTTATATAAAAGCAAAACCGTGGGCGAATTGGCAGCTCAGGCAAAGGTAAACGGAAATGAGATTGTTTTTTAGTCGTGTTGATCCTGTTCAATAAGAAGGAGCAATTCTGCTACGGCTTTTTCGGCATCAACCGAACGCTTAACCAGTTCTTTTCCTTTATATAGCGACACCTTACCGGGACCGGTGCCTACGTATCCGTAGTCGGCATCGGCCATTTCGCCCGGGCCGTTAACAATACAGCCCATTACGGCTATTTTTAATCCTTTCAGATGCGCCGTGGCTTCTTTAACCCGGGTCAGCGATTTTTCCAAATCGAAGAGTGTCCGTCCACACGAGGGACAACTGATGTATTCGGTTTTTGTTATGCGGGTACGGCTGGCTTGCAGAATGGCAAAAGCGGTATCAACCACTTCTTTGTTCGACGACTTAAAGGTGTTTTTCAACCAAATTCCATCGGCCATACCATCAATGAAAAGCACGCCGTTATCGGCCGCGCTTTGCAACATAAAATCAGCGGCGCTTAGCGTTTTATAACTTTGTTGTATTATCAGAGGGTGATTAATCCGGTGTAGCATCAGTTGGTTTATTAACACCCGCAATTCCTGGGTGGGATGGGCATGGTAGGAGAAGGCCACCAAAACCAAAGTAGCATCATTTTTTATCAGTTCCCAGTCATCATCGGCCAAATGGGGCAGGGATACCTGTACCCAGTTCTCCTTAGTCGATTTTAAGGTCGTGTTTTTGTATTCTTCCCAGGTAAACAAGGGAAGGGTTTCCTGATGGGGGTCCCAATAATTACAATCAATAAGTACTTTTACTTCGGAGTTGAAACGGTACGACAAAAGTTGTTCTCCAATATACACCACGTCGGCCGATAAATCGCTGCGACGAAAGCTTTGAGTACTTTCCTGAAATTCAAAGCCCAAATTAGCCAAACAAATTTCATCAATTTGTGCTTCGGCCGATAAATCGGCAACCACCAGCGCTGTATCTGCGAATGGACGACAAGGGCGTTTGTTATACGCATAGGGATTAAAAGCGGGCACTCCAGTGGCCAAAGGTGTATAGCTTTTTATTTCAGCAAAATGCTTTACCAGGGCTCTGGCAACGGGTATTTCCTTTGCCGGATGTTCCGTTAAAGATACCCGTAAGGTGTCGCCCAAACCGTCGTGCATTAAAGCGCCCATTCCTACAGCCGATTTTATGCGTCCGTCTTCGCCTGAACCGGCTTCAGTTACACCCAAATGCAGAGCGTAATTCATCCCTTCGCTTTTCATGGCTTGAGCCAGCAGGCGATAGGCATAAACCATTACCCGGGTATTGCTCGATTTCATCGAAACCACCACATTGTTAAACTTTTCGCTGTGACAGATGCGTAAAAACTCCATGGTGGCTTCAACCATTCCGGTCGGGGAGTCACCGTATCGGCTCATAATGCGGTCGGAGAGCGAACCGTGATTGGTTCCAATCCGAATTGCGGTTTGGTGTTCTTTACAGATAGTTAAAAACGCAACAAAACGGGCTTTAATCCTTGTCAGCTCCTCTTGGTATTCGGCATCGGTAAATTCCACTTTGGTAAATGATGCGCGCTTGTCGAGATAATTTCCAGGATTGATGCGAACCTTATCCACATATTGTGCCGCAATGTCGGCCAGGGCTGGATTAAAATGAATATCGGCAACAATAGGAGTTGGGTAGCCTTTTGCCAGCAGTTGCGCTTTAATTTCTTTAAGCGCTTCGGCATCGCGCGAATTGATTACGGTATAGCGAACCAACTCTCCGCCGGCTTCAATTATTGCTATGGCCTGGTTTACCGAAGCATCCACATCATGGGTACTGGTATTAGCCATCGACTGAATTCGGATGGGGTAGGCTCCGCCCAGATATAGTGAACCTACTTTGGCCGGAATGTTTTCGTGCCGTTGCAAATAAAACGGGTACGGGGTAAACCAGGAATTATCCATGATGCTGAAGGTGTTTAAATGTTGAGGTGAAAAAGCAACGTAAAGCGAATTATTTACCCATTTGCTGTTTCATAATTTTGGTTATGTATTTGCCAATGATGTCGAATTCAAGGTTTACCCGGGTGCCTTCTTTGTAATTGTGAAATACGGTGTGTTCGTAGGTGTAAGGAATAATAGCCACCTGAAACGAATCGTCTTTTGAATTTACTACAGTAAGGCTAACCCCGTCGACAGAAATGGAACCTTTTTCAACCGTAATGTTTCCTTTTGAAGAGTCGTACAGAAAGGTATAATACCAGCTTCCGTCGGCTTCTTCAACTTTGGTACAAATAGCGGTTTGGTCCACGTGGCCCTGAACCATATGACCATCCAAAAGTTTATCCATGGTCATGCTTCGTTCAAGATTTACTTCGCTTCCGGGAACCAAATCGCCCAGATTCGATTTTATCAGGGTTTCCTGGATGGCTGTAACCGTATAGGTGCTGTCGGTTTTACGAACCACGGTTAAGCAAACGCCATTGTGAGCTACACTTTGATCAACTTTAAGCTTATCGACAAACGAACAAGCAATGGTCAGGTCAATATTTTCTTTATTTCTATCGATGGATACTACTTTTCCTGTTTCTTCTACGATTCCTGAAAACATAATTATATGGTTTAATTAGTAAAATGCAAAAATAAAGTAAACCGTCGATTAAACCAGCGAGACCGAATGTTTTTAAACGGAGAAACCCATAGCGATTGCTAACGTTGGTTTTTGAAAAGCCCCAGAAAGATAAATCCGTAAATAAGGGGTAAAACCCAGATTAATGTTTTGCTGAGTTTTTTTTGTTGTGGGGTAAGTGCTGCCCGATTGATAACCTGAATCAGATACAGGTTAAACATAAGCGTCAGCAACACCAATATAAGAATCCAACGGGCCATTTAATAGTAACTGCTGAGTTTACGTAAGCGTTCTTCGTTCAACACGCGTATTTTTCGTCCGTTTAATTCAATGTATTTGTCCGATTTGAATTCCGACAACAGCCGAATAACCGATTCGGTTGCAGTACCAACCAGGCTGGCCAGCTCATCGCGGGTAAGCGAAACTTTTAAATAACCTTCGTTATCGACACTGAAAACTTCTTTGAGTTTAATAAGCACTTCGGCCAGGCGTTCTCGCACCGATTTTTGAGCAATATCGGTTAAAAACTGGTTGGCTTCGCCCAACTCTTTACAGGCTAGTTGCATTAATTCCATCGAAAACTTGGGATTGTGTTCCAGGATTTCAAATAAGTGATCGGCAGGAATGGCACAAATTACAACATCCTCAATAGCCTTGGCTGTGGTGCATGCCGATTCTTTACTTAAGATGGATCGGTAACCAATAATATCACCAGCTTGAGCAAACGAAACAATTTGTTCTTTTCCTTCGATTCCGGTTTTAAACATTTTTACTATGCCCGAGTGGATGCAATATACGTGGTGAATGCGGTTTCCTTCGTGAAAAATGGTGGAACCTTTTTTATACGAATTACAGCTTTTATCATAGGTTAAGCGCTCCAATTCTTCTTCGTCCAACGAAGAAAAAATAGTTTTACAACCCAACAAACAGTCTTTACAAGCCGGTACAGTAGCGCTATGTTTCATTTCTAAAGCAATTAATTTATATAAAGCATAAACCAAAACGTTTATAAATCAGGCACAAAAATAACTTTTTTCGGCTTTTTATGCTATGTTTAATGCGTCTTTTTATACAAAACCGAAAAAATGAGAACAAACCTTGGGTTATTGGGTTTTCTTTTTCATTATTGCCAGCGTGTCAGGTTCCGTTTTTTTGGAACACTATTTGAAACATGTAGATAATTAAATAAGTTATGTTATAAATATAAATTGCATGAAAACAACATTAGACATGAGATGGAAAGGCGACATGGCCTTTGAAACAGAATTAAACGGACACAAAATAGTTATAGATGCAGATGAAAAGGTTGGGGGGAAAAACCTGGGGCCTCGCCCGAAAGCCTTAATGATGGTTGCTTTGGCCGGATGTACCGGGATGGACGTAATATCAATCCTAAAAAAGATGCGGGTCGAAGTGAACACCTTTAATGTGCGGGTCGAAGGAAATGTTACCGAAGAGCACCCCAAGCAATACGATGCGATGAAGCTTATTTATGAATTTTCGGGGGATAATCTGGAAGAAGAAAAACTAAGAAAAGCCATTGATTTATCGATGGAACGTTATTGCGGAGTATCTGCAGTTTATAAAAAAGCCATGCAGATGTCGTATGAAATTGAAATAAAGTAAGCTTGCATTAAAAAAAACCGGAACCAATTTAGGTAGTGGTTCCGGTTTTTTTATGCATAAAATCCTATCTGTAACGGTAACGTTGCAACCACGATTCGAAGAACGATACATTTAAGCCCACACGAATAAAATCTTCTTTTATAAGCAGGTTGTTTGTGGTACCCCGGGTTTTGTATTCGGCAAACAAATTCATCCGCATGGAACGCATCCGGAAACCAACTCCTGCGGTTAAAGCCAGACTTTCAATGGTATTGCCATCAATTTCATAATAGCCGCTTTGGTAATTTACTCCGGCACGATACGAAATTGGCGTGCGTTGCGCTAATCGGCGAGGGGTATATTCAAGGCCAAAAGCCAGCGTGTTATTATCGATTAAATTGGCAAAGGCATCGGCTACAATCAAATTTGACCAGTTTTGCCTCGAATAATCGGCCGATAAAACCAATTGATTGTCGAAAACATACGATAAACCACCTCCATAATTAACCGGGAAATCGTTGAACTGATAGTTTCCTTTTTCGTAACGAAGGGTATCGGTAAAAGAGGTTCCGGAATAACGTTGTAACTCGTAAAGTGTAGTTTGGCTGCGCAGTAATCCGGGAGCATTTATGGTTAAACCAAGCACCAATTCGTTTTTTTCACTTAACTTAAATGAATGTTGGTAACCAAAGTCTAAGACAATACCGCTGTATCGCGTGCTTTTTTCAAGGCTTACTTCATAAAAATCAGGAACCGTTAAACTATAATTTTCGGTTTCGTTTTTAGGTCCAAATAAAAATGAAACATTAACCCCCAGGGAGCTGTTTGGAGTAATTTTGTAGGCATTGGTTAAGTAAAATTTCGATAAGCCTCCGCTTCCTTCATATCTTGTGGTATAGGTTTCGCCCGATCCGCTAACCGGAGGATTGGTTTCAAAAGTATAACCCACATTGGTGTATGGAACCAGTCCGAGGCTCATTCCCCATTTTTTATTGATACCAATTCCCAGAGCAATGTAAGACAAGTTGGCATTATTTTTTGAACCGGTTTCGGTGCTGGTTTTTAATTGGGTATAATCGCCATGAACGCCGAATTCAAAAATAACCATGGTGCTGTCGAGCGAAGTAATGGCAGCAGGGTTAAGATTGTTCAGGTTTAATGGCGAACGCACACCAATGCCGGTTCCACCCATAGCTGCATTTCGGCCAAAGCCCATCGATCTAAAATCGCCCAAACCTAGTTTTGAATATGGAGAAATGGTATTGTTTTGAGCGGCCACACCAATAGCGAACCAAAGAATTGTAAAAGCAAAAACTATTTTTTTTGAAATTTTCATCGTGGTCAATCGGATTTAATATACTACGTAATGCAATTGCAATTGCAAAGATTCTGAAAAACTCTGATCCCCAAATATTACCCGTTTAAACGAAGTTAAATTATCCTGATTCGAAAGGGAAAAGAATAACGTTTGGTCGGGATTTAACTGGTTTGTTTTATTAAGTATAAAACCTAACAGGTCGATGGAATAGTAGGTATTGTCGTTAAACTCATCATCAGCATTTAGGGTACTCAAAATTAGATTACCACTAAAATTAGTTAATTGACCTTTGTTTTGGTTTTTTGAATCGATCCAATATACACTCAATTGGGGTAATTCGCTGGCCTTATCATAAGTTCCTTTACGGGGTTTTATCATTAACCGGGCATCCAAAACCGAAAGATTGGGATGAATCTCTTTCAGTTTATCAATCATGGGAATGTCGATGCGAAAACCCAGTGAACCACCGGCCTGAACTGCCACAAGGTTGTTTGAGTTTGTTGACGAAATTACCCCTGTATTTTCAATACCTTCAACAACAGAGCCGCTGTAGTCAACCGTATAATTGGTAAACACCTTAGCCGTTTCGCTGGGGGTGAATGTAAAATAAGAGTTGTCTTCCTTACCCCGAATACGGTAATATAGCCTTATCTGTAATTGTTGAACATTATTTGTGTCAGCACCGGTAGTATTGTATCCAAAAAAGGTTGAAGACCACGATAAATCTTTAGTTACCGGAAGCAGGGCCAGGCCAGGAAACTGCTTTTTAAAGGTGGCTCCGTTTTTAATGGTGTCGTTGTCGTTTACCAGCCAATTGAACCATTTTAAACCCAATGCATCGGGTAATTTTATAAAGTCTTCGCGATAAGCCGTGGGGCGTTGTTTTAAAGAATGTGTTGCCAGCGGAGTTGTGTTGATTAAAAAGGTGTCGGTATTATAAATGCGCAGATTTTCGTTCCTGGGCTCAATGGGTTCAAGCACCTCATGAAAAGCCAGTGTTTTTTCAACAGCAGTATCTCCGCTATAATAACCCGTTTGTTTTATATAAATTACCAGTTTTTCAAAAATGGCATCTTCGTCTAAAGAGGGCAGCGATGTGGACGGAATAAACTCAACATACGATTTGGCCTCTGAGGTCCCAAGTAAAGGATCGTTTTGATAGCCAATAAAAACTGTATTATAGCCTGTGGCAGGAAGGCTGTCAACACGCACGGTCGACACATTTACCGTTAAGGTATCGACATAATAAATTTTTGATTCTTCTTTTACAAAGCGATCGCCAATTTTATATACTGCCTCGTCGTCGGCACACGACGAAAACAAAACTCCAACAAAAAGTAGTTTAATTAATAAACTGTTTTTATACATATTAACGAATTAAATTAGTAGGGAGCTAAGTTAGCTTGCTACATTTTATTGGTAAACTTAAATCTACCAAGGGTAAATATTTATCTACCAACAGCGAAACCTTTAAAAAAAGCTCAAATCCCGTATTTTTCAAATCAATTCGGCAAATATAATGTTTCGTAGATAAATTAAGGTTGTTAGTAGATTCTTTTTTAGGTTAGTACTTAACAAATATACATTTGAACATAAAAACTATAAAAAATGATGAAAATAAAACTAACCTGGGCTATAGTTGCCCTGCTCTTTGCCGGCTTATTTGTAAGCTGTAATAACAAAAATGATGATGCAGATCTGGTTGGAAACTGGGTTGAAGAACCTGAATTTGATGGAAGACCCAGAGCAAACGCCGTTTCATTTGTTATCGATGGAAAAGCCTACATGGTAGGTGGCTACGATGGAAAAAATTACTTTAACGATACCTGGGAGTATAACCCCACGGATAAACAATGGCGTCAACAGGAAGATTTTCCCGGAACACCACGGACATCGGCTATTGGTTTTGCTGTAAATGGAAAAGGATACATGGGAACAGGTTCCGATGGCGATCTTAAATTAAAAGATATGTGGGAGTTTAATCCAACCGGAGTACCCCAATGGGTTCAAAAAGCTGATTTTGAAGGAAAAGCCCGATATGGTGCGCTGGCCTTTTCGGTAGGTGATTTTGGTTTTGTTGGAACCGGCTATAGTAACGATGGTTCAGAAAAAGACATCTGGAAATACAACCCGGTTGATGACACCTGGACTCAGGTTAACAGTCTTATTGGCTCAAAACGTTACGATGCCACCGTGTTTGTAATTAACAATATAGCCTATATTGGAACCGGTATTAACAATGGAGTTTTCCAAAACGACTTTTTTAGCTACGATGCAACAAACGATTCCTGGACAGCATTGGCAAAACTTGATGTTGAAGACAGCTATACCATTACCCGCTCAAATGCTGTTGCTTTTGAATTAAATGGAAAAGGATACATTGGTACCGGATCCTTTAATGGAATACGCAGCGATTTTTGGGAATACAATCCTAATACCGACACCTGGATTGAAGTTACTTCATTGGAAGGTGCTGCCCGTCAGGATGCTATTGCTTTTAGCATAGGCGAGAAAGCATATGTTGCTACAGGGCGTAATGGAAATTACTATTTCGACGACATCTGGTATTTTGAACCGGGTGCAATTTATAACAAAGAAGACTAAAAAAGAATAAAAGAGAGCAGCCTTTTTTACCCTGCTCTCTTTTAAGCCGTTTTTAAATGATACCAAATTCAGGCAACAAACAGGTTACTTTATTATATCTAATTATCCATGTTTCGGCATGGATGATTTTATTTTTGTTGCCCTTTGCCATTTTCGATGTTCGGCTGAAAAGCTCTTTCAGCCTTTTTAACCTACTGTTTGTCGGAAAGGCGCTTATTGTTTTTTACCTGAATTATTATTTGTTGGTTCCCCGGTTTTTGCTTCAAAAAAAAATATTCACCTATATTATATGGGTTGCTCTAATTGTAAGCGTAATGGCTTTTATTGATAGCCGACAAAACGAAATCCGGCGCATGCCCCATGAAACCAACAGCAACACAACAATACCCAAACATCCGGCAACAACTCAAAATACAGGCAGGCCGATAAACCCGCCACGCATGTTGGGGAATATTCCTTTTATTTTAATGATAATAGGCGTAAGCACCAGCTTAAAATTGTCGCAAGCCTGGTTTCAGAACGAACAAACGCAGCAAGATATAAAAAAAGAACACCTGGCCACCGAGCTGGCTTTTTTAAAATCGCAGATTAACCCGCACTTTTTGTTTAATTCCCTGAATAGCATTTATTCTCTGGCATTTAAAAAGTCTGATTTGGCACCGGAAGCTATTTTGCGGCTTTCAAAAATTATGCGTTATGTGCTCGACGAATCGCCAAGTACCTGCGTTCCATTGGAAAAGGAACTGGACCATTTACAGGATTATGTGGAATTGCAGAAACTTAGGTTAACAGAAAAAACCAAGCTTTCCTTTGTGGTCGACAATCAGGCTTCGAATCAAACCATTGAGCCGATGCTGTTGGTTCCGTTTATTGAAAATGCGTTTAAGCATGGCGCTGACACAACCGTTCAATCGGTGATAACCATTAAAATAAACATAAGCGCGAACCAACTGGTTTTTCAATCGACCAACACCATTGCCCAGCGCAACTCGAATCAAACCGAACAAGATTCAGGCATTGGCCTTAAAAATGTGGCTCGTCGCTTGCAAATGTTGTACCCCGGACACCACAAACTGGATGTGGTAGAAGAAAAAAACCTGTATGCTGTTACTTTATTTTTAACTTTGAAACAGCATGAAATGCATAATAGTTGACGACGAGCCCCTGGCGGTAGATATTATTACGAGCTTTGTTGAAAAAGTTCCGCATCTGGAATTGTGTGCCAGTACCAACAATGCGCTCGAAGCCATTGAGATGATAGCCAAACACGAGGCCGACCTGGTTTTTCTCGACATTCAAATGCCAAACCTTTCGGGAATTGAGTTGGTAAAAACCCTGAATAATCCTCCATTAATTATTTTTACTACCGCGTATTCAAATTATGCCCTCGATGGGTTTGAGTTAAATGCGGTGGATTATTTATTAAAACCCATTCCTTTCGATCGTTTTGTAAAAGCGGTTAATAAAGCCATGGAGCGGTTTCGCCTGCGCAACACACCAACCAATCACGAAGTACCGAAAGTAGTAACAGAACCCGAGGCAGATTTTATTATGGTTAAAGCCGATTATAGCATGGTAAGGGTCGGGCTTGATCAGATTTTATATATTGAAGGATTAAAAGATTACCTGAAAATTGTTTTGGCCAATGGAAAACCCATCTTAACACTGAACAGCCTTAAAAACTACGAAGAACGCTTACCCCAATCCAAATTTATTCGGGTTCATCGTTCTTATATTGTGGCCATTAATAAAATAGAATCGATACAAAAACACCGCATAATTATTGGGAAAGAACGCATCCCGATAGGAGATAATTTTAAAGAGGCTTTTTATCAGCGAATGGATAAAAACAATATATTTTAATCTTCTTTGTGATGATCGGGGTTAAATGCTGAATTGGGAACGAGTTGTTTAATTCGCAACATGCTCCGCCACAGCAAATAGCAAACAAATGGAAGAAAAAGAAAAATAAGGAATTGATTTTGGCTCATTAATATAAAATCATAAACCCCGTGAAACAGGAACGGCACCAGAAAAGCCAACCCCAGGTATTTAAGTCGTTTGCTGGGAATAAAACGAGCCAAACCAAAACGATAACCCATCATTACACCAAACATAGCATGAGCCGGAACGGCAGTAAATGCTCGCATTAAGCCAACCTTAATTCCGGTTTCGGAACCAAAAACATAACCAATATTCTCAACCAAAGCAAAACCCAGCGAAACAAATACGGCATAAACCACCCCGTCGAATAGTTCGTTAAATTCAGGGTTTTTCCATATCAAAACATAGACAGCAAAAAACTTAAACAATTCTTCAATTAAGGCAGCAACCATAAAAGCCGTCCATGCGGCAGCACCCAGGCCGGTCAAATTTACTCCCAGCTGTTGCATGTGGTTTTCGAAATAAACAACCGGGAAAACAATTACTCCTCCAGCCACTAGTCCTTCAAACAATAGCATTAAAGGTTCACGTTCGTATCTGTCGCGAGAATAAACATAAACTAAAATAATAAAAACCGGAACTAAAGCGATAATAAGCAAGTTCATGCATAGGCGTTTGCAACAAAAATATAAACATTTTTTAAGCAAGCCCTACTACCATAAACTTTTATGTGTTTTTTGGTTTATAACGAACACTTTTTTCGATGGCGGCAATCATTAAACCAGCAATATCTTTTTTAGTGGCACCCTCAATTCCTTCCAGTCCGGGCGATGAATTTATTTCTAACAATAAGGGACCTTTATTGCTTCGGATTATGTCAACACCGGCCACTTTAAGATTCATGGTGCGGGCTGCTTTTATGGCAATTTTACGCTCATCGGGAGTAATTTTTACAATTTTTGCCGTTCCGCCCTGATGAATGTTTGCTCTGAATTCTCCCGGAGCCGCAGTACGTTGAATGGCGGCAACTACTTTTCCATCGATAACAAAACAACGAATATCCTTTCCGCCGGCTTCTTTTATAAATTCCTGCACCAGAATATTTGCGCGTAAACTTTTAAAGGCGTTAATTACGCTTTCGGCGGCTTTTCGCGTTTCAGTGAGCACAACGCCTTTACCCTGAGTTCCCTCAAGTAACTTAACAATTAAAGGAGCTCCTCCTACCATCTTAATTAAATCGTTTGTGTCAAGTGGAGAGTTAGCGAAACCGGTAGTAGGGATGTTCAAACCGCTGTTGATAAGCAATTGCATTGAATACAATTTATCGCGCGATTGGCTGATGGCCGATGCAGAATTCAGGCAAAAAACATTCATTGCTTCAAAATGGCGGGTTAGCGCACAGCCGTAGAATGTTGCCGAGGGCCGTATCCGGGGGATTACTGCATCAAAACCCGAAAGAATCCGGCCACCCCGGTAATGCATTTCGGGTTGTTCGCCATCGAGTTTAATGTAACAATGCTTAATGCTTAAAAACTCCATCTCGTGCCCGCGTTCTTCGCCCGCTTCCATAATACGCCGGTTACTGTACAAATCAGGGTCGCTGGCCAGTAATCCAATGCGTAAGCCGGTGGGTTGCTTAATATGAGCGCTGTAAACCTGGTTTAAAAGATCAATAGAGCGATCGCCCAAAAGAAAACTGGACTCCGGATCGACCAGCATTTTCCCGCCCATAGCCTGTCGGCCCAGCAACATGCGATATCCCATGCTGTCGCGGTTGGTAAGGGTAAGTTCTATTTCCCAGGTGCTTTCGGCTATGGCTAAGGTCGATTTTATCACATAGCGCATTTCACTAATGCCGCTGGTGCTTTTTACACTCCGGCGATCAACTACCGGACTTTCGCAATGAACCGTAGTTTTTCCATCGTTTTGTATGGGATGTACGTCGTAACTCACCCAGGGATCACCATTCTTTTTAAAAGGAACAATATTTACCGCATGTAAGGCAGAAGTTTTTGCTCCTGAATCGACCCGGGCTTTTATGGCCGGTATTTTTAGCTGAGGCAAAGAACACCATTCTTCGCTTCCAATAATAATTTTATTTAACGACACTATTTTGATTTATTCAATAAACACCTTGATAAATAAACAATTTGTTTTTTCGGACGGCAAATGTACTTTTTTAATTCACTATACCAAGCCAAATATTTATAATGCTGCTCTTTTACGCAAGCTGATGGGTTTTGTTCAGAAGTTTCTAAATTATAAAAAAAGTGTTTTACTGGAGGAATTAATTTGCATTTCTGAGAGATAGTATTTTAAGCAAGAAATAACAAAACAACAAAAGTAAACCGGGTTTAAACTTTAAAAAAACAACGAGAATTTGTACTTTCACCCAGCACAATTTAGCGATGCTTAAAAACACAAAACACAAGATAACAAAAAGATATGATTGACAAGGAAACAATTTCAAAAATTTTTGATTCGGCCGATATTGTGGAGGTTGTTTCCGATTTTGTTCACCTGAAAAAAAGAGGCGTAAATTACCTTGGCAATTGTCCTTTTCATAATGAGAAAACACCCTCATTTACCGTTTCGCCTGCAAAAGGAATTTATAAATGCTTTGGTTGTGGAAAAGGGGGAAATGCGGTAAACTTTATTATGGATCACGAACAGCTTTCGTATGTCGACACCCTAAAATGGCTGGCCCGGAAGTATCATATCGAAGTAGTTGAAAAAGAAGAGTCGCCCGAAGAGAAAGAGCAAAAAGATGCCCGCGAAAGCATGTTGATTGTAAATAATTATGCGCAGCAGTTGTTTACCCACAATTTGTTTGAAACCGAAGAGGGGCGGGCTGTGGGAATGTCCTACTTTAAAGAGCGGGGCTTTATAGACAAAACCATAAGAAAGTTTGAGTTGGGTTATTGCCGCAAAACCCGCGACAGCTTTTCAACGCAAGCAATAGCCAAAGGATATAAAGAAAAATACCTGATAGATACCGGGTTAACCATTAAACGCGAAGACGGTTCCTATTACGATCGTTTTAACGAACGCGTTATGTTTCCCATTCACAATTTAATGGGCCGTGTTATTGGTTTTGGTGGACGAACCCTGCATGCAGATAAGAAAACAGCAAAATACCTGAATTCACCAGAGAGCGAGATTTATCATAAAAGCAAGGTGCTTTATGGTTTGTTTTTTGCCAAAAAATCGATCATAACGAACGACAAATGCTACCTGGTTGAGGGTTATACCGATGTGATGAGCATGCATCAGGCGGGAATCGAAAATGTGGTTGCTTCATCGGGAACGGCTCTTTCAGCCGATCAAATCCGGTTGATAAAACGCTTTACACAAAACATTACCGTACTTTACGATGGTGATGCCGCAGGTATTAAAGCGGCTCTTCGCGGAATCGATCTGGTTTTGGAAGAAGGAATGAATGTAAAGGTGGTACTACTACCCGATGGCGAAGACCCCGACTCCTATGCACATAAACACAGCGCTACGGGTTTTTATGATTTTATAAAAGCCAACGAAACCGATTTTATATCGTTTAAAACCAAACTCTTATTAAGCGAGACCGAAGGCGATCCGGTAAAAAAAGCGAACCTGATTAGCGATATCGTGCGTACCGTTGCCGTGATTCCCGACGGAATTACCCGAGCCTTGTATGTTAAGGAATGCTCCACCATTATGGATGTGGACGAGGCCGTGCTGCACACCGAGATTAACAAAATTCTTTATCGGAAACGGGAATTAAGCTGGAAAAAAGATGAGCCGAGTCCGGTTAACCCGCTGGGCGAACCATTAAGGATTACAACACCGGAAACCAATAAATTTGAGTGGTTCGACAGGGAAATTATTCGCCTGCTTTTAATTTATGGAAATAAAGTGTTATTTACCATTAAAGCAACAGATGAGAATCCTGAAGAACAGGTAACTACCGCACAGTATATCAATCGCGAGGTTGAAGGTGAAATTCAAATAAGCACCCCGGGTTGTAAATTTATTTATGATGAATACCGAAAGCGTCTTATTGAAGGAAAAACCGTAACCAGCAGTTACTTCATCAATCACGAAAACCAGTTGGTTTCAAAAGAAGCCGCATCTTTAATGGCCGACACGCACGAGGTAAGTAAAATGTGGAGTAAAAAAGGAACTTACATTACCACAGAGGAGGATAATCTGAAACAGGTTATCGATCAGGCTATTTCGGGGTACAAATACGAATTGGTAATGGTGCTTTTAAAAGAAATTGAAAACGAACTAAAGGTTACGGAAAACAACAATGACAACCAGGAAAAAATAAAAGAACTACTCGACCGGTATATGGCTTATACCCAATTTAAGATTGAAATTTCAAAATCCCTGGGCGAACGAATCATTTTAAAACGATGATTTTAATTTCCATTTGTCTTTTTCACAAAATATTAGTAAAATTAGGGAGGATTTCTCATTCCTTTATTTGCTAATTTAGCCTAAAGAAAACGCTGATGAAAGTTTCGTTCATGTATTCTGTTTTTTGGGTAACAGCCAGTGTTTTGTTAATCATTGGTTTTAATCGTTGCAATAGAAGCAACGACCAAAAACGGGGCGAAAAATACGGAGGCGTTTTGTACCTTAACTCCAATGAAGTTCCCGATCTGATATTTCCCGGGCAGGTACTTAAGCGGAGTGAGCAGATGATTCTTTCACAAGCGTATATCGGGTTAGTTAAATATAACACCCGAAACCTCTCTATTGAACCACTTTTAGCTGAAAACTGGACCGTTTCAGAAGATGGTTTAAACTATCAATTTGAACTTGTCAACCACGCATATTTTCATGACGACCCTTGTTTTCACAAAGGGAAAGGCAGAAGAATAGTTGCATCTGATGTAAAATACAGCATCGAGCAGATTTGCCATTACCGGTATTTAAGCCAACAGGAAATTTCGGCACAGGTTCAAAACATAAAAGGATTTCAGGCAATTATTGATAAAAGCTTATCAAATCAGCAATGTAATTTTTTGGGAATTAAAGCCATTAACGACACCCTACTTGTTTTTGAATTGAACCAACCCGATGCCTTGTTTCTTCATTTTTTAGCCGGAACCCAAAGTTTGGTCTTTCCGCAGGAGGCGTTTGATGCCTATGGATTTAAAAGCACCATTGGTTCCGGACCCTTCTGCTTTAGTAACCCGAAAAAGAAAACCGATCCCATTAACCTTGTGGCCAACCCAAAATATTTTGGAAAAACCCGACAAAACGAGCAGCTTCCATTTCTCGACTCTGTGGTTATTTCTTTTATCACCTCACCACCAAAAGAAATACAACTATTTGAGCAGGGTTTATTACATCTGGTTGTCGATGTGAATCAAGACCGGGTTTCTCAATTTCTCGACAAACATATTGATAAGTTTCAGAGCAATCCGCCCGATTATTTATTGATACAAACTAAGGGCGACAAGGAAACAAAAGTGCATTTTATGCGAGCGAATGTACAAGACCTGCATTTGAATTCGCTGGGTTATTACGATTTTTCATCGGTTTACTTTAGGGAACCCAAACCCAGAGAAATTAAAATTGGCCAATAAGGAGTGGGTTTGTTTGGCACGATGCTTTTTCATCGATAATATGATGCCGTTTGTCGAAATTTATTGTCTTAAAACACCCCAACAATCAGACATTAAACTATTGGTCGTGATAAACACACGATTTGTCGATTCCGTTTTATTTAAAAACACAAAGCACCTATATTTGAAATGAAAGAAATAGGTTGGTTAAAACAAAGCCCGTCAACGTGTCAAGGACACTATCGACGGGCTTTTTAATTTTTTTACACATTGGTTAGAGCCCTTTAAAGGAAAAAGCGAATCGTTTATATGCAAAGTTTTATAACTTTGACCAAAACAGGATACATGTCGGGTATTTATATTCATATTCCTTTTTGCAGAACGCGCTGCCATTATTGCGATTTTTATACCACAACTCAAATAAAACGCAAGCCCGAATTGGTTGATGCACTGATAAAAGAAATGGAGCTTCGACAATTGTGGTTGGAAGGAGAAACCATAAAAACCATTTATTTTGGAGGAGGAACGCCCTCTTTATTGTCTGCAGACGAGGTTTCCATGATTCTGGATGCCGCCAACAACCTGTTTCGTTTAGACTCGAAGTCCGAAATAACTATCGAGGCCAACCCCGACGACCTATCAACCAAACAAATCCGCCTGCTTGCCAACACACCGGTAAACCGTTTTAGCATTGGAATTCAATCGTTTCACAACCATCAGCTTCAATTAATGAACCGCCGCCACACAGCCCAGGAAGCGGTTGATTCGGTTAAACGGGTTCAGGATGCCGGCATTCATAACATTAGCGTCGATTTAATTTATGGTTTGCCGGAAAGCAACAGGACTTTATGGAACCAAAACCTTGAACAGGTATCCGCCTTAAATGTAAAGCATCTTTCAGCCTATCACTTAACCTATGAAAAAGGAACGGTATTCGAAGTAAAATCGAGGCAAGGCAAAATTTTCCCATGTAGCGAAGAAGAAAGCATTCTTCAGTTTAAAGCGTTGGTGAACTGGGCAAAAGAGCAGGATTTTATCCATTACGAGATTTCAAATTTTGGAAAGAAGGGTTTTTTTTCGCAGCACAATACCAACTATTGGATGCAGCAAAAATATATTGGGCTGGGACCTTCAGCCCATTCTTACAATATTGAAACCCGCTCGTGGAACGTTTCAAATTTATCGGTTTATGTAAACACCATTCAAAAAGGAGAACTACCACAAGAATCAGAAACACTTAGCGAGAAAAACAAGTATAACGAATTTTTAATAACGTCGTTACGAACCCGCTGGGGCATAAAGCTCGACGTTTTTGAACGTCTTTTTGGAAGCGAAGAAAAAGAACGATTAATACAAAAAGCAGCACCCTATATAAAACAGGAAAAGCTTTACTTAAAAGATAACAGTATGATATTAACCGATGAAGGAGTTTTTCTTTCCGATTTGGTTTTATCTGAATTAATGGTTTTACCCGATGAGGACTAAGGTTTTTTTAATTTCTATCTGGCTTATAATCTTTTTAACCAGAACGGCTTTTTCACAAAGCAAAGCGATGGTTTTGCAAGCAACACCCGATGAATTTCAGCAATGCATCGACACTTGTTTACAGAAATTCATTTTTGATGTTAGGGATAGTGCCGATTATAAACAGGCAATAATTCCGGAATCGCTATGGTGCCCTACTAAAGAAATTTTACTTAGCAGCACCGACACCCTTGATTGCAACACGCCCATTCTAATTTATTGTGCGTATGGTAATCGAGGGCAAACGGCAAGCCAAATGCTTGTTGATAAAGGATTTACAATGGTTGTTCATTTGCAAAATGGTTTTAATGCCTGGCAAAAAGCGAATAAACCAGTTTATCAAATAAAAAAGAGAGGCCGCGATGAGTAAAAAACGATTGGTGGTTTTATCTGGAGCGGGCATGAGTGCTGAAAGTGGAATCAGCACGTTTCGTGATTCCGGGGGTTTATGGGAACAGTATCGTATTGAAGAGGTGGCAACACCCGAAGCATTTATAGAAAACCCAAAGCGGGTGCTCGATTTTTATAATCATCGGCGCAAACAACTCGACGAAGTAGAGCCAAATCGGGGGCACCAAATTATTGCTGAACTGGAGCAACGTTTTAAGGTTCAGGTAATTACTCAAAATGTTGATAATTTGCACGAAAGGGCCGGAAGTACTCAGGTTTTGCACTTACATGGCGAACTCACCAAAGTACGGAGTTCAAAACACCCCGAGTTGATTTACGATATTGGTACAAAACCAATTCATTTGGGCGATTTGTGTGAAAAAGGAGCCCAACTACGGCCACATATTGTATGGTTTGGCGAGTCAGTACCGGCTATTGATCAAGCAGTTCCACTGGTAAGCAAAGCTGATATTTTTTTGGTAATAGGAACATCACTAAATGTGTATCCGGCAGCCGGACTTATCCGCTTTGCACAAACGAAATGTTCAAAATATTTAATCGATCCGCATCCTGTAGAAGTTCCTTTCGGAATGAATTTTACGGTAATCAGCAAATCAGCAGGAGAAGGAATGGAACAATTGTTTGAGCGTTTAAAAAAAGATTATTGCATATGAAAACACCTGTACTTTGGTTTTTCTGTTTGCTTATTCCTTTGGGGCTAAGGGCTCAGGAATTTAACGGAGGCTTTTATACAGGAGTTGTGGCCAGTCAGCTCGACGGCGATCAATTTGAAGGATATAACAAAGCCGGGTTATTGTTAGGCGCCTATGTTAACCGCGATATTTATACCAAAACTCAATTTCAGATGGGCTTGCGCTACATACAAAAAGGGAGTAAAAAGGCCGACACGAAAAATAATGTGTATTATAAATCACAACTTCATTATGTTGAAATGCCCATTACACTTAAGTATTTTTATTATAAAAAGTTGGTTTTTGAAGGCGGTTTTGCCATTGGTTATTTAATTAAAGCGCTCGAAGATAAAGACGGAACCGGACTAATAGCCGCCGAACCCGATTTTAATAAATTCGAATTTAGCGGATTGTTGGGGATTAGTTACTTTTGGACGGAGAAAATTTCTTTTCAGGCACATTTTTCCTATTCACTACTTCCTGTTCGTCCTTTTTTTCCCAACTACAACACCATTCAAAAAGGACAGCATAATAATGTGGTATATTTTACGGTAGCCTACCACATCGCATCGTGGCGCTGATAGCAACATTTTCCTATCAAAACAAGCTGATAAGCTGACACTTGATTTGTTTCTGGTATCAAAAATTTGATTATTTTTGTAACTGCTTATTAGGGAAATTAATAAAGTAGGAAAAACCCCACACCAGCCAGAAAACCAAAACGAAGTTAGGTATAAACCGGTGTTTATAAAAGCCTTCTGCCGGGGTTCAAGAAAAAGATATGTAAGATGAGATACGCGTTGTTGATATTAGCAGGGATTGAATTAATGTTACAAACCCAGGTTTTGTTAGCCGGTCCGGTTTCGATTGACGGCGACATGAAAAAGCTGGTTAATTATAAACGGATGGTTCCCAAACATTATAAAGAGTTTGAGATTCAGCGAAAAGCACTTTTAAAATCGAGGGAAGAAAACAAGATTCCCGAGAATTTTCAAATACCTATCGAGCTGCAAAGCTTTCGTCCTTCAAATTCAGTTCGTTATTATGTAATTTATAATCCGGCATTTAATACCGGTGTTGGATATGTTCCAACAAACATGGTTCGTTATTACGAAGAGGAAGCCTGGAAAGCATATCAGGAGCTTGGGAGCGATGCTCCATCGTTAAGTATTGTTTTGGCACAGCAATTTACCGAATCAGCATTTAATCCCTGGGCTATCGGTGACAAAAACATGAGCACCGGCTTACCTCAGCTATATCGCAAAACAGCACAGTATTTATACCGAACCGATAAAGCAGTTTGGCAAAATTTATTTTATTTCGATAAAAAAGGACGACACCACTTTATCAGCGTGCAGGCGATGGTAAAATTCCCGTTTGTTTTTCTTCCCAAAGTAAAACAATATAATGCCGAAAATAAGTTCGAAGGAGTACGTCGCTATAACGGTGCCGGAGAAAGCGCCATTAAATATGCCGAGTTGGTGATGAAGCGGAGCCTGTTTTACGAAGAGTTGTTTGCCGAAAACAATCCAATCCCGCTCGACACAACCAACTTTAAGCAGAATCTTTTTAGCATAATTAATCTTACCCTGTTGGCGCGTGAGCAGGAACCAATTGACGAGGCCCGGCTGGCCCAACTTTTTTCAAACGCAGTTGCTGAATTTTATTCCGGATACGTGCGTAAAACCTACCTGCAACATGTATTAATTCCGATGTTCGAGAATAAGCCCATTGTAGCCTCACAAAAAACCGAAAGCATAATTCCGGTCGATGGTAAAGATTATTACATAATTGTTGAGGATGGCCAGGTGGTTTATAACTATTTTAAAGACGCGCAAATACTGTTAGATGTAATTAACCATCCAAAAAACAAAGATTTCTTTCTTTATTACAAGGTGAACAACAAAAAAATAAAAATCACCAGTTACAAAAAAGTGGGGACTAAACAAGTTTATTCAAACGTAAAACCCGGCGACAAAGTTTATGTTCCGCCGGGAACGGTACTCATTTCACCCGAAACAAATCTGGCTGTTCGAATAAACTAAGGATTCCGGACCATTGTTTTTACTACAACCCCTTTATCGGTTTCAACACGCACATAATAAAAACCAAAGGGAATGTTTGTCATATCCAAATGTATCCGTGAAGGATTGTCGGGATATAATTGGGTAAAAACCTGACGACCGGAATTATCGATAAGATTAACCAATTTAATTTTTACACCCTTACTTTTAATGTACAAGCGTTCATTGGTGGGGTTGGGCGCAATAATAATGCTTTCGTTCAGAACATCTTCCGAAATGTTTAAAATTATCTGAGCCGGATGCGGTGCAATAAGGGTGTATTCCGGATCAAAAACAATTTCTGACACTTCAAAATCAAGATTAAAGCTATAGGATTGACTGTTTTCAAGGTTGTGAAAAACCATTAACGAATCTTGATTTGCTCCTTTAAACAAAATCGGAACCTGCATTGGGAAAAAAGTTACGGAACTGTGGGTTGTGGTTTGTTTAATAGATACAGACACAGCCCCATCGGTTTCCTGCAGCCAGTTAATAGTGTATATGGGATAACCCTGACCATAATACCAATTGTTAAAATAAGAGCTAAGGTTGGTGTCGGCAGCATTTTCAAAAAAAGATTTAATTTGTGTTGCTGAGGCAAATCCATCAGCTGTTTCAGCATCGGTAAGCAAATTTTTTATTCCTGAAAAAAAAGCTTCATCGCCTATTTGGTGACGCAACTGGTGTAATATTAATCCGCCTTTCTGGTAGGTTAGCGGATAGCTAAATATTCGATCTACATTCGTGGTATCTTCTACAAAAACACTTCCCGATCGGGCCTGACTTAAAACGAGTTGTATACGATCTTTTTTCCATTGCAAAAAATAATTCGGATTTAGGTGCTCCTGAACCAGGGCTTCACAAAAAACAGCAAAACCTTCGTTAACCCAAATGTCTTGCCAGCTTGCACAGGTAACGTAATCGCCAAACCACTGATGTGCCAGTTCGTGTGTAATTAATGAGGATGAGAATCCTCCCATAAAACTCATGGTTTGGTGCTCCATTCCCCCGCCCCAACCAAACTGTGCGTGTCCGTATTTTTCGTCAGCAAAAGGATAGGGAATAAACAATGAACTAAAAAGTTCCATTACCCCCACAGTATATTTTGTAGCTATTTCGGCGCTGCTTTTCGATTCGGGATAAACATAATTTAAGATTTCAACCGTTTGGGTTTCGCTTACCTGGGCATAATCAGCATACGATTCGTAATTTGTAACCGCAACAGCAACCAGATATGTAGTAATTGCGTGCCGGTGTTTCCAGTATGCAGTTTTTAAATCGCCGTTTACGGTCTCTGAAACAAGTTTTCCATTCGATGCCGCCCGATATTGCAAAGGGGTTTCCACATAAATATCAATGGAATCAATTTTGTCGGTCAGGGTTTGTTTACAAGGCCACCATTCTTTAGCCCCGTAGGGCTCCGACAACGTCCATAAAACCGGAACACCACCATGTGTGCTGGCTTCAAAACTTCCAAAACCAGATTCGGGAGGAACGCCGTGATAAAAAACCGTAACCGAATCGATGGTATTTTGAGATAAAGGATCCGGAAGGTTAATGGTAAGAATGTCGCTGGTATGCGTAAAACTGGTTGTTTCGTTTTTATACCAGACACTATCAACAGTTAATGCCACTGAAAGGTCAAAATGCACCGATGAAAAATCGTCGGAAAGTGTTTTAAAATGGGAAGCAACCGATCCCGAAATAGCTTTTATCGAAGGATCTAACTTCCAATAAACCCGATGGTAAATAAGGTCATAATTATTGTGAATGGCCGACGGTATAAAAGCCGCTTTTTGTTTGAAGCCTTTCTTTTCAACTACATGCAAATAATTGGTGTCTTCTTGCTGAGCCACACTTAAAATGCCCATTCCGGCAAGAATAATGAACAAAAACAACTTTTTCATGGCACAAATAAAAATTTAGTAAATATAGCAAATCATCACTTTTGTACGCAAAAAAGAGGAAAAGTTTATTTGTTGAACCCGAAAGCCGTATAAATTAAACTTTTTTTGCACCTTGCATCATGTTTAATTTTTAGCACTGATATTGCCATGGTTTTTGTAACGGGAGGCACCGGAATGGTGGGGGTAAGGCTTATTTTCGATTTATTGACCAACAAAAATAAAGTGGTAGCGTTAATGCGCCCGGGGTCTTCTATTCAAAAATTCAAATCGCAATTAAAATTTTACACCACAACTCCCGACAAATTGATGGAACAAATTCAATGGGTTGAAGGCGATGTGCTCGATTATGAAGGGTTGCTAAAACAGATTCCCGAAAATGCTGAGGTTTATCATTGTGCCGCATTTGTTTCGTTCAGAAAAGAGGATAGGAATAAGATTTTAGAAACCAATGTTGAAGGAACCGCAAATGTTGTGAATGCCTGCTTGCAAAAAAAGGTTAAAAAACTTTGTCATGTTAGCAGCATTGCGGCTATTGGCGGAAAAATTAAAGGGCAGCTTGTTGATGAAACCACTCCCTGGTCGGCCTCCGGGAAATCAACGTATTCGCTTAGCAAATATTATTCTGAGATGGAAATTTGGAGGGGAATTGCTGAGGGTTTGAGCGCTGTAATAGTTAATCCGGCAGTAATTCTTGGCCCAGGAATTTGGAACCAGGGAAGCCCCTCGTTTTTTCCGCTTATCGATAACGGGCTTAAGTTTTTCACTAAAGGAACAACCAGTTATGTTGATGTCAGGGATGTTAGCCGCGCCATGATTTTTTTAATGAAAAACGAAGCAGAAAGTTCACGATTTATTCTGGCCTCTGAGACGCTAAGCTATCAACAATTTTTCTCTCTTATTGCAGACAAATTAAAAGTGGGGCAGCCTAAAATTTACGCAAACCGTTTAATTACCGGAATTGCATGGCGCTTAATAGCACTTGCTTCAATTTTTACAAGAAACACGCCTCAAATTACCAGGCAAACCCACCGGGTTTCGCATGCAACAGACAGTTATTCCGGAGCTCTTTTTACACAAACAGCAGGATTTGAATATACGCCCATCAACCAAACCGTTGATTATATTGCCAGGCTTTATCGGCAAAGCCAAAATGAAAGAGCAGTGTAAAAGAAATGCATTGAACATGTTACAAGGAAATAGTATAAAAAGTTTTTTTCTGTTTTGCGTCGTTTCACTGATGTTTTACCAAGGCAAATTGTTGGCTCAGTGTAATGTTCAGAATCAAACCTTTCGTTCCGGTGAATATGCCTTGTATCAGGTATATTACAACTGGGGGGTTTTTTGGTTTCATGCAGCAGAGGCAACTTTTGAAACCCGACCCGCTTTGTGGAATAATAAAAAAGCGTATCATTTTGTAAGTACCGGAAAAACGCTCCCAAATTACGATTGGTTTTTTAAAGTGCGCGATGTTTATCAAAGTGTTGCCGATTCTGCTACGCTTTCACCGCTCTGGTTTTCACGTGTTACCAGCGAGGGTGGTTTTCAGGTAAACAATCAATACACCTTTAAACAAAACGTAATCCATTCGTCGACCCAAAACAGTAATACCCCGCGCAAAACCGACACCTTAAAGTATTCGGGCTGCGTTTACGATTTACTTACCGCCATTTATGCCACCCGAACCCTATCGTACAATAAACTTCATTTAAACGACACGGTTGGAATTTGCGTTGTGGTCGACAACGAGATTTTTCCGCTTACCATACGTTATTTGGGTGTTGAGGAGATTGAAAACAAAGATGAAATAAAGTATCGATGTCAGAAATTCGCTGTAGAATTGGTTGCCGGTACTATTTTTACCGAAGGCGAAGAAATGGTGGTTTGGGTTAGCGACGACCAGGCAAAAGTGCCGATTAGGGTAGAAGCTAAAATTTTAATAGGCAGCATTGTAGCACACTTATCCTCAGTTTCGGGAAGCGCGTGGCCGATAAGTGCAAAACAACCGTAACGTTTTCTTCGGATTTGTTTCCAACAAGGCTATTTTACCCGCTTAAAAAATAAGCGCTTATCCAATGATTTAAGCATTTGGTATTTGTAAAAAAGTAATAAATTTGTGGCTCGTGCATTAAACCAAAAAACATTAAACGTGGATAATCTAAAAGAATTCAATTCAGCAAAACAAAACGACAGAGCATACAAAATAATAATTATATTGTTATTGGTTATTTTAGTGGGGCTGGGGTATTTATATATAGTTCAGCAACAAAAAACAGAGCAGAAAATAGCCGAATTAAATCAGGTAAGTAATGAAAAAGAAGCACTTACTTTTCAGTACCAGAGTCTGCTCGACGATTATGACGGGTTGGAAACCACCAACGATAGCATTTCGGCTCAGCTTTCAACAGAAAAAGAGCGAATTAAAGAATTGATGTCAGAATTGCGCAGTACCAAAGTACAGAACCGCAATGAGATTGACAAATACAAAAAGGAATTAAAGACCCTGCGTGATATTATGAAAGGGTTTATTCACCAGATTGATTCACTAAACACGCTGAATATTCAGCTAACCGAAGAAAACGTTCAGATAAAAAAACAATATAAAACGGCAAAAGACGAAAATCGGGAGCTAACAGTAAAGATTGAAGAAGCAACCGATAAAGTTGCAAAAGCCTCGGTGATTAAGGCCATTGGAGTAAATATGGAATCATATAATCAAAAGGGGAAATTAACCAACCGGGCAAGAAAAGCCAAGCGTTTTGCTGTTAATTTTTCGCTCGACGAAAATGTAATTGCTCCTCAGGGAATGAAAAATGTTTATGTACGCATTACGGATCCCAAAGAACACATTTTAATTGAACACAATACGCCGGTTTTTAGTTATGAGGGCGAGGAAATTGCTTATTCTGCTGTTCGACAAATTGAATACAATGGAACCCTTACTCCGGCAACTGTTTATTTCGAAGTCTCAGAAGAGGGAGTTCTTGAAGAAGGAGAATATACGGTTGATATTTTTTGTGACGGAAGTATGATTGGTACTGGAAAAGCAGTATTAAAATAAAAAGAGAAGTTAATCAATAAAAAAGCCGCATTAAGCGGCTTTTTTATTGATTGTCTAAAAATCCAATAAGTATAGAAACGCATCCGCTTTTAAGCAGTTTTTCTTCACCAACCGATTCCGGAACACTTACTTCAACCATTAGTTGGTGGGTTGCCCGGGTTCTAAAATCCCAATATTCTATAAAATTATGATCTTCGTTGGTAAAAAGAACCTGTCCGTTAAGATCGAGCAGGCGAAATCGAACCGGGCCTAATTCTTCTGCAGCACAAACAACTATCCGGTAATCCTGATTGCTGTAAAACGTAAGCATTAACTCAGCAACATCGCCCTGATTAAGTACGGCGCTGTTTAATTGCCCATTATAAATGTAAGGATGTAACTTGGGTTTACAATAATCCTTGGTGAACGATTTACATTGCGAAAAACCCGTCAACTGAAATCCCCCAAGTAGTACAAAAAGTATTATAAATTTGCTTATTGTTTTCATTAGGTGTGTTTTTGGATGCGTTCAATATGTATAATTAACTAACAATTTTTAATCGGATTTGATTTACCAAGCGGGTAATGTCACTCAGTTGTTTATCAGTTACAATAATTTTCATTTCATTATCAATGGTTGTGGTTTTTGCTTCCTGGTCAGTTACTACAACCGATTTTTCGTGCGAAATTTCAACCGTTGAGTAAACAGCAGCAAGTTCTTCAAAATGAGGATAAAACTCAGCAATTGCCGGGTTTTCTTTGTACTCTCCAATTAACGACATCAGGTTCTCAATAGCATATTTTTGCTCAGCAATATTATTAATCAGGGTTTGATTAATTTGTCCGTCCATCAGATTTACGGCAAAATACATTCCCTCAATCCAGCCACCAATTAAAATAAATGCAGCCGTTAAATCGCGTTCGTTTTCTTTTAAATAGCCGTTGGCACCAGCATAAGTTTCAGCAATAATCTGAAAAATTGAATCACGGTTTTCAATGTTTTCTTCAATCCGGTTTATGGTTTCTGCGCCTTCGTCTTCAGGAATCTGTAACAAATCGGTTATTTTACGGATGGCAGATAAATAGCTGATGGATGATTGCAATTGGTCGTAAACACGGCAGTAACACAAGTCGGCACCATAAACACCAAAGTTTAGCGCCAAATCGGACGACGAATTGTATTTGTCAACATTCGAAATTGGATTCAGCAAGTCGGGGTTAAAAGCACTTTCGGTAGCTAACAGTGTTTGTGTTAACTCAATGGGTGATGGAAGATTAAAAAACATCTTTTTTACAGCTTTTTCCTGGCTGGGAACTTTGTCGAGTGTAATGTCGCCAGCTATGTTTTTTTGCTTGTCTGTTTTATCAGCACAACTTACAGAACCAAAAATAAAAAACAGAATTACAAGCCAGTTCAGGTACTTCATATTATCAGGATTAATTATATTTCGTGTTTGATTTTTCTTCGTTTCACCAAATTTAATGATTTCTCTTGTTTTTCAATAGGTAAAAGTAAAAAAATACCAATCAAAGCGCTTTAAAAAAGAAAACTACAGGTTAATGCTCAAACCAATTCCTAAAATATAGTTTAGTTTTGCCTTATGGATTAAATCATTTTCTTTTTCAATACGGTAATAAATTTCTGCATCAAGCTGATTCGATATAGGGAAATCTAAGCCTGCCGAGTAACGGTGAGTTTCAACCGTGTTTTTAATGGGGTTGTTTAAAGCCTGATACATTTCGTAAGAAACAAAAGGAGTTAATTTATTTTTAGGGACATCGTATGCAACCTGAATTTTATGCCTGAGGTGCTGTGGGTTAAAGTATGTAAAATCGGCGTCGTTATCGGGCAAAAAGCTAAGTTGATACCGGACCTGGCATAAAATATCAAATCGGCTAAAGCGCTCTTTGAGCCGAATATCGCCATATAGCCTTTTGATGGTTTGGTATCCGATTTTTGGATTGCGGTTTATTTGGTAACGGTAGTATCCTCGCACCTGAAGCAACTTATTTATTTTGTACGATATCCCGGCTATGGTAAGGTAATCGCCCAGATACGAAGCATTGTTTTCAAAACGGAATTCCTGCTCTAATTTTAAATCCAGCTTTTTTGTGAGCTCAAGTGAGACCTGAACCGAATTCCAGCTTTTAAAGTCTTTCTTCTGACCCAAAATAACACCGGAAAAAAGAAAGAAAAAAAGAAAAAAGAAGGGTGTTTTATTGTTCATTGCTTATGGTCCTATATTCAATATCTTCCTGATTAGCCCAGGTTTGTTCACTTTTAAAGAAAAACACCAGTATTTTTGCAATGTCTTTTTGAAAATCAACAGAGCTGATTTCGATTCGTGTAATTTTAATTCCCAGCCGACTTTCTAAGTCCTGCATTAGTTCTTGCTTTCGATCCGGATTTACCAATTCAATTTTTTCGTAAAGTACAACGGTAAACGATTCGTTCTCCAGGTTTTTGAATTTTTCGATAAATAAAGTTGCCGCAACAACAATTAAATTGGTGAAAAGCAATTCTGCGTAGCTCACTTTTTTGTTAGCTAAGGCATTTACCACCGAAAGGCCGATAACCACAAATAAGTAAGTCATTTCTTTAATGGGAATGGTGGTTGTACGGTAACGGATAATTCCAAAAACAGCAAATAAACCCAGCGCAAAACCCAGTTGCAGTTTAACGCTTTCGAGCAAAAAGCACATTAAAAAAACAACAATTCCAATTAAAATAAACGTAAAAAGGAAATCGCGCCGACGGGTTCTTGGATAATAAATGTAACGAACAATGGTAAAAGTAAACAGAAAGTTAAAAGCAAAACGCATGGCAAGTTCTGCAAAGTCGTTGGCGTTAAATATTTCAATACCGAAGAGTTCGGTCATTACACTAATCAGTAAATTCATTTTTTATCTTTTTTAAATACAACAAATTCGGCTTAAAGGCATTTTGTTTTAAACAGGGATTTAATAAGGCTTTTCCCATACAATATTTGCTAAACCCCCGGGGATAAATGTTCATGGCTTTTAGTGCCAAGGCACATGGAGAATTGTTTGCTGCTTTTTCGCGTTTTAATTCAGCAATAGCCAAAAAAGGTAATGCTTTTTGGGCATTCTGGTCTTTTATTTCCAGATCAAAATCGAGCGTAATACGCTCATTGCTTTTAAACGATGCCAGTGTAATTCGTTTAAACCGGTTGCTTAAGCTCGGCCTTAGGTATTGATTGTCCAATGGAACAACACTGTTTAAGAAGGAATAGTCGATTTCAGGTTTTTCTTCTTCCAGAATTTCAATGCGTTTTTTTATGGTTTTACCCTTATTGGTTTTCCGTTTTATTTCAAAAAAAGTATTATTTGAAATGGTGTACGTGCGAAACCTGACTTTGAAACGGTTTAAACGTTGATTTTGGTGATTGTGATAAAAATCGAGTTCCGGAGAATCGAGGTATTCGGTTTGATACAACAAACAACGCTCGCCTTTAATTTCCAACACCTGATAATTTGTTGAAACCCGACCAAGCAGTTCAGGAAGTTTATTAAGAGGAAAAACAAATTTGCGATCGACACGGTTCATTAAACGCAATTCGTTTAATTCATCCAGATTAATTGTTTTGAAAGCCTGCAGTTCGCTATTTATTTTTTTCTCCCACATTTTTAGTCAAGTATAGTGATAATGGGAACTAGGTATTCTTTTCCCTGCTTGGTTATGTTTATGGTTTGCTTTACCGTAACCCGTGCCGAAGGCGATTGAAAAGTACTGTCTTTTGAATAAACAAAGAGAGTATACTCGCCGTTTTGCAGGTAATTGAACCGATAATAACCATTATAGCTGGTTTTAGCGTCGTCGCTGTGAATAGAGTCGTTACCATAAATAATATAAACATCTTCTTCTTCGCCCCAATATTCTGACACCACACGGCTAAAGTCGGCATTGTAATCGCGAACCCACACCCGTCCCACAATCGACGAGGTGCCACCAGTTCCTTCGGGTTTTTCGCAAGAGGGCAAAACTCCAAAAAGCACAGCGATAAGTAATAAAGGAAGTTTATTTTTCATTCTGATAATGAATTATAATTATTATTTTGGTATGTGTTTTAAAAGGGCAAATAGTAAACCCGTTTTTTTGTGATTTAAAACCGACGGATTCAAGCCGCAAAGAACGCAAAATTAAAAGATGAAAGTTGGTTTTATGACGGTAAAATTACGCTTTATAAAGAAAGCAAATATTAGATTAATTACAAAATTGTTACAAATCAAAGTGCAAAACTTAGAGTTTTTAAGAATTTTGTGCTGATATTGTTTTTATTCCTGCTATAAATATATTTGTAATTCAAAACTTATTTTTTAAAACCGATGAAAGAAATTCTGACACTAACTCTGGTAACCCTGTTTATGTTGATATCGTGCAGTAATAAAGCACCTCAGGAAAAACCAAAAAACACGGATGAAACCCGGAAGATGGTTTTAATACAGACCTCGTTTGGTGACATGAAAGTGGAGTTATATAACGAAACGCCGCAGCATCGCGACAACTTTATTAAATTGGTGGAGCAGGGATTCTACGACAGTTTGTTATTCCACCGGGTGATAAATGCTTTTATGATTCAGGGAGGAGATCCCGAATCGAAAAACGCACCGGCAAACGTTCCGCTCGGAAACGGAGGACCGGGTTATCAGTTAGAGGCAGAGTTTCACCCCGAATTATTCCATAAAAAAGGGGCTTTGGCGGCAGCCCGTGAACCCGATCAGGTGAATCCCGAGAAGAAGTCGTCGGGAAGTCAGTTTTATATTGTTCAGGGTAAATTGTTTACTCCTGAAATACTTAAACAGATGGAAGAAAAAGTAAATTTTCCCAAACGAAAAAAATTGGTGTTTGATTACATTGAAAAACCCGAAAATACTGCGCTAAAACAACGGATTGATTCCCTGGGGCGTGCTCAAAACATGGTTGCGGTGAATCAGGAATTTAACAACATTGCACTATTGCTGGAACCCGAGTATCAAAAACTCGATTTATTCCGATACACAACAGATCAAATTGAAACTTACGGAAAGCAGGGAGGAACACCCCATTTGGATCAGAACTATACCGTGTTTGGCCAGGTGGTTGAGGGGCTGCATGTAATTGACAGTATTGCACAGGTTAAAACCAATCCACAAAACCGCCCGCTAGATGATGTGTTTATGAAAATGGAAGTAATAAAATAGTTATTTATCTTTATTCAGCTTATTCATCACCGATTGAACTTTAGTTTCCATTAAGTTCGAAGCCTCTTTTTTAATGTCAAGCTTTATTGTGGAATAAATACGTTTACTTTCTTCCTGCAAAAGTGTAGCAGCCTTTTCAACAATCTCTAGTGCTTCACCAACCGTTGACGTTTCTATAAGCGTTCCCATGGCGGTGAGTTGAAACGGATAACCGCTTTCTTTTATCATTGCAATTACTTGTGTCACCTGCTGGCTGACACTAATTCCCCGGTCGGTAGGAAAGATTGCAAATTCCATTAATACAGCCATAATATGCTTATTGTCTGCCCGAAGAGGTGCCAAATTTAGGCTGGCTTGCTGCTCCCTGGCTTGTTTTTTTATCCTTTTTTAATTTTGGTGGACCTACCGGAAATAATTCCCATTCGTATTCCATATCCCAATTGCCTTTGGTTTCAACTTCCTGAGGAAAATAAAAAACCGGTTCCGGTTGGCGCATTTCTTTTAGGTTTCCGGTATCCCACTTATCGTTTTGGTTTAAATCGAAAAATAATTTAAAGATGTATTTTTTAGGTTGCAGAAAATCGTAGGTTAAGGTAGTATCGCTCCATATTTTACGTTCTTCAAGTACGAGTTCTTTTTCATCCATTAGCTGAATTAGCGAAGGTTCAACCACACCCATTATATGCATCTGAATGTTGCTGTAATATTCTGTTCCTCGTGTGGTAAAAGTATATTTTATTGAATCGTTGGTGTTATTATAGATATCGGTAAAAGCTCCTTTGTTAACTATGAGTTCGTATTTTTCATCTTCTTCAACCTTAAAATGAAGCAAATAGTTTCGGAGTTTAAATTCAGGGTTTTTAATTTCAAACTTAACCGCGCTGCGTAGGCTGTCGTCAACAATTTTATTGAACACAATGTGTTCTTTTTGAACATTAGCAATGGGGTAGCGGGCTAATAATTCCACGGGTTTGTTCAGGTCGAATTGTCCTTTTGCATTACTAATAAAAGTGAGCTCCGATGGTGGAGGAGTTGAGTCAACCTCGGTCTCTTCTTCTTTGTTTGCAAAAACATTCAAATTAAAACGTCCACCTTTTTTTTGTTCGGCTTTGCTTTTTGAGGCCTCTTCCTTGGGTTGAAAAAAGGCTAAAATCGTATCGGTTCTTACAAAATCAAGTTGGTTTGAATCCTTCATGGTATAACTCAAACTAAAGAATAGGCTGTCGGAATTAAAAAGGGCCGAATCTTTTATCCAAAATATCAGCGAATCGTTTTTGAGTAACGGTTCTTTTACAAACCAATCCTTATTCGAAACGTTTTCGAGAGGTGTGAGTTTAAAATTTTCATCTACCGGAAGGTTAAAAGCAAAAATTAGCTGCTCTCTTTCAGGGCGATATACTTGCCTGAAATACTGTGTGGCGTAATCTTCAATAAACATAAACAGACGGATGTCGCCAATGGTAGTAACAAGTTCCTGATATTGCACAACGGAGTCGCGGTAAACCGTGTCCTGCAAATCGGGTGAGATAAAATCAAGTAACTTCAAGGTATCAATAACCGTAATCTCTTTGAAACCAGGCGAAAAAGCAGAATCCAAAAAGGCGATTCCTTCGTTGGGCAAATCAAACTTCATGTTATTATTCATGTCGCGAAGTCCGAAAATGTAATAGGGTTTGTTCTTTAAGTTGGTAATAAAAAAATGGCCTTCCGCATCGGTTTTGGCCACATAATCGGGTATTTGGGTTCGTGGTATCGAATCGTTGAATTGCTCGTACATCATCACAAAAAGAGACGGTTCGGTTTTGTAATCAAAGGCATTCGACAAAACGCCACCCACATAAAGCGAATCAAACTCAGGTCCGGTTGAAAACTCAAACTGAAAATTGCTTAAGGGGTTGTTTTCGTTTAAATCGGCAAGGGCATTGTAAAAATTGAAATTATAAGTGGTACTGTCTTTCAGTTGATTATTAATGCGAATAAGCAGGTTTTTTCCACGTAGTTTTATATCGGGTTTTTTAGGCAGAGGTGGTGATACCAATAATTCCTGATTGACGTTTTTTAACACGATAAACTCATCGAACTGCACCAGAATTTTATCGGCAGAAAAATTGGTTGAATAGTTTAGGGGTTTGCTTTTTAAAGGAACTGGCGGAGCTTCGTCTTTTGGGCCTCCGGCAGGCGCCGACATTCTTGCGCAAGAAGCAAAAAAAACAAAAATAGATAACAGCGCAATGGCCGCACAACAGAAAAAGGAAACGTGCTTCATGTATTCAATATTTCTAATCGATTCTTTACGGGTAAAATCATAAACAGAGTCATAAAAAAGCCGTATTTTACCAAATGCAAACATACAAAGATTTATGAACAATTCTGAAAACTTCAGTTCGTGCAAAAGAGATGCCTTAATTGGTGAAATGGAGAAAAAAAATTTCGATTTAATCATTTTTGGTGGTGGAATTACCGGAGCCGGAATTGCTCTCGATGCAATTTCACGCGGCCTTTCGGTTGCTTTGATTGAACAAAACGATTTTGCGTCGGGAACCAGCAGCCGTTCTACAAAACTTGTACATGGGGGATTACGTTATCTCGAAAAGCTGCAATTAAAATTTGTTGCTCAACTGGGAAAAGAACGGAAAATTCTTCACGACAACGCGACTCACCTTGTGCTGCCTACACCGGTTTATCTGCCTATATTTAAAGGAGGACAATTAAATCGTGTACTTTCATATATTGGTTTGCTCATTTATGATTTTTTAGCCGGCGTTAAAAAAGAGTATAAAGCACATTGGGTTAAAAAGGACCGGCTTTTAAAAAAGTATCCGTTTATCGAAAGTAAAGGATTGAAAGGAGCTTACCGATATTACGAATACAGGACCAACGACGGCCGACTGGTAATAGAAACCGTGAAAAAAGCGGCGGAACTTGGAGCTTATGCGTTGAATTATTGTGAGGTAAAACAGCTTTTGGAAACCAATCAACAATTATGCGGGGCAAAATTCCGGGATGCGTTAAGCGGACGAATGTTTTCTGTTAGCGGAGCGGTTTTGGTTAATGCAACAGGCCCCTGGTGCGAGCAGTTTATGAATCAGCTCGATAAACCAATGCCCAAATCGCTTTATCCGACTAAAGGAGTGCACCTGGTTTTTCCCAAAGAGCGATTCCCGCTTCTGGAAGCGTTTTATTTTGACACCCACGACAAGCGTATGATTTTTGCCATTCCCCGAAACAATCAGGTTTACCTGGGAACTACCGATACTCCGTATCAGGGTGATTTGCGTAAACCGCTTGTTACTGACAACGACATGGCATATTTGTTAAAAGCAACCAATAGTAAATTTACCGGGTTGAATTTAAAAAAAAACGATATTATTTCATGTTGGGCCGGAATTCGCCCCCTGATTCAGGATCCCGGAAAGTCGCCGGGCGAAATTAGCCGGAAAGAGGAGCTGTTTGTTTCAGAATCGGGCTTAATTTCCATTACAGGAGGAAAACTTACCGGGTTTCGTTTAATGGCAAAAACATTAGTCGATAAGGTTCTGCGCAAGCTAAACAAACCGGTTGTAAAATGTCAAACTCAGAACATCAGGGCTTCGGGAAGCGATTGGGAAAATCCGCCAACTGTTGAAAAACTAATCGAAATTGCCGATGCCAGGTACGACGAAGCCAAACAAACAGGCATTTCTGTTCCCGATTTTAAAGAGTTGTTTTATCGTTATGGAACCAATGTCGATAAAATTACTGAAAAAGCCTATGAACTTCGCCCGACTTGCTCCGACACAACAGTTTGCTGGTTAAAAGCAGAATTGTGGTATGCTGTAAATTTTGAACGCGTTGCCCGACTTGCTGATTTTTTAATTTACCGAACCGAAAAAGTTCTTTTTCAGCCCGAATGGGTAGAAAAACAGTTAATTAAAGTTGCCGATATAATGGCCGGTTTGTTAAGCTGGGATGAAATCACCAAACAGAACGAAATTGATTTGTTCCGCAAACAATGGGATTGTTACAGGCTTTAGAAAAAGAAATTAAATTTTTGATTATTTTTGCACGCAACCAAATATGACACATTGTTATCTAACTGAACGCAAACAAATTATACAGCAAATCATTAAACAAAATGTCTTTTTTCAAGAAGTCCAATATATTACGGCACATTTTACTATGGGCAATAGCCTTGAGTTTTTCTTCGTGTGCTGCCATAATATCAGGCTCACAACAAAACATTCGGGTAAAAAGCGAACCAAAAGGAGCACAGGTATTTATTAACGGACAAAACACATATAAACAAACGCCCTGTAAGGTAAAGGTAAAACGCCGGCAAAAACGCCCGTTAAAATTTCGACAGGAAAATAAAGTTGAATTAACGGTAAAAAAAGAAGGATTCAACGATTCAAAACTGATTGTTGGCTCTTCCTTTAATGTGGTTTCTGTTCCCAGCATTTTTTTTGGTGGAGTTCCATTTCTTGTCGATTTAATGGTGGGGGCACACCTAAAATATCCCCGAAATAATTTTTTAGCGCTGGAGCCCTCATTGCCCGAGGTTAAGCCGCCATTGAAGCAACCCGATGATTTAGCTGATGAACAATCGCCGCTTCCTGATTTGATAAGCGACATCGCCTTGGATATTCCGCAAATTAACCGGACTTATTCCAATAAATTTGCCCTTATAATAGGTAACGAACATTATTCAAACCGTCACAACAATCTGCCCAGCGAAGTAGATGTGAGTTTTGCCGTAAACGATGCCAGTTTATTTATGGCCTATGCTAACAAAACACTGGGAATTCCTAACGAGAACATTATTTTTATTACCGATGCCACCCAGGCACAAATGAAAAAAGGCATTCACAAATTAAATCTGCTGGCACATGCTTATGGTCCGGAAGCTGAACTGTTCTTTTACTATGCCGGACACGGGTTGCCACATCCTGTGACCAGCGAATCGTATTTATTGCCCATCGATTTAACAGGAAACGACATTGATTTGGCGTTAAAACTTGATGATGTTTATTTCAGTCTGAGCGAACATCCCAGCCAAAAAGTTACCTGCGTTTTGGATTGTTGCTTTTCCGGAGGAGCACGAAACAAAGAGATTGTTCAGGCACGGGGAGTAAAGGTTGTGCCAAAAATAATGCCGGTTACCGGGAACATGGTTGTTTTTGCTGCCAGTTCGGGTAACCAAACGGCCCACGCTCATCCACAAAAGAAACACGGATTGTACACGTATTATTTTCTAAAAAAACTAAAAGAAAACAAAGGAAACGTTACCATGGGTGAGATGCAAAATTTCCTAAAAAAAGAAGTTTCCATTCAATCAATTTTATTAAACGATAAACCACAATATCCTCAAATAGTTGTTTCTCCACAGGTTAATGAGGCCTGGAAGAATTGGCGATTTTAATTCCTTGGTTTTGGGTGTATTTCAGGAAAATGCACTTTTGGATTAAAAATTAAAAGAATTAAATTCGCAGATTAATTCAAACATTAAATATTTTGTTCTATGGGAGCGTTTCATGCTTACGATATCAGAGGAATCTATAATAAAGATTTTAATAAAGACGACGTTTATAAAATTGGGTTTTTTATTCCGGAATTGTTAAAAACCGATAAAGTTTTAGTTGGTCGCGATGTTCGGGTTTCGTCACCTGAAATTTTTGAGTATTTGTGTAATGGTATTACCGATGCCGGTGCCGATGTGCATAGCATTGGACTGGCAACTACGCCGATGGTTTATTGGTCGACTGCAAAATATGGGTTTACTGCCTCGGTACAAATTACTGCATCGCACAATACCAAAGAGTATAATGGTTTAAAAGTGTCGCGCGAGAAAGCTTTGCCGGTTGGTTACGACACCGGATTGGGAACTATCGAAAAATGGATGAAGGAAAGAACAATTGTTCCTGTGGAAAAGAAGGGAAAAGTAATTGATGTTGAAGTTAAAAACGCTTACCTGAATTTTCAAAAGAAATACCTGAGCGATTTTTCGAATTTGAGTCTGGCTGTCGACTGTTCAAACGGTATGGCGGGTTTGTTGATTAAAGATTTATTGGGTGATTCCCCGGTTTATCTTTACGAAGATTTGGACGGAACCTTTCCCAATCATGAAGCCAACCCCCTGATTGAAGAAAACGTTGCCGATTTAAAAGCCGCCGTACTTAAAAACAACAGCGACATTGGAGTAATTTTTGATGGTGATGCCGACCGTGTTATGTTTGTGGATGAAAAAGGAAAATTTATTTCGCCCGATTTAATTATTGGTTTAATGGCACATTATTTCCTCGAAGAAAAAGGATTGAAAGGGAATGTTTTGCAGGATATCCGCACATCAAAAGCCGTGGCCGAATACATTCAGGCGTTTGGTTCAACCATGCATATGTGGCGCGTTGGCCGGGCTTTTGCTGCGCTTAAACTTCGCGAAATTGATGGCATTTTTGGTGGCGAACTGGCCGGGCACTACTACTTTCGCGATTTTTATTATTCCGATTCGGGTTTGTTAGCTATGCTAATTGTGCTCGAAATTGTAAGCAAACAAAAAGCAAAGGGCAAAACCCTTTCGCAACTTATCGATGGTATTCGAAAGTATGCTAATTCGGGAGAAATTAATTTCAAGATTGAAAAGAAAAAAGAGGCAATGGATGCCGTACGGAATCATTTTATGGAAACAGAAAAAGCAACCGCTTCGTTCGATTTTGACGGCTATCGGGTTGAATTTGCCGACTGGTGGTTTAACATTCGCCCCAGTAATACCGAACCTTATTTGCGCTTATTGGCAGAAGCCAAAACAGACGCTTTATTAAACGAAAAGATTGAAAAAATTAAGGAAATAATTCACCGGTTCGAATAATAAAAAAAGGGCGTATAGCCCTTTTTTTATTAGAGGTTTTGAATGTCTTACCGGCTCTTCTCAGCAGCTTCTATTAGCAATCGCCAGGAGCTTTCTTTTTTATACGTTTCAAAATAAGTAAAACCAAGCATTTTGGCTTTATCAAAATTAGCACCCATGGCTTCTGTATCTTCCATTAGCATAAAATAACGGGCAGCCATCAGGTATGCATCAGGGTTTTCGGGATCAACCATCTGGTATATCTGAATTTTTTTGTAAGCTTCATCCAGTTTGCCGTCGTCTAAATCGGTTTTGGTCAGCATGTAACTTGCCATACTAATGTAGTTCAACAAACGCTCACTTACCAGAGCAACCTCAAGGTCTTCGTTTGTTATTGTTTTGCGGATGTTTTCCACTTCGGAGCGCCACCAATCTAAATCGCGTTGTTCAATGGCTCGGATAAATTCACTTCTTAAGCTGACTTCCTTTTTTATCAGGCGTTGTTTTTTATTAACACGATTAATGAAATCAGGGTGATTTTGTACCCTAATTTCCTGTTGGCGCAAATCTTTAATGCTTTTTAAACCATAAAACCAGCGCAAAGCCTGGCGCAATGTTTGTTGTTGCGAAAAATAATCACCCCGATTTTCCTGAGCCAGAATGCTGTCTTGCATCTGGTTCCATAGTTTATTAAGCCAGGCATCGTTTTTTGATGTTCTTTCGGTTTTTATCGAATAGATTTCGAATCCGGTAAAGGCGGATTCAAAACTAGCCAGAGGAGGCCATTTGTGGTCGCCATTGAATACTACCGAAGTATAATCATAGCCTTTTTGGTCGAACACCGAAAATGTCTGGTACGATTCCAAATAATTAAAATCCTTATCGCCAACAATTCCCACATAATAATAAGTGGGTTCGTGATTCGACATCAAGGGCAAACTGGCGCCACAAGCGGCCACTCCAATAATTTCGGGATATTGCTGGGCAAAAAGGATGGCTAATTTGGCTCCGCCCGAAAACCCCGATGTAAACATCCGTTTCTCGTCGATTAAAAAACGGGAACGCACTTCATTTAATAGCGCTTCGAATAAAGCGGAGGTATATGTTGCAGGCAACCCGTTTTTAATGAGGTTGCTTCCAACCAGAATATACCCAAACTTGTTAGCTAATTCCTTATAGTTGCTTAACGGCAGTGTTCCATTTCCTTTTGGGTCGAAAAAAAATACCACAGGTAATGCAACTTTGCCATTATAACCCGAGGGTAGGTAAATCGAATAATTTACCAGGCTATCGTTGTCTGACGTCTGGTTGGTGTAAAGATTATCTGCCTGAATTAATGCGCCGGCTTTATCTTTTAATTCGGGGGTATTTGTTTTGCAAGAAAACAAACCGAGAAATAGAAAAAAGCCGGTTACAAAAATCTTACCGGATTTTATTTTTTGCTGCATCATAAATGTTTTTAAGTTTTGGTTGCGGTTTTATTAATTGGCTTTTTGATTTTAAAGCCCAATTCCTTTTATCAATTTATACAAATCCAGTGCATACAAATCAGTCATACCCGAAATAAAATCGAGGGTCGAACGGATTTTTTCATATTCGCATTGGTGTTCTTCACGGTATTGAACCGGCATCAAAGAAAGCAATTTTTTTGAATAGTCGTCACTATTATGAAACATAGCCTGAGTAAACTCTTCGAGCAGGGTATTAATAACGTTGTAACCGGTAATTTCAACTTCAATAACCGACCGATGGCTGTATATTTTTTTCCAGGCAACCTCTTTGCACGTTTCCATTGCCAGATTTTCCGTACCACTTAAATAATCGACCAGAGATCCTGAAAACTCACCATTTAGTATGGTTTTTTCGTTTTTCAGAAAAATTTGAGCGATGGTACTTATCAGATGATTTATTACTGACGCTCTTAGAAAAGCGACCTGCTCATTTTTGTCGGTCACTTCCCGATAGATTTGTTCTTTTTTGCTCCAAAACGCGGCTTGTTTTTCTTTATCAAAAAAAGTCATTAATAAATCGGTGGTTTTGTTGGTCGAAAGAATGCCTAATTTGTGTGCATCTTCAATATCCATTATTTGGTACGAAATATCATCGGCGGCTTCGACAAGATACACCAAAGGGTGACGGGCATAAACCAGCTCGCTCTCCGACAAGCTTATAAGACCGGTTTGTTTAACAATCGACAAAAAGGTTTCTGTTTCGGAATCAAAATAACCGTATTTGTTTTTGCGGTTTCGCTGTAAGGCGTTAAACGGATATTTTAACATGCTGGCTAAAGTGGCATAAGTAAGCACATAACCACCGGCACGGCGGCCGTTAAACTTGTGGGTTAAAAGTCGAAGCGCGTTAGCGTTTCCTTCAAAATTTGTGAGGTCGGCCCATTGATGCTCATTTACCCGCGGTTTTAAAAACAGACCTTTTCCCGAAACAAAAAATTCGGAGATGGCTTTTTCCCCAGCGTGTCCAAAGGGTGGATTTCCTAAATCGTGAGCCAAACTTGCGGTTGCCACAATTGAGCCAATTTCATTAATAAAGGGGTTGTTTGCGTGATGTTTTGCAAGCGATGCCGCAATGGTGTTTCCCAATGAACGGCCTACGCAGGCTACTTCAAGGCTGTGGGTTAATCGGTTGTGAACAAAAACGCTTCCAGGCAAGGGAAATACCTGGGTTTTATTTTGTAATCGCCGAAAAGGAGAAGAAAAAATTAGGCGATCGTAATCGCGCTGAAATTCAGAGCGTAAAAGATTGAGTTCCCTGTTTGGAAGCTCCTCTTTTCCATATCGCATGGGGGTTAATAATTTATCCCATTGCATCCCCTGTTTGGTGTTGCTCAAAGCAAAAAAATTAAAGTTCTTTTTGAAGCACTTTTCTGTAAAAAAACAAAATTAACATCATACCCACCGAAATGGCAGAATCGGCAATATTAAAAACCGGGCGGAAGAAGATAAATGATTCTGTGGGTTTTATGGGAGACCATGAAGGCCAGTGTCCTTCAATAATTGGAAAATAAAACATGTCGACCACACGCCCCTGCAGAAATCCGGCGTATCCACCACCATTGGGCATAAATTGTGATACCTGATAGCTGCTGTGTTCAAAAAGAAGTCCATAAAAAGCACTATCAATGATATTGCCAGAAGCTCCGGCCAAAATCAGTGCTACTGAAATTAAAAAACCAAGAGGAACTTCTTTTTTTATTAATCGGGCCAGGTATATACTGATAAATGTAACGGCAACAATTCGGAAGATGCTTAGAAAGTATTTTCCAATTTTTCCGGCAAACTCAAAACCAAAAGCCATTCCGTTGTTTTCGGTAAAGTGAATGATAAACCAATCACCGGCTATCCGGTATTCCTGACCGAGCATCATGTTGGTTTTTATCCAGAATTTCAGCACCTGATCAGCCAGCAAAATTAGAAAGATGATTAAAATTACGAGACGTCCCCGGGTCATAGATGTGTTTTTTTTAATGGAAAAAGAGGGAATCAATAAATTCCCTCTTTTAAAAAGCAGGTTTCAATTATTTATTTTTGATTGTTTTTGGCATCGATGCTTAAGGTAGCGTGAGGTACTGCACGTAAGCGCTCTTTTGCTATAAGTGTTCCGGTTTCACGGCAAATCCCATAGGTTTTGTTTTCGATGCGAATAAGCGCAGCTTTTAAATGCTGAATAAACTTTTGTTGCCTTTGAGCCAGTTTTCCTGTTTCTTCGCGCGAAAGCACCATAGCGCCTTCTTCCAACACCTTAAAGGTAGGCGAGGTGTCAAGCGTGTCGTTGCCGTCGGAATGTGACAAAGCACTTTTCAGAATATCATAATCTTTTTGTGCTTTATCGAGCTTGTCAAGAATCAGTTGCTTGAATTCTGCAAGCTCTTCATCCGAATATCTGGTTTTTGTTTTCTCGTCTGCCATAGCTCTATTTTTTAAGGAACCTAAAATAATAAAAAAAGCATATCAAAACTCCCGTTGTGCGCTATTTTACCAATTAGTTATTAACAATTAAACCTTTTCTATCAGGATATTGGTAATCACGTCGTCATCCAGTTCTACGAGTTTAGCTGTCTTTTGTTCCAGAACCGCTACCAATTCAATAGAACGCGCCAGGGTTTGTGCTCCAATATAGTTTTTGTGTTCTGTTACTGCGTCATTAATAGCCTCGTGTTTAGCTATTTTGATGCTTATTTTGTCGGTTACTTCAAAACCACTTTCTTTTCGGAGGTTTTGAATCCGGTTAATGAATTCACGGGCTATTCCCTCATTTCGTAATTCATTTGTAACTGTAATGTCGAGGGCTACGGTTAATGGACCCTCGTTGGCAACCAGCCAGCCGGGGATATCTTCCGACAGAATCTCAACATCTTCGTTGTTTATAAGCACTTTTTGTCCGTCAAGATCAAATTCAAATTGGTTTTCGCGTTCCAGCTTACTAATGTCGGCCTGTTGCATTTGACCAATTACAGCAGCAATCTGCTTCATGATTTTGCCGTATTTTGGGCCAAGGGTTTTAAAATTGGGTTTTATTTTTTTTACCAATATTCCCGAAGTATCATCCAGGTATTCAATTTCTTTGATGTTTACTTCGCTAAGAATAATATCTTTTACGGCATCAATCTGAAGTGCGGTTTTGTTGTTTAAAACCGGAACCATAATTTTATTTAAAGGTTGACGCACTTTTAAATTTACTTTTCGGCGTAAGCCAAGCACCATCGACGAAATGCGTTGTGCCATATTCATGCGGTCTTCCAAATCTTTATCGACGGCCTGTTTGTTTTCCACCGGGAAGGTGCTTAAATGGACCGACATTCCCTCGTTTCGACCGGTAGCTGCGCTTAAATCTTTGAATAAACGGTCGGTATAAAAAGGTGCAATGGGAGCAGCCAAAATGGCAACGGTTTCCAAACAGGAATAGAGTGTTTGGTATGCAGCAATTTTATCGTTGTTGTATTCACCACCCCAAAAGCGTTTTCGGTTTAGACGCACGTACCAATTGCTCAGGTTGTCGATGACAAAGTTTTGAATGGCGCGTCCGGCGCGGGTTGGTTCGTAGTTTTCATAGGCCTCTTTTACCTCAATAATCAGCGAGTTCAAAAGCGATACTACCCAACGATCAATCTCGGGGCGTTCATTCAAAGGAATCTCAGCTTCCTGATATTTGAAACCATCGACATTGGCATACAGGGCAAAGAATCCGTAAGTATTGTACAGCGTTCCAAAGAATTTGCGTTTTACTTCGTCCACGCCATCCATATCGAATTTAAGGTTATCCCAGGGTTGTGCATTGGTAATCATGTACCAGCGCAAAGGATCGGAGCCGTGCTTTTCGATTGTTTCGAAAGGATCAACCGCATTACCCAGGCGCTTGCTCATTTTATTTCCGTTTTTATCGAGCACCAATCCGTTAGATATGATGTTTTTGAAGGCCACATTATCTGAAATCATGGTCGATATGGCGTGCAAGGTAAAAAACCAACCGCGGGTTTGATCAACACCTTCGGCAATAAAATCGGCTGGATACAGTTGGTTAAAATCATCGGCATGTTCAAAAGGCCAGTGCCATTGGGCATAAGGCATGGCTCCCGAGTCAAACCAAACATCAATCAGATCTTTTTCACGGAACATTTTTTGACCACTTTCTGATACCAGTACAATATCATCAACGTAAGGGCGGTGCAAATCGATTTTGTCGTAATTTTCTTTATTGAATTCGCCCACTTTAAAACCGGCGTAAGGATTTTTGTCCATAAATCCGGCAGCAATGGCTTTTTCAATTTCATTCATCAACTCTTCGGTTGAACCGATGCATTTTTGCTCGCTGCCATCTTCGCTCATCCAAATAGGGAGGGGTGTTCCCCAATAGCGCGAGCGACTCAGGTTCCAATCTACCAGGTTTTCGAGCCATTTTCCAAAACGCCCTTCTCCGGTACTTTTAGGTTTCCAGTTTATGGGTTTATTTAGTTCAATCATACGATCCTTAATTGCGGTGGTTTTAATAAACCAACTATCGAGCGGATAGTATAGTACGGGTTTATCGGTACGCCAACAATGTGGATAATTGTGAATGTGTTTTTCTACTTTAAAGGCTTTGTTTTCTTTTTTAAGCATTACCGATAAATCTACATCAAGCGAAGCATCTTCGTCGGTTAAGCTTTCGTCGTAAGCGTTCTTTACAAAGCGACCGGCGAATTCTGAATAGCTTTCAACATTGACATAGTTGGACACAAAATCGGCATCTAAATCTTCAAGGTTGTAAAACTTTCCGGTTAAATCGACCATGGGGCGTCGGGTTCCCTCTTTGTCGATTAACAAAAGCGGAGCAATGCCGGCAGTTTTTGCCACGCGGTCGTCGTCGGCACCAAAAGTGGGGGCAATATGAACAATTCCGGTACCGTCTTCGGTGGTTACAAAATCGCCGGTTATTACGCGGAAAGCTTCGCCCATGGGCTTAATCCAGGGAATTAACTGCTCGTAGGTAATGCCCGCCAAATCGGCTCCTTTGTACTCGGCCACAAGCTTAAAAGGAATATTTTTATCACCGGCGGTATAGCTTTCTAAATCCAGCTCCGCGTTTTTTGGATTGAAGTAGTTGTTTACCAAATCTTTAGCCAAAATTACTGAAGTTGGTTCACCGGTATATGGATTGTAAGTTTTAACTTTTACATAACGAATGTTCGGGCCAACAGCCAGCGCGGTATTCGATGGCAGCGTCCAGGGTGTGGTGGTCCAGGCCATGAAAGAGAGTTTTTCATCGCCATCGAAAAGCGACTCGCTTTTTTCATTGCGAACAACGGTAAACTGTACCGTTGCGGTAGTATCTTTTACATCTTTGTAACAGCCCGGCTGGTTTAACTCATGAGTTGAAAGACCGGTTCCTGCAGCAGGCGAATAGGGTTGAATGGTGTATCCTTTATAAAGCAGTCCTTTGTCGTAAAGCTTTTTTAGCAGGCTCCACAGCGACTCAATGTAGCGATTGTCGTAAGTAATATATGGGTCGTCCATATTAACCCAATAGCCCATTTTACGGGTTAAATCTTCCCACAAATCGGTGTATTTCATTACTTCTTTTCGGCAGGCATCGTTGTACTCGGCCACCGTAATGGTTTTACCGATGGCTTCTTTGGTAATACCCAGCATTTTTTCAACACCAAGTTCTACAGGTAATCCATGAGTGTCCCATCCGGCTTTGCGTTTTACCAGATAGCCCTGTAAGGTTTTGTAGCGGCAGAAAATATCTTTAATAGCTCTTGCCATCACATGATGAATTCCCGGCTGGCCGTTGGCCGATGGCGGTCCTTCAAAGAAAACAAAGGTCTCTTTTCCGGCACGGGTACTCATGCTTTTATGAAACGTGTCGTCGTCGGTCCACTCTTTCAACACCTCTTTGTTTATTAGCGACAAGTCAAGCTGCTTGTATTCAGGAAATTTTCTACTCATTATGAATTAGTTATATCTGTATTTTTAGAACCGACAAATATAGCGTTTGCTCTAATAAAATCAAAGTCAGTATAGTAGTATCTCTTTGTTTTGAAGAAAAAAGGGGTGTTTTTTTTATTAAATGCCGATTGAAAGCGATCAATGTTTATATTTGCATCATGTTCCGCTAGCTCAGTTGGTTTAGAGCATTACCTTGACAGGGTAGGGGTCACTGGTTCGAATCCAGTGCGGAACACAACTATCCCACCAATAAACTTATTGTTTAAATATCGGGAATACTATTAATAACTCCAATTTTATTTTGCAACAGATTTCAAGACAATGTATTTGTTTTGAAGTATTACCTTTGTCAAAAAATTTAAAGCATGACTGAAGCGAACAAGAAACTTACCCAGCTAAAAGAACTGGGCGAATTTGGTTTAATTGACCGATTAACAAAAGACATAAAAATAAAGCATGCATCAACCGTTAAAGGAGTTGGCGACGATGCCGCCGTACTCGATTATACCGATAAGGAACTGGTGGTTACCACCGACCTTTTGGTTGAAGGAATTCATTTTGATTTGACTTATACTCCGCTTAAACATTTAGGGTACAAAGCGGTTGTGGTAAACCTGTCGGATGTATATGCCATGAATGCCATTCCCAAACAAATTACCGTTTCTATTGCGTTGTCGGGTAAATTTTCGTTAGAGGCAGTTGAATTATTGTATTCTGGAATCCACAAAGCCTGCGAGCATTACCAGGTAGATTTAATTGGCGGCGATACCACCAGTTCGGTTACCGGCTTAGCCATTAGTATTACGGCTATTGGTGAAGTGGAAAAAGGACAAGCGGTTTATCGCAATGGAGCCAACCCCGGCGATTTGATTTGTGTTTCGGGCGATTTGGGCTCAGCTTATGCCGGCTTACAGATTTTAAATCGTGAGAAAGCGGTTTATCAGGTTAACCCAAACTCTCAGCCCGATATGTCGGCTTACGATTATGTTTTGGAACGCCAGTTAAAACCGGAAGCCCGGAAAGACATTGTTGAAGCCCTTAAAAAAGCAGCCATAAAACCCACATCAATGATTGATGTTTCGGATGGTTTGTCTTCTGAAATTTTACATATCTGCAAACAATCGAACTGTGGAGCTAAAATTATGGATGCCGATTTACCTATTGATGCACAAACCATGCATGTTGCCGAGGAGCTTAATATGGATGCATCGTTACTGGCATTGAGTGGCGGCGAAGATTACGAGTTGTTGTTTACCATCAATCCTGATGATTTAACAAAAATAAATCTGGTTGAAGGCGTACAGGTTATTGGGGAGATTGTACCTGCCGATCAGGAGGTAAGGCTTTATGGAAAAAGCGGCGGTTCAACAGCAATTACTGCACAGGGCTGGAATGCCTATTCCTGAAACGAACGCAATTAACGCATCATAAAACAAAAAAGCCGCATTATTATGCGACTTTTTTTATTATATGAAATTCTGATAACGTTTAAAAGGTGGCCAGAGAAAAGTTCTGTGCTTTTCGCGGATTTACACACATAACTGGGATTCGGGCGGTGTTTGCAATAATAAACTGTTCACTGGCGCCCATCACATAATCGAGTGTTCCAATGTTTTTTGTGGTCATTATCAGCATTAAATCGGCTTCAATTTCTTTGGCATAATTGAGGGTTGCCTGAGCAAAATTCGACGACTTTTCAGCCGTGGCTATTTCGTATTCAACGTTGTATTTGCTAATATATTTGCGGGCAAAGGTAAGGTTTTGATTTACCTTTTTTTCCAGGCTGCGATCGCTTACATCTTGTTTTACAAAATGAATTTTAGCTTTAAATATTTTTCCGAAATAAATAGCCCAAATTAGTTTCTCGCGATTTTCGCTTTTAAAGTTTACGGGAAAAACAATTTTATCGTAGCTTACTTTTTCGGTTGGGGGATCTTGAACAACAATAAACGGAGCGTAAGAACTAACGATAACTTTTAGCGCCCAACTCCCGGTAAGTTTTTGCATACCTTTCATACCATGGGTTCCCATGATAACCAGATTAATGTCTTCGTTTTCTTTGGTGTATTCACCAATGGTGGTAAAAATGGTACCTTCCTTTACAATTGCATCGATAGGGATACCATATTTCTCTTGTGCTTGAGCAGCTTTTTCTTTCAACCTGTCGAGGCCTTCTTCAATATCTTTCTCTTTTTTTACAATGTGTAAAAGAGTGATGGTATTATCAAGGACTTTCGACATTTTTACTGCATGCGAAAGGGCATTTTCTGCCTTGTCAGTAAAATCCCAAGGTACAATTATTCGTTTTCCGGCTTCCATAAAAAAGCATTTAGGTTATAGTTTAAGTAAGGCTTTGAGCCAAAAATCAAATTTATGTAAAAATTTTTATTAAATCAATCGAAAATAATAAAGCATTGAAATAAAAAAGGTTAATTCCGGACAGACTAACTAACACACCATAATAAAATTTGTTCAGAAGGATAATGGTTTTTAAAAAAAACCCCTTTCGGCAGGTTGAAAGGGGTTGTTGGTTTATATTTTATAAGAATTTAACCGGCAATGATTCCTCTTTGAGAACCTTTTACAAAGCTTACAACCGTATTTAGTTCATTTGACTTTATTAAATCTTTGTCAATTAATTCAAGCGCCTGGGAAGTATTGTATCCTTTAGCATACAGGAGTCGGTAAACATCCTGAATGGATTTGATTTGATCGTCGGTAAATCGCCTGCGACGCAACCCAATGGCGTTGATTCCGGCATAAACCAGGGGATCTCTACCGGCTGTAATGTATGGCGGCACGTCTTTTCCAATTTTTGATCCGCCTTGAATAATTACATGTGAGCCAACATGCACAAATTGATGAACCAAACAACCGCCACTAAGTATTGCAAATTCGTCAATGTCAACTTCACCGGCAATTTGAGTGGCATTTCCAATAATTACGTTGTCGGCAATACGGCAGTCGTGTGCAACGTGTGAGTAAGCCATCAACAGGCAATTATTTCCAATTCGCGTGTCGCCTTTTGCTGCGGTTCCCCGGTTAACAGTTACGCATTCGCGGATGGTGGTATTGTCGCCAATCAGCACCCAGGTTTCCTCTCCTCGAAATTTTAAATCCTGTGGAATTGCTCCCACCACAGCTCCATGAAATATGCGACAATTACTGCCGATTTTTGTAAAGTCTTTTATTACAGCATTTGAACCAATCCACGTGTTATCTCCAATTTCAACGTTTTTTTCGATACTTACAAAAGGTTCAATAATTACGTTTTTTCCAATTTTTGCTTCAGGATGAACGTTAGCTAATTTATATTCCATTCCTTGTTGAGTTTCATTTTTTTAGTTTTCTGCAGTCACTTTATTACGTACCAACTGGGCCATTAGTTCAGCATCCATAACCAGGGTGGTTCCGACAAAAACCTGCCCGCGCATGTGGGCAATGCCACGGCGTATGGGCGAGATTAAATCGAGCCTGAAAATCAGGGTGTCGCCTGGAACCACTTTTTGTTTAAAGCGGACATTGTCGATTTTCAGAAAATAAGTTGACCATTCTTTTGGATCATCCACATCGTTTAATGCCAGCAAACCGCCAACCTGGGCCATGGCTTCAATCTGAAGAACGCCAGGCATAACCGGTTCCTGTGGGAAGTGCCCCACAAAGAAGGGTTCGTTCATAGTAACACACTTTACACCCACCACGGTAGTTTCGTCCATGTGGATGATTTTATCGACCAACAAGAACGGAGGACGGTGAGGCAACACTTTCATTATATCGTTGATGTCACGTACTGGTGGTTCATCAGGGTAATAGCGGGGTGCCACACCGTTTTTTTGTTCAAATTTTACAATCTGGCGTATTTTATTGGCAAATTCTGTATTGGCTAGATGTCCGGGGCGTTTTGCAATAATTTTTCCTTTTATACGTCTTCCGGACAAAGCCAAATCGCCAATTACATCGAGTAATTTATGACGGGCGGGTTCGTTAGAAAAGTGCAGGTTAACATTATTTAAAATACCTCGTTTGGCTTTCAAATGAGGTTTGTTGAACAAATCGGCAATACGGTCGAACTCTTCTTGCGGGTACTCATTTTCCACTATTACAATAGCGTTTTCCAAGGCACCGCCTTTTATCAGGTTGTTCTTAAACAAGGGTTCCAGTTCGTGGAAAAAAGCAAAGGTACGGCAGGGGGCTATCTGATCTCCAAATTCCGATAAATCGGTTAAGCTTGCATATTGGTGTCCCAATACTTTTGAGTTAAAGTCAATCAATACATCAACGCTGTACTTATGATCAGGATAAGCAATTATTTCGATGCCCTTTTCTTCGTTCACATAACGCACATTCTCGCGCACCACAAAATATTCACGATCTAAATCCTGCTCTTTGATTCCGGCTTTCTTAAGGACTTCAAAAAAACGAATGGAGCTTCCGTCCATAATGGGTGTTTCTGGTCCGTCAATTTCAATAAGCAGGTTGTCAATTTCAAGACTGTAAGCGGCAGCCAACACGTGCTCAATGGTAGATACGCGGGCTTCTCCTTTAGCAATAGTGGTTCCACGAGCCGTGTCTACCACATTTTCTGCTAAAGCCGGAATAATAGGCTGTTTGTCGAGGTCAACACGCTTAAATTTATAACCATGATCTTCGGGAGCGGGCTTAAATGTCATCGTAACATTAATGCCTGTGTGTAAGCCGACTCCGGTAAGTGAGACCTCGGTTGCTATTGTTTTTTGCCTATCAGTCATAAATACATTATTCATTGTTGTATAATCGGTTAAAGATCGTGCAAAAATATACTTTTTTATTACACAATACAAAAGAGTGACACTTTTTGCTAAACTATTGAAAAAGATATTCGTTTAGTGGACAATGTTTTTTAAAAAGTCCGGATTACTTATTATAACAAGATGAATTTTAATTAAGTTAGTCGCTTTAATCTTTTTTTATTACAACAGTTATTGTTATGATTACCTTACTGAACGCAAAAGAGAACAACCTTAAGTCAATAAAATTAAACCTGCCTGAAAATAAATTAATTGTGGTAACAGGGGTTTCCGGTTCCGGAAAATCGACCCTGGTTTATGATGTATTATTTCAGGAAGCCCGCCGACGTTACCTGGAAACATTTTCGGACAATGCACGCCTTTTCATGGGTAAACTAAACCAGCCCGACGTACAGTACCTCTCTGGTTTATCTCCGGCCATTGCGCTACAGCAAAAATCGATGGTTAACTCACCTCGGGCAACTGTTGGAACACTTACCGAGGTTTATGATTTACTCCGTTTGTTATTTGCCCGGGTAGGTAGAGATATGCGAGAGGATAAATCGATAACCATCGATCGTAGTTTATTTTCGTTCAATACTCCCAAAGGTGCATGTAAAACCTGTGGAGGGTTGGGTGTAGAAGATGTAATAAACCCAGACTTACTAATTCAGGATGACAACAAAACCATTCGCGAGGGAGCCTTTACTATGACAACGCCAAGCGGATATATTGTTTATTCCCAGGTAACCATGGATGTGCTTAATCAGGTTTGTATGGCCGAAGGTTTTTCGGTCGATATTCCATGGAAAAATTTGTCTGAAGCACAAAAAAAAGTGGTTTTATTCGGCAGCCAAAAAATTACGGTTCCCTTTGGAAAACACACCCTTGAATCGCGAATGAAATGGAGTGGAATTACGGCTAAACCCCGCGAAGAGAACTTCTATAAGGGCATTATTCCCGTTATGGAAGAAATATTAAAACGCGACAGAAACCTCAATGTTCTAAGATTTGCCAGTACTGTACCTTGTAAAAGTTGCGACGGGTCAAGGTTAAAACCGGAGGTTCAGCAGGTGTTTTTTGGTGGAAAAAATCTGGTGGAATTGAGCCGAATGACACTTTTGGAATTGAATACTTTTTTTGAAACCATCGATTTAGAAACAAATGAAAAAACGGTAGCTGAGCCAATTATTCAAGCCCTTTTAAAAACCATCAGGTTGGTAAACAAATTGGGGCTTGGCTTTTTAACGCTGAACCGGCCGGCGCCAACCCTGTCGGGAAGCGAAACACAACGATTAAGGCTGGCTAAAATGGCCGCGTCGGGCATGCGTGGTTTGTTGTATGTTTTTGATGAACCATCCACAGGAATGCACCCCACAGAAACCCGCAAGCTGATGGAAGTGTTGTTTAGTTTGCGCGATGCTGAAAATACCGTGTTGTTGGTTGAGCACAACCCACAAGTAATACAACATGCCGACTGGATTGTGGATTTAGGTCCGGGAGCAGGAGAAAACGGTGGCCATGTGCTTTTTTCAGGAAAAGCCATTGATTTCTTCAATCAAAAAACAACCGGAAACAGCGAAACCCTAAAATATTTTAAAAACCCGCCCAAGTTTAAAAAAGAAATAAGGCCTGAGCTTGGAGAAATAACTATTTCGGGCGCAACGGCAAACAACCTGCAAAATTTGCAGGTTTCATTTAAAAATGGGGTATTAAATGTGGTTACCGGGGTTTCCGGTTCAGGAAAAACCAGTCTGGTACATCATGTGCTGGGTCGTTTTTTTATCAACAAGTTTGAGAAAAAGCAGGCACAGTACAATTTTCTTAAATCTATTGAAGGTGACAAATCCATAAAAAGACTTATTGAAATTGATCAGTCATCGATAGGAAAAACACCACGAAGTAATGCCGCTACTTACACCGGCCTTTCCGATGAGTTTCGAAATTTTTTTGCCCGTTTACCTCAGGCCAAAGAAAAGCAATTCTCAAAAAACCATTTTTCGTTTAACACCCCTGCGGGGCGCTGTCCCAAATGTGCTGGTGCAGGTTATGAACAAATTGGAATGCATTTGCTTGGAAATGTAGAGTTGGTTTGTAGTGTGTGTAATGGCAAACAGTTTAAAGAAGAAGTGCTTTCGATTAGTTTTCGGGAAAAGAACCTGGCTGAAATTTATGCCATGACGGTTGATGAAGCCGTTGTATTTTTTGGCGATATTCCAAAAATAGCAGACTATTTACAAACTTTGCAGCAGGTTGGTCTGGGATATCTAACATTAAACCAGCGATCAAGCAGCTTGTCGGGAGGAGAGGCACGAAGAATAAAACTGGCCAAACAGTTGGTAAAAACCAGCAAGGAGCCCACCTTATTTATTATTGATGAGCCAGCATCAGGTTTGCACCCATATGATATTGATGTGTTGCTTAAAAACCTGAACCAATTGGTGGAACAAGGGCATACGGTAGTTTTGGTTGAGCAGAGTCAACAAATAATTAGGCAAGCCGATTATTTGATTGAATTGGGTCCCGGCAGTGGAAACAAAGGCGGTAACCTGGTTTACCAGGGAAAGCCTTCTGGAATAGAACAGGTAAAAGGTTCACCTACAGCTCAAGCCTTGATTGTTGAAAAAGAAGCGATTGAAACCAGCCCGAAACCTGTTTTTGAACGCTTTGGACCCATTAAATTAAGGGGCGTAAGCACGAACAATTTAAAACAAATTGATGTTGATATTCCCTTTAATAAACTTACCGTAATTACCGGAATTTCAGGTAGCGGAAAATCGTCGCTGGCTTTTGACACCCTATTTGCCGAGGGGCGCCAACAATATGCTGAAAGCTTTTCTGCCTACGTGCGAAATCGCTTACATATAAATTCGCAGGCTCGTTATGAAAGCATTCGGGGGCTGATGCCAACTTTAGCTATAAATCAGCAAAGTCTGACAAATAATGAACGATCCACAGTGGGAACCAGCACTGACATTTATGATACAATTCGTTTACTATTTGCCCGCGTAGGTAAAACCCCCAAAATAGTTGATAATCCGTTAAGTTCTTGGTTTTCTTTCAATCACGAACAGGGGGCTTGTTCTCATTGTAAGGGTTTGGGTTTTCAAACCGTGTGTGATGCCGAAAAATTAATTTCCTTTCCTGATAAGGCGCTTATTTCAGGAGCTTTGGATGGAAGCAAAACCGGGAAATTTTATGGTGATGCTTACGGGCAGTATATTGCTACCCTTAAAACCGTGGGCGAAACCAAAGGGTTTGATTTTTCAAAACCCTGGAACACCCTTTCAGCCGAAGCAAAAAAAATTGCTTTAGAAGGCACGGGCGATGAAGAATATCAGGTAGAATGGAATTACCAACGAAAGAACCGTAAAGGTTCGCATCAGTTTAAGGCAAGCTGGCCGGGTTTTCTTCAGTTGGTCAACGATGAGTTTGTGCGAAAGGCCAACGACAACAGAGCCAACGAGCTGCTGACTGTTATGAAGAAAGAAACCTGCAAGTCCTGCCATGGAGGCCGGTTAAACAACCGGGCATTGCAATTTACGGTTCTTGAAAAAAACATAGGCGAATGGCTCGACATGCCTGTGATGGAACTATCGGTTTTTTTGAAAAAGCAAGTGGTGATTTCCGGTGCATTCAGCCTGGAAACAGTTAAACAAAAAGCTGCACAGATTCTGGTTGGGAAAATATTAAACGGGCTCGATTATTTAATTCATTTGGGTTTGGGATACCTTAGCCTGTCGAGGCGTTCCAATACATTGTCGGGAGGAGAAGGGCAGCGTGTGCGGCTGGCATCGGCTTTAAATCAGGATTTGTCGGGTGTTTGTATTGTTTTGGATGAACCCACCCGGGGCCTGCATAGCCGCGACACCGAAAACCTGGTTTTTATTCTTCAGGAATTGAAACGACAGGGAAATACCCTTGTGGTTTGCGAACACGATCCGTATTTTATCAACAGCGCCGATCATATTATTGAATTGGGACCCGGTGCAGGGAAATTCGGAGGGTATGTAATTGCCGAAGGGGTAGCTACGGAATTGGTAAACAGTTACAAGTCGATTACCGGTCCGTATTTAAAAGCCGATTATCGCTTTATGCGTGACAAACGTGCGGTGAGTATTATTAAAGCTGTCCAAATAAAAGGAGCACAGGCCAATAATTTAAAAAATATTGATGTGCGAATTCCGGCAAACGCCCTGGTTGTATTGAGTGGCGTTTCGGGCAGTGGTAAAAGCAGCTTGATGCACCAGGTTATTTATGAGTCGATACAAAGGGGAAAAGCGGTGAATTGCGAGCAAATTACCGGGTTGGGTTTGTTCGATCAGGGTATTTATGTCGATCAAAAATTACCCAAAGCACATGCTCAAAGCTTGGTAATCGGGTTTTTAAACAGCTATGACTCGCTGAAAAAGGGCTTTGTAAAACAAGCCAAACAACAAGGAATTTCAGCTAATGCTTCGAATTTTTCGCTTTACAGCAAAACAGCCGGCTGTGTAAATTGCGGAGGAAAAGGTGAGATTAAAACCAGCCTCGATTTTTTGTCGGATGTTTACGAACCTTGCGAGCTTTGTAACGGAACAGGTTTTAAACCCGAAGCATTAAGCATAAAAGTTGAGGGAAAACACATGGCCGATTGGCTTGATATGAGCTTTGAAGAACTGGAAAAACAACCAAGATTTACCGATTTGCAAGAAATAAGCACCTTAGCTGTTGAATTGGGCCTGGGTTATCTGAAGCTCAAACAGCGCTTACATTCGATAAGTGGCGGTGAACTGCAACGTCTAAAACTAATTGCCTCGCTCAGGGAACAAAAACGAAAATCGTGTTTGTTCCTGCTCGATGAGCCCACTACCGGACTTCATATGTACGACGTGGAAAAACTAATGCGTGCTTTCGACAAATTGCTGGACAGGGGTCACAGCTTGCTCGTAATTGAACATCACCAAACAGTTACACAAGCCGCCGATTATTTAATTGAATTGGGCCCTGGTGCCGGTGACAAAGGAGGTCGGTTAATCCGACAAACCGATTAGTAACCCCCGCGACTTAACGGTACTTGTCGTTTAAACCGATTTTTTGTATAATCAAGGCCACAGCCTTGTCCAGTCTTTTTAATCGGGTTTCTGGTCGTTTGGCAGCAGCAAGGTATTCGGTAAATTCACGTTGTTTTGCTGGCGAAAATTCTTTAAAGCAACGTTCAATTTCGGGGTCTTGTTTAAAAGCTAAAAGGAGTTCTTCGGGAATAATTACCGGTTTGGTTTTGTTTGCCTTTATTTCGCGACCGGCTTTGTGGTTAGCAATAGTTTCGTTTATGTATGCTGTTATCAATTCTGCATCAACTTCGTTGGCTGACTTAAATCGCCATTGACGGAGCGCGTTAGTGGTTCCTTCCTGTGCATTTATCAACACTTTGCGGGGGTCGGTTAGCAAAGCGCCCTGATAAAACCAAAGGGCAAAGTACTCTTTAAAAGCAGCTATACCCACCATGTTTTTTCCGTTTAACGAATAAACGGGAACACCCCATTTAATGGAGGCATCCAAACCTGCACCAACAGCTATTTCGTGAAGGAACATTAGTCCATCCTGCCAATCTTCATTGCTCAGAATGTATTCTTCGATGGTATTGTTTTTTTTCATGTCAAACTTAAATGAGAAATAAAAATAATGATAATTTTTAACAAATCATTTTCACAATCGTTGTTCTGGCTTTAAGTTATTTTACTTTTGCAGTGAAAATTTAAACATGGATTTTACAAATTTATCGCTATACCAGCCCCGGATGGAATACCGCCGGTTTGGCAAAACCGAAAAGATGCTGAGTGTTATAACCCTTGGGGGGATGCGTTTTACCAAAGCTTCGGAAGGAGCACGACACGACATTCCGAAAGAAACCCTGGAACAAGTAATTGACACGGTTCAACAGGCTTTTGCCCAGGGAATAAATCACATAGAAACGGCCTGGGGATACAATAAAAGTGAAACGGCTTACGGAAAGGCTTTAAATCAGGAACTGGGTGTTCCTCGTGAGTCGTATTTTTTAATGACCAAAGGTAGTCCGAAAACGGCAGTTGATGCCAGAAGCCTTGTCGAAAGACAACTCAACGATTTGCAAACCGATTACCTCGATTTTTATGCCTGGCACGGTTTGAACACCGCTGAAATGCTTGAGAATATTTCTGTTTCGGGAGGAGCGCTCGACGAGCTGCATAAAATGAAAGAAGAGGGGATTATAAAACATTTGGGTTTTAGCACCCACGCGCAACTCCCGGTTATTTTAAAGACGATTGAAACCAATCGCTTTGAATTTGTAAACCTGCACTATTATTACACCTTTCAACGAAACTTTCCGGCTATTGAATTGGCCGCATCAAAAGACATGGGTGTATTTATAATTTCGCCCAACGATAAGGGTGGACAGTTGTTTAACCCGTCAGAAAAGTTAAAAAAGCTAACAATGCCTTTTTCTCCATTGCAATGGAATGCGCGATTTTGTTTGGGTAACCCGGCCATTCACACCCTTACTTTTGGTTTACCGGTTACCGCATCGTTTAGTGACATAAATGGAATTTTTCCGGCTCCGGCTCCCATGGCTCCTGTCGACATTGAAATATTAAACCGTTTGGAAGCTGAAAAACGAAAAGTTCCCTATGCCGATTTTGATGGATACCTTATGGAAAACGATCCATCAGGAATTAATATTCCGGAAACCCTCCGATTTAGAACCCTTCTGAAAGCGTTTGACATGGTTGACTTTGGAAAATACCGCTACAATATGTTGCGCGAGAACGATAATTGGTACGGAGGTGCTTTTCCAACCAAAGAACGATTAAGGAAAGTTGATTTAAGCCATTGTCCGCCTGAAATTCCCTTACTGGAGATGATTCAGGAAACGCATCGGGCTCTTTACCGAAAACAGGAGAAATAAAAAATGCAGCAAACCTTATGGCCCGCTGCATGCATTCTATTTAAATTAAACTTACTCTCTTCGGTCCTGACTTGTCCACTTTAGTGCGGCAGATTTAGTATTTTGATGTATTTCAAAATTTTATCGGAGTATTTTGCTCTAAT
>PHDD01000021.1 GCA_002840905.1 Bacteroidetes bacterium HGW-Bacteroidetes-4 | reverse complement strand
TCGATAAATTTGATTAGATTCACATCAAAAGTTTTTCTGTAATATAATCAATTTGTTTATCTTTCCCGATAGTCATAAATAATTTTATAAGCCGGGTAAGTTTGCCGGATTTTTATACAAAGCATTGCCTTACCGGCTACTACAATGAATTGGGTTGTGGGAGCGTAGTGATTATACTTAAGACCAAAGACTGAGAACTGCCGACTGAATAAGGCCTGGACATGGAACATGGACAAAGGAATTTTGGGAATGGACCTTAATCAGGCACCGAGATTTCGCCACGCAGGTATAAACAGGCTTCGCCTGAGATATAGGCCCTTTGGTTTTTTAATTCGCAAAACAAAAGCCCTCCCCGCTTAGAAAGTTGGGCTGCCATTAGTTTGGTTTTACCCAGGCGTTCACTCCAATAAGGTAATAAAGTGGTATGGGCCGAACCGGTAACGGGATCTTCGTCGATTCCTATTTGTGGTGCAAAAAACCGCGAAACAAAATCGGTTGGGTTACCGGGTGCTGTTACAATAACCCCACGCGCATCGAGGGTTTTTAAGGCTTTAAAATCGGGATACATCTGTTCAATATCCTGAGGCGTTTGATAAATGAATAAATAATCGGATTTGCCTTTATAAACCGCATCGGGTTTTTTTCCCAGAGCGGCCCAAAGCGTGTCAGAAAAAGCCTGTACTTCGCTGAACTCATCGAGGGGCAGATTGAGTTCGAACTGCGATTGGTTTTTAGTAACCCACAAGTTGCCTGAAAAACGAGTTTGAAACTGAATCTGATGGGATCTGAAATTCAATTCATTAAAAATTACGTAAGCCGAAGCCAGGGTAGCATGTCCACACAAAGCTACTTCAGCCAGGGGGGTAAACCAGCGAATCTCAAACACATCGCCATTGGGAACAATAAAAGCGGTTTCGGCCAGGTTGTTTTCGTTGGCAATGGCTTGTAAAAGAACATCATTTATCCAATGGGGCAAAAGTACTACTGCTGCAGGATTTCCATTAAAAAGGCGGGAAGTAAAAACATCGATTTGAAAAATGGGCAAATACATGAAACAGCTACATTACTAAGGGTAAGGTAAAAGTGAACTGAGAACCTTTTCCGGGTTCGCTTTGAACCAACATGGTTCCACCATTTAACTTTACAAATTCCTGGCAGATAATCAGCCCCAAACCGGTTCCGCGTTCGTTATTAACCCCGGGAGTGGTTGTTGGTTTATCAATTTTAAAAATATTGTCGATGCTTTCAGCTTTAATACCCACTCCATGATCTTCAACCCTGATATAAAGCCATTCGTCGGCTTTATCGAGTTTAATATCGATAAAACTATCGTTAAAAGAATATTTAATGGCGTTCGATAAGAGGTTTCTAAAAATGGTTTTTGTCATGTTTTTATCAGCATAAACCAGGTATTCTGTTTTGTCAATATTTATGGACACGTTTTTACGTTCCAGGCTTTGGCTGAAAAGGTTTAAAGTTTCCTGTATTATGTCGACAATGGGAAAGGTAGCAGGATGAATGTCGATACTTCCGGATTGTGCCCGCGCCCATTCGAGCAAATTCTCAAGCAAACTGTAAACGTTAGTAGTAGATTGGTTGATGAGAACTACAAACTGTCTTAAATCTTCTTTTGAATGCTTGTCGAACTGTTCGGTAAGCAAGCTGGTTAATCCCATTATGGCGTTAAACGGATTTTTTAGATCGTGCGCCATAATGTTAAAAAACTTGTCTTTGGCCGCAATGGCTTCCTTTAGTTTCTTCTGGGAGTTTTGCAAATCGCGTTCCGCTTTTTTAATGTCCGATATATCGATAATAATACCCAAAGTGCCTATTAAACGGGAATCGGCATTTACAATTCCCTGTCGGTAAACAATTACATCGTGTTCTTTTTTGTCTTTATAAACCATGGTACCATCGCTGCGTACCATATTTTTACCCGGATTTCCAAACAGCTTTGTGGTGTCGCACGAAAGCATACTTTTCAGATTCAAATCAGAAACCCGGGTACCAACCAATTCCTCGCTTCTGCGGCCCGATATTCCTTCAAAAGCCTTATTGCAACCTATAATAGTGCTGTTTTTATCGGTATAATAAACCGGATTAGGGATGGTGTTTAACAAGGTTTCGGTAAAAGTATATTGTTCCAATAATTCAACATTCGAAATTTCTATTAAAGCCTTTTGATCTTCAATTTCGCGGTTTTGTTTGATTAACCGGCTATTCAGGTGAATGGTAGAGCGGTAATTCCGAAAAAGAACGACTGCAATAAACAGGGTTCCCAAGAATAAGATCCCAAATAAAATTCGTTCCGTGAATTTCTTTTTATCGGCTTTTATCTGGCTTTGTTTATAACTGTCGAGCTCCGATTCGTATTTACGGGTCTGATTTCGAAATTCAATTTGCAATTCGGAATGTTTCAGGTCTTCGTTCATTTTCATTTTGGCAATACTATCGGCAATTTCCAGCGCAACTAACTGAAAATCGTAAGCTAATTTATAGTTATTAACCAGGTAGTAAGTTTTACTCAAATTCAATGCAGCCTCTTGCCGTAACGTAAAGTGATCGCCCTTGTTGGCAAATAAGTAAACCTTTTTAAAAGCGTGTAAAGCAGAACTAACCTGGTTTTGAATCAGATACAATTCACCCATGTCTTTTAAGCAAACCGCTAAGGCATAACTATCGGCCAGTTCAGCATAAAGTTTACTGCAGCGATTAAAATACATGGAGGCCGAGTCGTAATTGTGAACCGCTGTATGGTATTTTCCTAAATGCTCATATATACTGGCCACCCCGGGTTTGTATTTATTCTGCGAATACAAAGCCAGGGCTTTAAAGTAATTGTTGTACGATTCGTCGTAACGTTCCATTTCCAGAAGCACCGAAGCAATATTTGAAAAAGCCATAGCCATTCCCCGGTGTTTGGTAAGCCGGTTATTTGTTTCGAGCGATTTGTAATAATAATTTAAAGCCTGCCGGTTATCTCCTAACTCATCGTAAATAATTCCAATATTATTGTATAAATCACCAATCATATCCTGATTGTCGAGTTTTATGGCATAATCCTGGGCTATAAGGTAATATTCGAGCGCTTTTTGTCGGTTACCGGTGTATTCATAAATTACCCCAATATTATTGTAAGCTTTTGATAAAGCCAGGCTGTCATTGACTTTATTCAAAAAGGTTATTGCTTTTAAACCATTATCCATGGCATTGGCATAGTCCTTAACGGTAATGTAAGCCAGGTTTTTTACCAGATAAAAATGCCCCCAAAGTTTATCACTATCATAATCGGTCAATTCACTTTCAATTTGGTGTAAAGTAAATGAAGCTTCATCGAGTGAGCCTTTCATAATTAAACTCCGGGCACGCTCAAGGCTAAAAACAAAATAATAATAGGGCATTTGGGCTTGTTTTGCATAGCTAATGGCGCTATCGCAATAAGCTACCGACAAACCAACCTCAGTGTGCTGAAGAAACTGAACCAGGTTTAGATAATATTTTAGCTTATCTTCCTTATGTTTTTCAGTAGAAATTAATTGGATTAGACTATCTTGAATAAGTATTTTGTTAATCCCGAAAACGGTAATTGAAGAAATTAAGAAGAGTAACAATAAAAATAAAAAAGGTGTTCTTCTCATAATAATTTAAGTGGCGTGGCACTGATAATTCTCAAATGTATATTTTTTTGCTTAGATACTTTACAAAATTTTTGATTTTTTGGGTTAAACTTTGTTTTGAATTTACGAAACCTCTTAAAAACTTCATCAAAATAAAGCTGTTTTTTTTAATACAATAAAATACTGAAAAACAAAAAGGATCAACACATAATGAATAAAACCAATGCTTCTTATTGCTGATTTTCCAATTCGGCCCAAACCAGTGCGCTGGCTCCCATAATTGCAGCATTATCGCCCAATTCAGAAATCAACAACTGAATTTTGCTCTTAAATAAATAAAGCATGTTTTTTTCCATGTGGTGTTTTACTTCATCAATAAGCAAAGCACCAGCTTTGGTTAAGCCTCCAAAAAGGAAGATGGCTTTGGGGCTTGTAATTACCGAAACATCGGCTAAAGCCTCGCCCAAAATTTTTGCAGTTTTCAGAACAGCTGCTTTGGCCACTTCGTCGCCTGAATTGGCGGCATCGGCCACTTGTTTCGAAGTTAGCTGATTAAAGGGTGTAGCATTTAAACTGCTGGGCATATTGAAATTGGCCAATTGCTCGGCTGCGGTTCGAACCAATCCGGTAGCAGAAACATAGGTTTCCAGACAACCTTTTCGTCCGCAACCACACAAGCGGCCATTGGGTTCAACTATTATGTGGCCCATTTCGCCGGCAAAACCGTCGTGTCCGTAGAGCAGTTTACCATTCACCACAATGCCGCTACCCAAACCTGTACCCAGGGTAACCACAATAAAGTCGTTCATTTGTTTTGCACCACCATAAATCATTTCGCCTATGGCTGCAGCATTGGCATCGTTGGTTAAAAATACGGGGGCATCGATGTGTTTTTTAAACAGGCTTACCAAATCAATTATTCCCTTCCAACGCAGGTTAGCTGCATCTTCGATACAACCCGAATAATAGTTGGCATTGGGTGCGCCAATTCCAATTCCAGCAATCTGGCAAGGCTCATTTAGCTGTTCAATACCCAATTTAATTTCACGATACAAGTCGGCTACAAAATCTTCAAAATGCTCACGGATTTGTGTAGGTATAGCATGCTCGTAAAATATCTTCCCTTCACGATTAATCAATCCGATTGAAGTATTTGTTCCACCAATATCAATTCCAACAGCTAACTTATTCATGTAGTATCTGGGTGTTTGTTTTTTACAAGAGGCAAAAATAATGATTATCTACTAATTGGAAACTTTCGATTAAGAAATCGTGAAAATTATTTTTCTCCTATCACTTTAAGCTCAGTACGCCGGTTTTTTGCCCTATTTTCCGGAGTATCGTTCGGAGCCACCGGCTTACTTTGTCCAAAACCTTTATAACTCAGATTAATGTTGGTTCCCAGTTTGCCGATTACGAAGTTATAAACGGCTTCGGCCCGCTTTTCCGAAAGCAATTGGTTGTATTTTTCAGAACCGCTGTTATCGGTATGTCCGCCAATTTCAAAATGCAGCTTGGGATTGAATTGCACAAATTCTACAATTTTATTTAACTCAACCAGCGATTGTGGCAAGATATTGAAAGAATCTTTAGCAAAAAATACATTCTCAAGAACAATGGTTTTACCCACCTGAATTTTATTCAATCCAATATTTAGCAAATAGGGTTGTGATGCTTCGTGAACCTGGTTTAAACTGAAATTAACTGAACGAAACAGGTAATTGGGATGTGAAACATTAAGCGCGTAATCGTCGCCAAGGGGCAAACAAACCAGGTAACTTCCGTCGTCAGTCTGTGCTTTTGTCTGAATTACAGTATCGCCCGTTGATAATGAGAGCAACTGAAACTCAGCTGCCAGCGAACGATGATCGTCGGCATCAAAAATAAAACCCGAAACATACGATACCGGATTGGGTCTTACTTCCAAAGGCATATCGAACTGATAAATATCCCAGTTACCACCAACTAAGGTTGAAGCAAAATAGGCCGTACGACCATCTTTGGCAATCACCAAACCAATTTCGTCGCGGTGCGAATTGATGGGATAACCCAAATTAACTGGCTTTGACCATCCTGATGAATCGGTTTGTTTGCTGAAAAAAATATCGTTCATTCCCAAACCAACATGCCCCAAAGAACTGAAATACAAACTTTTATTATCGGCAAAAATAAAGGGCGAACCTTCGTCGTAAACGGTATTGATAATGCTACCTAAATTCACAGGTTGTTTCCAAAAGCCGTCGGGTAAGCGTTCTGCAACCCAAATATCCATTTCACCAATTCCCCCGGGTCTGTTCGACGAAAAGTACAACTTTCTTCCGTCGGGAGAAAGCGAAGGTTGCTTTTCAGAAAAGCGGGAATTTATTACCGGACCCATGTTTTCGGGAATACTCCAACCCGCTTCGCTTTGGGTGCTGATATAAATATCGCAATTGCCAAAACCATCGTGGCGATTACAGCCGGTAAAAACCAGGGTTTTTCCATCGGCCGAAAGCTGTTGGGCGCCCTCATTTCCCGAAGTATTTATGGGTGCACCCAGTGGAACTCCTTTTAACCATTGGCCTTCGTTAAACGTACTTTTATAAAAATCTTCCTGATGTGCAAAATTCCCAAATATATCTTTGCGTGTGCTATCGACCATCATAACTGTATAAACCATAGTTTTCCCGTCGAGGGAAAGCGATGGCCAATATTGATCCAGGGCATTATTGATTCCATTCCCCAAGCTCAATGGTTCAAAAGGAACGGGATTGTCTTTCAATTCCTGAGCCTGCTTACATTTTAATATGTAATTCTGTGCACGGCCTATACTTACTGGTTTTGCCTTTCCCTGATTTATAAAATATTCCAGGCTCTCTATTCCCTTTAAATATTCCCCTGAATTATAATAGGCTACTCCCAGATTAAAGAAAACATAAGGAAAATAATCGGGGTCGATAGCTACTACGTGTTCTAAAGTTTTGGCTTCACGTTCAAAATCGTTCAATTGCCGATAAACTTCAGCCCGAAGCAAAAATACATCGGTAAATTTATTGTCCTTTTTCTGGGCTAATTTCAGATTCTCAAAAACCTCAGAATATTTATTTAACTGCATGGCTCCAAGGGCTTTCTCGTAATAAGCAATGGCCTTTTTTGAACGGCTGGCATATCGGTTTTGTGCAAACAGCGTTAGCGAATAGGAAAGGATGAAGAAAAGTAACAAAAAACGTTTTAAGCAGCACATATCTTTAAATTAAAAAAAAAGCTCCACCCGCACCCTGCTTTTGGAGCTATAAAATTACTAATGTTTTTAATTAAACCTGAAAACCAATCACCAAAATATCATCAACCTGCATCGATTCGCCCCTCCATTTCTCGATGGTTTCATCAAGAATTTGTTGTTGTTTGGGCATGGGTTCTTTATGAATATCGAGCAACAGGTTTTTAAAATTTTTAGTCATAAACTTGCGCTGATTGGGCCCACCAATTTGATCCTGATATCCGTCGGAGAACATGTAAAACACATCGCCTTTTTGAACATCGATGTAATGATTGTTAAATTCACTTTCTTTAAAATAAACGGCAACTGGTTGGCGGTCGGCTTTTACAATTTCCAGTTCGTTATTACGGATGTAATAAAGCGGATTAAACGCACCGGCATATTCCACCCTTTTGTTTTCAATATCAATGAGAGAAACCGACATATCCATTCCGTCTTTTTGCGACGATTCGGCACCCGATTGTCCCAGGGTAAGTTTGATTTTTTCGCGTAGGTGATTTAAAATTTCGGCAGCCGACGGTTTATGCAACTGACTGGTTATCTCGCTCAAAAATGAGATTCCCAACATGCTCATAAAACCTCCCGGAACACCATGACCCGTACAGTCGGCTGCAATAAAAACCATTTTATTTCCAAGGGGTTTAAAAAAGTAAAAATCACCACTCACAATGTCGCGGGGTTTAAACAGAATAAAATGCGAGGGAAGCATGGCTTCTATTATCTCGCTGTTTGGTAACATGGCTGTTTGAATTCGCTTGGCATACCGAATACTCTGGGTAATTTCGTCGTGTTGCTTTTCAATTTTATCTTTTTGTTCCTCTATGGTTTGGGTACGCTCTTTTACCCGTTGCTCTAAAATTTCTTTATCGCGCTTTAATACCTGTAAACGTACTCTGAAAACCAGATAAACCAAGCCACCAACACAAAGAATTAATAAAATGATGAATGCAGCGGTTTGCGTAAAAGGTTTGGCAATTTTAAGCACAATGGGTTCCGCTTTTGCAATTTTACCAAAGCCGTTGCGGGCTTCAATCAAAACCTTATAATTACCCGGTGGCAAATAATTTAAAATAATTTGTGTTTCATCTGACCATTCGGTATAAGCTCCAGGCAAACCATACACTTTGTAGCGGTATTTTACTCCGTTTTGCAGAATGTAAAACGGTGCACTCACATTAATTTCAAGTTTGTTGTGCCCGGGTTTCAACTCCAGGCGTTCAGCTGGGTTTTGAATGCTGTCGTTGATTGTAATCTGATTAATTACCAATTGAAAATTTTCAATCTGCTCAGTTAAAGGTTTATTGGTTATTTTATAAAAATTATTGTCTTCGGTAACTAACCAAACTTCGCTGTTTTCAGTCACATTTATAAATCTGACACTGCTAAACAACTGTATTTTACTTAATTGCTGTTCCAGTGTTCCTGAATCGGCTTGGGTTATTAACTTCCATTGTTCGGTATCCCATTCCCAAAGAACATCTGATTGATTACCAATATACATAATGCCGGGTTTTCGTTCGCGGATTAATTCCAATGAACCTTGATTGGTAAATTCATAGATTGCATTTGCACCAAAAACCATGGTTTTTTTGTCAACGTGTTTTATAAAAAACGAACGCCCGTTCGATTCGAGTAATTTGGCCTGATTAATTACTTCAATGTTTTTATTGGTTAATTGTGCCCGAACCACCATATTGTCGAATCCCAAAACCCAGTTTCCATCCGATTCACGGGCAATTGCATTAATCCGAATTAAAGTGGTCTCGGCAAAATGGTTTACTTCCCAGGTTCTTCCCTTTTTATATACTTTATAAAGTCCATTGCTTGTGGCAATGTATGCTTCGGGACAACAAGCTGATATATAAATTGCGTGTACATAAACATTAGAAATTAACTTTTTTCCCTGCATGCCATCAACCACATACAAACCATTGTTACCAGCCACCAGTAAACTACCCTGAAATGTTACCAGTTGCGAACTCTTATCGTTCACTCCATCAACCAGATTAAAGTAATGACTTACCGACTTTAAACTGCGCTTCTTAATGGTTCGCCTCTCAGTTTTTACGGTTTCCCGTTTTTTTAGCTCGTTATTTTGCAAAGTTTTTGTTTCATTTTGCGTTTCAGCTTCTTCCTTATTGGCTGTTTTTCTTTTCTTTTTTGATAAGAAGGAAAAAAGCGAGCGACTGTTGACTTTTTGCTCTTCTGAAACTTCGGGCTGGTATTCGGCCTCTTGTTCAGGTTCATTTACCGGTACTGAAACATTCACAGGAACTGAAACGGAAACTTCAAATTCGTTGTATTTTTTAACTTCGGTTAACGCAAACAAACCGTCACTGGTGGCAACATATAACGTTTGATTCATAAAAGTAACCGCTATGGGAGTACCTTTTAAACCGGGATAAAAACTATAGCTTTCAATACCGAGGTTAAATTCGATACGACTGATGCCAAATTCATGCGAAACCCAAATAGCACCTTCGGCATCAATAAAGAAAGTTCTGATCTCGTCGTCGGGCAAACCATTAAAATAACTTAACTGACTGGTAATTTCAAGTTTATTTAGATTCAACAAAGCAATGCCTCCACCCAAACTACTTAGTAAAAGTGTAGAATCGTTTATTTTTGCCGCATCAACAATTAAGTTATTATCGAAAAACGGACTTTTTTTAATACTGCGTGTTTTAAACCGTTTTCCATCGAAAAAATAAAAGGTTTCGCCCGATGTTCCAAGTATAACCTGTTCCGGCGAAACTGAAATAGTATAAGAAAATTCATCGACCGGAAAATCGATATAATTCAATTCAACAAATGCATTATCTTTTATTTCGAAGGGAAAATAATCGATGATGCAATAAAACCTGTTATTTAAAACAAATGTTTCTTCAATTGGAAAATCATCTGCCGAAATAAAATCAATAAGGGTTAGCTGTTGCGTATCGAATCGTAAAACTCCTCCCGGAGCAACAAAATACGCGGTATCGTTTAAAACGATAATTTTATCGAAAGCCATTTCGTCCGTTACAGAAATCGATTGATAGGAATAATTGGCATAAGCTGTGGGGTGCAATACTCCGGTATGCTCATAGCCACATACCAAAAAGAAATTACAGGCTGAATCGAATAAAATTTCTGTGGGAGTAAAAGGTAGTTTAATAAAGTTTTGGTTTTGTCCGTCAAAAACAACTACTCCGTTGGTAACGCCTATCAGCATGTTACGTTGCACATCCTGCGAAATTGCCCAGGACCATTTTTCAGCAGAATTCTCGAGTTTAAAGTCCGATACAAAAACACCATTGGTTTGTGGCAAAGCCTGAACTGAATACATCAGTAACAGGACAACAATCATCTTCCTCATAGTCACTACTTCAGTCAAAAAAAGGGTTATTAATTAAAAAGCTAAAGTTACAAATATTTAATAGCCAATTAATTATTAACTGAATTTTTTTATGCTTTTACAACAAAAAAAGGCAAGTTTTTTGTTAAGAAACACCAACTCTTTTAATTAACAAACAACTGTTTATCAGGTGTTTGTGTTTTGTAAACGGAACCTGTTTAGTATTCGATTAATAAATGAAGTGCGCTTTGAAAAATACCCAAGGTTTTCCAATAGTGTAAAGGAAAAAGGAATTTTATCGCCATTGTTCAGTTCTATCCAGTTGGTATTTTCTTTATATATTTTATTGATGTAGGTTTCGTTTATCAGGTGTTTGGGATGCACCCGTAAAAAATTATTTTTGGGTAATTCCCACTCCAGCGTGTCGATGGATAAAACCGATTTGGACACTTTTCCGCCTGAATGAATGATATAGGTATCATCTTCAATCTCTTCAATCCTGATAATTGTATCGGGTGTTAGCATTTCGCCGGAATAGGTATAGATATCGTATTTTTTTTCCTTAGCATTCATACTGCAAGGTAAAATAATATATCCTCTTTAGTTTGTTCAAACTATTGAATGCTATTTTATAATGATTAAGTGCGTTTTAATAACTAGGATTTGCAATTCAGCTTAAAATATGTAGATTTGAGAAACCTGTCCTTAAAACCAAAAAAAACGATGCTAACCTATATTATTTTTGTTGAATTGTAATTTTTAATGTCATTTGTTTATTGTTAAGCGAAATAGCATAGTCAGTTGCAATCTGATTAAAAAAGGTGTCCTGTTTACTGCCTTAATTTTTTATGCTTTGTTATCCTTATCGGGACAAAACAGCTCTGTTGCTTCGTATAGTAACGATTACTATACCCAATTTACCAACTATACCCGGCAACATGGATTAAGCAGTAACAAAATTCTGGATATTGTTCAAGACCAATGTGGATTTATCTGGATTGCAACCAATAATGGCTTAAACCGCTTCGATGGTTATCGGTTTATTTCGTTCCTAAACCATACTAACGACAGTCTTTCCATCTCCGATAATTACATCACTTCGCTTTGCGTTGATGAACGTAATAATTTATGGGTAGGAACCAAAAATGGACTGAATTGCTACGACCGCGAAAAGGAACACTTTGTGCGATTTCCGGTTCAGAACCAAAATAAAAAAGGAATTAGTCACGCGCATGTCCGAAAAATTCTCACGCAAGATGCATCAAACCTATTATGGGTAGAAACCAATGATGGTGTGCTGAACAAAATTGAACTAAACTCAAAAAATGTAAGTTTCTTTAAACACGACGCTTCGTCGACTGATTATTACGATTACCATGCATTAACCATAGATAACGAAGGAACCCTATGGCTTGGTGGAAGAGACTTTGGTCCCTACCAATTCGATACCACACTAAACACCATGAAACTGCTTAAGGCCGATAATAACAATCCACAAAAGAAAAGAGACAACGACGTGGCCTGCATCTATCAGGATGCAAAAAACAGAATCTGGATAAGCGGTACCGACGGCTTTTATCGATATTTTAAAAACAAGGACACATTTTCAAAAAAGCTTCCTGCCTCAACTTTTGAAATACTAAGCGATACCGACACTACCCTTTGGCTGGCTACAGGAAACGGCCTTTATAAATATCTTATCAATCAAAACCATTTTATCCGATTTCAGAACAACATTTATCTGGCGCATACCATTATAAACAATCATATAAACTGTCTTTTTACCGATCGTTCGGGTAATTTATGGACCGGTACCAATAAAGGAATTTCAGTTTTACAACCGTCAGCCAACCAGTTTCGTCATTACCGAAGCGTTCCTGGAATCAACCATAGCCTTTTATCGAATCACGTATCCTGTTTTTTTCAGGACAGTAAAGACCAGGTTTGGATTGGAACCATGGGAAAAGGTGTTCATCGCTGGAATCCCGATTCGTACGATTTCAGTAACTTCCAGGCTTCGTTTCCTGATAAAAGAGTATCCACCATTTTTGAAGATTCGCAGGGAACCCTGTATTTCGGCTTGTGGTCGGGCGAGGGATTTTATAGCTATCAGCCCGAAACCAATAAATTTTATCGGCATGCCTTGGATTACAGTAGTTTAAAAAGCGATTGGTACAATGCTTTTTACGAAGATGCTAAAGACAGGCTTTGGGTAGGATTCTGGGGCTCATCGGGGGTGCACTTTTTTAACCGTAAAACTCTCAGTTTTGAACTATACAGCCTTCGTTTGTACGAATCTCCGGCAACCCGTCCCATTAACCATTTAATAAGCGATGGTACGTATTTATGGATGAATTATTATTACGGAATTTTACATCGCTTTAATCCTGCTACATTGGAATTCGAAAGCTTTTATGAAAAAGATCGTTTATTTGTTTTTCCGGAGTGGAAAGCCACCAAAAAAGCCTTTGAAACTCCAGTCAATTTTGGAGCTATTGATTTTATGGTTTCAAACGACAGTGCTTCTTTCTATTTTTTATCGGAACAAAGTATTTACCAATGGAAAAATGAAAAATTGCAAATTGCCGATGCACAATTACAGACAGCGCGCTGCATTTCTAATCCCGACTCAGCTGGTAATTTCTATTTTGCTACAAACAAGCAAATAAACTATTATAACAACAACTCCCATCAAGTAAGTGAAGTGCTCACACCCAAAAACCTTCCTGCACAATTAAAGCTAAATCAAATAAAACAACTTTTTATTGTGCAAAATCAGGACATGTATATTAACACAAACAATAATTTCTGGCATTACAATCTGAATGAAAAAAAATTTACGATTCTGCCTTCAGCCATTAATTCCGTTAAAACAGAAATTAATACCCTTAATGCCGATAGACTGGGGAACCTCTATCTTGCAACCAACCAGGGATTGTATGTAATCAATCGTTCAACCAACAAAATAACACATTATTGTCAAAACTGTAGTCAGGATAAGAACTTACCCGGAAACTATGTTTTTTGTTCAGAACCACAAACAGCATCTTCGTTGGTTTGGTTGGGAACCAACCGGGGTTTGGTTTCGATTGACCTTTCTTTGAACGAAGTAAACACCATAAAACAAACCAGTCATCTGGAAATAAAACAACTCTTTTTTTGGAATTCCGACAGCCTGTATTTAGGCACCAACCAGGGATTGATGCTTTTCAATACCCAAAATAACACATTAACACCTTACAACCAATTTAACAAACACCAATTAAGTTCTCACCTGGTACAATTTATTTTCGAAGATGTACATGGTTTTATTTGGGTAGGTACCACCAACAATGGATTAAACCAAATTGATACCAACCAATATACCATAAAACACTATAGTAACCAACCCGGCGATTCACTGAAATTTTGGGGAAATCATGCATCGTGTATATACCAAAGCCCCGACAGTATTTTATTTGTTGGCGGAACAGGTATAAATATTTATGACTACAAAAAAAAACAATTTCGGCATCTCACAAAAAACATGGGTTTGTCATCGGACAAAATACTTGGAATTACGGGTTCAAACGACTCAATAATTTGGATTACTACGCCCGAAAGCCTGGTAAAATACAATTACAAAGCAAATAAATTCAAGTCATTCGGATCAAATTACGGGCTTGAACCCGAACATTTTACCGATGCCATTTTAACACTAAAAAACAATAAAGTACTTATTGGCAGCGAAAATGGCTTCTATGTTTTTTCGCCCGAACAAATTCAAACTTTTTCGCCTGTTGAAAAAATGGGACTTACAGGTTTTTATGTTTTTGATAAGGTTCGGAAAATTGATTTTTCAGCTCAGGAAGAAATTGTACTAAGTTACAAAGAGAACTTTTTTACGCTGGAATTCTCAAATTTCGATTTTATGGTGCAAAATACCCGGTTCTATTATAGGCTGGTAGGAATCGATGAAAATTGGGTTGCCACTCAGAGCAATCAGGCTTCGTACACAAACATAGCACCCGGTAGATATATCTTTGAAGTGAACACGCAACAGGGAATACAAAAAGGAAGCCCATCGACAAGCATTGCAATATCTATACTGCCTCCTTACTGGCAACGAACCTGGTTTATTCTGCTTGAAGTTTTAGCAGTTATGGCTGTCTTACTGTTTATTTACCGACAACGAATAAAACAATTTGTTTTGCGTGAGAAATCGATGAAACTGGAGCAAACATTGTTGCGTTCGGAGATGGATCCCCATTTTGTGTTTAATGCACTTATTGCCATTCAAAGTTTTATTTTCAAAAATGAGGCTAAAGAAGCCGGCCGGTATTTGTCAAAATTTGCCAAGCTCATGCGTTTGTTCCTGCAAAATACCCGTCATGAATTTATTCCTTTGAATCAGGAAATTGAAACCCTGGTGTATTACACTGAATTACAACGGCTCCGTTTTAACAATTCGTTCGATTGTTCTATTCAATGTATCGATAACATTGATACCGAAACCATTGCCATTCCACCCATGATGGCTCAGCCTTTTATTGAAAACGCCATTGAACACGGATTCAAAGGAATCTCGTATCCGGGAATAATTAAAATAAATTACCAGGTTTTGCCCAATTTTGTATTAATAAACATTGAAGACAACGGCGTTGGATTTAAACAAAGTATTGAAAAGTCGAAAAACAAGAAACACCATTCACTTGCTTTAACCATTACACGTGAACGACTTGCCAATTTTAGCACAAAAAAACTTACTTTTGATATTGAATTAACCGATTTATCTGACTTGAACCAATTAATGCACGGAACACGTATAGCTATGAAAATACCTTACAAAAAATTATAAAAATGGAATCAAACGCAAAAATTACTACACTAATCGTAGATGACGAAGATCGCGCACGTGAAACCATTAAAGAAATGCTGGCCATTTATTGTCCCGAATTGGAACTTATTGGCGAAGCAAACAGTGTAATTAGTGGAATTCAGCAAATTAAAACGCTGCAACCCGATTTGGTTTTTCTCGATATTAAAATGCCCGACGGAACCGGTTTCGACTTGCTAAACCGCATCGAAAAAAAACGCTTTGCCCTGATATTTTTAACCGCTTACGACGAGTATGCCGTAAAAGCTTTTCGCTTTAGCGCCATCGATTATTTATTGAAACCTCTCGATCCGGATGAACTGATAACTTCGGTTGACCGTGTAAAACATTCACTGGAAACAGAAAAAGAACAATTATCGCAACTGCTCGACAACCTTAAAAGCATAAAAAAGGATTCAAAAAAAATAATCCTAAAAACCGCTGAAAGTATCTTTCTTGTTAACATTCACGATATTCTGCGTTGCGAAGCTACCGGTAATTACACCAAATTCTTTTTAACCAATCAAAAGCCGGTTTTGGTTTCACGAACCTTAAAAGAATACGACGATTTGCTCAGCGAATTTCAATTCTTTAGGGTGCATCAGTCGCATCTGGTAAATCTGAACCATGTTGTACGTCTCGATAAGGCAGATGGCGGAACTTTAATAATGAAGGATGAAGTAAGCGTTCCGGTTTCGACCCGGAAAAAGGAGTCGTTGATTAAAGCTTTAAGTGAAATTTAATTGAAGTAATTCATGAGCTAACACTATTACTTTTTTAGAACCCGTTTAACCGTTTTGTATTTGCCTAACTGAATTTGCAAATGATAAATTCCGGTATCGAATTCCGTTAGATCAAGTTCCAACTGATGATTAATTTCTTCAAAACTTTTTAGTAAAACCCCTGAATTAGAATATACTTTAACAGAAAATGGTTGCGGTGCGTTGTCCCAATGTACAAAAAACTTTCCTGAAGTCGGATTCGGGAAAAGCTCCAGAGAACTATCTGTTTCTTCATAAATTTCCAACACCGAAAGTAAAACCGTTACCGTAGTATCGTTTTTTAAATGGATTATTCCGGTATCGGCCAAATGACTGTTAGCCTTTTGTACAACATAAACCAGCGATTCAGCAGGCAACACATCAGAAAAAAGCGCCTCGCCCAAACTATTGGTTGGTTTTTGTTGGCTGGCAAAATCAATAAGAGCACCGGGTAACAAACCCTGTTTATCGGAAACCACAAAATTTACCTGACAGGTAGTTAAATTGAGGCTTAAATTAGTTATCAAATCAAAATTACCCATGGTAAAACTTCCTGAAAAGCTTTCGTAACCAGGACATGAAATAAGGTAATGATACAGTGAATCGGGAAATAATTTTTCAAAAACTACACTTCCTGCATCATCGCTAAGCGCTTCTATGGTATTCAATAGCATGTTGGCTCCGGCCAGCGGCTGCGAATTTGCAGTAAGGTAAAAATATGCAGTAAAGGTTTCCAATTCGAGCAGAATTTCCTTTGTGAAAAAATCATCGGCTAGCTGCAAAGAATCGCTAATAGTAAGGAACTTGTCCTTTTGTACTTTAAACGGATATTTTCCATAAACCAAAGTTGGAAACATTGCATTTCCCTGGCTGTCGGTTAAGCGTTCCATGGTATCGAGGGTAATTTGCACATTAGGAACCGGTGAATCAGCAAAACGTACTGTAAACTGCACTTGCGACAAGCGGGGTAGCTCCACATTTACCGCTTGGTTTGTTAAAAACACCTTGACCGACCCCTTTACCGTACTATAAGCATCTTTTGATATTTCGTAAGTATAAGTTCCTGCACCAACATCTTCAAGTAACAACTTACCCAAAGCATCGGTATAATATTCCATCTGGTTAACTACAATTTTGGCATCTGCAACCGGTTGATTTTGAAACATTACTTCAAATTGAAGATCAGGAATCTCACGCAAAAACACGGGTTTTTCCACTGAAGATTCAGGAACCATAAGTTGTTCCTGAATTTTATAATAGCCTGTTTTTTCGATGCGATAAGGATGAACCCCGGGTTCAACACCCGAAAAAACAGCCTTTCCTAAAGCATCGGTAAGTTGATTCAGTGTATCGAGTGAAACCGAAACATTAGATACAAAACCTGTACTATCTGAAACCACAAAAGTTAAATTGGGATAAACACTTAATTCGATAATCAGCAATGTGTCTGAAAAATCAAGATGCAAACTATCGGTATAAGCAATAAAATCAGGATGCCGAACTTCGAGATGAACCCATCCGGTGTCAACATCAGCAAATTCAACCAATCCGGAACTATCGGTGATTAATTGCTTTTGTTCGAAAGTAACTTCAGCATTGGCTACAGCGTTTTGATTGTGCTGAACCAAAATACTAACATCAGGATAATACGCTGCTGGAGGTAAAACGGCTATGTTTGTCAAATAGGGTTTATAACCGGCCTGAGTAACCACAAGCAACAAGGAATCGCCTGCCTGCAAAGAAGCATAAGGCAACCCAATTGCTCCGGTTGAATCAACAAAACCTGAAACAATTAATTGCTCCTTGCTTGAAAGTGCTACCAAAGCTCCCGCATTTGCTAAAACATCCAATTCACCGGAACCCCAGTTTACTTTAGTTGCATGCTCCACTGTGGGAATTTTCCCTTGCGTTAAATAGGGTTGTAACGAAGGATCGCCCAGGCAATGGTACGCTTCCCAATAATACAGCGAACCCACATCGGTAGGATATGCCTGGTTGATGGCTTCGGTAACGGCCAGGTTTCCTGCAAATACAATGGCATCCAAACTTTGATAGTCGGGCATAAACAGTGCATCGTAAATTCCTGTTCCACTCGAATTGATGGATGGATATTGATTTTCGATAGGATAATGAGCACCCACAGCCCAATAATAATCTTCCCACCAATAGGTATCGGGAACACTGCCCAAATAAGCCACAGCGCCACCAAAGGGAGCCCGAAGAAAAGCTTCGCCAATGCAGGTTGAAATACTAAAATCGCCTGAGGTGCAACAATTGCCAATAGCAATGGGGTATTTTCCGGAATTGGTAAAATTCTGAACTGTAGCAGCCGACAAATACGGCGACGACCAACTGGTTTGCGAACAATGCGCAGTATAATTAAGAATGCCCACTCCAATCTGCTCGGTGTTGTAACATCCGGTATAATTTGTTAAATAGGCATTCACTTTATCGAAACCCTGTGATGTATTAAAATAGTTTTCGGTACTGTAATTAATGGTGGGTTGGGCTACTTTTGGGTTCCAGGTTGCATCGGCTCCGGCTATTAAAGTTGCCTGATTTAAATACGTATCGTCAATAAACTGGTATTTCTCGTACATCAGGGTTTTGTCAAGCATCACACGTAATTGTGTGGTATCCTGGGCCGAAAAGCGCCCGTAAAACATCTCAGGAAACATATCCCCATCGACCGAAGCATAATACAAATCGGTTGCTTTTAAGGTTTGTATTCCGTTTTGTGATGCCGGAATTTGTGCCACATCGCCTACCAAAAGCAAAAAGGCTGGAGCGGTTTTTCCGTTTAAAGTATCGGCATATTGCGTTTGAATCCAGCTTTTTATTTCGCTAACACTGCTTCCTATCTCTGCCGTATTTCCGATTATCATTTCAAAACCTTTTTGGGTTTTCCATGCAATAAAAGGTGCTAAAACTGGTAAAAACTCAGGTGGTGTCACCACCAAATAACTCACTGGATTATTCACCGTGAGCGGAAAGCTTTTTGTTACCGGTTCCAAACCGACTTGCTGATACAATGCATCAAAATAAGGCGATTGGGTTGTTCTTAGTATTTGTTCACTTATCAAAATATTTTCATTTTTTGTAGTAAGCTCAATTACTATTTGATTATGAACCCTGAGTTTGTTTTTACCCGGATTGTATTGAAGCGGATTAACCGTAACCTGAACCAGTCGTAGCCCGCGCATAATACCCAAATCATTGATGGTAGCCAATTTCTGCTTTGTAAAAACATTTTTTGAATAGGCCTTTTCGTTAATCCGTAATTCTTTCTCTTCGGGATTCTCATTTTTTCGATAACTGGGCTGATAGGGAAGTAAACGACGGGTTTGGGTAAGCGGATACAAATCAAACTCTTTACTTTGGTAACTGATTACCGATAGGGAAATTTCAGCATCCACGGGTACCACAAGCAATTTATTAAAACTCACCAATTGCGGATCGCCCACTGCACCTGAGCGATAGGTTCCGGGTATTTCAATCTGACTAAAATTGCCCCGATGGGTTTCCACCTGCTGGAACTTAACCTCAGGGAAGCTAATATGCAACCGCTGCGTTTGCGAATTTTTCTTTTCGAGGGTCTGTTGCATGGGAATATTGCGGAAGTGAAGTTTCGCATTTTGAGCAGCAGCTTCCATCGTAAGAAAAATGAATAATCCAAAAATTATTTTTTTGTACATGTTGTTTCCCTTGCTTAGCTTGTGATCCTTATTATTTTGTGGAACACAAGAAAATGAAATTTTCTTATTTTATCAGTATTTTCCTGTAAAACCATTCATCGTTTAAGCGAATCTTCAGCATATACATTCCGCGTGGATAATTGGTTACATGAAACACAAATTCTTTGGAAGAAATTTTTTCATCATGAAGCTTTATGCCGGTATGACTATACAAAACAAACTGACTGATTTCGCGTTCAGCACTAATTTTTAGCTCACCGGATTGGGAAACCGGATTGGGAAAAATCTTAATGGCTTTAGTAAAACGTTCAGAAATTCCAACTGGTGTTAAATCAACGGCTATTGAAACATCGGTATCAACCACATCAAAAGTACCCTGGTAGGCATTAAAGCCTTCTTTTGTAACTTCAAATGGAATGGCAGCTTGCGGAAGAATTGCGTTCAATGAAGCCTGTCCATAGATTGAAGTAGTAAGTGTGGTATCAAATATGGCAATAGAGGCATTGGCCAGATTGAAATCGCCATTGGTAACCGTGAAATTTATCGAATAGGTTTTGGGTTCCAGCATTAAAGTTTTTGATATGTTTGTCTTTTCCACTACAATTGAACCTGTGGTTTCGATAAAGCCGTTTAAGGAAACAAAAAAGGTTTTTGTTCCACTTAAAACCTGGTCAAACACAGCCCCTCCATTTTCATTGGTGTACAAAGTTCGGCCATCAAAAACAACCTGCACATTTTCGAGTGGTGCGCCGGCATGCTGAATAATAAACTCAACCTGAGGCAGCTTTTCAAGAACCAATTGAATGGTAGAATCACTGTAAATAGCTGACAGTTTTCCGCTTTGGGTAAAATAACCCGCTTTGGTAATGGTGTATTTTTTCTCTCCCCCGCTTAAAATATAATCAAAGGTGGCAGTACCTGCATCATCGGCAATCATTAAGCGATTGTTGAATAAAATCTCAGCTTCGGCTCCTTCAGTAATTTCAAAAGTAAGGCTTTGCCGGGGCAACGAAAACAAATGGGCTTCCCAGCCTGCTTTTTCTGCACTGTTATCTGAAATAAACCGGAAAGTTAGTGCTCCGCTATCATTACTGCTTTGCACCTGTCCCACAATATTAAAACTGCAAAAACTTCCGAGCAAGGGAGCATCAATAGTTAATCCATTATAAATTTCCAACCTGTCGAAACATCCGGTGGTTGAACTTTCCACGTCGAATTCAAAAAAATCGACAGCCAAACCTTCACCCGTATGGTAAGGCACAAAAGTTTGGGTAAGCGTATCCAGTCTTCCATAGCTACCAGCTGGTCCGCCTGAATCGTAGAAATAAGCATTAACCACGGTATCGCGGGAATTTTGCATCGAAAAAGCGGGTTCCTGACCTAAAACAAGCGGAATGGAACCTGAAAACTGGTAATTTCCTGATTCTCCTGCCAAAAGCTGGTAATTGAGCGAAACATTTTCTCCGGGAAAGAATTCCATTCCCCCCTGTAAAACTACCTGCATCTGAACCAATGAATCAACAGAAAAACCGCCCAAAGCTGCATCAAATTCAATAACTTTCAGATAATCAGGATTGGACGAAGTCCATAGAATGAGCGTATTGCTCACCTGGGCGTGTCCGGTATTTACCCATGTTACATCCAAAGTAAGCAACTCACCCCATTCTATTACGCCATTCAGGTTGCCACTGCCCGACTGGTCGATTTGATAATCGTGCAAAGTAAGAACCGGTGCTTTTACGGATGTCGAAAATTCAAAAGCTGACTCATGGTTTGGCTGATGACTCAGCCATCCTTCAAAATATAGCAATTCTTCATCGGGGATGGAATTACTCACGGTAAAAGGAATTGGTTCCGGGATTGTATATCCGGCTCCCGATTGAATTTTGGGAATTGTTGCCGTATAACCGGCCCAATCGGTTAACCAGGGACTTGTTGAACCCAGCTGAAAAGTTATCGCAACAGCCTCTCGATTTCCAAGGTTTTTAAATTGTAGTAAAACGGCTGCACTATCACCATAATTAATTGACGTAATAGGATTTCCCAGCGAATCGACCCAAAGAACCGAATCTAAAACCACATAGGGACCATCGGCCGGAATACACGACAAGGAATCAATAACAGGCAAATATTCCGGATGCGTTGCTGTTAACTGAATTATTTTTTCACCCGTTTGTGTAAGTGCTTTAAAAGAAATTTGTGCAGTTCCCACTGCATCGGCTTTAGCAAAACCCAAAAAGTTATCGTTCTCGAAAAGGGTAATATTTGATCCCGGTGCTGTGCTAACCTGGAGAGTTTGTTGACCTACTTTAAATACCGGATTATAGTTTACCTGCAATTTTTGGTAGCGGTTTTTTGCCGGTATTAACGAGGGATCGCCCATAAGGGTATAAATTTCCCAGTAATAATTTTTATAGTTTGAAGTTGAAGCCTGAACTGCCATATTTCCGGAATGAATGAGTTGCGATGCTGTCTGTGCGTGTAAATCAACCGCTTCGTTATGATTATGAAACCAGGCATCCCACGAACCAAGTCCGGTACTCTCATAATTGGGATTGGAAACTATATTATCGGTAAATCCTACGGCCCAAAAATAATCTTCGTCCCAGTATGTATCGTTCGATGCGCCAATGTAAGCTACGGCTCCCTTTTCAGCAACGCGAACTATTTCCTCCCCAAAAGAGTTAACGTTATACTTTAACGATTGACAACAATTTCCTATCATTAAGGGATAATAGCCTGAATTACCAAGCGAAGGAATATCTGTCAAAAGAAATTTGGGGTCGCTCCAACCCAGCTCATCGCAATGGGCGGTATAATAAGCAAAACCCACTCCCTGATTAAAATGGTTCAGGATGTCCTGTTTTGCCTGAGGGCTGTCTGATGTAACCGGAGAGCCGGAACCATACAGATAATAAGCCGGTTTAATGCCAAAAACCGGTGTAGCGTAATTGCTTAAAAAATAATTCAGGGCTCCGTTTCCATAAACAGGTGAATATTTTGAATCAACCCCGCTGATTAACAAATGCCGGTTCTGGTAGGTTCCTTCGGAGCCAGCACCCTGCTCAACATAGAGGGTTTTGGCAATTACTGCCTGCAATTGTTCGTTGGTGCTAACCGAAAAACGCCCGTATTGAATTTCCGGAAAAAAATCGCCGGTATATTCGGCATAATACAAATCGGTAGCATGAGCCAAGGTTACACCTTTCCAGGCTGGTATTTCACTTACATCGCCCACAATCAACAAATAAGAACTTGCAGCCAATCCGGATTGGGGATTCGTGTATAAAGGCTCAAGAAAATTCCTGATACTGCCGGTTGTGTTACTTTCAATTTCGCGACCTACATAACCTTCAATTACCTGGAAACCTTGTTGTTTCTTCCAATGAATAAAATCCTGCAGTGAAGCTTCATATTTTAATGGAGCTACAATTACAAATACCTCGCGTTGATTTTCGGTTGCTGACAAGCTATTTTCAAAAGCTGCTGACTTTAGCGGATGTGTAAAATTCCAGGTTTGTGCCTCTTTTATTTGCTTGTCCCAAATCAGTTCAATTTTAGCATTGTTCCTTATTTTTAATTCATTGCTTACTGCATTATACAAAAAAGGACGGTAAGTAAGTTCATAAATGCGGGCATTTCGCATGATGCCAAGTTCTTTAAGCTGTACCACAGGTTTTTCCTGAAAATTGTTTTCCTGATAGATTATTCCTTTGAAATACCTCAACTCTTTGTCGTCCGATTTTGATGAAGAAGCTAATGCCGGAACTATTGGGAAGTTTATCTGTAGCTCGCGTAAAACAAGTGTTTGCTCAGAATGTGAACCCAATTCAAGTTGAAGATTTACCTCTTTGGGAACTGAAATTAACTGAATGTAATAAGGTAAATCGGGTGAACCCGGTTCATAGGTTTTGCCAAAACCATCAACCTGAAGCGATACAAAAGGTTCAGAAGCAGTTTCAACTTCAGAAAATGTTAACTTACTGAATCCAAATATTGCCTGTAAAGAAGTTGCATCTTTGTTTTCGATGCGAAACGGAGGTGCATTGAAATTTTCCAATGTGACGGTCTTTTGCATCTGCCCTGGCAGAATAACATAAGAAAAAAGCAGAAAAAGTATGGGCACTAATTTCATCGGACACTGCAATTCAATTTTATCTAAACAACAAATATAAAAAATTATTGATGCCGGCTTTTGCTTATTTAGAATATTTTTAAATTACGCAACTTTTAATACAAAAAACCCATCTAAACGTTTAAATAAATAATTTGGCCGCAAATTTTTAACTAATGTCGCAACGAGTCATAGCATTTATACTTGTATTAACCGGATTTTTATGTATCGCATTTTTTGCTCCTGATATAGCCATTAAATGGCAGAGCAAAAAGCAGCTATTCAATTCGGTTGACAAAATTCCACACAACCGGGTGGGTTTATTGCTGGGCACCAGTAAGTACGCAAAAAAAGGGACTTTGAATTTATTTTATCAATACCGGATTGAAGCGGCTATTGAATTGTATGAAAATAAAAAAATTGATTTCATCCTGATAAGTGGCGATAATGGTCAGGTTGAATACAATGAACCGCGCACCATAAGAGACGATTTGATTGCCGCAGGAATTCCCGCTGAAAAGATATTTTTAGATTATGCCGGTTTCCGCACCTGGGATTCGGTTATCAGAGCCAAAAAGGTTTTTGGCGAAACCCGTTTGACTGTAATTTCGCAAAAGTTTCACAACGAAAGGGCCGTTTTTGTGGGCAAGAGGAATCAAATGCAATTGATTGGCTATAATGCTAAGGATGTACCCAAACATTACGGAAGAAAAATTATGATACGCGAAAAACTGGCCCGCATAAAACTAATGCTCGATTTAATTTTTAACAAACAACCCCGTTATCTGGGTGAAACCATTGAAATTACTTAAACCAACAAAGAAATTTGCAAGTATTGAAATAATATTAACTTTACATACTTTGTTTAACTTAAAACTTGATTTATGAAAAAATTGATCTTATTCATGAGCGTTATCTTCATAGCTCAAATGTCATACAGCCAGATTTTTACCTGGGGTATTAAAGGTGGGGTAAACTCGTCGAAAGTAAGTTTTGATGATTTCAGTATCGATCCTAAAGTATCGATTAAACCAGACTATCAACCTGATGGCCCAAATTATGGCGATTTATTTAAGGATTTGGATGGTGATGGTGTCAAGAATGAATTAAATCCCCTGGCTTTGGATGTGGTGGCAAACTTAGCATTTGAACCCGCATCGTACGATATGGGTTATCACTTTGGAGCTTTTGCCCGGGTAAAAGTTTTGGGTATTTTTATTCAACCCGAGTTAATATTTTCACAAACCAACACTACCATAAACATTAAAAAACCCCTGGCTGATTTATACAGCGACGTTTCAGAATCGTCGGCCAGTATTAAGTATACTAATTTTGATATTCCGGTAATGGTAGGGGTAAAATTAGGCCCTGCCCGGTTGTATGGTGGACCGGTTGCCAGTTTTAAACTGGGCAATAATGCCGATGAATCGGCTTCGGAAGAAATAAATCAAATGCTTGACAGTTTTACAGCTGTTACCCAAAAAGCTACTTTTGGCGGACAAGCCGGTGTGGGACTTGACATACTGAAAAAAATTACCCTGGATGTGCGTTACGAATTTCCGTTAAGCAAACTGGGCGACAGCATTACTTTAGGTGATTATTCATACAACACCGACCAACGTGCCAGCCAGTTTTTGGCCAGTATTGGAATTATGTTTTAATAGTTTAAGATAAATGATGAAAAAAGCCGGTTCGTAAGTTCCGGCTTTTTTTATGCTTACACTGTGGGCAACTTGTAATTCAATGCCAGAGGCGCTTATCAGCCTTCAGTCCCTGTTCTGATATATAGTCTCAGGTTCGTGGATTCTGATTTCCAGTAAGCAATTAATCGTTGTGAATTGACTCATTTCCTGTCGGTAAGGAAAACACAAAAGCACTTCCCTTTCCTAATTCACTGTTAACCCAGATTTTTCCCCCGTGTTTTTCCACAAATTCTTTACAAAGTATTAAGCCTAAACCTGAACCTACTTCGTTTGCGGTTCCTGTAGTTGTAATATTTGCATCAATATCAAATAATTCATTTCGGATTTCCTCGCTTATACCAACTCCATTATCAGAAACGGTAACTTCGATATGGCTTTGTTTTTGTATGGCCGATATCTTAACTTCTCCCTTATTATGGGTGTATTTAATAGCATTGGAAATAAGATTCCGTAAGATTGTTTTTAACATATTAACATCGGCATATACCTCAATACCATTAATTTGAACAGCATGTAAAGCAATGTTTTTAATTTTCGCGATTGATGCTGATTCTTCCAATAATTCGCTGATAATTGCAGTTAAATCTGCTTTCTCCGGATGAAAAGTATTATTTCCGGTTTGTGATTTTGCCCAGGTTAGCAAGTTGTCGAGTAAAATAAGTGTGTTTTTGGCCGATGAATTAATAATGCGCAGGTACTTTTCGTTTCTATTATCATCAAAATCTTTGGTGTTAGTGACCATCAAGTCCGAGAGACCCAAAATGGCATTAAACGGACTTCTTAAATCGTGTGCTATTATTGATAATAGCTTGTCTTTAGTTGAATTAAGTTCCCTTAGTTGCATTTCGCTTTCTTTAAGCAGTAGTTCTGCTTTTTTTCGTTCCGTAATATCTCTCGATACGCCATGATAACCCGATATATTACCGTCCTGATCATAAAATGCTGTTGCAGTAGCTTCAATCCAAACCCAACTGCCATCCTTACATAGTTCTTCCAACTCATATATTGCCGGAGCCGATCGGATACCCTGGCTCAGGTCGAACAATCGCTTTTTATTGGCTTCTTTTAGCATTTCAATTCCTTCAGGTTTTAAAACAGAAAAAAGAGATTTACCAATCACCTCTTCTTTTTTAAAGCCTCTTATTCTTTCATCGGCCGGACTGATATAGGTTAAAAGAAAACTGCTATCAATATGCCAGATTATATCGCTCGAGTTTTCAGTAATAATCCTGAATTTCTCCTCGCTTTTCTGCAATTCATAGTTTTTATTATTTAAACTATCTGTCTTTTTTTTAATCTGTATGCGCAGCAACCAAACCCAAATAAAAACAAGAATTAATAATACAACTGCTATCACAAATACAATCGCAATATTTTTGGCAATTTGCTTGTATTTAAAGTCATCTTTTTCGTAAACCTTCCATTTTTCCAGTATTTTGGTAAGTTTTCCGTTTTTATGTAACTCCAGGATTCCCTGGTTAAGCAAGCTTAATAATTCGGGATTTCCTTTTCGCACTGCCATGCAATAAATACTGGGAATTATTGACGGACCTTTTATTTCAATGTTTTGATAGTTGTTAGTTTCAATCTCGTTCAGACCAAGCAGATTTGGAGCCAATACATAATCGGCCAATCCTTTTTCAATTATTGAAAGCGCTTCAGGTAATGATTTTGCCACAACATAATCATTAAAAAGCCCCATGGGAATAAGATACCTGTCGATTGATATGTCCTTATCCAAAACCACAAGCCGGTAATCGTATAAGCTTGCTAAATCTTTAAAAGGTAAATTTTTACGAATAAAAATTGAATAGTATTCGGTATGTATGGGAATGGTAAAATCAAGAAACTTTTCTCTTTCTTCTGAAAAAATGATTCCAACAATAATGTCGGTTTTTCCCGATTGTATATGGGCTAAAGCGCTGTCCCACCGGTTGAGTTCATAGCTTAATTTAATACCACTTGAAACAGAAATGGCTTCTAACACATCAATATCGAGTCCGGCTGATTTTCCCGTTGAATCGGTAAATGAAAAAGGAGCATAATCAAAATCACCCCCAACAACATATTCCTGAGAAAAAATATTGCCTGGTTGAAACAGCGATGCAAAAAGAATAAAAAATAAATAGTTGTTTTTTGACATTTAGAAACTGCTTGTAATCAACTTTTAAAAATAGTTTATTCTTAGATTAAATCTATTTTTTTTCAGTTTATTCTATTATTTTTTGAGTAAAATGATGGTTTATATTTCCAAATAACAAAATGCGAAGCTTCATTTGTTAAAAAAATGCTTTGTCATCACTAAAACAATAAATTAATCTTAAGTCAGGTAATCAGCTATCAGGTAACTTTTAGTAAATTGTACCGTCATAGAACTGTTTTAAACCAAATTTCATTAACAAAACTTATAAAAATGGATACTTTTGAATTTCTTAAAAACCCAGCCGTAGTCTGGTTTTTAATTGGTTTGCTCTTTGCGCTATTGGAATTGGCTGTTCCCGGATTAATACTTATTTTTTTGGGAATTGGAGCGTGGGCAACAGCGCTACTCAGTCTGGTTTTCGACTGGTCGGTGGGTACACAAATTCTGGTTTTTGCCATTGCCTCGGTTATAGCTTTGGTTGCTTTACGCAACTGGTTTAAACGCCGTTTTTTTCAGCAAAAATCCGGTCCCGAAGAAACCGACGATGAAGAACTCATTGGAAAAACCGCTCGGGTTGAACAAGCCATTGCCCCCTTAGTACCCGGAAAAGTTGCTTTTAAAGGAGCCCTTTGGAAAGCTGAATCGGACGAAACCATTGAAGCCGGAAGTTTGGTAGAAATTACCCGTAAAAACAGCATCACCCTTTTTGTTAAACCCATAAAATAGTAACATCATGGAAACATCAACCATCATTATTTCAGTAGGGATAGCCATTCTGGTATTGATCCTGATTGTATCGACTGCTAAAATTGTTCCTCAGCGTAGCGCCTACATTGTCGAACGTTTGGGTAAATACAACAACACTTTACACGCAGGATTCCATATCCTGATTCCTTTTATCGATAAAATTAGCTACAAACACACCTTAAAAGAACAGGCCATTGATGTAGCACCCCAAACCTGCATTACCCGCGACAACATTTCGGTTGAAGTAGATGGCATTCTTTACCTGCAGGTAATCGATCCCAAAAATGCCTCATATGGAATCGACGATTACCGTTTTGCATCCATTCAAATTGCCCAAACTACCATGCGTAGCATTATTGGCAAACTGGAACTGGATAAAACCTTTGAAGAACGTGATACCATAAACGTATCTATTGTAGATGCTGTTGACAAAGCCAGTGACCCCTGGGGCGTTAAGGTTACCCGCTACGAAGTTAAAAACATTGTTCCCCCACAAAGCATTAAAGATGCCATGGAGAAACAAATGCGGGCAGAGCGTAGCAAGCGTGCCGTTATTGCTGAATCGGAAGGCGAAAAACAATCGAAAATAAACGTAGCCGAAGGCGCTAAACAGGAACTGATAGCCACATCGGAAGGTGAAAAGCAAAAACGTATAAACGAAGCTATGGGTAAAGCTGCCGAGATTGAATCGATAGCTACAGCTACTGCCAACGGTATTCGTGCTATTGCCGAAGCAATTGGTTCAAAAAATGGAATCGATGCCGTTAACCTACGTATTGCCGAACAATACCTAATGGAGTTTGGCAAGCTTGCCGGAACAAACAATACCATGATAATTCCTCAAAACATGGCCGATATTTCGGGTGTTATTGCCACGGCAACTTCCGTTTTTAAAGAAACCAATAAGAAAAGCTAATTTATTAATTCTAACTCACCCCTGGTAATTTACAATTGTAAAACCAAGGGGTGAGTTTTTTAACTCCTCATTTTAAAAATTGAAACATCCTTAAAAACATGTTTAACACACAAGAGCATGATTGTTTCAGGGATGTTTCATCTGACCATTGAAAATAAACTATTAACAGATGAAAACACTGGGAAATATTATATGGCTGGTATTCGGCGGTATATTTACTGCTTTGGAATATTTTATAGCCAGTATTCCACTTTTTATTACCATTATTGGAATTCCTTTTGCCCTGCAAACCCTGAAACTGGGAATGCTGGCTCTTTGGCCTTTTGGAGCCGAAATAAAAATAAAACCGGGAAATCCAGGCTGTCTTTCCACAATCATGAATATTTTATGGTTTTTAATTGGCGGCATTTGGATATGCTTAACCCATTTGATTTTTGGACTGATTTTCGGAATTACTATAATCGGGATCCCTTTTGCTATACAACACTTTAAATTGGCATCGCTGGCATTAACTCCATTTGGAAGGGAAATTATTTTGCATTAGGCTAACCAAAAAACACAGTTTTCAGGCACGGATCAAACTATTGACTTTCGTGCTTTTTTTTGTAACTTACTGTGCTTTTAAATTTTGTAAACCTTTAAACAATAAAGCAATGGAATCAACATTTATTTGTCCCGAATGCCGAAACAGCATTAATGTAAACGATGACATTGTGCTGATTGCAAAAAATGACCTTGGACAAAAAGGCATTGTTATGTTACACACTACTTTAGGGAACTATGAGAGTAAATTTAGTTCCGATTTTACTATAATGGAAGGCGATAAGGTAAAAATGCTTTGCCCAATTTGTCATCACAGTTTAAGCCATTCTAAAAACCAAAACCTGGCAAAATTTATCATGATAAATGAAGAAGGAAAAGAGTGTTACATCATCTTTTCGCAGATTTATGGTGAGAAATGCACCTGCAAAATCGAAGAAAAAGAAGTTACCGAAAGGTATGGCGAACACCTGAACCGATACACTGATCCTGACTGGTTTCTATGGTTTTAGCCGCTTTGCAGAGACCTGAGAATAGACTGTTTTTATAAGATTTACCAGAGGTATTGGCTGGAACAGATTCTTTTTGTACTTTTTACCCACTAAAACTAAACCTAAAACATAATAAAATGAAGACAAAGTATCTATGCCCCAAATGCCGGAACAGCCTTAACATTAATTCACTGATTATCTTATCAGGAAAAACACGTACAGGCCTTAAAGGTATCGTAATGTTAAAAGGCGATTTAGGCGATTACACCTCTTCGTTCAGTGAAGATTTTACCATAGTTGAAGGAAATAAAGTAACGTTCTCATGCCCCATTTGCCACCGGAACCTATCAGATATTAAGAATAAAAACCTGGCTCACTTAATTATGGTTAGCGAAGAGGGTGAAGAATCGCACATCTATTTTTCGAGAATTTATGGCGAAAAATGTACCTACAAAATAACCGGAAAAGAAATTGCCTTTGAATACGGTGAACATAAAAATCTTTACCGGCCCGATTGGCTTATTGAAAAACTATAAACCAATAACTGTTACTTAATCATTGAATAAAAAATCTAAAGTTCAATGATAAAATTTCATTTTTTACTTTTTTTGCGTAAAAAAAACACCTAACGCAAATAGGGAAATCAATATAACTCAACAAAAGTCTTGAAATTTAAAATTATACATGGTATTATTTTGGGTTTTGTTTTGTTTCAAGTATTGGACACAACAGCTCAGATTAAAAATATTGGTTTGCCCTTTATTACCAATCACACCCGGGAACAATACAATGCCGAAACCCAAAACTGGTGTATTACCCAGGATGACAAGGGCATTATGTATTTTGGTAACAATAATGGGTTGTTGGTTTACAACGGAAGCTCCTGGAGCATTTACCCATTACCCAACAATTCCATCATACGCTCGGCAAACTACATCGATGGAAAAATTTATGCCGGAGGTTTCAATGAATTTGGTTATTACCAGCGGAACTCGAAAGGCGAATTACAATACACATCGCTTTTAACTTTATTGCCTGAAAGTACTGCCGACTGTGGCGAAATATGGCGTATTTTCAAATCCGATATGGGCATTGTATTTCAATCATACACACATATTTTTATTGTTGACGAAAACCAGATTCAGGTGCTTGAACCCAAATCGCAATTTGGGTTTTCGTATCAAATAAACAATACAATTTTTGTGGTTGATAAAGAATTCGGACTTTATACTCTGAATGATTATAAGTTGGTACCGTACCTGCTTCACGACACTTTCTTTGTAGATCATGAAATTAGTTTTATGATGCAAAGTTCCGATAAACAACTTGTACTGGGTTCTACCAATCAGGGAGTATTTTTACTCGATAAAAAAGGAATTAAACCCTGGAAATCGAAAATTAATGCCCATTTAATTAAAAACCAAATTTATACCGGCAAACAGCTGAATGAAGAACAAATTGCCATTGGTACCATTCAGGATGGTGTTTATATTATTAATTTAAACGACGAAATAATATTGAAATTAAACCGCTTGCGTGGTTTGCAAAACAATACCGTATTGAGTCTATTTTACGATAACAATCAGAACCTTTGGCTGGGCCTCGATAATGGCATTGATATGCTTGAAGTAAACTCCCCGCTAACCATAATTGATTATAGTTACCAGATTGAAACTTCATATACTTCATTAATTCACAAAAACAATCTTTATGTTGGAACCAATCAGGGACTTTTTGTAAAACCGCTCCAACAAATAACCAACAGCCATCTTTTAACGTCGGGATTTACTAAAATTGAAGGAACACAGGGACAGGTCTGGAGCCTTTTCGAGATAGAAAATCAGCTTTTTTGTGGCCATAATCTGGGAACATTCCTGATAAATGGAACAAAAGCCCAATTAATATCAACAAATATGGGCGGCTGGAATTATCAACGGGTTCCCTGGAATGCGAACCTGCTTGTTGGAGGGACTTATAATGGTTTGAACCGCTACGAGAAAAATCCGGTATCCAGGCAATGGGAAAGCACCGGATTAATTACCAATTTTAACGAATCAAGTAAAGATATTGCTTTTGATGGCTTAAACAATTTATGGGTAAACCATGGATTGAAGGGTGTTTATAAAATTCAACTGAGCAACGATGCAAAAAACACCGTCAATTCAGTTCACTACAACCAGAGCAACGGACTACCGGCACTCCCCTACCTGCTGGTTCCCATCGAAAATCATTTGTATTTTCTGGCTCAGGATTCCATTTATGAATACCTGCCCGATTTGGATGTATTCAGGGTAAATCAAAAATATTCTGCACTGCTTGAAGGTATTAACGGAATTACTAAAATAATAAGCGATACCAACGGCGATTTATGGTTTTTTACCGAAACGCAATTGGGTGTTTTACGCAAACTCGAAGACGGAACTTACAATAAAATTACCAAACCCTTTTGCCGTATTCACAATCTTTTTCTGCGTAGCTCATTCGAAAATATTTATACCTATAATGCCACAAATACGTTAATTGGTAGTCAGCAAGGCTTATTACACTACAGTGTAAACAACAATAAGAATTTTGATAAGCCTTATGCAACTTACCTGAGCGCTGTTAGTATCAAAACCCGAAACCAGGTAAACAATCCGAAAGAATTGTTTCCACTGGAACTTAAACTGGAACTTGATAAAACGGAGGCTGAAATTCCTTTTAAATACAATTCCATTACTTTTTCGTTTTACACACCTTTTTACGAAGCCGCAGGTAAAACCCAACATGCTTTTCGTTTAATTGGTTTCGACGATGTTTGGTCGGAATGGTCGAATACTACCTTTAAAGAATACACCAACCTGCACGAAGGTTCTTATACTTTTGAGGTTAAGGCCCTGAACATCTACAACAACGAAAGCGAAGTGCGAAGTTTCCACTTTGTTATAAAACCCCCTTTTTTCCGTTCCAAACTGGCTTACTTTATTTATGCCATTACTTTTTTATCGATAGTATTTTTTAACCTGTTTTATTACAAACATAAGATAGAAAAAACCCGAAAAATTGAATCGGAGAAATACGTTTCGAAAGAGAAAGCCTTTAAAAAAGAAGTAAAAATATCAGAACAAAAAATTGAGCAATTGGAACAGGAAAAAATGAAAAGCGAAATGCGGCTTAAAAACATTGAACTGGCCAACTCAACCATGAACCTTATTCAAAAAAACAAACTGTTAAACAACGTTAAAAAAGAACTCTTGTCGGTTTCTGACAAAGCCCAAAGCAACTATGTAAAAGAAGACATAAAAGGCTTAATTAAAAAGATTGATAAAGACATTACCAACGATCAAAACCTGAAATTATTCGATAAATACTTTGATAGGGTACATCAGGATTTTATTAACCGGATAAAAGAAAAACATCCGAATTTAACTCCCAAGGATTTACGACTTTGCGCTTACCTGCGGATGAACCTGAGCACCAAAGAAATTGCTCCGCTGCTCAATGTTTCCATTCGCGGATTGGAAATAAGTCGCTACCGACTGCGCAAAAAACTTGATTTGGACCGCGAAGCCAATTTGGTTGATTACATAATGGAAATATAAAAAAGGTTATAGTATATTCATCGCAACCTTTCATCAGTTCTTTTCCAAAAGTTTACGAAGCCTTACTTTTAGAAAACCAGTATTTTGCTGGTTCTTTGCTCACCATTTGTAATAAGCTGAATTATATACATACCGTTCTGTGGTAATTGTATTTGTAACCGACTATCGGTTGTAACTTTTTGTGCTACCAAACGGCCTGTAGCATTATATACCCGAACTTCATAAGCCATACCATCAAATAGTTCAAGCTCTATGGTTTTATCGCCCTGATTTTTGACCTTATAATTCAAGTTTTGTTTTTCGGCAAGTGTCAGCGGATAGATATTGATTTCTTTTGAGGCTTCCAGTACCAAATCGTTCTGACTGTTGTACATTTTGAAGCGGGCCAGATGCTGACCGGGTTCAATGGCATTGGTGGCAACAGTAAAAAGTTCAGTATTACCCAGCAAATTATTGCTTAGTGTTTTATTAGCAAGCTCTAACTTTGTTTCATCATCAAAAAACAATACCATGCGGTATTCATTAAATGGCTGATAAACATTTAATTCGTAACCCAATTGCCAGCTTTCCTGCTTCCAGATAATATTAACGGCTCCCAGTGAATTCATGGCTAAAACGGAATTCATTCCAACCGTAGGCGAATAGGTTTCTTTCCAGCTTTTTGAAGCATTTGCCAAAATGGCGGCATCGCTAAAGAACGATCCGGAAACTCCGGCCCATAATTCAATGTAATTATCGGCGCCCCCGTTACTAAAATCGAACATATTGTTATCGACGTTGTTTTTTCCCCAGGTCCAAAATTTCATGCCAGGAGTTTCAATATTTTCAGCGATACGGAAAACTCCTTCGTTGTTTTCGTGGTTAATAACTCCCCAAAAATTACTGTTTAAATTGTGAGCATAAGCAATTCCCATATCATTCCACTCATGCAGCTGGTTTATTCGTGAAAAATCGTATAGGCTACCGTAGGAGCCAATCCAACTGTCCGGACTCCAATCGGCACGGTATTGTTCAACAGGAACAACCATTTCAGAGCTTAACGGGCTTGCTGTTTCACCCGGTTCCGAACCCGGAGTTAAGGTGGTACAGGTCCAGTATTCATAATTTACCGATTGGTCTTTGTTATTAAGCAATTTCACCTCGAAATCCCAGGCTGAAGAACCTTTATAAACGCTTACCTTAACCTGACAGGTTAATCCGGTGATACCGTTATTGAATTTTCCGGGTGCTCCGGAGAAACGGGAGGTATCGGTGTAGTCCATGCTGATACTTACAGTGTCGGGCGTATTTTTTAGGACATTATAATCCCAGGAAAGTAACCAGGTTTTGCCGTGTTCCGGTTCAGGAAATGTTGGAAAAATACCTCCCCAAACCATTAACCAATTGTAATAAAAGTTTCCTTCATTGATTCCATAAGGTGAACCGCAAGCACTCTGATACAAGTTTTCATGGCCGGTTGGTTTATAAACAAACGATAGTACACGCCCACCGTATTCTGGAACAAGTACCAAACGAATTAATTCGTTTTCAATTACTTTTCCGTTAAATTGCACTTGTTGTATATCCTCATCGTTGGTTGAATAGCTTTTTAAACCATGGTCTGCATTTAACTCAAACGAATGGTGTTGCCATTGTATCACGGTGTCGCGTATAACTACCTGCGAATTTCCGCAAAACGAAAAAGCAACTACAAACAAGATAGACCAAAAAAATATTTTAATTTTCATAACAGACTGATTAATCCGGCAATAGTGTAAATAGCTTTTATCGCTATATGATAATTGCATTTATCCTTTTAAAAGCTTAGTACGGCGTCAGCATTTAAAATAAACCTCTACAAATTGAATTTCTCCATTACGGGCAAATACTTTTTGACTCAACTCCCGATTAAGAATTAATCCATCAATATCTTTGGTTCTGTTTGCCGACAGATGAACCTTAATTTCATCACGGTTCGACTTTTTATAGATGACCGGAACACCACACCAGGTAAAAGCCAATTCATTTTGTTGCAATGGCAGGGAAAGGGTTTCACCTTTCAAATCAACATAATCAAATGTGGCATTTTCTGACAAAAACTCCTGCTGATCGAGTAAAGGAAGTCCAAATTGTATTTGTCCCTGAACTATTTGCACACCTAACTCACCAAAGCGGGCCAACAGGTCTTCTTTAACCTGCCCGGTCATTCCCGGTTGTTGTGCACCGGCATGTTTAGGCGTATGCGAATAGGCATCGGTAGGAAAAGCTCCGTATTGCCGGGGCGATTTATTTAAACCAATTCCATCTTTTATTTCGTTATAATGGGTTTTTAATCGGGTCAATACCGATGAATCAACTCCCTGATTCCATCCGCTGTAAAATGCTTCCTGGGTAGCCAGCAACAGTTTTGAAACCATGTGCCAATAAATACTTCCTAGTCCCTCGAAACCAAAAAAGGTACCTGAACGTCCGGTAAACGACTGGTGATCGAACAGTTGTTCGTAAATAGTTAAAATCAGCTGACGCTCCTTGTTAAGAAGCATTCCGTAAGGCGTTTTATCGAGTTTATCGAGAGCCTCTAACAATAGTTGTGCATTGCGGAAAGTACTGTTAAAATGTATATCGCCATTCTGGTCTTTAACCAAAATACTTTGATTTCCATCACTCAAAAGTTTTTCCAATAAGGTCGATTTCTTTATTTCAGAAACAGGTATTTGATTCTTTTCGAGGAAACGAGGCAGGTTTCGGTCGGGATAAAGCGTATAACTTTGCTGATCGGGCCGGTACATTGAGCTGGCTCGTAGGGCATCCAAAACATCAGCTGCCTGAATGGCCGACAAATAACCTGAGCTAAGCACGGCTACCTGTCCTTCGAGCATCTCGTAAAGATGCCTGATTCGTAATTCGTTGTCGGTAAACTGGAGCAGATTGTAGGCATGATACATTCCGTCTGAGCGCCTGTTTGCATCAATAGAATGATCGATATGCTTCAGGCAAACCTTAGCAAAATCGGCAAGTTTACGGGCACTAAGCAATATTTTTTGACCTGAAAAAGATTTTTGGTAAATCTGATCGCGATACCTGCCAGCTGCTGTACCCAACTCATTAATGAACAGCAAACGATCGGCATCACTAAAACCACTAGTTAACAAGTCCTGATTTTCTGTAAACAAAGTAAAAACTGCATCAAAATACGTTTTTACCTCAACCGAGAATAAGAATTCTGCATCGGGTTGCTGCTGCAGTAATTCATTCCAGAAATTTAGTGAACGACGTAAATAATATAAGGTTACCATGGAAACGCCATTGCCTACCAAAGCATTGTTTGCATCGTTCCATTCAGGGCGTTGCGTATTAAGCCAGATACCAGCTTCAGGAATAAAATTACTCAGTTTGGTTAGCAATGAAACCATAACTTTTTCAGCCAGATTTACTTTATAAACTGCCTGGTTTTGGTCTAAAACTAACTTACCATCGGCGCCCATTTGTTGAGCCAATTCGCTGATCTTTTTATCTGCCTGATAATCGAAAACAATGGTATCTTGCGGATTTTCAAGAATTTTGTCATAAGGTTTAATCCGATAAGGTACGTTGGCATAAGCAAATATTTCGGCCGATAACAATTCGTTCAGTTTGCCGGGATGGTATTTGTTTGAAATTTCTAATAATTTTTGCAGATAAATTACCTGGTGATCACCCCAATAACCAATAAAAGCCCAGGCATCGTCGGGATCGGGACGCTCCCAGTCAATTCCATTGCGTGCAATGCGGTAGGGATTGTAACCATCGGCTGTAGAAGCGTTTACAAAGCGACCAATCATTTGCTCAACAAATCCCGGATACGAAACAGCCAAAGCTTCCCAATTCTGAAAAATATCGCGCCAGTTACCCTGATAATCCGATTTTACGGAGCCATCAGCATTCTCAACTTCAATTGAGAATTGGTTCCAGGGACGACTGGGATCGCCATGCCTACGGCTAAAGGTCAGGGGCAGGTATTCGCTGCAAATGCGTATCAAATCCCCGTTGCCCGATCCATGGGCAAGCATTAACAATTCAGCCAAATCAAGTTTTTCCGGAAGTTTTTGTAACCAGATTTCCTGCTTTTTAAAAACGACCGTATTGATTGTTTTCAGGTAATCGCTAAAATCAGAACGGGTTAGCGAATAATTATCGATAAAAATACCACCCCGCATTACATTAAACTGCGTATTGGCATAATGCCGGGCACAAACCAAAGCATTGTTGGTTAACTGCCAACCATCGGCTTTGGCTACAATCTGTTTAAGTTTTTGGGTATCATCAGCAATTGATTTATATACTGTTTTTACTAAATCGGGTTTGACCGAAAGCAAAGTCTGCAGATTGATAACCCGGGTGGTATCCTGATTTATTTCGGCAACCAGTATCCACGATTGTTTTTTGGAAGGTTCAAGCACAACCGGAGCATTTATAAAGTAAGCGCCGCGTGTAGCTCTTATGTCGTATTCATTGGTAAGTAATTCGCCTCGTTTAAAAGCTTCAAGCTGGTTTTCAGAAATCAGTACTTTGGCATCTGTCAAACCAGTACTCCACACCGTTGTGGCAAACAGCGATTCGCTGGGCTCGGCCCTGTCGACCGGAACTGAACTTAAAGTAAAAAGTCCCAGCGTGGTTCCGGCAATACGTTCATTTTTTTTGTATGCATCAAGTAAATTACTGTATTCCAATTGAAAATGATAATCAAACCCATTAGGAAGCAGGTTGGTTAAACCATCCAAAACATCAATTGCTACCTTACCGGATGAACGATTTATAAATTCGGTTTTTTTTACGAAACCAAATTCATTGGAAAAACTCCATTCATAACGAATGGTTAACTCTAAATCGTGATTTACCTCTTCAAAAATCAGTTGATTGCCAAAAACACTTTTGTAAAGGTTCCGTTCCAGAGCGTAAACCCAGGTAAGCTTTTTTGAGAAAGGTTCCCAAAGATATGTTTTGTTGTTTTTATTAACCAGGGCCACTGTTTTACTTCCTGAAATATCGTGGTAATCATGAATTTTGTCGACACAGTAGTAAGGAAACAATGCATTGTTCCGGTTTTTACGTCCAGCCGTTAGGGAACCGTTACTTGAAATAAACATCCACTGATCGCTGACACTGACCAGTGTCATAAAAAAGTCGGGCATTTGGTGGTAATTGCTTATTTTGTAGAAACGCTGTTCGTTTATTTTTACCAATTCACCATTTATTTTCTGCTCCCGATTTTGTAAAGGGCTTTGTCCCAAATATATTTGTTTGTTCATGCTTTTCAATTTGAATCAAAAGGCAAAATGCCTTTTTAAATTATTCTACATTTAAAATTTTTAGCCGGCAATGCTGTTTGTCCGACTTTAGTTACTTAAATAAAACCGTGCTTTTTGATTTCCAACAGCAATGGTAAAATAACCCGGTTCAGCAATCCATTTGTTTTGTTGGTTGACAAATTGAAAATCGTCAATAGTTAGTTCAAAATTTATTTTTGTGGATTCACCTGGTTCCAATTGAACTTTTGTAAATCGCTTTAATTGTTTTACTGGTGGTGAAACAGAAGCAACTTCATCCGTAAGGAATAACAGCACAGATTCCATACCTGCACTTTTGCCTGTATTGGATACTGTAATTTCCATTTTTAAAGAATCACCCATTGAAATTGAATCGCTGCTTAATTTCAGGTTCAAATAATCAAAACTGGTATAACTTAAACCATAACCAAACTCATATTGAGGAGTGAAGCCATTCAATCCAAAGTAAATATCGCGCTCGTCAGATAATAAATGGTCGTAAGTCCACAATGAGCCCATGTAGCGAGGATACGTGTAAGGTAACTTTCCACTTGGGTTTGCATTACCAAACAACACATCAGCTATGGCTGCGCCACCTTCGTTACCTGGCAGATAAGCCATAATAATACCACTGGCAAGCGGTTCAATTTCGCGAATTATGCGTGGTCTGCCCTGAACCATTACCAAAACAAGCGGTTTGCCTGTTTCAGCTAATGCTTTAACCAATTGTTGCTGAATATCAGGTAAGTCAAGCTCATCAATATCACTTGGTTTTTCTGTGGCTGGTTTTTCACCAACACATGCAACAATAACATCGGCTTTTTTTGCTAAGGCTACTGCTTCTTTAATATAATCACCTTCGGTATATCCGGTTCCTTGTGAAAACACAACCCGGTTTTTACCAATTAATTTCTGTATGGCTGTATAAATGGTTAGTTTACCTTGGTCGTTGTATGCAGTATCTTGTCCCGACCAGGTGCGCGACCAACCTCCGTTCAAATAATTGATTGAATTTCCGGCAACACCGGTTACCAATACTTTTGCATCTTTTGAAAGTGGCAATAGGTCATTTTCATTCTTTAATAAAGTAATGCTCTCAATGGCAAAAGCTTTGTTTAAACTGTCAGATTTTGCTGAAGCAAATTGATCATAGGTATAATTATCAAAAATCGCATCCTCAAAAATACCCGATTTGAATTTTACATACAATATTCTCCGAACCGCATCATCAACTCTACTTATTGGAACTTCACCCTTGTTTACTAAATCCAAAAGGTTCACCGCAAAGCTTTCGTCGTAGGGCTCCATGCACATATCCAAACCAGCCAAAACGCTCATTTTAATGGCTTCACGTTCGTTAGTTGCCACTTTATGTACTGTGTATAAATTATCAATGTCGCTCCAATCAGATATTACAAAGCCTTTAAAACCCAATTCCTCTTTCAATAATTTAGTAATTAAATTGTAATCGATATGACAAGGAATTCCATTCATAGCTCCCGATGATATCATGATGCAAAGCAATCCATCATCAACCGCTTTTTTAAACGGTGGCAATAATACCTGACGAATGTAGTTTTCGGATAAAATAACTGGCGAACGATCTTTTCCATTATATGAGGCTCCGTATCCTAAAAAATGCTTCGCACACGAAATGGTTTTGTCGTAAGCTCCCGGATTATTGCCCTGAGCACCCTTCAACATGGCTGCTCCCATTTCGCTTACAACATAGGTATCTTCGCCAAAACTTTCGTAGATGCGCCCCCACATGGGATGACGTGCCACATCCAAAACAGGTGCATAATTCCATGGTATAGCACTGGCTTTTAATTCGTATGAAGTTATTTCGGCGACATTTTCAGCAATAGCTGTATTAAAACTGGCTGCAATATTTATTTGATGTGGAAACATAACCGATCCTGCTGTATAATTAGCACCATGTGCAGCATCAATTCCATAAAGGATGGGAATACCCAATCGGGTTTGATTTTTCACTACCTTTTGAAGCTTAGCAATATAATAACGCCATTGCTCTGGTTTTAGAGGAAAATTACCTAAGTTTTGCACGGAACCTGCCATATTTTCAACCAATAGTTTATGCACTTTGGTTGAATCAAATAGTAGCGTATCGCGATAGGAATAGAAAGGACCTTGTAATAGTGCCGGCAAACCAATATTGAGCATTTGACCTACTTTTTCTTCCAGAGTCATCAAATTGAGAACACTATCTGCTTTTTGATAAATTATTTTATCATCTGCATCACAAGCAGGTTTTGTACACGATGTCAGAAATAAAATACCCGAAGCAAAAAAAAACAGGCTGTAAATGTAGGCAGGTAGTAGTTTCATGAATCTTTAATTGAAATTGAATCAGTTTTTGAAATAAAAGCGAAAAAGAAAGGTTCTATTCCGAAATTTTTTGATGCAATTTTTGACTCGATAATAACCTAAACCTAAAGTCACTCCGTTCAAAAACCTTTCTTTCGCTCCTACTTATTAACTAAACTATGTGATTATGAAAAAATGAACATATAAACTACTCTTCGACATAAAATGGAATATTAGCTGTTGCTGCATTGCCGGCATTATCGACCACATAAACAAACAGCCGGTATGCTCCGGAATTTTCAGGAGCCGGAATAGTTTCCACGCTATCCGATTCTTTAATAAATTGGGTTTCAGGACGGGATTCAAAATCGCCTCCCCAACCCAGGTCAGTACTTTCGGGTAAAACCTCCCAAATATAGGTAAGCGAATCGTTCTCGTAATTACGAACCTTTACCTCGGCATTTAAGGTTTGATTTTTTGTAACCTTAACGTTTTCAAAAGCGGATAATCCATTAATTGTAAATGCTTCAAGCGAGGGACAACGATCAGCGGGCCATTTACCTGTCCAGATATAATGCATGGCATCAACTGTTTCGGTTTTGGCTCCATTTTCTAAAAACATGCCGTACCAGGTTGGTGTTCGCTCTTGTTTTTGTCCCCACAGAAATACATAGGATCCCAAACAGTTTTGCTTATCAGCCTCAATGGCTAAATCGTAACGATTGATGAATGCTTTGGCTTTTTCCTGACTGGTTTGTTCCACAGGAATATCCCAACTGGTTTTGCCAACTTCCCAATGACCGGTAGCTCCCCATTCAGTAACCATGTATGGTCCTTCCCATCCGGCATCGGCAATACGTTGCTGCAAATTAACAATGTCGCCATACATTTGAATGGAAATAAAGTCGATATCGGTACAGTTTTCCTTAATATAATCTACTTCGCGTTTTCCGATACCGGCCAGTGTAGTAGTTGTGGGATGATTGCCATCGAGTTGATGAATCATTAATGATATTTCGTTAACCGCATCGTAAACTTTCAGGTTTTCGGCACCCAAATTTAATTCGTTTCCTATGGCCCAGGCCAATAATGCCGGATGATCTTTTAAGCGAAGTACTTCTTTTTTCAGGTAATTAAATTGTTCAAGCACTTTGGTAGAGTCATTATAATCAAAACCGTGTCGCTCTCTGGCAACTTCGAGCCCCATCATTACCATTAAACCATGTTTATGAGCTGCATCCAATACTTCCAACGCATCCTGTTTGCCATTTTCAGTACGCCAGGTTCTGAACGAATTGGCTCCATTGGCTGCCAAAGCATCAATTTTTCCAAATTCTAAACCGGCACCTTTTACAAAAAACTCCTGGTCGTTAACAAACAAACGATATTGATGCTGTTCGTTTTTCTTTAACTCTACCTTAGCCGGTTTTTGTTCAATTGCCGTTTGATTACAAGCAGGCAATAAAACCATAACGATGCCCAATGCCATTAGCAAACCATTTAATTGCCCCCAAAAAGGGCGATTAAATTTTAATTTGTAAAAGCTTTTAAGCAATAAATTGGCTCGTATCATAGCTATTTTATTTAAATCAATTATTCTTTAATCAATATTTTCTCTAAATCTTCGAGAGATTTATTTTTTGTTTCCGGCAGATAAATTAATATGAATACCAGACCAACTGCCCCAAAAAGACCGTAGATAAAAAAGGTTCCTGCATTTCCGATATTTGAAAGTTCCCAGGGTAACATAAGCTGCACTAAAAAACTTACTCCTGAATTTATAAATCCGGCAAACGAAATGGCTAAACCCCGTAAGCGATTGGGAAATAATTCGGAGAAAAGTATCCACATTACCGGCCCCAGAGAGACAGCAAATGATGCTACAAAACCAACAATACCAAACAATACCAGCCAGGGATTGATGGTGATAGAAGAGGAAATTATAGCTCCCTGATGTTTTGCCGCTACCTGACTACCTAAAAGTTCATTTAAAGCGTCTTTAAATTCCACATCGCTGGTAAAAACAGTACCTTCAATTTTGGTTAACAATTCATAACCTTCAACGTTTTCCAGCTGTGAAATGGCATCGGCTGTGAGTTTATACTCAGCCGCTTTAAAACTACCGGCTAAAACAAACATAGAAATAACAATTCCGGCTATTCCAAAACCCAACAGGGGTTTCCTTCCCAAGCGGTCGACAAATAACATGGCCACAATGGTGAAAACCAAATTGGTAAGACCTATTATGATGGCTTGAACAAACGACGCATCGGTACCAATTCCGGTTTGTTCAAAAATCATGGGCGCATAGAAGAATACGGAATTAATACCGGTAATCTGCTGCAAAATAGCAATCACAATTCCTATGGTTAAAACCAGTTTCATGGCTGGTTTAAACAATTCCGACAAGGGAACCTTTTCTTTATGCTTGCTTTGATTTATGCTTTGGTTAATGGTATTCAGCTCATTTTTGGCTTCGTCACTACCCATTAATCGGGTCATTACGCTTAAAGCCTGTTCCGGTTGTTGGTGCATAGCCAGCCAGCGGGGACTTTCGGGAACAAAAAACATACCCACAAAATACAAGATGGCCGGTAAGGCTTCCAGTCCCAGCATCCAGCGCCAGTTAAACTCATTAAACATAAGCGCCTTTGTCCAGGCTGCATCCGATTTTGCGAATTGCAAAATCAGGTAGTTGGTAAAAAAGGCCACAGAAATACCCAACACAATGTTCAGTTGATTTAACGAGACCATGCGTCCCCGTTTTTTGGGAGGGGCAATTTCAGCAATGTACATGGGAGCAATAATTAATGCCGCACCCACACCAAAACCACCAATCATGCGTGCAGTTACCAAATGAACAAACCCGGGAGCCATGGCTGAATAAAGTGCCGAGATAAAAAACAATACCGAAGCATAAATCAACACTTTACGCCGGCCTATTTTATCAGAAAGAGGTCCGGCAATTACCATTCCCAGGGTTGATGTCAGGGTTAAACAGCTAACTGCCCATCCCAATTGCAGCTTGGTTAATTCAAATTCGGGTTCAATAAAACCTACAACACCCGATATTACTGAGGCATCGAAACCCATAAGAAATCCGCCCAAAGCTACGATTAGAGCAATAAGAAAGGTATAAGCACTTTTATTTTTTGTTGCCATTTCAATGTAATTAATTGAGAAAAGAGGCTCTTCAGAGTTGTAGATAAACTCTGAAGAACCAACTTATTTGGTTAATAACCGTCGTTTTGCTGGAACACATGTTCAGTTTCCTTCGATAAATCGATTTCCGTTAAGGGAATGGGTAAAAACCCTCGTGTACTTGGATTGAACGTATGATCATAAATAGTCTGATCACCATCGTAATTTGGACCACTTTGCCCAACAACGGTAAATTCCTGACTGGCATAATCCAAACCTTTACGTAAAACATCGAAATAGCGAATACCTTCGAGTGAAAGTTCCAAACGACGCTCGGCATAAATATTTTCAGGCGTTGCAGGAATACTGGTTAAACCAACCCGGTCGCGAACCCGGTCAAGGTATGTCTGAGCATTGGGGCTACCCAATTCTGCTGCCATTAATAAGACATCGGAAAAACGAATAACCCGGATGTTCGATGTACGGTTCAATTCGAACTGACCGCCGGAACCCCAATGTTCAGCATCAGAGGTATACTTTTTAGAAAAATATCCGGTATGTTGGTAACCATAGTTTAAGGTTACCCCGGGTTCATCAGCACGTATGTCATCTTCGAATAAAACGGTGAACTCGAGTCTTGGATCGCCTTGCAGATCATCAACCAGTTTTTGACTTACCGGAGCAAAACTCCAACCACGATCGTACAAAACCGAACCACCTTCGACCCGTGGCCCTTGCATTTGAGCGGCCAGGTTTCCTTCACCGCCACGTACATAATTCCAATCCCACCAAACTGGTGAATCGCCATGTGAAATCTCAAAAACAGATTCTATTCCGAATTCACCTGCCAGTTTAAAGTTGGTTTCATATTCAGGGAAAAGATCGTGTCCACTATTGGCAATTAAATCTTCTAAATATGCCAATACAAAAGCTTTATCAACTACGGTTCCACCGGCATTTAATTCCTGACTATAAACTCCGTTGTAAAACAGGTAAGTTCTGGCCAACAAAGCCTGGGCTGCCCATTTGGTAACCCTTCCTGCTTCATCTGCTGAATACGATTCGGGTAAAACGGCCACTGCTTCAACCAGGTCAAGCGCTATTTGGTTGTAAACATCGGCAACCGGAGCCTGAGGCTGTGGGTATTGCGATGGGCCTTTTATAGTTTCTGTTAGCAATGGAATATTCTCGAAGAAGCGAACCAGTTCCAAATAAAAGTAAGCCCTCAGAAATTTACATTCGGCAACAACCTGCGCTTTAAACTCATCGGAAGCATCTACGCCATCAATTTTTTCCATCAACAAATTAGCCCTGAAAATACCGGTATAGTTTCTTAGCCAAATTGCGTGAACCAGTGGATTGGTTGTAGCTATATCATAAGTATTCATCTGGTCTTCTTCTGCTCCGTCGTTTGAATCACCGCCACCGGCAAATGCATCATCGGAAAGAATATCAGAGATGGTTACAAAAGGTGCCCAGGAAACGCTTGTTTCGTCGTGGCCCAATACATCATATACCGAAACCAGGGCCATTATGGCATTTTCTTCGGTTTTATAGAAATTTGCACTGCCCTCCTTATCTAAAGGATACCGCTCCAAAAAATCATCGTTACACGAAGTTAACAATAAGATGATTATTGGGGCACTCTTTAAAAGGTTAAAATATTTTTTCATCTTCTTTAATTTTTTCGTTTAGAATGTTAAAACGGTTCCAAATCGAATGGTTCTGGACTGAGGATAAACTCCCCGATCAATTCCCAAATCCAATGCACTGCGTGCGCCAATTTCTGGATCCACTCCGCTATAATCGGTGAATGTATACAGGTTTTCTCCTGAAACATATACCCGCCACGATTCAATTCCAACGATGTTTAAAAGGTTTTGCGGAATATTATAGCCTAACTGTACGTTTTTTACTTTCAGGTAGGAACCATTTTCAACATACATATCAGATATGCGATAGTTTCGGTTCACATCGGTCCAGGCAGCACGGGGAACTTCGTTCGATGTTCCTTCACCGGTCCAACGATCGAGTACCGCTGTAGTTCTGTTTGTATACCTTAAATCAATACGCTGTGTGCCATTAAAAATTTCATGACCATAAGCACCAGTAAGTAAGAAGGAGAAATCGAAATTTTTATATTCAACCGAACCATTGATACCTAAGGTAAAATCAGGCGTTGGACTCCCAATTTTGGTCCGGTCGTCATCGTTTAAAATACCATCATTATTTACATCAACAAAGCGCACATCACCAGCAACTGCTTTTGGTTGAAGTACTGCCCCGGTTGATCCTATGTGCTGAAAAACTTCGGCCTGGTTCTGAAAAATTCCATCGGTTTTAAAGCCGTAAAAGTAAGCAATGGGATCACCTTCGGTAGTTTTAGTAATGTCAGGAAAAACCGACCAGCTGGCACCAGTCAATTGGCTGTTGATTTTGGTCATTTTGTTAATATTATAACTTCCATTTACACCGAACGAATAGTTAAGATCGTTAACTCTATGACGCCAATTTAGGGCAATTTCAATACCTTTATTCTGAACACTTCCCACATTGGCAAAAGGAGCATCGTTACCCACATGGCCAGGAATGGGAACCCGCTCCAACAAATCTTTGGTATTCTTTATATAATAATCGAAGGTCACCGTCAGTTTGTTTTCAAATACCCCTGCATCAAAAGCTATATCAATCTGTTCAGATTGTTCCCATTTAATATCGGCATTTTCGATAAAAGAGGGTGAAGCTCCGGTTAATCGTCCGCCTCCAAAAATATACCCCCTTGTTTTATCCATACTGGCTACGTATTGGTACCTGCCAATAGCTTCGTTACCGTTAATACCCCACGAGGCTCTCAGCTTTAAATAATTCACCGGACCCAGTGTTGGCATAAAAGGTTCCTCGGATAAAAACCAGGATACACCCAGCGATGGGAAATAACCGTAACGTTCGTTTGCTCCGAAATTCGAAGAACCATCGCGACGAAGAATACCGGTAAAAGCATAGCGGCTTTTAAAATCGTAAGTTACCCTTCCAAAGGTTGAATACATAGAGCCGGCAGAAGCACCACCACCAGCAGTCCAAACCGTATCGGTAGCCATATCTAAATAAATATTATCGGGATCGTTTACGGGTACCTTTGCATTAAAACCCGAGAGATTTTCCTGAGCACTTTCAATAGCTGATATACCTACCAGACCGGTAATGGTATGCTCATTGATTTTTTTGGTGTAGGATAAGGTATTGTCCCATTGCCAGGTAAAGTAACGTGTTATACCTTTCGAAACCGAAGTTTTTTCCGTATTACTTTGGGCACTGTTTAAATAATATAGAGGACGGTATGAATCGTCCAGGACATAAGCCAAATCGATACCTGCATTGGTTTTGACAACGAGCCCCTTTATAATTTCTGCTTCGGCAAAAACTGAACCCACGATTTTATCTACCCTGGTTTTAGCTGTTTGGATTTCCAACAAAGCCATGGGATTGACAACCTCACTACCCACTAAATTTGAAATACCATAAACCTGCCCTTCGCTGTTTTTAACTACCGGTTGGTTGGAATAAGGGGCCTGGCTCAGTATGGTCTCATCGGTTTCATACAAAGGAGTTAAGGGATCAAGATTTAAGGCTCCGCTATATACGCCATTGAATGATTCATTACTGCCAATATTTTTCTTCTCGATGTGGGAATACGTAAAAGTATTTCCAAAGCGCAACCATTCTTTCACCTGATGATTACTGTTTAACCGGGCAGAAAGGCGTTTAAAATACGATTTATCGCCTCCTATGATTCCGTTTTGATCAAAGTAGGAAAGCGATGAAGCATAATTGGATTTTTCATTCCCTCCGCTTATGGCAATATTGTGATCGGTCATTCCGGCATTAGATTCAAAAATATGATCCTGCCAGTTTGTATTGTGTGTTATTTCATTCATGTCAAAAAACTCATCAGGTTTTGTGATGCCTGAATTTGTTTTAGCTTCATTCCAGTATTCCCGGTATTGATCAGCATTCAACATATCGAGTTTTTTAATTGGATTCTGAATTCCATAATAAGCCGAATAGGTAACTTTCAATTTACCCGCTTTACCCGACTTGGTTGTAATTAAAACAACCCCGTTGGCTGCACTGGCACCATAGATAGCAGCCGAACCAGCGTCCTTTAGAATCTCCATCGATTCTATATCACTCGGGTTTAATGCATCGATACCCCCCACTCTCATACCATCAACTATATAAAGTGGTTCGGCATTACCGGTCGTTCCTGCTCCACGCACGCGTACCGTTGGAGCTTCTCCCGGCTGACCCGATAAACTGGTTACCTGTACCCCAGGAGTACGTCCCTGCATGGCTTCTTCAACACGCAATATGGGACGACTGGTAATTTCTTCAGCCTTAACCGATGCTATTGCTCCAGTGGCTACTTTTTTCTTTTGAACACCATAACCAATAACTACCAGTTCATCGAGCTCGGTTAGTTCACTGGTCATGTCAACATTTAGTAAAGCCTGGCCATTTACCGGAACTTCCATGGTTTTATAACCAATAAATGAGAATTGTAATACCCCGTCAGCATTTAAAAGGGTAATTTTATAATTCCCGTCAAAGTCGGTAATGGTTCCGTTTTGGGTACCCTTTTCAATTACATTTACACCGGGCAGGCCCAATCCATCATTTGCATCTTTAACCACCCCGGTAACCGTGTATGACTGTGCATATACACCGAAAGTGAAAAGCCACAAAATGACAGGAAGTACGAATTTTAAATAATTTGCCTTCATCTGGTTTTTTTGTTTGTAATTACTAATCGTGTTTTGAAAAACGTTCTACTCAGCCTGGGTAATTAATTTGGCTGAAAAACCCTAATATAGTCAACCCGCATTTTTTGTGGGAATAAAGTACTTGCATCGGGATATCCAGGCCAGTTACCACCCACGGCTACATTAAAAATAAAAAAATGCGGTGCATGAAATTCAGACATGTGTGTGGGAGTAATATCTATTTGATGAAACAACACATCATCGACGTACCATTTCATAGAATAGGCATCCCAAATAAGGGTGAAAACATGATAGGCATCGGCAAAGGTACCTTCGGAGAGCGTGTTACTGCCTCCGGCCTGAACGTGACCGTCCAAATCCCAGTGTAAGGTTCCGTGGGTTTGATTCTCACGGCCTTTTCCACCAATCATTTCCATAATATCAATTTCGCCACAAGCCGGCCAGCCAACGCTGGTAATATTAGCGCCAAGCATCCAAAGGGCAGGCCAAATTCCTTGTCCTTTGGGCAATAAGGCACGGATGTCGACCCGACCGTATTGAAATGTTTTTTTTCCTTGTGTTTTAATCCGCGACGAAGTATAGGGACTTCCCTGATACACTTCTTCCTTTGCTTCGATGGTTAATAAGCCTCCTCCTACAGAAGTATTTTCGGCCCGGTAATATTGCTTTTCGTTATTTCCCCATCCCCCGGCACCTTTTTCAAATACCCAATCGTTCGTATTTAAAGAAGTACCTTCAAATTCATCGTTCCAAACCAGCGTATAACCCTCATAGGTTAGAGGTGTACTATACCCCTGATCTATTGACACTTCCTGTTCTTCAGGAATATTTATCAGAATTTCCACGGTCTTTTTCAGGTATTTACCCGATTCCCCGTAAGCTCTTACACTGACCTCGTATTTTCCATAAGCTGGAAAAATATGCGTAAATAAGCCGCTTTGATTGGTTTCAGCAGGTTCGGTTTCAGCACCTAAATAAAACTGGTACTGCGTAGCATTTAATGCCGAAGCCAGTAACTCAACTTCTTTGGTTTCTTCGGAAATTGAAAGAATTTCTACGGTTAAGTTTTCAGGATCGAGGGAAGTATCGACTGGTTCATCTGCACAATTGGCAAATAAAAAAAGGAATAAAAGTGATAGAAGAAATTCAAGGGGTATCAGTTTACGCATAAGATAAAAATTAAGCTATGCCTCCATAAGAGGCATAGCTATATTTAAAAATGTTATTCGAATTTTAAGTTTTTAATGTAGAAAGTACCAGGTACTGAGTGGCCACCACCACCAATATTGATATAAATCATATCCAGATCATTTCTATCAAAAGGAGTATAAGTTCCACCTCCGGCGGTTGGTGCATCAAGGTTGTAAGTTAAAGTTACCCAAGTATCGGTAGCAATAGCTGTTCCATCGTTAACCCATTCTCTGTTGTCAGTCCACCATTGTTCAGTTGCGCTCTTATCAGCCACACCAATAATAACTGCTTTGGTTAAAGTACTTGAATAATCGTTATCGCTTGGAATGTATACATCAAGAGAAACTGTTGTCAGGTTAGCGAAATTAATATCGCTCTTTGTAGGATAGGTTTGGAATTGCAGTTCCTGATAGGATTCGGTAGTTCTGATAAATTTACCTACCAAGGTTGCACCTCCGGCAGGGTCGGCTACACCATACTCAATTTTCGAAGCAGAAGGAATGGTATCGAGTAAAACTCCTCCATCTTTTGATGCAAAGGTATGAGACAATTCAGTCGGAGTAATATCGGGAAGATCTTCACCAAAAGGAGCTGATTCTTCAACTACATCTGGTTCAAGAGAAGCATCAGAATAGCTGACATAAACAAAATGCCAGTAATGTCCAATTGGATCGGGATAAGTTACTGAAACAGTCATTAAATCATAACCTGTAAATTCTTCCACATCGATATCATAAGTAATGGAATTTTGAGGAACAGAAACATAATCAGAAGTTCCACATTTTGTAATTCCAAGGTAAGCCCCTTCGCCAGTAACGGTAATTGTTCCAAGTGTAGGATTGTAATCAAAATTATGAGTTCCACCTAACCATGCACTTACATCAACTCCATCAAAGTTTACCATATTGGCAGCTTCAGCAGGAAAGCAAATTTCGTTAAAAGCAGTGGTTTTAAATACATCACCTTCACCCCAAATCATTCCCTTGTCATCAAAAACAAAAGTACCATCGTGGTTAAAGGTAAAAGTTTGCTTGTATAAGCAAGGACGTTTACCGTCGTTTGCTAATGACCACCATGACCCTGCACCAGCAGCATCGGGTCCAATACCCATTGATGAACCTTCACGGTAAAGTTTCCATACTTTAGAAGAACCACCTGTTAAAATGGTTAGAGCTACATTCGGATCGGTAATAGTAATCGATTGCGTATAGGTAGCACTTTTTCCGGCAGAATTCGTTGCAGTAAGCACCACATCATAATCTCCGGCTGCATCGTACACATGAACGGGACTCTCATCGGTTGAAGTTTGCTGATCACCAAAGTTCCAGCTGTACGAAGTAGCGTTTTGTGAATAGTTAGTAAAAGTTACTTCCAGATAATTGCTTGTGCTTACAGCGAATTGAAAGCTGGCTATTGGATCTTTTACTGTTTCTTCCGAATCTTTATCGCAAGAGTACAAAGTTACAAGCGATACAACCCCCATTAAAAGGAAAGCCCGCTTTAATAAATTAAGAAATGATTTTTTCATAATTAATAAATTTTTAGGTAAAGATTAACAATTCATTTTTGTTGTTATTATTTAAACATTCATTAAAATGTTCGTGTTCCAACACCGGCACTTTTTTGCTTATATATTAACTATAGAATCAATAAAAAAAACCGATATTCAAAGCTAAGCAGAGATTATAACACGCCCTAACTATTTACTACATCATAAATACATCACCTCCATCAATATTACATCACAATATTTTTAATCAATTATATTTCAATAAGATAATAAATGAAAATAATTCATCAAATGAATAATTCAAGTTCATCAGGAAACCTTTTTGAACAACATAATGATGTATTTTTACGGGTTTTTGCGAAAGAGTTTCGCAAACGATTGCTGAAAACGTTTGTGTAAAACGTGGATTTTTGAATGTTTTTTGAAAAAAGTTGTCGTTTCTAAAAAAAAAGCAAATCAGGCCCTGAACCGGATTTAAAAAAATCATTTGTAGCAGAACCAGGAATTTGGAATTTTTTGAAAAGGCGCGTTCCCAATTTGATAATAAAGACTCAGATTTACACCGTATTTTGCCTGAAAATAATTCAAGCTAAACAAATGATAACCGGCTTTTAATGCCAAAGCGCCTTTACTATGCTCACCAAACTTAAATCCTGCATTTTCGGTTACCAATTGTTCTGCAATATAAAGCGCCGCACCATCGTCCGACTGCAATCGGAAGGTATACAAACCATCGTGGGGTATATTAATGTAGCCCTGATAAACAGCACCAAAAAAAGTTGGCGGGATTTCTTTAGGAAGCTCAACTCCATTTACTTTAGTAACTTTTGGATTCCTAAGCAATAAATTCTTTGCCGATTTAAACTCCCCAGGCTCCCATGAGCATCTTAATCCTGATTCCAATATTCCAACAGTAAGCGATTCTATGAATTCCAATTGTTTAAAATATCCGGTACTTACCGCACTTTTTCTTCCCGAAGGCATCAGGGTAAGCGCATTTAATACCACAGGCTCATTGAGTTGCAGTATAAGTGGTACTGTATAAACCGGACTATTTTCATCAGGAACAGTACCATCGAGGGTATAATGAATGGCCGCTGTTTCAATTCCTGTAAAGAGTTCAACCGTATCCACATCACTTAAACCATAGTTTTGCGCTTCAAATCCCATAGGATAGGGAATCCGGTAATTTATTCCCTGCTTATCGAGCCAGGCATATTGCTTATTCATTCGATTTTGAAAGTCTGTAAAATCCTTTTGCTCCTTTTCAATCCAGGCATTTTCAGCTAAAGCAATCAACCGGGGATAAAGCATGTATTCCAAATGTTCGTTAGTGGCTACATACTCGGTCCACATATTTGCCTGGGCTCCCAGTATATGTATTTTTGCTTCTTCAGGCAATTCATCGGGAAGAATATTCCATTCATAAACATCATTCAAACCGGTTAATCCACCAATTGAAAGCGGTTCGTATTTTTCGGATTGGTAATGATCGAGATAAGCTGTAGCATTTGGAGCCATAATTACATCGTGCCCCTGAGTAGCAGCAGCTAAGGCATGCGAGGAATTACGCCACGACATTACCGTGGCACGTTCGGGTAATCCGCCTTCCAGAATTTCGTCCCAGCCAATTACCTGTTTCCCTTTGGAATTTACAAACGCTTCGATACGTTTTATAAAGTAGCTTTGTAGCTCCTCCTCATTGGCCAATCCTTCGATTTGCATCCGCTGCTGACACTTTGGGCATGCTTTCCACCGGGTTTTCGGACATTCGTCGCCACCAATATGCAGATAGCCTGAGGGAAACAGTTCCATTACTTCATCCAAAACCTGGCTGAGAAACTCAAACGTGGCTTCATTTCCCGCACAAAATACATCGTTACTGATTCCCCATTCGGTAAAAGTTGCCTTGGTTGTTTCGGTGCACGACAATTCGGGAAAAGCTCCCAAAGCAGCCAGGGCATGACCCGGCATTTCAATCTCAGGAACAACGGTTATTCCCCGTTTGGCAGCAAATTCAATTATCTCTTTAATTTCATCCTGCGTATAAAATCCCCCATGCGGTTTACCATCGAATTTTTTGGGATGCTCAGCCATATGGCCTATAATGGTTTCGCTCCGCCAGGCTGCTTTTTCAGTCAGTTCTGGAAACTCTTTAATTTCAATGCGCCATCCCTGGTCGTCGGTTAAATGCCAGTGAAAGGTGTTCAGTTTATAGTCGGCCATTACCTCCAGCAAATGCATGACCTGCTCTTTACTAAAGAAATGACGTACTACATCGAGATGCATTCCCCTCCACGAAAACACGGGAGCATCTGAAATTTGTACGCCGGGAATCCATAGGGTTTTATTGCTGCTTTTGTTGTTTTGAAAAATTAGCTGTTGCAAGGTTTTCATTCCATATAAAACACCATTGTAATCGGCCCCAACGATAGCTATTCCTTTATTGTTTACATCCAAAACATAAGCTTCCGAAGGCAAACTATCGACAAGCTTTAAAGACAGGCCCCCTGTTCGGGTGTCGGAATCCATAGAAAGTTTAAAGTGGTATTCCTTGCCAAGAAATTCGTTGAAAAGATTCACAATAGTTGCGCCTTGTTGGAATCCCGAATCAATAAATACGGGTGTTTTAGTATGCAGGGTAAAATCATCATCGCCCAATAAAACAGATGCTGGTTTGGGAACCACAGCGATGGCCTTCATGCATATACGGTTTGAATTTTGCTTGCACGACAGCAGAAAAACAAAACCAACCAACAGAAACAGCGAATTATTCATAGCCAAAAAATTATACTTAAACAAGTAAGAGCCGATGCTATTTTACACGTATTTTATGTCCGTGTAAGGCAAAATACAAAATAAACAGGTAACAGGGAACCATTATCCAGTAAGCCGTCTGATAATTGGCAACCGAAGCAGCGGCTTCGGTACTTACTTTAACGGCATCGATCAGAAAACCAAAAAGCAAAGGGATAACTGCTCCGCCAACAATACCCATTACCAACAGGGAAGCTCCGGATTTTGTGAATTTTCCCAAATCGGAAATGGCTAAAGGCCAAATGGCAGGCCACATCAGGGAATTGGCAAAACTTGTAAACAACAAGGCATAAAAAGCATATTGTGCGGGCAGATAAATCAAAAACAGCGATGCCGTAATGCCAATCAGGGCAAACAGAATTAAAGCCCGGGTTTGCGATATGATCCGCGGAATAGCCAATACACCAAACACATAACCCACTACCAAGCCAATGGTGACGTACTTTGAATAGCCTTCGAGATTGGGCACATCGCCAAAGGTAGCCCTTGCAAAGTCGATAATGGAAGCCATGGGCAGGGTTTCGATTCCCACGTATAAGAACAGGGCCAAAACACCCAATAATAAATGGGGAAACTGCCAGATGCTGGTTTTATTTTTCGCATAACTCGAAAGCTGCACCGATTCTTCTTCCTCATCCTCACCAATGGCTTTAACTTCGGGCAAGGGAGCAAAAAAAGTAAACAAACCCAACAGAACCAGTATTCCGGTTACCAGATAAAAAGGAAAGATGACATCGTTTAACTGAACCTCCTGTAAATCGATAAAAATACCTAAGAATAAAGGGGCAATCCACCAGGCCGATTTATTCATAATGCCCATCAGACTCATGCGTACAGCAGCACTTTCGGGCGGACCAATAATGGTAACATAAGGATTTACCGCTGCCTGTAGTAAGGTATTTCCGATACCACCCACAAACAAAGCCAGCAGAAATAAAGGAAAACTTATCCAACGAGCCGATGGAACAAACAACAACATGCCCAGCGCCATAACAAAGAAAGCCAGGGTCATGGTTTTTCGATAACCCACCTTTTTAATAATCCATCCGGCAGGACTGCCAAAGATGACAAAGGCTGAGAAAATAGCAGCGATAACCAGGTACGATTGTCCGGTGCTAAGATTAAAAGCCGATTTTAATGCCGGCGTTAAAAAGCCACTGATGCCCACCCCAAAGCCTATCACAAAAAACATTACGCCAAGTATGGCCAGTGGAATTAAGTACTTACTGAATGCGCCGGGCTGTTTTTCCATTTTCATTTGATTTTAATTTACTATTCCGATGTTTGAAGCAGTTTTTCAACTTCGTTGATTTAAACAGCGTAAATTAAGCATAATTTTAAAAACTACTTTCGCCGTTTCGCTTTTCTATAAAAATTGACTTTGTCTTTTGAATTAAAAATGCTTAATTTTAGGTGTTTCAATCTGGATACTATGAAAACCGTAAATTATTTGTTTTGTACCGTGTTCGTGCTTTTGTTATGGTATGGATGCAGCTCCGACAGAAAAAACAGAACTGACTTAAAACAACAAGCCGAAGAACTTCACCAGTTTGATGAAGAAATTTATGAAGACCTTAGCCATGCCAAACGGGTGTTCTACTCACTCCCATCGCCGGTTGAAACAACCCTGCTTTTAAAACGGGCCAAGGTTACCTACAATCCGGAACTGCTAAACCCCGTTCAAAACGCGGTAAACTACACCACAGCCACCAAAAAAGCACTTAACTTTGGTGTTTACGGAGCCGACTTAAGTTACGCCAACCTTTTTTCTCAAACCCAAACCAGCATCGATTATATGTCAACCTCAAAAAAGCTGGCCGAAGAGTTGGGAATCATGGCTTTTGTTGACGAGAACATGGTTCAGCGTCTTGAAAGCAACATAAATAACCGCGATTCGAGCATGGAAATTATTACCGAAACTTTTATGAGCTCCAGCTCGCAACTAAAAGAATCGGGTCGGCCCGAGATTGCTGCATTAATCATTGCCGGAGGATGGATTGAAGGACTTTACCTGGCCACCAGCCTTACCAAAGATTCGCCCAACAACAACGAACTTATTGACCGGATAATTGATCAGAAAGCATCGCTCGAAACTTTACGGAGTTTGCTTATGAACTACGAAAACAGTTCTGATATTGCACAAACCCTTGAAATGCTCAATGCTATTAAAGAAGTTTATGACCAGATACAGGTGGTAACATCAAAAGTAGAACCCGTAACCAACAGTGACGAAAAAATTACGACCCTGCAGGCAAAAACCGAAATATTTGTTTCACAAGAAGTTTTTAATACGCTTTGTCATAAAGCTGATAGTGTACGAAACCTGATAATTGCATTGTAAACGTATGATACGAATTAATATACTTGTCTTACTTTTACTGGTCTTTGTAACCTCACTGCATGCCCAATGGGGCAATGAGCAGGCAAACAGCCCGCAGGCTTTCTCAAAAAAGCTGACTGGCGATGAGGTGATGTTTGAAGCCGGAACATCGCTTGGCGTATCGAGCGACCGCTCGTTTTTTCTTCAGAATTACTTTTCGCCATCAAAAAGCTTTAAACTCAACAAAAAACTCACGCTGCTTGCAGGTGCCGGACTGGTAAACACACAAATAAACAACCTGCCTGTTTACAACACCGAAAACGCCCTTACCACCACAAACCTAAACTTCACATCGGCCTACACTTTCGCACGGGGCATTTACCAGTTAAACCCAAAAGTTTATTTAAACTCGCAGGTAGCCTACGAACACGTGTTTATAACCAATGCCGATCTGCCGGGAACCCGGCAAACCAACTTCAAGGAACTAAGCTTTGGTTTAAACTACCGGCCTTCGAAAAACTTTAGTTTTAATGCCGGGTTCCAATTCTCCGACCGGCCCTTTAATCCTTATTATTACGGCTACGGAAGTCGGTTCAGCTCCTACCCTTTCAGCACCTTCTAAAACCGGAAAATACCTGCTGAGTTCGGCAAGGGACGTTTTGAATGTGGCAAAATATATGCTGAACACGGCAACGCACGCTTTGAACGTGGCAAAGGACATGCTGAACGTGGCCATAGACGTTCGGAACACGGCAATGAACGTTGTGAACACGGCAATAGATGTTGTGAACGTGGCAAAATACATTCTGAACGAGAAGATGGACGTTCTGTGTCAGTCGATGAACATTTTTAATGAAACGATGGACATTTTGAGTCGTTTGATACACGTTCTGAGTCATTCGATGAACATTTTGAGTTAGTCGATAGACGTTCTGAATGAGTCGATAGACATTCTGAGTTACCCGATACACATTCTGAACCGATGAACCTTCGGTAAGTGTAGATGAATACAAGAATTTAGTGTTTAGATTCTCTTTTACTAAATGACATTGGATAAAAATATCCCGGGTGAAATATTATGTTTTATAAAAACATAACAAAACAGCTGTTTTGAAAATATTTTTATAGCTTTGGTTAACTGAAACCAAAATAAATGAACCAAACGACCGTGAACCCAAACAGCACATATAGTAAAGATAAACGCAACAGGGTGCGTTTATCATCCCAAATTTGGGGTGATAAAAGGAAGTGGGGTGCGTTATCTTGTAGTTACCTGCAACCAGAAAAACCGTACAAATAACATAATACGAAAATCAATCAACCTTTTTGCCATTTGACAAATTCCGAATAAAATGCAATGACAACCTTTGTGACTATGGACAAATTAATAAACTATCTGTTGGAATTTGGGCAGCTAAATCAACAGCAAATTGACTTGATAAAGAGAAAAGCACAGGTATTGGAGTTGAAAAAGGGCGATTACTTTTCCGAAGCAGGAAAAATACCAAAACAAGTAGCTTTTATTGAAGAAGGTATTTTACGGGTATGTTACTATAACAGTGAAGGGGATGAAATCACCAAATACTTTGTTGATGAAAACAATTTTGCAGTGGACATAAACAGCTTCAATCAAAAAATCCCCTCTTCAGAATATGTACAGGCTGTAACAGATTGTACACTACTTGTATTTTCTACAGAATCACTCAACGATTTGTCAGCTACTATCATTCAGTGGGACGCCATTATCTATAAAATAACAGAAAAAGCATTGGTTGAAAAGGTAAATAAACTAAGTCCAATGTTAGCCGAAGATGCCAAAACAAGGTATCTTAGTTTTTTAGAAAAGTTTCCGAATTTAGCCAACAGAATTCCGCTTTCCTATCTCGCTTCTTATTTAGGAATCACGCAATCATCATTAAGCAGGATTCGAAAAAGTATCTGAAATGATGCACCGAAGGCTTTCGGTACGAATTCCAAGTAACCCTTAAAATGAATTGAATATACATGAATTCATTATTTGCCAAATGGCAAAAGTTTTTGCTTTTGAAGTACTGAGCTTTGCTTCATCATTTTAATAGAAAATAAAAAATTATGGATTCAATAATTATTACAGGAGCAACCAGTGGAATTGGTTTTGAGTGTGCTTTACAAATGGCTCAAATTGCCAAAAACGAACAAATTATCATTCCTGCCAGAAATATTGGAGCAGGAAAAGACATCATAGAAAAAATAAAAGACAAGACAGGTCATAAAAACCTAAAATGCTTGGAATTGGATTTGGCTTCTTTAGAATCTATAAGAAAGTTCTCTGAATCATTTGCCAAAGAAAAAAACAATTCCATTTCTATCTTGATAAATAATGCAGGAGTACAGAATATTGGCGAAACACAATATACGGCAGATGGATTTGAGCAAACATTCGGTGTAAATCATCTCGGTTCGTTTGCCTTGACAATGCAATTGCTACCTTTAATGAAAAATGAAGGGCACATCACATTCACATCTAGCGAAACACACGACCCAGCACTTAAAACACCCATAGAACCACCAATTTATACCAGTGTTCAAGAGCTTGCTTTCTCAAAAGAAACGTCCGAAAAAACTAACATAGTTGGACAAAGAAGGTATTCTACATCAAAATTGTGTAACATAATGACCGCTTATGAATTACAAGAGCGATTAAAAAGCACAAACATTAGGGTAAATGCCTATGACCCAGGAATGACACCTGGAACAGGTCTCGCCAAAACTTATTCACCTATTATGCGATTTTTATGGAAAAACGTATTCCCTGTTTTGACCCTATTAAAAAGCAACATACATACACCAGCTCAAGCAGGAAGAAATTTAGCAAACCTTGCTTATTCTGAAAAGTACAAAGACTTAAAGGGAATTTATTTCTCTGATGGAAAAGTGGTTAAAACATCTGTTGATTCTTACAACAAGGATTTTCAAAAAAGCCTGAGGAATGGTAGCCTCGAACTGACAAAAACCACATTTAAGTTTTAATATTAAGAAACTTTCAAAAAAAATGGTAGCAGGTAACAATGTATAAAAGCAATAGCGGTTCTGGTGTAAACTCGAACCGTTTCTGCGTTTAATTAAGTATATTACCTACTGAAAAGTAGGTGCGTTTTAATCCGCTACTGCTCTTATACTAACCGTTATGCACAAGCTTAAAACAAAAAAACTTAACAATATGAAAAGAAGTACTATTTTACTTATTCTGATAGTTCTGGGGATTGAATCTTGTAACATTGAAACATCCAAGAACTCAAACATTACTATTAAAGAAAAGGAAAACATTGAAAATATTGTTGGGGGTAAAACACTATATAATTTTGATAATTTTAAAATATCTACGGATTACAAATTCATAAATGAGATTAAGAGCGACACAATAAATTCTTATTTATTTCAAGACCTAAACAATAAAATTTTCTATAGAATTAATGTCAATAATCTTTCTCAAGACTTGAAGCTGATTGGGTTAGCAGAATTTGATTCTGCATATAAAGAAACTTTTCTAAGAGAATACGAAAGAAACTTAAAATCAGAAAAGAGCGATTACAAAATTGAACGTTATAAGAATAGAAAAGCGATTGTAAATAATTTTATTGTTACGAATAACAATCTTATTAATGACAAATCCGCTTTGTTTAAAGCAAAAACATGCACAATCCTCAATATTAATAAAGCTTATACTCTATCCGTAATTGCTGAACCAGACAAGCTTGATAAGGCTTTCGATACATTTACAAGTGATTTTGAATTTATTTATGATGAAGCTGCTGAAAAATATATCAGTCCCAAATATAATTATGAAGTACTAATTCCAGATGGCTATGTGCCTGAAAGAGCAACTGGCAGCCATATCGACTTCAAAATAGTTTCCAAAAATCCAATCAGTGTAATGCTGATAAATGTTTCAGAAAGAACAAAAGAAGAAATGAATATCTCTGCACATGACTACACTCTCGATATTATGAAAAATATCTATAAACAAACAAATCCACAGGCAAGCATAACAAGTACAGAGAAAATATACCTTGACAATATTAAAGCGTTTTTGGTTAAAAGTTCAAATCAAAGTAATTCAACAAGTGTTCTTGAAATATATTTCTACAAAGACAATTTTGGCTATTTGATGACAGGGACTTGCAGCACTGATGATTACTCTAAATGCGGAAACAATTTTCTTAATACTTTCTATTCTCTAAAATTTTTAAATAATTGATATGCTAACTAATATATGGAATAACATAATCGAATGGTTTAAAGACAGGAGTGAAAAGGCACAACTAATCAGAAGCTTTAATGATTCTGCTAAAAATGCTTTTATAACAAATCAAGCACCAACATTATTAAAGGCGAAGATTTCAAAAGGAGAAAAATCATATCGGCATCAATTTTCTAACTGGCTAAATACAGGTTTTAGAATACAAGCATTTTCTGGCAGACAATTAAGTAAAGAAGAAATAAAGCAAATTGGTGAAGTAATCTTAAACGATAATATTTTAGTAAGGCGCCTTATCGTATTGGGATGGGATACTTTGGAAATACATGGTGATAAAGGAAATTATGGTTTGCGTTGGCAGCTAAAAGATTATATAGCACTACCTCAATAAATTTAAAATGAACGATACATTATTTACTGACACGATTAAGGCTACAAGTGAAGTCGTAACAAAAACAGATGCTGCAACAACTAATTCCATTAATTATTGGATGTGGATTGCGATTTTAGAATTAGTAATAATTGTTCTTCTAATATTATCTCGCAAAAAGCCAGATAGCAAAAAAGAACTATTTAAAAGAGAGGCAAAGCAAGGAGATATTGATTTTGGGAACATAATTAATAGTTCTTTTCATGTAAAACCATTGTACGATGAGCTAAAAGTAAAATGTCATCCGGACAGATTTCCAAACGATATTGAAAAGAATAAAATCGCCCTGGCAATATTTCAAGAAATATCAAAAAACAAAACGAATTACAAAAAGCTAATTGAACTTAAAGAATTAGCCAAACAAAAACTAAATATTAACTTTTAAAACATTTATCATGGAACAAGGAGTAATTTTTATTGTAGCAATTCTCATTTCAGCATTGGTAGCATTAGTTGGTAAGGATAGAAAAATTGGTTACGGTTGGAGTTTTGTGTTGTGCCTTTTTTTATCTCCCATCATTGGACTTATAATTATTCTATTTTCAAAAAAGAAAGACGTAGAATTCATTGATGCTAAATAGACTAAGTCAAAAACTAAAAATAAGTCAAAATGAAAATTGCTGGAATAATCCTTTTGGTATTAGGTATATTATCAACACTTGGTGCAATAATAGGAGCATCACAAGGACACAAAACTTCTTTTGGAGGAATAGCATTTATTGTTTTGGGGGCTTTTTTGATTAGCAGAGCAAATAAAAAGAAAGAGGAAGAAGAAAAGAAAATTGCAGGGCGGGGTTTGGTGGTACGCCAACTGCGGATTCTCGCATCGCAGTTCCGTGTCCTTCGGACAGGAACGCTCTCCGAAATCCGCCCCGACAACATGTACCAACCGTTGGGCTTAATTTTGAAAAAAGAAAGCAACCTTTATAACATGAGATGAATCTAATATGAAAAATCAGCTATGAGAAAACTTATATTTCTTTTGACATTTTTCGTCGCAATCAGTTTTTACAGTTGTGAAAAAGAAAAACTACAAGTGGACTTAAATCCCAATGAAGATTTGTCATTTAGTGGCACCTTTGAAACCATAAATTCAGAAAATCTTTCTGGAACAGTAAACTTGAACATTTCAAATGGATATTATGAATGTTTAACCAATCTGCCTTTTGGACGCGGGGCTGGAAAAATCGAAGTCAATGAAACTAAAATAAACTTCATTGACACGTTATTTTTTGCAATTCCAGCAATATACGGACCATCTTATGTTCTCGATGGAGAACACTTTTACACGTTTGATGGAGAGAACCTAAGAATATGGAGAGAAAAAAACGTTGGTAGTGTTGAATATGATTTAGAAATTGAAAGAAAAAACTAAGCCTAACACTTAGCCTTCCGGTGATACTGACCCCCCAAAACGGTCATATTGACCCCTCTGTATTTAGGTCTTAAAAAATGGCTTAGTGTGACAA
>PHDD01000020.1 GCA_002840905.1 Bacteroidetes bacterium HGW-Bacteroidetes-4 | reverse complement strand
TTTAAGATTTTCTCAATGTATATGCCTGATTTACAAAACCAAAAATTGATTGCTTAATTGGGGTGGACAAGTCAGGAAATGTTTATTTAATAGAATATTTATGGCATATTCTCTTCCGGCTAAGATACCAACAAAAGTCCAGGTGGTACTCATGGGAATTGGGTTTACAACAGTAAAAATGTAGAGTACAATACCATAAGTGAGGTCGATTAAAGTGGCCGACCGGATATTGGCTGAATTTGTTTTTTGTTTTACCACTTCCTGAATTTTTCCACCTTTGCGTTTAAAAACCAAAGCAAGCAATACCACAAGAAATAAAAGAGCGCCTAATAACTCATAAAGGTTTAATTGCCTGGGCAAATACACAAAAATATTGGCAAAGTCCTGTATAAGCCACTGGGTCCATAAAAAGGCGGTAGAGAACCATTGCGCTACCAACCAGAATTTTTTATGACTTTTCAGTTGGGTTTTATCCAGAGCCGATTTTGATTCAAACTTTCGTGAAATCAACAAGTAAACAATAAAGGCAAAGGTAAAGGCAACAGCATAGCCTAAAACAGATTTTAACACCATTTTTTCAATTACCTGGCTGGTTGAAAAAACACTTAAAATCATAAATGTAGTACTTACCGGTAAGCCAATTTGGGTAAGTATTAATAGCATTAGTGGAGGAAGTATATACCACCATTGAATTATTTCTGGCAATGGAATATTCGATAAACGACCAAAACTTACATCCCCATTGTTCAAATACCAACCAATCAATAAAGTTACCGATAAAATGGATGCAGCATAAATCCACAACACATACCAGGATCGCTTTGCATTTGAGGTTAAAAACGTTCCCAGGGTTTGAATAACATCGTTGGCCACTACAGCATAACCGGCCAGAGCAAAACCAATAATTGAAAACAAGACGGTTTGATCCATAATTTTTTTTGTATTAAGACTACAAAAGGGGTTTTGGTAACAAGCTTTTTGTTACGGAATAGGAAAATTCCGTCTGAATACTAAAAATGGAGTTATGGCACAAACTTTATTCGTTTTATACAATAGCTTTTCCATAGATTTCGGTGGGTTTAACCATCCGGTACAGGAGCCATTAACAATTTTTTTGGTTCTGATAGGGATAATATTGCTGTCACCATTTTTATTCAGGCTAATAAAAATTCCGGATATAGCATCCTTTATAATAATGGGAGTTTTGGTAGGACCTTATGGATTCCATATTTTAGACCGCGATGCCAGTATAGAATTGTTGGGCACCATTGGTTTATTGTATATTATGTTTACAGCCGGGCTTGAACTAAATCTTGAAAAACTTCAGGCTAAACCCAAAAACAGTGTGGTGTTTGGACTAGCAACGTTCATTATTCCTTTTATTCTGGGTTTTGTTGTATCAAAATATTTGTTACAATTGGAGAATCATGCAACAATATTGGTAGCCATTATGTTTTCGACCCATACCCTGGTGGCTTATCCCATTGTCAGAAAACTGGGTGTGAATCGTGATATATCAGTGCTCACGGCAGTTGGTGGGACCATTATTACCGACACCCTGGTACTGCTGATTTTATCTATAGTGATTCAAGATTTTCAGGAGGGTTCAGTAGGGCTGAAGCTGATAAAATTAATTGTGTTCTTTGTCCTATACACTTTAGTTATTTTGTATACATTCCCAAAAATAGCCCAATGGTTTTTTAAATACATAAAACGCGACAGACCAGTCCACTATTTATTCTTGTTGTTTATGGTTTGTTTGTCATCGTTTATGGCTGGGCAAATTGGTTCTGAACCCATAATTGGAGCATTTTTGGCCGGATTGGCGCTAAACAAAAGTATTCCCAGAAACTCTTTGCTCATGCATCATGTCGATTTTGTTGGCAATGTATTGTTTATCCCTGTTTTTCTGATCGGAATAGGTATGTTGATACAGGTAAAACTACTTTTTACGGGTTCGTATTTATGGTTCGTAACTATAATTCTAGTACTGGCAGCATTTACAGGTAAATGGTTGGCTGCCTGGCTTGCAAAAAAAATATTAAAATTCAATGCTACCAGGCGCCGGTTATTATTCGGTTTGACTTGTTCCCATGCAGCAGCAACCATAGCAATTATTTTGGTGGGTTACGAAAAACAACTGATTGATATTAACGTTTTTAATGCCACTATTTTCATAATCTTAATCAGTAGTCTGACTGCAACTATAATTACCGAGCGAAGTGCCAAAAAGTTAGTTTTAGATACGAATTTCGATGACGAACCCATACATCAGGAGCGTATACTGGTACCTATTGCTAATCCATCAACTATGGCAAACTTGCTTTTGGTAGCCAATGCGTTCCATAAATTGAACCAAAGCGAACCCGTGTATTTGATTAATATTTTAAACGAAAACAAGAGTACACAAGAGAATATTCGTAAGGTTAGGGATGCTCTTGAAATCAACATTGCGGAATTTAATAATCTGAATGAAAACTTAAAAGTTATAACCCGCATCGACTTAAATATTGCCAGTGGCATTATCAGGGCTGCAAAAGAATATATGATTTCCGATATTGTTTTTGGATGGAGTGAGAAAACCACTACCTCGCAGCGTATTTTTGGAACAGTATTCGATCACCTGTTTTCAAGTACACAAACTTTATATGCTTTAAAATTTTCAGAAGTATTGTATAATTTTCCAAAGTTTGTGGTTTATGTGCCAGAAAACCTCGAGTATGAGCCATCTATTGCATCAATAATAAGTAAAATATGCTCCTTGCCTCAACCTGCAGATAAGCTCATTTTTTATGTAAAGAATGAATCGTGCAGACTAAAAATTTCAGCTTTGATACCTAAAAAAAAGAAGTATGCGGTTAGTTACTTTTTTGATTCCGTGCCGGAATCAATATGTAATTCATCACAAATGAATATACTTTTTTTGCTCCGGAAACAATCGGTTTCGTACCATACCAAAAACAACGTTTGGGTTCATAAGGCTATTGAATCAAACCAAACCGGACATTGCATTATTGTGGTTCCCGGTTTTGATTCTTAATAAAATGCGTTTGAACCTTTTTAATATTTTGTCAGAAGTCGCAATTCCTGATAGGAAAAAAATATAATAGTAAGAACTTCAAGTCTGTCGAATATTTTTAATCTTTCCTGATTAGGCGTTGTGCTATTCCTTTTTATTTACAACTTAACTACAAGGTGTGGTTTTGCAGGTAATGCCCGGTAAATGGTTCTTAAATCGTTTGCCGGTATTTTTATAATAATTACGGGCTCATAAACCTGTGGCTTAAAACGCAAAAAATTCAGTACCGATTTTTTTATTTTTGAAGCATACCATTGAAAGTAAAATCCAAATTTCTTTCGGTAATCCTGAAAATTTTTGTTGGTATCCTGTTCAAATATTATTTGAATATCAAAAGCCGTGGTAAAAATTGCAAAAGCCGGATTTTGAACTAAAGTGTCGGGTTGCCAGGCGTTCATGGCGGCTTCAATGGTGTCTTTTGGAGCGTGCCTTATTACTACAGGTTCTTTAATAATGGTTGCCACCTGTTTGCGTATGGGCAAAGGGTTCGAAAAAATTGAAAACTCCTGTTCCAAAGGCATTTTATCAAAAAACTTGTCTTTTTTTAATACCTGAACCTTGGTTTGGTGAATTACAACTCCTTTTATTGAAAGCATAACACTACTGTCGGAAAGGTTAAGAGCCATTTGTATCGAATCAGAAGCACCCAGTTTTAAAAGGGCTTGTTTATAGGCCAATTCTTTGCTTAGCATACGAAGGTCTGGATAATAATAAGTGCTGTCGAATTGTTGTATAAATTCCGAATTGCTGAGTATAAGTTGCTGAATACGATTGAGTTTAGTTAAGGGTGCCAGAGCAACGGAGAGCAGAAATGCAGTTAAAATACTTCCGGCAATAAGAAAAAGGACGGATTTTTTGTTCATTTTAGCAATGATTGATTTTGTTTGGTGCAAAAATTAGTAGATATAAACCTTTGACCCTATCTGCAGCGCGTTGTTCACCAGTTTCAGGTTCTCGTCGTTTAGCCTAATGCAACCGTGGGTTACAGGCAAGCCCAAAAAGCGCTGATACAGGGTTCCATGTATTAAATAGCCCTGACCCAGATTCAAAGCATAATCGCCAAGAACCCCGTATTCAAAACGGGAATAGTGGTTTAAAGCCGGAACAGGCAATCCTTCTTCAATAAATGCCCAGTCGGGTTTTTTCCATACTGGTGCAGTTGTTTTGCCTTTAATACCAAATTCTCCTTTGGGGGTTTTAAACATCCATTGTTGTTGATCCCCGTTTTTTAGCAGAATATAGCTTCCGGTTGAGCATTTATCTTTTTTAACCAGTTGGCAACCCTTGTAAAGCGAAAATTCATTAGACGAACTATTGATAACCAAAAAATACGATTTGGGCCTGCGGGCTATGAGTTTTTTATTCAGTAATTCAATGTTGCGATTCAATTTTTGCTGCGATATTTCTAAGGTTTTGTTTGCGTATGTTATTGGTTCCGGTTCAAGTTCAACCATTTGCCAAATAAAAAATCGCACCAGAAGCGGCAGTAAAATAATGAGAACACCCGTGCCTAAAAGAATCTTATGTTTTTTTATACCGATAGTTATCTTTAGCCACAGGTTAGTCAAGTAAACCAAGGTTTTGAGCGCATAAGTCATGTTAAAATGATTGTTATTTTTGTTCGATTCAAACATATAAGGGTTACAATTTATTGTAGTAGGGGAAAGGAAAGTTCACTGATTGGTTTTGTAGAACCTACAATAGCAACCGAAGTGCCGGTGGGGCATAATCGAAATAGTTGGTCTATATCCTCATCATTTAAAGCAATGCAGCCATCGGTCCAGTTGGTTCCTTTTCCACCGTTCCCGTGTATTTCAATCAGGTTTCCGATGGTGGCGCTGTTTTTAATCAGGCCGAGTTTCTTATTGTGGGCAAAACGTTTCACGTCATCGTCGTTTGGGTAATTTAAAAGCAAAGCTTTGTAATATTTGGTGTGGCCGTTTTGTTTTTTGTCGATTATTTTATAGAGTCCTTCGGGCGTTGCTTTATCGCCCTGTTCTTGTTTATTGCCCAACCAGTTTATACCTATTTCAATGACGTATTCATTCAGTAATTCCCCGTTTTTATACACAAAAAGTTTCCGGGCAAACTTGTCGACAACAAGAACATACGATTTATTTTTTTTTGATTGATGTATTACCGATTCAACCGTCTGATGCCAATGTGGATAGGCTTTAAAAAAATCAATCAATAATTTTTGATGATTATTGAACATTTGGTTCAGGGTATTTTCTACCGATTCGAGTTTTGAGTTGCAAATGGAGAAATTTTTATTTTTAAATGCCTGCAAACTTTCGGAATATTGTATTTTACATAAGGTAATGTCATGACGCATTTGTTTGTTTTCAGGTAAATTGTCCAAAATCAATTTCATTTTATCGAATTGATCAGCAATGGTATTAATTCTTATTCGGGTAAGTTCCTGGGTGTTTTTTTTGTTTTGTATGGCTTTGCTTACTGACATTTCGCTGTTTTCAATGGATTGTAAAGCCCAATAGGTTACTTTTTGATAATTTCTGAACAGAATGAATTTTTCGTTTTGACGGTACCATTCCATCATGGCTGAATCGTAATTGTTTTTTGCCAATTCAAAGTAAGGTTTTGCAAAATCCGGCGAATTTTCAGAGCGGGCTTTTGTAATCAGTTTGTTGGCACGAATCATTTCATCTACCGGAACTTTATTTTTTATTGGTCTTGCCATCAGAAAAACAGCAGCGGGTAAAAAAATTGAAACAGAGAAAAACAGTATTTTGTATTTCATTATTTTTTAAAGAGCTATAAAAAACCCGATTCCGATTTAACGGAACCGGGTAGTATATTCTGTATATTAAGTTTAACGTCTTGATTTTGACTTAAACTTGGCAAAAGCTTCGGTCAATTCAGCGTTAATAGCCGTAGCTTTTTCTTTGGTTGCTTTAACTTTATCCAGAGTGGCCATATAGTCTCCGGTTTCAAACAAGGTTTTGGCTTCGGTTAATGCATTTTCAAGAGCTTCGTTTTCACCCTGAATAGCCAGTAAGGCAGCAGCACCTTCTTTTCCTTTGGGGGCCTGAGCAATTAATTGTTTGTTCGATTCAATCAACGTTTGAGTCTCAGTCATCAGTGTCTGACTCTCAGCTTTCATTTCTTCCTTTTTTGCTTCGGTCTGTTGTTTTACATTTTCAGCCAAAGTTACTATGCCAATCAATTGTTCTTTAGCGGTTCCATAGTTTTTAAAGAATTTTGATTTTTGAGACTCTACATTAACCATCACACTGTTCATTGAATCTTGTAAGGCTACAAAACTTTCATGAACATACACCTCAGCTCCGGCCAGTTTACTTTGTTCAATGGCAGTGTTGGCGGCATCAATTTCGGCCTGAGGAACTTTTGAGCAACTGGACAACGCAAAGGCTGCTAATCCAAAAAAAGCGATAATTGTAAAAAAATTGTTTTTCATTTCAATGTTGATTATTAAGTGTTTTACTTTTTAAACCCCGGATTTATTGTTTTTCCCCGGGGTTGTTTAATTTTTTAATTCGGTATTATGACGGGGTTTGATAATTAAGTAACAGAAATTTGTTGTGTTTATTTAATGAGTTTCAAAGGGCTACCTTTTCTTCCAATATTTTTCTAATTTTATGGATGTAAATACCCTAATAAATTTAACAACTAATGGTGGCCGGTTTATCTGAATTAAACGACGAGGAGCTTATTTTTAAGATACAGCATGAGAATGCTTCAAAGTATTTTAAAATATTGTACGACAGGTATTACCTTAAAGTACTCGACAAGTGTTATTCGTTTGTAAAAAACAAACAGGTAGCCGGCGAGTTGGCCGAAGATATATTTTCAAAAGGGTTTGAAAAAATAGCTACTTTTAAGCAATTGTCTTCATTCTCATCGTGGTTGTATTCCATTACTTATAACCATTGCATCGATTACCTTCGCGACAAAAAGAAATTGCATTATCCCAGTTGGAATAGCGATCATGAATTGCCAGAAATTGTTGAGGAAGAAGAAATTAGCGAAGGAGTAGATTATGATGAATTGTTAATATTATTGGAAAAAATTCATCCGGAAGAAAAGGCCTTAATTTTAATGAAGTATAAAGATGATTTATCGATGAAGCAAATAGGAGCGGCATTAAGGATTAGTGAAGACGCTGCAAAAATGCGATTAAAAAGAGCCAAAGCGCGGGTATTGTATTTATATACCCAAAAACAACAGAAACAAAACTGAGTGTTACTTTTAATAAATAAATCGTCAAAAAGAAAAAAACATTTGCATGAAGAATTTTCTTAAAATGGTATGGGTTCGCAATAAAACAGTTCCTACCGAGGCCTGTTTACAATCGTTTAATCAGAATTTTGCCGAGGCTGTTAACGTGGAATGGTTTAAGAAAACGGGTGCATACGAAGCAATATTTTACAACAATAATATTGAATGCATCGCCCTGTTTCATGAAAATGGAAGTTTAATTGAATACCGGCAAAATCTGCCACTTAGCCACCTTCCGGAAATTATTAAAAGTACTGTCCAATCGAAAGGAGAAATAATGAATACGGTACTAATTAATAAAGGCAATCTGCTCGAATATGAACTCATAATACGCGATGCGGATTTAAAACGGTTTTGTTTGAACATTTCGGAATTTGGCGAAATTGTGGACGAAAAAAAACTTTAAAATTTTAACCACGAATAAACATCCAAAAAAACGGGCTTAACTCCTTGTTTCAGGTAAATTATGTTTTAATTCCTTCAAGCATTATTAAAAAGCTATAGTACAGCGAGAGCTCGCTAAAACGCTGATACCTTCCTGAAGCTCCGAAATGTCCGGCCTCCATATTTGTATAGAGCAATAATAAATTATTATCGGTTTTTGATTGTCTTAATTTGGCCACCCATTTGGCTGGCTCCCAAAACTGTACTTGCGAATCAAAAAAACCGGTTGTAACCAGCATGTTGGGATAGTCCTGCACCTTAACCTGATCGTAAGGCGAATAGGAATACAGGTACTTGTAAAATTTTTGTATTTTAGGATTGCCCCATTCATCAAATTCGTTGGTTGTTAGTGGAATGGATTCATCGAGCATGGTTGTTACCACATCAACAAAGGGAACTTCAGCAATAATGCCTTTAAACAAATAGCCGGCAATATTTGCAATAACTCCCATTAAAAGGCCACCGGCACTTTCGCCCATAGCATACATATGCCCGGGTGAACTGTATTTTTCATCAATCAGAAATTGGGCACAATCCATAAAATCGTAAAACGTGTTCTTTTTTTGTAGCAATTTGCCTGCCTGGTACCAGTATCTGCCTTTTGCCTGGCCACCCCGAACATGTGCTATTGCCCAGATAAACCCCCGGTTTATTAAGCTTAAATGGTTGGCGTCAAAATAGGCATCAACCGTTTCGGCATAAGCGCCGTAAGCATATAAAACGCAAGGCGCGCTTCCGTCTTTTACCAGGTCTTTTTTATATACCAAGCTTAGGGGAATAAGTTCGCCATCGCGGGCTCGGGCATATAAGCGCCGGGTTATATAGTTATCGGGAATGTGGCCGGGTACCCTGATTATTTTTTTATAATTGTGCTGCCGGCTTTCCATGTTATAATCAATGGTGGTTTCAGGCGTGGTCATTGATGCATATTTAAACCGTAAAGTGTGGGTGTAAAAATCGAGGTTGGAATCCAATTTTACCACATAGGCTTCTTCATGAAATTTTATTAAATGTTGCTTGTTGGTGGTTTGATGGATGATTCGGATTTGTGGCAAGGCATCAAATCGTTCTTCAACCACCAAAAAGTTTTCAAAAATCTCGATGCTTTGCATTAAAACATCCGGATTATGCGGGAGTACCTCTACCCAGTTTTCGACATGGTGGTTTTTAATTGAAGTTTCCATAAGTCGGAAATTTTCGGCTTCAAGGCTTGTTCGTATATAGAATTTATCTTTGTAGTGTTCAATAAAATATTTATGATTCTCTATTCTTGGGGTTAACTGCACAAAATTAGCATCGGGTGTATCGGCATTTAAAAAATAAAAATTACTCGACAAAGTGCTTTGCTCGTGAATAAAAATATATTTCCCCGATTTGGACCTAAAAACACCGATATAAAACGAAGGATCTTTTTCGTGTAAAACAAGGTCTTCGTCTTTTTTTTCGGTGCCTAATTTGTGCCGCCATATTTTATTCGATAATAAAGACATCTTGTTTTTTGTGGTATAAAAAAACGTGCGGTTATCGTTTGCCCAGGCTCCGGTTCCTGTAGTGTTTTTAATTTTATCGGGCAGTAATTGGCCGGTCTTAAGGTTTAAAAACCGGATGGTATAGATTCTTCTTCCCAGGGTATCTTCACCAAAGGCCAGCAAAGTGTTATCGGGGCTGACCATAAGCCCTGTTACATGATAAAAACTATTCTCCCGGGCTCTTTGGTTGGCATCGAGCATAAGTTGTTCGTCGGATTCAAGGGTTTTGTATTTTCTGCAATAAACAGGATAGTTGCAACCTTCAGCATATCGGGTATAATACCAATAATTGTTATTAAAATAAGGGGCGGTTTCGTAATCCAGTTGAATTCTTTCTACCAATTCTTTGTAAATTTTTTTTTGTAGCGGACGCACCGGCTTTAATACTTGTTTGCAATAAGTATTTTCGTCGGTTAAATATTGTAATACCTCTTTGGTTTGCTGATCAGGAATTTCAGCATGTTTTTGTGCATCGCTAAGCCGCATCCAATAATAAGGGTCGATGCGCTGATGACCATGGTGAACACATATTTTATCGTGCCTTGCAGCAACAGGCGGACTCAGCAGTTCGGTTTTTATCACTTTTGGGACCATAAGGTTGAGCAATAAGGTTGTTCTTACTATTTATTTACCATGTGGGGAGTTTTAAGGCATCCATGTAGTAACAATTGAGGGTTATAAATGCAAAGTGTTTTTCTAAATATTTTTTTTTGCGGATGCTATCTGAAATTATTACTTGCAAAACAAACAGAAAGTGTTTTTTATTGTACCGAAACATGAAACAGGTATCCTACAAGTGCGGTTAAACCCATGGCAATGGTACCCCAAAAGGTTATCCGGGCAATAGCAATACCTATTTTTGATCCTCCGGTTTTTGCAGCTAAAGCCCCTAAAATTATTAAAAACAAAAGAGCAAAGCCGTAAAGCGAATATTCCATTATGGGAAGGGGAATAAATAAGGTTACCAGAAATGGGAGCAACCCGCCGGCTGTAAATGCTGCCCCGGAAGCAAAAGCCGCCTGAACCGGGTTTGCCTGGCTAATTTCGTTGATACCCAGTTCATCTCTAATATGGGCCGCTAAAGCATCCTTATTGGTTAATTCGGTGGCAACCAAAAGTGCGGTTTCTTTTTTAAGCCCGCGTTCTTCATAAATTGATGCCAGCATTTGTAATTCCAGTTCGGGCATTTGAAGTAATTCTTCCTTTTCACGATCAATATCGGCTTTCTCAACATCGGTTTGTGAACTAACTGAAACGTATTCGCCAGCTGCCATGGACAATGCGCCTGCTACCAGTCCTGCTAATGCTGCTAATACAATGGGTTCGCGGCTACTACTGGCAGCAGCCACCCCAATAGCAATGCTGGCGGTGGATAAAATACCATCGTTTGCCCCAAGTACAGCGGCGCGTAACCAATTACTTCGGCTGATGTAATGCGGACTCAAATAATCGCTGGTTGTTTTCATTAAATTGTGGATTAAAATTAACGGTACGGTTCAATTCTTTTACTGGTATAAAGGTAGATTTTTTGTTAAACTTCGGTTCTCAGTTGTTTTGAAAGATTTTTACAAAAAAAGACGAATTAAAACAACAGATTCTTATCAGAACGGGAATTGAATTATACTAATTGCGATGTATGCTTGACATTACAAAGCCTTTAATTGTAAAGCAGAAAAGCCGATACATTTTGATTCTGTTTTTTTTTAAGTTTAATGTCTAGATAAAAAAGCCGGATTTTGTTAACCCGGCTTCGTGTAATCTGTTTTCAATTATTTTTACTTGCAGCCACAATCAATGGCATCGAGCAGTTGTTGACGCACGGCGTTAAACTCTTCATAGCTTTTAAGATTGTCGGCGCACATAACTTCAGCCAATTCAGTTGCCGCATCACCGCATTCGGCACCATTGCAATTAAAAGTTTGGCCGTCATAAACGTACCAGCAATTTGCACCTTCACTATCGCAGCATGCTGTAAATTTACCACAGGCTCCGGTCGAATCCTCGCAGACATCATCGAGGCTACATGCATAAGCTGCAAAAACCAAAGTTCCTGTAAAAAGCGCTGGCAAAAGCCATTTCTTCATAATTGTCTTCATTTGTTTAGTTTTTAATTGGTTAAAAATAAAGGTAAGCATATTTATTGCTTTGCAGATGCATTTTTCTTTTTTTTAGCATGGGTTGAATTAGTTATCGTCCATTTTATTTTCCATATAACTGCGGTAGATGTCCCGTTTTATTTGTCCCATTGTGTTTCACGAGACTATTTCTGCAGCGTTAATTTTAGCAGTTTTTTCTTCAGTTTTGGATACGTTTTTCCATAAAAAAAAACTATTGAAAAATAAAAGAGAATAGATTTTAGTAAACCGATAATCTAAAAATCGAATATTAGGAACAAAATTTCTTCACCAATTGATGAAGAAATTTGACCTAAAATTAAAGCAAGTTTTTTTAAAACACAAAAGTTCCTCTTAAACCAACACCATGGAATTCACTTCCTTTAAATCCAACAAAAACCCCAAGTTCACCGGCAAACATAATTTGCCCGAGCGAATATCCGGCCTCGTAGTATGGGCTGTGCTTATCGACCCAAAGGGTGTTAAGGTAAAGATTTTCGGTCCAGTACTGATTGCTAATAATGGGCAAGCGTTTAAGAATCAAAAATTGAGTGGTGTACCGGAATTGTGTTTCAAGATAATGTGTTGAGGTACTGTACTCGTAATTATTTAACAAGAAAAAGCCATCGCGAAAGTTCTGGGTAGTAAAAAATTCTGATAGGGTTTTAAAATGCTTAAACGATGAAAAATGCATTTTTTCTTTATTAAAAAAAACTCCGGCATTTGCACGATAATAAACCGACGAAACGGAATAATAATCAATGGTTTGTTGCAACCCAAATTCCAGTTGATGATATGCTGAAAAATCAGAGTTTAATGGAATTGCCCAGTTGTGTGTTGTTTCAAACGTAGGCCATTTTGAATGTAAATTTCGTTTTCGGCCATTACTAATTTCGAAATATTGTTTGGGGGTATAGCTTATGGTATTACTTATGCGGAAAAGTTCCGACCGATCAAGATGGGTTAGATTGATGGTTTTATTTATTGGAATATTGGGATCGAAGGTTTTGTTGGGATATAAAAATGAAAAATCGGTATTGTTTTGCAATGCGCTCGTTTGTTGGTATTTGCCTTTTATAAGCCATTTCATTCCGTGTATTAGTTCCGTATCATGTGTTAATTCAATAAAGGCATCATTGTAAAACTTTATGTAATTTTCTTTTAGAAAAAGATTGTAAACCGAACTCATAAACTCAGGGGTACCGGTATTGTTGTTATAATCGTTGGCCAGGTAGCCGCCATCGAGGACTAAAACCCGGTTCTTTAAACGGTTGTACCAAAGGGTAACCTGCCCTTTACCGAACAGGCTTTCCCTGGCAAAGGTATAGCCAGCCATTCCTTTTATTTGCAATGCCCGAATGCTGTCGAGTTTGCTGTAAATTTTAAACGATTGGTTAAATACCCACCCATCTACAGGGCTAAACCGATAGTTTCGGAGGTTTAACATCCCAGGATAATACAGGTGGAATTTTTTGCTACGTTCCCATTCGTAATTTCCAAAAAATGTCAGTTTAATGGCTTTCGATGTCCATGAGGCAGAATCTTCCTTAGCTTTTTTTTCTTCAAGTTTTTTATAGCTGATTTTTTCTTCGGGCGAAGCAGGTACCGGACGCACGGAATCCCAGTATAATGAATCCCGCTTTAAGGCATCTTTATTTATAATTTGTTGGTAGTTTGAGGTAATCTCCAGGGGATTATCTTTTTTTTCTTCTTCGAGCAAGATGGCTTTTTTTGCCATTAATTTTTGCATCTCCATCATTTCACGATTGCTTAATTCGTCGCGGGTATAAAGTTCTTCAAGTTTTGTCTCAATTTCCTGTACTTTGGGGTTTTGGGGAACTTCTTCCTCTTCCACCGGCTCCTTTATTTGGCTTATAGCCCTGCTAATTTTATCCTGGCTAAAGGCGGGGTTTATAACAACGGAATCGTATTTTATGGTTGTGGTATAAGTGGCCTCAGCTTTTATGCCCATTAAAGCTAATTTAGCTTCAACAAAAAGGTTAACCGGGAAATAATTGTTGCCTTTTACCGGTCCGTAATGCTGTTTTATGTTTAACTCAGCGTATGGTGGATTTAAAACCATGTCGTAACTATACAGGCACCAAAGATCTTCAACAATATAAACATAGCCTTCCATCAGTAATTTGCTTTTTCGTTTTGGAGTAACCTTAATTTTATCGATAAACCAGGCTCCATCCTGCAACAGTCCTTCGTAGCTATAGTTGTAATGTGAAAATGCATTTGGGGCAAAAGGAGAAATGTAAAAATCGGGTTGCGATTCGTAAATACTGTTCGATATTAAACCAATAACCGGAACATTTTCGTCGGCCATGGGGAAGGAGTTGTTTACCGAAATAACTTCCTGCACATAATTATCAGGAGCTTTAAATCGCATTCGGTTTAACGATTCATTTACATAAACCTGTCCAACCTGAGGTTGTTCGCCGTTAACCTCCATTCGTTTTTGAAGTACTTTGGGAATTTTTGTTGCCACGGCAGAACCTTTTATATAAACCTCAGAAGTGAACGATTCGGCCTGTTTCATAAATCCAGGAGCACGGGCTATGGCTTTTCGCATAATGGAATAAGCTGGGTCTTCGGCATCGGCCCGGACGGTAACTCCGGCCAGAATGTACGATTGCATGGGTAAAACAATGTGCAATTCAACGGAAGTGGTTGTAATTTCAATTTCTTTACTAATTGGAGAATAACCCATTGACCGGAAGTTTACATGGTAAATACCGGGAACAACTTTTAAGGTAAATTTTCCCAGATGATTAGCACTGGTGCCTGTTTGCAGCTCATCAATATAAATGGTAGCATAGGCAATAGGGTCTCCGGCATCGTTGCTAATGGTTCCTCTAATTTCCTGTAGGTAAGCGTGTAAGGGAATCAGAAATAAAAAAAGAAAGAATATCTTAAAAGCCATGGTAAAAACAGTTAACTTTGAAAATCTGCATTTTTGTTTGCAAAAGGTACAGTTTTTTTATGTATCGTATACAAACTTAATTGACGGAGGAATAAATAAAAAAGTTGTTTTAAGTTGTAACCTTTTTTAGATTTATTTGTCTAAGAGTTACTTTTAAAATGTTGATTATGATAATTTTTATTTTAATAGCCATTATTTCCTTTGTATCATCGTTTCTGATTGTAGGAAAATAGCCATTGTATTCGAGTAGTATTTAAGAATAATTGCCTGTTTTATAGCTGTTTCAACTTCGGTTGAAATGGCTTTTTTATTGTTTTCCTCCAAGATGTTTTATTAAATCGGGTTTATTGTTCGGCTCCATATGAATGGTTGCTTCAATGTTCATGTGCTCACGGATGGTTTCTTCAATGGTATTGGCATTTCTGTGAGCTTGTTCAAGAGTAATGTGAGGCGGCAATAAAATATGAAAGGTCATCTCAATATGGTCGCCGTATTTATGCATGTGAAAATGATGCGGACAAACATCCATATTCAGTTCGTGGGTAATTTTATTGATTTGAAGAATTATTTTATCGTCAGGAATTTCGCCCATCAAACGGTCGATTGATTCTTTCAGGATTTGGTAAGCTGCATAAAAAATTAAGAGTGCCACAAGAATTCCCAAAAATCCGTCAATCCACCAATAAAAACGGGCCAATATAATTCCAATAAGTACCACAACCGATGAAAGGGCATCGGTACGGTGGTGCCAACCGTCGGCTTTTAAAATGGGCGAATTGGTTTTTTGGGGCTGCCCAAAACGCATATTGTGCCATTCCTTCTTTCACCAGTATCGAAATTATGGTGACAATAATTGCTAAAGTTCCGAAATTTACTCCGATTCCCGATTTGAGTTGTTCTATCGACTTTAAAATAAACTCGAAGCCTATCATTACTAATAGCATCCCAATAATTATAGAGCTAACTAAATCGGCCCTTCCATGACCAAACGGGTGGTCTTTATCGGCTGGTTTTTTACTAATGTATGCGCTAATGATTACAATCAGGGAACTAACCGAGTCGGTTAAAGTATGCCAGGAGTCAGCAATTAGCGCAACGGAACCGGTAATAATTCCTGCCCAATATTTTAAAACAAAAAGAATTATATTGCCAATAATCGATATCCAACCTTCAATAAAGGAGTAGTTTTTCTTCATTTTATGAAATTTGTGGTTAGTTGAGCAAGTGAATCAATAAGTTTCGGTTAATTATTTGAATATCCCTTCGATTGACAACTATCATTTTTTCTTTTTCCATATCACCAAGTGCTCTAGCCAGCGAAGGACGGGTTACTCCAAAGAACTCGGCCAGTTCTTTTTGAGACAAGGGAAGTTTTACCTGGTTTTTATCGGGGGTTGCCAGACTGAGAATGTATTGTGCCAACTTTCCTTTAATGGTTTTAAATGAAAGAAACCAAATGCGCTCGCTTAGGAATTGAGCCCTGTTCGAAATGGTACTTAAATAATTACTTAAAAAAGTCTTACTTAATTGAAATAGCTGTAAAACCGAATCTTTAGGAAGTATTAACAAAGTAGAATTCTCGTTGCTAATTACATCGACCGGATAATGGTTGTTTTGTCCAAACAAAAAAGCCGATGCTATGGGGCGAGGTGCATTGATATCTTCTACTTTAAGCACCTTTCCCGAGAAGTCGAGCATCTCGCCCCGTACACTTCCCTCAATAATAATTGAAAGACTTTTTACTTCGTCGAAACGATGGGCTAAAATCAGATTGGCTTCAATTTGTTTTATCTGAAAAGGCACTTTATTTAAAAGCTGTTCAATTTGGTCAGGTGTGACGCCTTTAAAGATTGGGCTATTTGCTAAACGCTGATACATTGATGATTATTCTGGTTTATATTTGTGTATATTAATGCATTATTATTATTGGTGTAAAAATATAAAAAACAGGACTTAATGTAACAAATGATACAAAATAAAATACCAAAAAGTCTGAAATTTGTTGCGTTTAATTGATAAAGTAAAAATTTAAGCTATGAAACGCGAAATAGTAAAAATAGACAGAGATTTATGTAACGGATGCGGTATTTGTATTCCTAATTGCCACGAGGGTGCCTTGCAGATGATTGAAGGGAAAGCTACACTGGTAAGTGAACTTATGTGCGACGGACTGGGAGCCTGTATAGGGCATTGTCCCGAAGGAGCCATTACTATTGAGGAGCGTGAAGCTGAAGCGTACGATGAAGTTTTAACAATAAAAGAAATGGTTAAAGCTGGAAGAAACACGGTGCTGGCTCACTTAAAACACTTAAAAGAGTTCAACGAAAAAACCTATATCCACCAGGCTTTTGATTATTTAAAAGCCCATGCAGCTACCATTCCGTTTAATGTTGATGAATTGTTGCACGAGGTTCAACAACATGGTAAAAAGAAAGAACCGCAAACCAATCCGTATTTGCAAAACCTGGTTGTAAGCAAGAGTGAAGTAGCAGTTGGTTGTGGTTGCAGTGGTTCTGCTTCCAGTTCGTTTATACCTGAACCGGTTACTATTGAAAAAACCGAATCGCCTTCGCAATTGAGTCATTGGCCGGTACAATTACACCTTTTAAACCCCAACGCACCTTTCTTTCAGGATGCAGATTTACTTTTTGCTGCCGATTGTGTTGCTTATGCGCTGGGTAATTTCCATAGCAAATACCTGAAAGGGAAAAAACTCGCTATTGCTTGTCCCAAACTCGACAGCAATAAAGAAGTGTATGTTCAAAAACTGGCACATCTTATCGACCACGCAAACATCAACACTATTACTTTAATGAAAATGGAAGTTCCCTGTTGTGGTGGACTTGTACAGTTGGTTCAGACTGCCATGCAGCAAACCACCCGAAAAGTTCCTGTAAAACTTATTACCGTAAGTTCAAAAGGTGACATTCTGGAAGATCGTTGGTTGTAAGCATGTACATCATCGTTTAAACAACAAAAAAGGGGTTATAAAGGCTTTTACTTCTCCTTTTATTTTGAATTGTTAGTAAGTTTTTTGTTACTGTTAGTCATTGAAAATGTAGTGATTGTCATTTTAAGTGTTGGTTGATAATAGCGAGATTGAACTACTTTTATTGTAAATTGTTATTTATACAGCACACGATGGAAAGGCAAAACAATATCTAATGTTTTATAAGATGATTTTATGAATCAGGTAATTCGCACAAATAACAATGGTCAACTTTTGTACAACGACTTACAAAAGGAATTTACTGTAGAATTTGGGAATGTTCATTTCAAATTGTGCGAAGAAGATTATCTGTTATTCGAGAAACAATTAAACAACCTTTCAAACGATTATTCAATGTATAGTTCGGGGCAAAAAATTATGGTTCCGGTTGCCAAAACCGAAATTAATTTGATGCTTACGCCCGAAGAATTGATTAGCTTAAAAAATCTTTTTGGAATGGAAATTGATCAATTAAAAGCATTTAAATTAAAGATAAATTATTCAATGAATTAAAGTCTTTGGCGAGGTTAATTTTTATGGGTTTATTTAATGTGTTTGTTTAAGAGCCGGTTTTAACCGGCTCTTTTATATTTTGTTACAGTGTTGTATTTGTATAAGTTACCATTTGACAAGAAAAAAATTGAACAATTTCAATTGTGCAGTTACCATCCCAGCCACCCGTTTTATTTAAACAGGAATTGAAGGAATGTATCTTTGCATCGTTAATAATAAATCAAAAAAAGCGATGACTAAAGTGGCAATTCCTATCGAAAAAGATTGTTTAAGCACACATTTTGGACTGTGTAGCCACTACGTAGTTTTTACCATCGAAAAATCGAAAGTAGTTGAGAAAGTTAAGGTTAAACCTGATTTTACAGCTATCGAGGAATTTCCACAATGGCTTATAGGTATGGGTGTTACCGATGTGGTCACCTATAAAATAAATCCGGTATTAATTCCCGAATTTATTAAGAGTAAAATCAATGTTTTTGTAGGAACCAACCAGATTGCCCCCGATTTGTTAGTAGCCGATTACATTAACGGTAAACTGAAATCGAACGAAGAAATTTTAAACAGTTAACATATATTTATTAATTTAAACTAAAATAACCATGCAGTTACAAACCAATTTAACACATTTAATTACCGCCGCTGATCACAAAAAAGTAATTGAAGAAAACGAGAATGTAATGGTATGCTGTGGACGTATGGGCCCAATGTGTATCCCCGTTTACGAAGCAATGGAAGAACTTGAAGACGAGTATCCTAATGTAAAATTTGCCGATATGTTGTTTGATAGTCCTGAAGCTCACGTTATCCGCAATGCTCCTGAATGTTCAGGTTTTATGGGTTTACCTTTTGTGGTTTACTACAAAAACGGTAAAGTAGCTCACGCATCGAGTAGCATTTTAACTCCCGAGCAAATCAAACAGGTGCTCGACACTAAATTATCGTAATCCAACTTTTATCGACATAATTAAAAAGTAGTTAGCCAAACTTTGCAGGTTTCATTCCGGCGCCTGCAAAGGGCTGCTACTTTTTTGGCCTATAAAATCCAAGCATTGAACTATGAATAATCAACTATACGATGTAATAATTCTGGGAGCTGGTCCGGCCGGATTGGCAGCAGGTATTTATGCGTCGCGTGCTAAGCTTAGCACTTTAATTATAAACGAGGGCGCTGTAGGTGGACAGTTAACCCTGACTGAAGAGATTGCCAATTATCCCGGTGTGGAAACCACCAGTGGATATCAGTTGGTTACTACTATGAAAAAACAGGCCAAAGAATTTGGTTGTGTTTTAAAAAGCAATCGTTCCATAACAAAAATGGAGCTTGAGGGCAATATAAAATCGGTTACCGTAAACGATACGGAAACTTTTCAGGGAAAAAGCATTGTTTTAGCCACGGGCGGTACACCACGAAATCTTGGAATTCCCGGCGAGGTTAAATTTAAAGGACGCGGGGTATCGTATTGTGCAACCTGTGACGGTGATTTCTTTACCGGAAAAGAAGTAGTGGTTGTTGGTGGAGGAAATTCAGCGCTGGAAGAAGCCGTTGCACTTACCAAATATGCTACCAAAGTTACTATTGTTCATCAGTTCGATCATTTTCAGGCTTTTGAATATGCCATTCAGGAAGCTAAGGCAAATCCTAAAATTGAATTTGTGCTGGAGTCGGAACCGCACGAAATTATTGGCGATGAATCGGTGGAAGCCATTCGGGTGGAACATTTGCCCAGTGGTAAAATTAGCGATATTAAAACCGATGGAATTTTTGTATTTATTGGCTATGTTCCCAATACCGAGAAAGTAAAATCGTTGGTTGATACCAACGAACGGGGCGAAATTTTAGCCGATGCTGAAATGAAAACGAATATTCCCGGAGTATTTGCAGCAGGCGACAGTATTCAAAAACGTTTTCGCCAGGTAACAACAGCAGTAGCCGATGGAACTATTGCAGCCCTTTCGGCAGCAGCTTATATAAGGAATTAATAACAAACCATATAGTGTGTCGGATACCTATCCGGCATTCCTTATAGGGAACAATGGCTTTGAGGGTTAGCCGTTGTTCTTTTTTATTTTGCAACTTATTAATGAACGAATTTATATTTACTGAGCGAGTTCACCATTTTTTTGTTGAAAACCATTATTTTTGCATCACCAAAATAAATAAATTAACATAATATACATACCATGGGACGCGCGTTTGAATATAGAAAAGCAGCAAAGATGAAGCGTTGGGATAAGATGTCGAAGATTTTCCCAAAGTTAGGTAAAGCAATTACAGTAGCCGCTAAAGAGGGGGGACCCGATCCGGAAACCAATCCGAAATTGCGTACTGCAATTCAAAATGCCAAAGCTCAAAACATGCCCAAAGACAATATTGAAAATGCAATTAAACGTGCTGCGGGAAAGGACGGTGCCGTATATATTGAAATGAGTATCGAGGGTAAAGGCCCGCACGGGGTATTGGTTTTTGTTGATTGCATGACCGATAATACTACCCGCACCACAGCCAATGTTAAATCGTATTTTAATAAAGCCGGTGGAAGCCAGTCGCCCAATGGTTCGCTTGAGTTTATGTTTAACCGTAAAACGGTAATTGAATTTGAGAAACCCGAAGGGATGGATCTTGAGGAACTGGAATTGGAGCTAATTGATGCCGGTTTGGAAGAGGTTGACGAAAACGAAGGAACCGTTTACGTTTATGGTGATTACACCAATTTTGGTTCGTTAACCCATGCTTTTGAACAAAAAGGATTGGAGGTAAAAGCAACTTTACAGCGGATTCCAACTTCGCCGGTTGAGTTTACTGAAGAGCAATTGGAAGACATTGAAAAATTTCTCGATAGGATGGAAGACGACGACGATGTTCAAGCGGTTTATACCAACATTGCTTAATTTTTTTTGGAGGTCTGGATTTTTTCCGGGCCTTTTAATTTTCCTGCACAGGATTTATAGGAATGGTAAAATAAAAGGTGGAACCCATTCCCGGAACCGACTGTACCCAGATATTCCCGCCCATCATGGTAATCAGGTTTTTGGCTATAGCTAAACCCAAACCTCCTCCGCGGTAAGGATTTGTATCGCTATTATCGGCTTTATAGAAGCGATCGAAAATTTGTTCAATTTTTTTTGGTTCAATACCAATGCCGGTATCATTTACGCTAAATATCACATAATTCTGATCTTTCTTAAATGATAAGGTAACTTGTCCAACACGAGTGTATTTGATGCCATTATCAATCAAATGGGCAATAATTTGTTTGAGTCGCAAGGAATCGGTAATAATGTTCAGATCTTTATCAAGTTCTTTATCGTTTAAAAACAGTTTTACCTGTGGTTTTTCATTAAGTTGTTTGTGTTCCTGAAAATCGGAATAAATACTTTTAATAATATCGGAAACATTTACCTCATCATAGATGAATTCAATCTTACCGGTTTCAATCATCGATATTTCAATAATATCGTTAAGAAGTAGTAATAAGCTGTTTCCGTTATTGTTAATAAGTTTCAGGTATTCTTTTCGTTCTTTTTCTTCCAATTGATTTTGCATCAGCAGTTCCGAAAAACCAATAATAGCGTTTAGAGGAGTTCGAATTTCGTGGCTCATATTGGCCAGGAATGCTGATTTGAGTCTATCTGATTCCTCCGCTTTTTCTTTTGCTTCGCGATATTGTTCGGTTCGTTTTTGTACTTTTCGTTCTAGTTCAACGGCAAAGCGTTCAATTTTTGTTTTTTGAAGACTGATTCTATCGCGTTGGCTTTTAAGTTCTTCGTTTTGAGCGTGAACTTCTTCGGTTCGCTCTTCAACCAGTTGTTCCAGTTTAAGGTTGGCTTTTTTAATGCGTTGGGTACGATGCCTTATATACCAAAAAATCAGGATAATTAGAAGCAGCGATTCAAGTACGTAAAACCATGTTTGTTGATAGATTGGCGGATAAATCCGGATACACAATTCAATGGTATTATCGGCCCAGGCCATTTCATTGTTTGTGGAGCGAACCTGAAGCTTGTATTTGCCAGGGCGTAGATTGGTAAGGGTAAGTGAACTCTGATTTTTTAACGGAATCCACTCCGGGGTGTTAGGTAGAATGCGGTAGGCATACTTTATTTTATCGGCTGACAAATAATCGATGGCTGAAAACTCCAACTGAATATGTTTTTCATGATGGCTGAGTTTAATGCTTTTAGTTTCTGAAACCGGTAATTTTATGGGAACCCTTTTATATCGTTCCATATTGGGTTTTACTAATTGCCCGTTTAAATAAAGTTTGGTAAAGTAGAGTTGTGGAACTTTGGCGTAGTTTGCCAAAGCCTCCGGGTCAAAAACGGTAATACCATTTACTCCGCCAAAAATAAATTTTCCATCATGGGTTTTTAATCTTGCGGGATTAAACTCATTGCTTTGCAAGCCATCGTTTACGTTGTAAATAGCTAAATCAAAATTATTTTTATTTAAACGGCACATTCCTTTGTTGGTGGTAACCCAAAGGTTATCATTGTGTTCAAGTACTGAATAGATAACCGAATTGGGCAAGCCATTCTGTGTGTCGAAAAGCAAAGCTTCTTCGGTTTGAATGTTGAAGCGTATTAAACCTTTGGGAGTAGCCAGCCACAAGTAGCCTTCGTTATCCTCATGTATTTGGTTTATTTCAGTATTTAGAAGGATATGGTCAGAAGTATAATTTGTAGGGTATCTAAAAAACAGCGATTTGTCATAATCAAAACGGAATAATCCCTTTCCGGTTCCAACCCATAATTGCTTTTTCGAATCGGAAAAAATATCCCAAACCACATCCTGATTAAACGATGTGGCACTATCTGCAACATTGTTTGTGTATTGTTTAAATTGCTTATTTGTGTAATCGTAAGTTGCCAGTCCTCCGTAGCAGCCAACCCAAATCTGACCGTTTTTATCTTTTTCAAAAGCCAATACTTCGTTGCTGGGCAACGATGTGGAATCGTTTGGTTGATGATAAAAGGTGCTAAATGTGCCCGATTCGTAATCGTAAATTCCGGCACCGTTGGCAAAACCCAGCCACATATACCCTATGTTGTCGTAAAATAAGCTCCAGATGCGGTTTTCTGCAATAGTTTTATTACCCGAACCAGCCTTGAAATTTTCAAATTCCCGGGCTTCAGGCTTGAATATCGATAAGCCATCGAGCGTTCCAATCCAAATATGATTGTTGTGATCTTCGGCCAAACCATATACTTCATTACCAATTAATGAATTCTTGTTTTTGTCATGGTTGTAGTGGTAGAACAGGGTTGGCGCATCTGAAAAATAGGCAAATCCTTTGCTGTAAAACCCCAACCAAATATTTTCCTGTTTATCTTCAAAGATAGTGTAAATACGGTTTTCAGGCAAGCTGTTTTTTACAAGGCTATTTGCTTTAATGAGTTCTTTATTCCCCTTGTCATCAATTTTAATCAGGCCTTCGGTTATGGTGGCAATCCAAATATCGTTCGATTTATCCTGCATTATATAGGCTGCCGGGGTTTGAATGTTTTGATACAAGTAAAAACTTGAATCAGGTATATGAAAACGATAAACTCCTCCGGCTGTTGCCAGCAATAAATTTTCGTCGTCAATGGTTTTTATATGGTTAATTATGTTGAGGGTATAATTTTCGCTTTGATTCAGTTTGTTGTAAAAAGTACTAAATGTTCCGGCGTTTTTATTGAACCGACTTATGCCACCACCATAGGTTCCAAACCAGATGTGTCCCTTAGAATCTTCTTCAATACAAAGTGCTGAATAATAGGGAAACGATTTGTTAGATTCTTTGCTGCTGGGATAGCTGTCGAATGTTTTACTTTCGGGATAAAAACGACTTACTCCGTTTAAAGCAGCAATCCAGATGGCACTGTCGCTGCTGGTAAAAACATAGTTGAGTGCATCGCCCACAATGCCTGTTGAATTGTTGTTGTTTGAGGTATAATAATCAAAAAGTTCTGTTTTTTGATTGTAAACGTTTAATCCGCCTCCATTGGTGGCAAAGTAAAGGTTATCGTTAAAATCGCTGCATATTTTATAAACTGTTCCATTATTTAGGGTGTATGGATTATCACTTGCTGCAATAAAGGTAGTCAGGTTTTTACCATCGAAGCGGGTTACACCGTCGAACGAACTGAGCCAGATAAAACCTTTATTATCCTGATGAATGCTGAGTACGCTGCTTTGAGGCAACCCTTCGTCAATAGTCAGGTTATAAAATTTTATATCCTGAGCCTGACCTGCTAATGCCACAATTAGCATAAAAATTAGAAGTTTCACCTGCTTAATCATGTGTAAAATATCACCCCTATTTACGTTAAACGTATTAAATTGTTTACGCTTTAATGAAAATCAGTTTTTTATAAGTTTTGAATCCGTAACAAAACTAAATATTAGTTGGTGAATATACAGGGTATTTTTACTAAATAAAAATAAAAAACGTTAAAATATTTACAAGTGTAATGTGCTGAAAGGCTTGTGAATAAATAGATGAGGTGCTTTTTGTGTTATAAAATAGGTCACAGGATTACTATTTGTAAGCAAAGTGAACGAAATAATTACCTTTCAGGAATCTAAATTTGAGTGGGAAGTTCATGCTTTAGCACAATACATTGGGGAGTTACTTTAGCCTGAATAGCAATTACTTCAACTCCATTGTTAATAGCCAGTTCAAGGGCTAATGCATAATCAGGATCAATCTTACGGGCCGGGGTAAAACCTACCACATCGCTTCGCTGAATAATGTAAAGCATTACTGCCCGGTAGCCTTGTTTTTTTCCTTCGATTAGGGTTTTTAAATGCTTTTGGCCACGGGTAGTTACAGCATCGGGGAAAAGGGCCATGTTGCCATCTTTTAAAGTAACATTTTTTACTTCGACAAAGCATTTCTCCTGACTGTTTTCGCAGTAAATATCGAAACGGCTGTCATTGAATTTCACTTCGCGTTTAACCAGTAAGTATCCTTTAAGTTTTTCAATCTCCTGTTTTTTAATAGCCTCATAAGCTAAAACATTGGGCCAACCGGTATTCACACCAACCCAGTTTTGGTTTATCCGGATCATTTCCCAGGTAAATCTGGTTTTTCGTTTGGGGTCGCTTACCGGAGTAAGGTAAACATCAGCACCTGTTTCGAGACAGCTTAACATGGTTCCCGAATTGGTGCAATGAGCAACTACCGTTTCACCATTGTCGAGCAGTACATCGGCTAAAAAGCGTTTGTAGCGTTTTATTAATTTCCCATGAATAAGTGGGGTGCTAAAATGCATGTTTTACCACGACAGTTTTTCCCAGCCCACCCGGTCGAGAAACGATTGAATGCTGTATTCCAACTCTTTCAACGATTCAGGTGCCCCGTAATAATCTTTTACTTTCTTTCCTTTTCCATCTTTAAAAAAGTAAACATAGCGTGTTAATAATTCGGGAGTGTTGCTTGTATATTCGTCTTTAAAATCGAAAAAGTTTGCTTCGTCAAATGATTGAATAAGGCTTTTAAACTCTTTATCGGATAAAGTACGCATATATTTACCGGTTTTGTCGAGATTGCGTATTCCGTTGAGGTACATTTGTTTGTTTGAATAAAGTTCGATGGAATATTCAGGTTCTGTGGTACTGTATTCAGCAGATTGGGAATATGAAATTAGCAAGGTAGCTTTTTCGGCACTATCGGCTGAAGTGCTTTTTTTTGTTGTTCCGCATGAAGCCACGAACTGCACTATAAGTAATACAAAAACAATTTTTTTAATCATTTTAGTTGAATTTATTATAATGCTCAAAGATGCAGAATAAAAATTTTATACACAACAGGTTTTCCGACAGTTTGTGCAACTATGCATAAGCCTGTTGTGTATTCGATTTTATTAAACTTTGCTGTGATTTTGCTTTTTGTTTGACAACGGAACCCTGACGCACTGTAAATTTCAGATATACAAAAAACAGCATACTGAATTTTTGAAAATTGGAGATGCGAATTCGTTTTTGTTTTAATTTTTCGGCGGGAGTAAGTTTTATTTTTTTTAAGAGTTGCAAATAATACGAATAGGCCAGATACACCCCGAACCTTGAATTTAAAGGCAAAAAGGCAATTCCTTGAAGCGCCTGATTAAAGTCGGAATCAATTTCGGTTTCAATGTGTTTTTTATCGTCTTCTGTAAAACAATTAAAATCAATATTTGGAAAGTAGGTGCGTCCGCGTTCGTCGTAATCGGCTTCCATGTCGCGTAAAAAATTCACTTTTTGAAAGGCTTCGCCCAATTTGCGGGCTGGGTGGACTAAATCGGCATATAATTCAGGTTTTTCGTGACAAAACACGCGCAAACACATTAAACCGACCACTTCGGCCGAGCCGTAAATATAATTTTTGTATTCGTTTTTGGTAAAGCGGGTTTTGTTTAAATCTACAGCCATACTGTTTAAAAATGAGTCGATTAAATGATGCTCAATTTTATAGGTGTTAACAGCCCACTGAAAACTATGAATAATTGGATTGGTACTAATGCCCTGTTCAATAGCCTGAAAAGTTTCGATTTTAAATTCTTGAAGCATCACTTTCTGATTGTGATCGAAAAAAGTGTCCACAATTTCGTCGGCAATGCGCACAAAGCCGTAAATGGCATATATAGCCCGGCGAATTGACTTATCCAGTAGCCCAACTCCCAAAGAAAAGGAAGTACTGTAATTATTTGTGGTTTTTTTACTGCATTGCAGAGCATTTTCAAGATAAAGATCCATAGTTTTTAAGAATTTGTTCAACGGTTAGTTTTGCACTAATCATGGCCATAGGCAGGCCGGTTCCGGGAATAGTTGAAGCACCGGTATAAAATACGTTGGCGAATTTTTCGTCGTGGTTTTTCGGGCGAAACCAGGCTATTTGCTTTAAGCTGTGACCAAGTCCTAATCCGCTCCCTTTGTATAAATTAAAACTGGTTTCCCATTGGTCGGGAGCTATTATGGTGAGGGTTCGAATTTTTGATTTTATTTGGTATCCGGTTATTTCTTCAAAATCGTTGATAATGGCATCGGCAAATTGTTCTTTGTTGCTCCAGTCGGGGCGCATCCTGAGATCGGGAACCGGGCATAGAAAAAACAAAGCTTCGCCATCGGCAGGGGCAGCATCGGTATTGTTTTTCGACGGAATATTTACATAATAATAAGGTTTGTCGGTTTCAAAGTTCTCCGTGTAAACCTTATTGGCATATTCCTTAAAATTATTTCCTAAAAAATAATTGTGTTGCCCCAGCTTGTCCAATTTTCCCTCAACCCCCACATAAATAGTAAACGGAGCCATGGTCCATTGCATTTTATCGAGTTTGGGTTCTGTGAACGCGGTTCTTTGAAAAACAGAACCTCTGAAATGGGCCGCATCACTATTAATTACAAATAAATCGGCCAACCATTTTTTCTCTTGAGTATCGGTTAGGTATTCCAATTGTTGATTTTTGTTGGTATGGTAACCCACAATTTCAGTATTGTAATGAAACGCAACTCCTTTTTCAGTAAGGTAGTTCACCAATCCTTCAACAATGTTGTACATTCCGCCTTTAACGTTGTGGTAACCATCGTGAATAAATTCGGTGTACGATAACAAGGTGTAGATTGCAGGAGTGTTAAAAGGCGTGCCTCCCAGAAAAAAAGCTACCAGCGATAATATTTCTTTTACTTCGTTACTGGTAAAATGTTTTTCGAGCTCCTGCCAGAATGTGCGGAAAAGTTTTGGAAGGTGTTTGGGCGGAACATGCATCATGGCCCATACATAGCTGTAAAAGTTATTGAAATTGCGTTTTACAATTCTGTCGATGGTGTCGTGAAAAAGTTCACCGGCACCTTCAATATAGTTCTTAAAATTTTGTTCAAAGTTGGGCTCTATTTCATTAAACTGTTCAGCCAGTTTTTCGGGTTCACGGAATAATTGGTATTGTTTTTTGGTGTCTCTGAAAAAAACATGATAAAGGGGATTAAGTTCCTGAAATTCAAAAAGTGGTTTGATGTTGCAATCGCGCAGTAATTCGTTAAACTCATAGCTCATGCTGAAGAACGTGGGTGCCAAATCGAAGGTGTAACCCGAAGCTTTAAGCTGGTTTAACCTACCTCCGGGTTGGTGGTATTTTTCAACCATCTCAACTTTATAGCCTTGGTTTACAAGCCTTACAGCTGAAGATAAACCGGCCAAACCCGTACCAACTATGAGTATTTTTTTTTCCATTTTTATATTCTGAATAAATTTATGTTTATTAAAACCAAAAGCAATTTAAAATGTTTAATAAATATAAAAAAAAATTAAACAAAAACAAAAATATGCAAAAAGCTATAGTTATTGGTGCTGGAATAGGAGGTCTTGCATCGGCAATACGTATGGCAGCAAAAGGCTTTCAGGTTACAGTAATTGAACAAGCTGAAAAGCCGGGTGGTAAAATAGGTGAATTTCGTCAGGGAGCTTACCGTTGGGACACCGGTCCATCGTTATTAACGCTACCCGAACTGGCTCGGGAGCTGTTTACTTTGGCCGGCGAAAATCCTGACGATTATTTGCAGGTTGAGCAAATCGATCCCATTTGTAACTATTTTTATGCCGATGGAACTAATTTTACTGCGCATGCCAATGTGGAGGATTTTGCATCAGAAATGGAGAAGAAAACCGGAGAGCCTGCACTACGTATTTTAAAATTCTTGGATAAATATCGCCGGTTATTTGAGATTGCTGCTCCTGTGTTTTTGTTTAATTCGTTTCATAAAATCAAAAACTTTAATAAACCAGAGTTCAAACGAACCCTCTTGCATCTGCATAAACTTGATGCCTGGCTTACCATGAACTCACGAAACAGCAAATGGTTTAAAACTTTATATGCTCGGCAATTATTTAACCGCTATGCCACTTACAACGGGTCCAATCCGTTTGAAACCCCGGCTACATTGAATATGATAGCCCATCTGGAACATAATTTGGGCGGATTTTTGCCCAAAAAGGGTATGTATCAGTTGGTTGAATCCGTTTATCAACTGGCCTTAAAACTTGGAGTAACTTTTTATTTTAACTCAAAAGTTACACGTGTTTTATATGAAGGAAAGCTGGTAAAGGGCGTTGAAAGCAACCAGCAGCAATGGCTGGCCGATTTGGTAATTTCAAATATTGATGCAACAAGTTTTTATCACCACATTATGCCCGGGTTTAAAAAGCCAAATGCCGTAAAAAACAAACCCCTGTCGAGTTCGGGAATTATTTTTTATTGGGGAATTAATAAGCTGTCACCAAAATTAGGGGTTCATAATATTTTGTTTAGTGAGAATTACGAAGCTGAGTTCAAGGCAATTTTTAAAGAAAAAAAGTTGTATTCCGACCCAACCATATACATTTATATCAGTTCAAAAAAAATACCCGGCGATGCACCTACAGGTTCTGAAAACTGGTTTGTGATGATAAACACCCCTGCCGACTATGGACAGGATTGGGAGCAGTTGTTGGCTATTGCCCGGCAGCGGGTAATTTCAAAAATTAATAAACAGTTTCAGATTCAGATTGAAAATTATATAGTTTCGGAACACTTTGCAACGCCAATTACCATTGAGCAGAAAACCGGATCGTGGCACGGTTCGTTATATGGCAATGCATCGAATGGCTTGTTAAGTGCATTTAACCGGCATGCTAATTTTAGCCGGAAGTTTAAAAATTTGTATTTTGTGGGCGGAAGTGTTCATCCCGGAGGAGGCATTCCACTTTGTTTATGCAGTGCAAAAATTGTTGACGAATTAATTGGTGATGCACAAAATTAAATTATTGCGTAACTTACCCTTTTAAAATTATTGGTTAAACTAAATGCTTTGGTATGCGATTACTTCCGGCAGTAAATAAAGTCCAGCGTTTTTTAATTATTTTTTATTTGATAGGCACTTTAGGTTTTATGCTGCCTTTAACCCGTCCATTTTTTATTCAGCTTATTCCACTGGCCCTTTTGTTAAATGTTTTTTTACTGGTATATTTTCATAAACCACCCCGCCTGCAACATTATGCGGTATTTATTTTTATTGCTTTGCTGGGTTATGCTATTGAAGTTGTTGGCGTTAAAACCGGTCTTTTATTTGGATACTATTCCTACGGGACCGTTTTGGGTCCAAAGCTTATGGGAGTTCCTATGCTAATTGGAATCAACTGGTTTTTTTTAACTTATGCTGCTACTGTAATTGCTTGTAAAATGGTTAAGAGTATTTGGGTTCAGATGCTGTTAGCTTCATCAATGGTAGTAATTTATGATTTTGTTATGGAACCTGTGGCCGTTTATACCGGAATGTGGTATTGGACAGAGGGAAAAATTCCGACGCAAAACTACCTGATGTGGTTTATTACAGCTGCGTTTTTTGTTTTTCTATTCTCAAAGTTTGCAAAAGGTAGTCGAAACCCGCTGGCATTGCCCATTTTGGTTTTGCAGTTTTTGTTTTTTACCGTTCTGCATCTTTTTATAACCTATTATTAATCCATGTTGGCTCCAAAACATAGTGCCTGGCGTATAAAATTGTTGAATTGGTACACCAGACAAGCAATAAAGCGGCATTTTACCGAAGTAAAACTTATAGGCGAAATACTAAACCCGAACAGGGCGCTCCTGGTTATTGGTAATCACACCAGTTGGTGGGACGGTTTTTGGATGCTTTATCTGAATAATAATAAAACACACAAAAAGTTTCATGTAATGATGCTTGAAAAGGAACTGGAAAAGCGAAAATTTTTCAATTACTGTGGGGCTTATTCCATTAATCCGGGGCATATTTCTGTACGTAAATCCTTAAATACAACGCTTGAATTGCTTGCGGATAATAAAAACATGGTTGTTTTTTTTCCCGAGGGAAAAATAAACTCCTCAACAAATGTTCCCAAGAAATTTCAACCCGGGATAGGTTCAGTGCTTAAACAAAATCCGGGCAAGGCACAACTTCTTTTTACGGTTTTTTTAACTGATTATTTCAGCCAGCAGAAACCGACTTTGTTTATCTATTTTAAAGAGGTTCCTTTTCACGAAGTGGCCACGGTTGAATTATTGGAGCAGCAGTATAATGTTTTTTATAATTCGTGTATTAATAAGCAAAACCAATGGGCTACATGATGTATTTTGCTTTCATATATTTGGTTCTTTTGGTTTTGAGACTGATTGTTTTAACCGTTAATTTTTTATGGAAACCATATCTTAAAAGTGAAACTTATGCGGGAACCAAAACAGTAAGCCTGCTTATTCCGGCTCGCAACGAGGCCGAAACTTTACCCCTGCTATTTGGAAAACTCCTGGCACAAACACACGCTCCTTATGAAATTTTGGTTTACGACGATGATTCAGACGATAACACATGGGAAGTACTGCAATTATTTGCATCAATTTCAACTGCTATTAAACCCATAAAAGGACAAAAGCTGCCCGAAGGCTGGCTGGGGAAAAACCATGCTTGTTATCAGCTGGCAATGCAAGCCCGGGGCAATTATTTTTTGTTTTTAGATGCCGATGTAACACCTGAACCCGAATTAATTGAACGGGCTTTGGCTTATGCCGAAAAGAAAAAACTGGCTTTATTAAGTTTGTTTCCCGAACAGGAAACACGAACCCTGGGCGAGAAAGTTACGGTTCCCATTATGTTGCAAATTCTGTTAAGTTTACTGCCTTTGCCGCTGGTTTATTTTAGTCATAAACCTTCGTTGGCAGCGGCAAACGGGCAGTTTATGCTTTTCGATGCCGACGTGTACCGAAAATTACAACCTCATGCCTGGGTTAAGAGAAACCCGGTGGAAGATATTCAAATCATCCGTTTTTATAAAAAACTTCACCTCAGGGTGGCCACTTTATTGGGAAACGGAACCATTAAGTGCCGAATGTATAATAATTACCAGGAATCACTACGGGGTTTTTCGAAAAATTTTACCGCATTTTTTGGACAAAGCAGTTTTTTTTTAGTGTTGTATTTATTCATCACAACGTTTGGCTGGATAGCCTTATTTTGGCTTACACCAATCGGTTTAACACTTGGTTTGGTTGGATTACTGCTACTGGTTATACTTCGTAACATAATTACAAAAAGCCCCTGGCATCACCTAATCTTAGTACCGCTTCAACAGCTTAATTACTGGGTTTTGGCTTATTATTCGCTCCTGGGAAAGAAACGAAATGCATTAATATGGAAAAACAGGAAAATTTAACTCTTTTTTGGTTTCGTCGCGATTTGCGTTTGATTGATAATACAGGGCTTTACCAGGCCTTGAAAACAAACCAAAAGGTGCAACCTGTTTTTATTTTTGATACTGACATTTTAAGCGATTTAACGCAAACTAACGATCGAAGAATCAGTTTTATTTATGAAACTATTGGTCAGTTAAAAAAGGAATTGGTGCTGTTGGGTAGCGACATATGGGTTTTTTACGATAAACCCCTTGAGGTTTTTAAAAAACTTTTTACTGAGCACAAAATTACATCAGTTTTTGTAAACCACGATTACGAACCTTATGCCATAAGTTGCGATGCAGGAATTAAAGATTTGTGCAAAACCTTTAGAGTGCCATTTTTAAGCTTTAAAGATCAGGTAATTTTTGAAAAAAGCGAAGTGGTTAAAGCCGACAGCAAACCATATACAGTTTTTACGCCTTACATGCGGCAGTGGAAAAAAATACTGGCAGAAAATCCAATTACATCAGCAAATACCAGTGATTTTTTCTCCTCTTTGAATCGCGTAAAACAGGTACAAAACTTAATACCCATTGATGCTCTTGGCTTCCTGTTAACAGCACATGGTGTCAATCAACCCAACACCGATGAAGCAAGTATAAAAAACTACCACCTTACCCGTAACGATTTGTCGCTCGAAGCCGGAACATCACAGGTGTCGGTACATTTACGTTTTGGAACATTAAGCATACGGCAACTGGTAAAAAAAGCATTAGCCTGGAACGAGACTTACCTGAACGAATTAATTTGGCGCGAGTTTTACATGCAAATACTCTGGCATTTTCCGCAGGTGGTAACACAAAGTTTTAAACCGGCTTACGATAAAATACCATGGAATACCAGCCTCACTGATTTTGAAAAATGGTGCCGGGCTAAAACAGGTTATCCGATTGTGGATGCAGCTATGAACCAGCTTTTGCAAACCGGACAAATGCATAATAGGGCACGTATGATAGTGGCCAGTTTTTTAACCAAACACCTCTTAATCGACTGGCGTAAAGGAGAAGCTTTTTTTGGTCAGCATTTAAACGATTATGAACTCAGCAGTAATAATGGGGGTTGGCAGTGGGCTGCAGGTTCAGGTTGCGATGCCGCGCCCTATTTTCGAATTTTCAATCCTTACACCCAGGCCGAAAAATTCGATGCACAGAAAATTTACGTTGATCGCTGGGGCGGAAACCAGGGCCTGGAACCCATAATTGCGCACCAACAAGCGCGCGAAAGGTGTTTATGCGTGTATAAACAGGCACTTATTCAGTAAAATTTTTATCAGCGTTTAATTGTAAAAAGTCCAAACCAAACCATAGCGCAGCGTGCTTGGGTTGGCCGGATAACTCGGAGCTAAAAAGTAATTGGCTTCCATCATCTGGTAATTTAAGTGCTCGTACCTGATGTAAAAACGCAGGCGTTTAATTTCAACATTCCAAAAGGCGCCAACAAACGGGTAGTTCCCGATTAATTGCTCGTTTTGGTTGTGAAACATGGCTAAAGCCGGCGAATAGGCTTGTCCGTAGTAACTGGTCCAGTAATATACGTCGGCGCCCAATTGAAACCGCATACGGCCTTTGGTGTCTTTAAAATAAATATCAGGGGCAAAATACAGCGCAAAATAACCCGAAAATTCAGGTAAAGGAAGTACCCGATCGTTGCTGGTTTTCTGATAATTTAAGCGGGTTATGGTTCCAAATTTCCAGAACTCAAATTGATTGTTTAAATACATATCGAAAGCCGAAAAAGGGTTGGGATATTGCTCCGGAAGTGCGTCGTTATTCATATAAATGTAATTGCTTAATACTGAAAAGCGCCCTCCCAAATTGGTTTTATAATGCGGCAAATTGATGCTGAATTTCAAGTTGGTTTGGAATTGGGCGTCAAAATTATTGTTCCAGCGGTAATGATTCGAGTAATATTTTTGCATCAGATAGTCAGGAGTTTCGCGCAGTTGGCTTCCTTCGGCCTTAAATACCAGTTCTCTTTTCCCTTTTCCAAACTGCTGGCTGATAAATCCATATAGTGAAAAATCGTTTTGCCGGTAGCCCGATACAAATAATGTATAGTTGGCGGCAAACTTGAATTTTTTTCCTTTTAAGCGATAAATACCGGCTTCAAAGTATTGACTCTTATTGCTGGTGTTGTTCGAATAGTTGAACAAGGTATCTTTATTAAAGTATGCGTATTCATTTTTATCCCATCCCACCCCAAAAAAGGCACCAACAAAAGGATAACTTTTAGGGTTTTCTTCAAGATTAACGCGCAGAAATTGTTTTTTACTGCGGTAGAAAGTTGAATCGAAGGTAGCTGCATTGGAATAATTGTTGGCGTAAAGATGCAGCTGTTCCAAATCGTTATTAAAATAGGTGTCGTCGCTGTCTTCGTAAACTTTTATACTTTTATGCGACTGATAATTGTACTGCAAGCTAAACCAATACGCACCTCTTTCGGCGGTATCGGGGACATTGGTTTTTAAGAACCCCACTTTTTGATCGAAAAATAATTGCCTGTCTTTAAAATATGTTGAGCCACCGGTAAGCCGGGTGCTAATTTCATTGGTCGAACCAAAGGTTGTGTCGGTAATAAAATAGGTGTCACCCACTCCACCATTTTCGAGCAAACTGATGCGGCTAAACACATAATTTGCATGTGTTGCAAACCTTCCCTGGGTGTACGATCCCCCAAAGATTCCTGTGTTGTTGCGGGTGCTTTGTTGAATATACTGCCCGTCGCCGGTATAATTCTTAAAATGAATAAATGCGTTCAGGTATTTATTAATATTTTGGGTATGCAGCAAATCAATATTCTGTTCATCCTTTGGACCCATGTCGACCCGAAATTTAGTAAACGGAACCTGAACTTTATAATAATTGGCATTGGCCGACTCAAAAATATAAGGAGTGAAAGCTTGTAAAAAAACAAAACCGGTTTCCGGATTGGGTTCAAAAAATAAATTCGATTTTACAGCATTTCCGGTGTTCCCCAGATACGAATTGTTAAAACTGTTTCGGTAAGCCGGATGAAAAATATGCAAATCAGTTAAACTCGAGTCGTAGGCATGCAATTCCAGTTCATGGGTTTGGTGTTTATAATTCCAATACTCAATGCGTATAGTGTCATCAACCTCAAACAAATGCCCGTAAAACGAAAAGTAAGTCGAATCGTTTCCACCTTTTAAGAAGTTCCATTTGCTTTGTGTAGCTGCCAGAGTATCTGCCATGGGTAAGCTGTCAGTGGCCAGGGTATCGGTCTGAGAAGTTAAACTGTCAACAGCGACAACAGCAAGCGTATCCGGAGAGTAAACGGGGGTTGGTACTTGTGCCGAATCTTTAATTGCTGTTTGCGCCACAACACCGGTTACAGCCAGAACAATTATAAATGCAGTAAGTAAACTATGTGTAAGCGTTTTTGTCATTGGGGGCAAAGATAGATAAAAATTAAGCCGAGGCACATACCAAACAAAAATTTTGCCCTTTTCATTGATGAACGCTTTTTATACGCGTTTTTTAATATTACATCAGACCTTTTATTCAAGCAATCAGGGGTTTTAAGCCTTAAATAAAAATTAAAATTTCCATCGTACCTGTACTTTTATTTCGCTGCGTAAGTTTCCTGCAATCCGATCCATTCCTGAACCCAATTCCGTTTTATGGCTATACCAGGTTTGCGAATACCTAAGCCAGAGTGTCAAATTTGCTGAACTTTGATAGCGGACCATAACATAAAAGCGCGTGCCTTTATCGTAAAGTGCCGGAATTGAAAAAGCATACAACACATCCGATTCATAGGTGTAAATACGTGAATTATATGAATCGGTATCGAACAAAGCATAGCGAAGCGAGAGGGTTAATGGAAAGGAAAACGGTGTGCTGCTCACATCCTGATAAATCACATAACCCGATTCAGCCGGTTCTGTTCCTTTTTGATAATGGCTTAGTTCCACCCGGTTTTTAAATTGCCATTGGCTGTTAATCTGATAGTTGATATGGTAGCGCAAATTCCATTGGTTAACTTCTACTAAATCAGTTATTCCAAACGTTTCTTCCGTTGCATTACGCTGTTTAACTTCATGCTTTGCGCGCCAGTACATACTCAAATTTTGTCTGGGAACATAGTCGGCCTGCAACAGATAATCGGTTCCTTTTGATGGAGCATCGGTACTGCTGGTAAGCCAGGGAAACTGATAAAAATCGTAATAGGCGGAAAGTTTCCAGTTTTTTATGGGATGTATTTGCAAACCCAGGTAAAATCCTTTTTCGTTTTGGGTTTTCGAACCTTCGGCAAAACCACCGGCATATAATGCCTGATAATCTTTTGCATAGTTTCGGTAAAGTACCGATGCACTGAGTTGAGGAGCCAGTTTCATAAGGGCTCCAACCAGTAGGGCTTTCCCCGAATTTGCCGATACAGCTCCTTCAGCAAATACATGCAGGTCATTAAACAAAAATTCCACGTCGGCCGACAGATTATAGTTTTGTTTGCCATTAAACTCAAATTGATTCTCAGGTGTTTCCGCTTTAATAATGGGCTTGCTGTAAGTATAGGTAAGTCCGGAAAGCCCAACAGAGAAGTGGTTTTTTTGAAAGGTAACGTTAGTTCCTGCTAATGTTTCCTGAACCGCATTTTTATCAGCAAGTTGTGCAGGTGTTGCATGAATACCGGAGTTTAGCAGCGAGCTCGCAAAGGTTTCGTTAGTAAAAACTGAATCGGCAGGTTGCAGGTTGGCATCAATGTTTTTACGCGATACAAATAGGCTTGTATTAAAATTACCCATGTTCAGTGTTATTCCGGCTCCACGCATGTATCGGTTTTCGTTGGTAGATGCATACCGGCTCAAAACGTTTGAGCGTTTTCTGATATCCATCACATAAACCGATTTGCCGGTGCTCATGCCTGACCATAGGATTAATCCCTGACCCATTTTTGCCTGAAAATCGCCTAAAACCAGTCTTTTAATTTTTCCCACATCACTTAATTCAAAATGGATGGAATAGTAATCGAAGCCTTGTTTTTGTGTGCCTGTAAAAAATTCTTCGCCTGGATCTTTTTCCGCTGTAATTCCAAATTTGAGCTGGTTTTTATAATTGAACTGATAGCGGGAGAATAGGCGCATCCGGTTTCCCGGATAATATTTATTAGAGTCCGGATTCCAATCATCTGATGAAAAATTGCGGTAACCATCAGCAGTTTCAAGAACCCCCGAGGCTCGGGCAAAAAGTTCATTCCGGCTATATTTTAACGCTTTGTTCCAATCAAAGGATTCAGATTTGTCCACCGGTTGAATAGCCACAAAAGGCAACAGCCTTTGAATGCTAAGCAGGTCGAATCCCGGAACCAATTGCAATTCGTAAATGGTGTGTATTCCTTGATTGTATTTCAGATAAGCCAGCAAACTTTTTATCTGAAAGTCGGTAAGCATGTGCAGGCGATTCAGTTCTTCGTGTGTTGTTATGTTTAAATTGATTGGGTTTTCGATAAAATAGTAGAGGTCTTCAGTTATTTGGGTGTAATCGAGTTCCGCATCACTTCCCGATGCAATCTCTTCAATCAAATCTTCGATGGAATGATTGCGATCAGTTTCCTGAGCCTGTATTACCAGTGGGATCAGACCGGTTAAAACAACGATTAAGCCTAAACGAGCCATCAGCCAAATGGATGAAACACTTTACGATACCGTACTAGCGTATAAATGTTCAACAACAAATACGAACTTATAAAAAACAAGGCCGAAAGCACCACAGCCAGCGTAAACACTCCTGAACTCATGCTGATATATCGGCTTATGCCCGCTACCGAGGAACTTAAATCGACATTAAAAAATAAGCCGATGCTATTTAGAACGACCAATAATACAGCAATCGAAATAAGACCCGAACCGGCACCTTTTAAATCGGGCAAACTCAACTCCATATGCGAAGCAACTGAAACAGCCACATACAAAAATACCCAAAACTGCCAGCTCTGCATATTTGCCCGGGTAAACAGTGCTGGAGTGACAGAAAGCCCTGTGTGATACAATTGCACAAACTGATTTTTTACAGCTTCGAGCGAATCAATGGTCGAACCTTTGGATGTTACCAGTGCCAGCAAATCACTATTGCTGGGAACCAGGTATTTTATCAACAGAAAAAGTACCAGCGAACCCATTAAAACAGGACCAATTCCAATAAAGAAATTCCCTATTTGGTGCCAGAAATTATTTGGGTTGTATGCATGGTTTACATAACCCAGACTGCCATCGCCCGAATTGGGACTATACAGGCGCATCTCAGTTATCCGGTGTCCAAACGGAATGCAAAGCAGCGCATGTCCCAATTCATGGACCGGTGTTCCCAGCCAGCCGGTAAAATACACATCAAACTTATAGCCTATGCTTTTTACAAAGGTGTTGCGCGTAAATCGCGCCAACAAATAAAGCAACAGGCCAAAAAAGAAGAAAATTCCCAGTAGCGAAACCATTTGTGTAAAGGCATTTAAGAGAATAATTTGAATAAAATTCCAAACAGTAGTAAGTGTTTCCATAATTAAAATTTATAGGTTAGTGCAATTTGTGACGATAAGGGTAAATTTTCGTGGCTAACAAAGGCAAGATCGGTTGTAAAGTTTTTTATCCGATAGCCCATTCCAGCAGTAAACGAGTTGGGTTGGGTCATAAGCCCGGTTCTTAAATAAAGAAATTTTATTGGCTCGTATTGCAGGCCGCACTTAAATCGTGCCTTTTGCTCCACGCTTTTTTCTGTTTCAATCGAAAACAAAACCCACGGGCTAAAAGAATAAGCCAAACCAAAACGCATAACGGTAGGTACGCGTTCGTCGGCATAATCGGCTAACTTAACCCGTGTGGGGTTGTACAGATGCAATCCAACAGAAAAATCCGGGTTTATCTGAGCAATGATTCCCGTTTCAAAAAGAAAAGCTCCCCGATTGCCATAGTTTTCCGATTGATGGAAAAACAGGTAATCAAATTGCAACGATGCCGAAATCACCTCACCCAGTTTTCGGGCATAAGCCAGTCCCAGGTTATTTTCAGAATACAAAACATACCCATAGCGTTTGAATGCTAACGAAAAATTTCCGCTGCGAGTGGGTAAAACAAATGCTCCACTATGAGTTCCCGTTTCACTGAGCCAAAAATGATTGGAATAATCAAAACCTAAAGTTGGGTTCTCAAGGTTTGCCAGCCCGGCCTGATTCGAAAATACAGACCAAAAATCATAAAGCATTACCGATGCATTGCCCATACCGGCAAACGAACCGCTTTGCGCCCTGGTATAAAGGCTTAAAAGCAGAAATAAACCCACGACGGTATTTTTGACTGTCAGGTTCAATGGCTTTTAATTTGTAGGTTGAAAAAACAGTTAAATATACAAATCAATATACAGTTATCCTTATTTCAACAACTAAAAATTCAACTTAATAACCTGGCTTTTAGTTCGCCCGATTGGTAAAGAACAAATATAAAACGACCGGCGTTTGTATGCGACAGAAAAATTGAAAGGAAAGAAGGTAACATCCAATAAATTATGTATTTTTGGATTACCAATAACAAATTATTACCCAAGAATAACCAACATGAAACTTATTTATACGCTTTTCATTTTGCTTGCCCTTTGTTTTCAAATCGTTTTAGCTCAAGTTTCGGTTCCTGTTTTTACCAACGCAAGCTACCCGGTTTTTTCGCCTAAAATAAACAGCGACGGAAGCAGTATGGTTTATGCATCAAATATAACTGGAAACATGGAACTTTACCGTTGTAAAAATCAGGGAACAAAGGAGAGTCCGGTTTGGGGAGTGCCTGAAGTGCTGATTTTTGAGGCCGGTTCGTTGGGAATAGGCGTACAATTAAGCCATCCCTGTTTAAATGCTACCGGCGATATGCTGTTTTTTACTTCGGTATTGCAAGAAAACCTGGGTGGAACCGACATTTATTTTTCGAGGTGGGCCAACGGAAAGTGGCAGCAACCTCAAAATATTGGGAACGTAAACTCCATGTTCGATGAAGAAGCCCCTATGATTTCGGTTGATAATCGATATTTGTTTTTTTCACGAAAGCAACCCGGTGAAAAAAGCGGAGAATTAGTTTCGAAAATATTTTATGCCAAAAAACTCGAAGACGGCAATTGGGGAGCTCCGGTTTTACTTTCATCAAACATAAATAGTACTGATGAAAATTATCCTTTTTTATCGGCCGACAACAAGTTATTATTTTTTTCTTCGAAACGTAAAAACGATTTGGATGGTTACAATTTGTACGTTTCAAAGCGTTTTGCCGAAAACTTATGGGGCGATCCCGAACTGCTGCCGGGAGTAAATACCGATTTCGACGATGTAAGCCCTTCATTGGCAGTAAACAGCAACCTGATGTTTTACAACCAACTTCAGTTTAAAAAGAAAGAATGGCTGGGTGCGGCCTATCAATTGCCCGTTCCTGCACAATACAGCGTGAATCCGGTTTTTGAATTCTTGGGGAGGGTTTTTGACAAGAACAGTCAGGCTCCACTTGATGCCACCATTTTGCTGCGATACACCGATACCCGCGAACAGTTTTTATCGTTAACTACCACTATGCCCGAGGGAACTTATCGCTTTTACCTTACTCCGGGGCGCGAATTTGAGATGGAAGTTTTCTGTAAAAATTATTCGCATCAATTCCTGACATTCGATGCCGGATTTAAAACCACTATCCCTAAAGAACCGGTGGTAAATCAATTTGAATTATTCAACCAGGTAATACTGATATTAAATGTTTTTGACCGTGAAATATTTGAACCGCTACAGGGAAGCATTAAGTTTTTGGACGAAACCAACCCGGGGACAGTAAATTATTTAGGCAACGGGCGATATCAGATGGAATTGAGCGTGGGAAAGAATCACGAACTGGAGATTCTGGTTCCAAATTACGAACCGTATATTTTTACTTTCGATTTAAGCAGTGCAATTTTGTTTAATGAGTTTGAACGCGATGTGGAGCTGGAACCTTCAAAAACACAATTTGAGATTAATATTGCCGACATGGAAACCGACGAAGCGATTAACGAAGTCGAAATTGTAATTACCAACCTCGAGAAAAACGAGACCATTGTTAAAAAGGTACGAAAAGACGAAAACGGAAAGTTTATAGTTGATTTAAGGGCAGGTGATAAATATGAGATAGATGTAAACGGGCCCAAGGGTTACGCTTTTTACAACACCAAAGTGGACATGAGCGATACAGAAAACAAAAAGCTCGACGTTAAGCTTAAACCACTAAAAGCCAAAACCAAACTGGTACTTAACGACATTACCTTTGAAACCAATTCGGCCGATTTGAATACCAGTTCGTACGAGGAACTGGACAGGGTTATCAAATTGCTTATCGATAACCCTGAAATTAAAATTGAAATTTCAGCTCACTCCGACAATGTGGGAAGCGATGCTTACAACTTGAAGCTTTCGTCGAAAAGAGCCCAGTCGGTAGTCGATTACCTGATTAGCGGACAACTTCCCCTTGAAAGGCTTATTGCCAAAGGTTATGGCGAATCGATGCCTGTTGCTTCAAACGACACTGAAGAAAACCGGGCTAAAAACCGGAGGGTAGAGCTTAAGATTATCGATGTAAACGAGAACGAAAATCCGCAGGAAAATGAATAAGATCTTCTTTTTAATATTGTTATATGGCCTAATAAATGTATCGGCCAGCTTTGCCCAAACTGAAACCCTTAAATACAAAGATGTTTTTAATTCGGTACTGAATGATACGGAAGAAAAATCGTACGAATTGTTGCAGAAGCATCAAAAGCAAGACCCTTATCATATAAACACGTATTACCAGTTGGGCCGTATTGCACAAAAATGGATAATGGATTACGATCCGCTTACCGAGTACGATAATTTTACCTTTTTTGCTTATCACGCAAACCTTTATTATTCCTTATGCAAGAACTACCTCGACGAAAAAGAAACCCGCAAAAATACCGATTGGTATCAGGATGTTAAACCGGCCGAAGGAAACAAAAAAGTGGAGCATCAACAAATTGTTGACGATTTGGATCAAAAAATTGCCACTGTTAAAACTACGGTTGAAAAAGTGAATAAAATTAGGGAATATTATTTTAGTGCCGTCCGGAGTTATTCCAGGAGCCTGAATGGTTTTACCGCCATTGTTGAAAAAAACGCCAAATTAAAAGACATTTACTTAACGGCCGACGAAAAATTAAAAACCGACATTAAGGAAATTGGCCGGTATTTTGACTCTACCCTTTATTATTTCGAGAAGTATAAGCAAGCTCTGGCCGATTTCCCAATCAAGAACTACAACCAGGAAATATCTTTAAAAAGCATTGAGACTTACCGTCTCGAGGGTTTGATTAAATCAAATTTTTTAAAGAATCAGATAGCGCTTTGGGATTACAAATCGTGGGCCGATCAGGTATTGATGATAATAGACGGCGACATAAGCACCTTACGCTTCGAAATTGATGCTGAGAACAAAAAAATTGAATCGCTGACCCATGTGCTCGATCTTACAACTGGTTTTACCAATACTTATGGCTATTATCAGCTCGACGAAAAACTGGCTTACCGGATTGGGCGCTTCGATTTTCAACCCCTGATTCTCGATTTATTCGATTACAAAGTATCCAAATTGAATTTTTTAAACGATACCCGAAAACAGGCCAATAATCCCGATGGTATGAGCCTGAGCAAGCGAAACAAATTGCTTTTTTACAAAGACATGGTTCAACGCAAACAGCAAACCAATCAATTACTTCAAAACTTGGAACAAAAGGCTACCGGTTTTCAGATGCAAAAATACAGTGCATTTATTGCTTCGAATTATGAAAACCCACAGGGATTTAAAACCTTCATTTCGGCTGAGCCGGAAAAGTTGGAAACCCTGCTTCACCAATCGATGGAACACCTGAACCTTTGGCTGGTAGCAATCGACAGCATCGAAAAGCACAACCCGCAAATCATTACCTTAAAAAAAGGACATATTTCGCTGAATCAACCCGATGATGCGCTTACCGGCGACAGCATCGACGTGTATTATACGGCAACTACAAAAGTAACGGTTAAGGGGAATCGTTATGTAGCCGGGTATTTTCAACCGAAAGGGAGAAATACCCGGGCTTTTGTTGCCCTATGCGACAGTTTATACCAGCTTAGCTGGATTAAAGAGTTCGATTTCTCGGATAAAAAAACCAAACTGCAAAACTACGCATGCCAACTCAATGTATACGACAGCGGATGCGTGGTCGCCATTCATAGCCGCGATACGGCCCAAACCCCATGGTTGGTGAAAAACACCTTGCTCAAACTCAATTCCGAGGGAAAAGAACTGGCTAAATACGAAACAAATAACATGCGTGTGCCACGAAAACTTTACTACGACGATATCAATAACACTTTATTGATAATGTATAAAGGAGCTCTGCTTAGCCATAAAAGTCTGCTGCCCGACACCATGGTAGTGCAACAACTCGATTCGCTGGGAGTTGAACTTTGGCACACAACAATGGTATTCGATGGGATGCCGGTTGCTACGCTGCGCTCCAACGAGAAATTTCTAATTGCCGGAACCTTTTCTAATTTGTTTTCAGATCTTAAGCAAGTGAACCTGCCATTAGGTCGCCAGGCTTCATTTATGGCATTTTTAAATCCCATGGGAACACTGGAGCAACTTGAAATTTACAACGAAGACTATAGCTACCATTTAACGGATGCCGTTAAAATTGACAGCGAAACCATTAGTCTGATTGGTCATAGTGCGTCGGAACAGGCAACAGAAAAATCTAAGGTGTATTTTCACCTGCTCGACCCCACTGGAAAAACCATTTACAAATACTGATAAATTTGAAGTTAACCCAACAGCTACAGTTCAATGCCAGCAATCAACTGATTTACCTGGCTTTCTTCTACATTTCCGTAAATATCGAATACATACTGCAATAGGTAAGCTTTAATTTCGTCGACCGGTAAACCCTGTGATTTTACAATGGGTACTATGGTTTCCAGTTCTTTTTTCAGCAAGTGGGCATCAATAAAGCACAGGTTTATTTCCGTTATCAGCGTTGAACTTTCGCTTGCTGGTTGGTATTTGTATACACTCAGTTTAGGAATAGTGTCGCTGTGAAGGGTATCGCCATGGCTTACCAAAAGTTTGTCGCGCTCGATCCGAAGCGTTTGATTGTTAAAAGCTATTTTTTTCGACACCTTTCTGCTGTTGATGGTGTAGTGGAATACAAAAAAATCGTCGTTACTCAGGGGGTACATACCCGAATCCATTCTGATTTCGAGTTCCGGGCCTATGACATTAAAATTATCGATGCCCAGATAGGTTTTAAAGTCCTTAACCCCGGTTTCGCTCATGGCTGCACGCGTGCTTAACTGCCCCCGGCTCCTGATGGGACTTAGCGCCAGTTCGGCGTTGGCAAAAATATCGCCATCGGCCGATTCAATATTGGGGGTACGCAGCATGTATTTTTTTTGTGCGTTGGAAATTACATAGGCAAAAGCATTGCTTTTAAAATTCAGTTCATCCTGGGCATAGAGCGAATTACCCTGACTCATTTGCTGGCTTTGGGTTACATTAAAAATCTCACCGTTCACTTTTATCACGTTGTACGAACTGCTTTGGGCCCAGGCCATAGCACCGGAAAGAATAAACCCAATTAAAACGAACCATTTCATGTTGTTGTTTTTTAATTAAATCGAACAAAAGCCTTAGCGGCTGTATAAAAGGAATTCACCGCCCTCGTTTCCACTGATTTTTAGTGGACGGCCAATGGGCGTTTGCACAGCAGAATTCCGCACTTTAAATTTTACATACGAAATAAGTTCCGTTACCGCAATGTATTCGCGTTGATTCTCTTTCAATGCTTCAACTAAATATTGAGCAAACGGACTTCCTTCGCCTTGCGCTCCGTCGGCAACATATTCCATATTGCCCGAGGTAAACCCCCAACGCGATTTTATTTTGTCGTTGTTGGGTTTGTAGGTCATTTCATCGTCGTTAACAAATAGCGAACCTGAAAAACAGGCATCGGCAATTAAAAAAGTATGCCGGGTATCGAGTGCATTTAAAAAGTTAAGCAAGGTGGTGTTGTCGAGGTACTGGTTGTCGGCATTCCGTTCCGCATCATAAGGAATCCAGGCTCCTTCGTCGGTAATCGGATTGTAATCGCCATGCCCGGCATAGTAAATAATCAGGTTGTCCTGAGGACTTAATTCGCCTTTAATTTTAATCAACTCGTTAATCATGTTATTTTTAGTGGCATGGGAGTCGTACAATTCAAAAACATTTTCGGTCTCCACTTCATATTTTTGTAAAAGCACTTTTTTCACAAATTGGGCATCGCTCACTGCATTGGTGAGTTTGGGCCAGTGTTTATAATTGTTTATACCAATAACCAGCAGCAGGTTTTTTGCCCGGGCATTGGGCGTAAAGTCAATGTCGATAGTTTCTGAAAAGTATTGCCTGTTGCCCGATGCCAGTACCTGCGCTTTGCCCATGACGAGGGCAACTTCTTTTAAGTCGGTATATTTTTGGTCGGGACCGGTAATAAAGAAGCGGACGAGGTTTCGGGCTCCTTCAGTTTTTTCCATACCCACCGTAGCCGGATTGTTTAGCAGGTACTCAAATGGTATGGAAAGTGTGGTGTCGCTTTTGGCTGCCAGCGAATCGATAGGGTAGCTTTGCTTAAAGCTCAACATGGGGTTCACAAAAGGTTGAAAAAGCCTGATTTGCAAATTACGGAGTTGATTGTCGGATGTATTGCTGATTTTTACCTTTAATTGGCCTTGCTGACCTTTGCTTAAGTAGTTTTGCTGTTCGGGGTAAAAGAAGTCAAACGACAGTAATTCGTAATCGGGGTAAACCTTATGTTTTTCTTCGTTTTCCAAATCGGTAAAATACGGATCGGTCAATTGCCGGGTTTCTGCAATATTATTCAGCAGTACATTTATGGTATTCAGGTTTTCAAATGCTCCCAGTTCGTTGGTGTTAAGCTGAATGGCTTTCTCGAAATAAGGTTTGGCAGCTTCGAGGTACGATTTGGCGGCATCTTCAATTTCACGTCCCTGAGCCTGATAGGTGTACTGGTAGGGAGTCATAAGGGTAAGAGCCTGGTTGTATTGCAGTCCGCGATGGTAGTAAAAAGTGCCCACATTGAAGATAGCTTCCAAAAAACCGGGATTCAGTTCAATGGCTTTTGATGCCAGTGCCACCGATTGTTCGTAATCACCCTTGTTGTGCATAATAAGCGACAGGTTGTAATAGTGCTTGGCGTCGTCGGGATTTAACTCAATAAGCCGGCGAAATTTTTTTTCAGCAGCCTCCATTTGCCGGGTTTCTATGTAAATGTTGACTTCCTTTTTCGGAAATTCCGGATCGTTGGGGAAGCGCTGTTGTGCCAGTTCAAGTAGCTTAATGGCTTCGGGATAATCTTTTTTGATGTCCAGAGTAATCGCTATTAAAATATTCAGCGCACGCTTGTCGTTGGGAAATTGTTCAATAAAAGGCAACAGTCGGGCTTTTGCAGCTTCAAAGTCGCCGTATTTGTAGTAAAGCATGATGTCGGCCATGCGAATTTGCGGGTCACCGGCAAATTTTTGTTTGGCAGCTTCGGCATATTGAACGGCTTTTTGATAGTCTTTTTCAATGTCAACACAGGCCTGAATGGCCAGGTAGTAGTTTCGGGCCGATTCGTGGCCCAATATCAGTAGTTTATCGAGGCTTTTAAAAAGCTCCGGCGCATTTTGTGTTTTATAGGCGCAGTCGATTAGGTAAATGTAAGCCGTAGTATCGGTCGGAACCAGGTTCGAGGCATCGGTAAAATGCTTTAAGGCTGTAAAATAATCGTTAACCGCGTAGGCCTCCATACCAAGGTTCAGCTGGTTAAGCCATCGCGTGTTTAACGACTGGCTTTGAGCAAACTGGAACAGCAGCAGGAACAGCAGCAGGTTGAGTGCTTTTTTCATATGTAGGACCGTGTTTGGGTTAAACAATCAAAAGTATTCAAATTTTTTTAATAAAACGAAAAGTCCTGATAAACATTTGGTTGTAATGGGTCGAAATGAACCCCAGGTAGCGCTTAATTAACCCATAGGTTTTGTTTTCAGACCTCGGTTTTCAGGCTAAAGTTGTTAGTCTACAGCCTAATAGCAATGAACAATGAATATCGAATGGTGAAAAGTGAACAATGAATAATGAAACCCCGGCGGGGTTAATGGTCGGTAGCCTGTCAGTATTCGTAAATTAGCAACCCGCGAAGGGGTGCAATAACAATAGCCCACAGTGTTTAGCATAGCGTCTGACAGTTCAGCCTGCCTGCCTGCAGCCAAATAGCATTTAAATCCGTATGCCTACCACCAGAATATCGTCAATCTGTTCACCGGTTCCTTTCCAGCTTTCGATGGTATGGTCGAGAATCTGTTGTTGTTCCGCCATACTTACAGACTGGATGCTCAGCAAAAGCTCCTTAAATGGTTTCGACTTGAATTTGCTGTTGTCGGGGCCGCCAAATTGGTCGACATAGCCATCGGAAAACATGTAAAGGGTGTCGTTTTTTATCAATTGAATTTCCTGATTGGTAAAGGTACTTTCGGCCTTATCTGAAATTCCGATGGGCATTTTGTCGGCCTTGTATTGTACCAATTCACCTTGGCGGACCAGAAGCAGCGGATTGTATGCCCCGGAATATTGCAGTGTTTGAGTGTTTTTATCAATAATAACAATGGTTAAATCCATACCGTCTTTGGTTTCGCCCACTTTTCCGGTTTGCCGTAACGAGGCAATCACGTTATCGCGCAGCTTATTTAGAATGCTACTGCACGACAGTTCGGTTTCGCGTTGTATAATTTCATTCAGGAACGAGATGCCGAGCATGCTCATAAAAGCTCCCGGAACGCCGTGGCCGGTGCAATCGGCAGCTACCAATACGGTTTTTCCGTTTTTTTCCGATGCCCAATAATAATCTCCGCTTACAATGTCGCGGGGTTTGTAAAGAATAAAATATTCGGGCAGCAGCTTATCGAGCAGGTTATCGGGCGGGAGCAGGGCGGTTTGTATTCGCCGGGCATAATGAATGCTGTCGGTAATGTCCTGGTTTTGTTTGTCAATTTTATCGCGTTGTTCCTCGATGGCTTTTTTCTGTTCCTGCAAAAGCTTGTTGTCGCGTTGTTTTTGCTGGTAGCTTCGGTAAACAAAAACCAAAAAAACCGCCAGAAAGAAAGCCCCGGTCAGACTAAACTGGAGTATCAGCCGCTGCCTTTTGAGTTCGGCCTGATGTTCCAGCTCTTTTTGTTGTTGCCGGAATTCCAGTTCCTTTTTTTGTTGTTCAAATTCGTAGGTCATTTCCATCTGGGTAAACTGCCTGGCATTTTCGTCGTTATTTAGTTTGTCGTACATGGCCTTGTACAACAAATGGTAGTTGTATGCTTCGCGGTAGTTTCCCAAACGCTGGTAGGCATCGCTCAGCGACTGACTAATAATTTCAATCAGCGGAATGGCGTTAATTTCCTGGGCAATGCGCATGGCGTCTTTTAAATACCTGATTGCGGTAGGATAGTCTTCGTTCAGCGAATGCAAATAGCCCAGGTTCGAAAGTACCGAGGCAATCCCCATTTTGGCGCCGGTTTGTTCGTAAATGGAGAGGGCCAGTTTATAAAACTCAAGGGCTTTGGCATCGTTGCCGGTCTCCTGGTAAATCAAGGCCAGGTTCGAATAACAGGTGGCAATTTCGTGCCGATTATTATTTTTTTTATGGATGGCCAGGCTTTGATTGTAGTAATCCATGGCTTTTTCGTATTCAAAATTCTCTTTGTAAACCAGGCCAACGTTCATCAGGGTTTTAGCCATTCCGCTTTCGTTCAGCTGCTTTTTATCCATTTCAAGGCTCTTTAAAAAGTAGTTTAGTGCCTGGTCGGTATCGTTCAGCTCAAACAGGGCGTTGCCAATATTGCTGTAGGTGTCGGCAATGCCCAAAGTATCGCTGTTTTGTTCTTTAAGGGTTAAGCTTTTAATAAAGTAATCGAGAGCTGTGGGAAAATCGGCCTGCGAAATGTTGATTAATCCCAGTTTGTTGTAAGTGTTGGCCAGGCCTTGAGCATTGTTTTTGTCGGCAAACATTATTTCGGCTTCAAGAAACCCGCTAAGCGCCTGGCGTAGGTTTCCTTTTGAAAACTCCACTTCGGCTTTCAGGTAGCTAATCTGACTGTTGAATTTATTTAAGTGGTTTGTCTGCATTACAGAATCGGCCAACAACAGGCATTGTTCCGCCTGGTTTAAATCGGTTTCAAGCAAGTCCTGAACCCGGTTTATGCATTCCTGAACCTGCTGCGCAGGCGATTCGGAAAGCATGAATACCTGGTGTTGGGCCTCTTGTTTCAATGAGTCAGCAGCACCAAAAATCAGGGAACAGTTACTAAAGAACAATATTCCCAACGTTATTTTATACCTGAACATGAGTTAACATTTACTGTTGTTGAAAAAGGACTTTTATACTTCAGACTAAAGTACAATATTCTGTGGTAAATTAAAACCGCAGCTTGGTGTAAGCATTTAAAAAAAAAGTAATTGACGGCTTGCCTTCTTCTCCTTACGCTTGGTTCAATTACAAATTAAACACAAAGTGCTGCGAAAATATGTTATTTTTGTACTTTTTAATGCAAGCGTATGGCTAACAATATAAAACCGGTAAACTGTAAAGGATGTAACGATGAGGGAACTTGCTTCCATCATTTATTTCCCGACGATTCGGAATACTTCAACAATAAAAAGCAGCAATTAAGCTACAGCAAAGGCGAGAATGTTTGCAAGCAGGGTGCTTTTGCTCCTTATGTAATGTATGTTTACGAAGGGCTGATTAAAGTATATCTGGAAACAGGGAACGGTAAAAATATTAATTTACGACTTATTCGCTGTGGCGAGTTTGTTAGCTTTCAGAGTGTGCTGAATCAACAGGTTTACAATTATTCGGCCGTTGCCTTAACCGATGCCCGCATTTGTTTAATCGATAAAGAGGGATTGAAAAAGATGCTGAAAGACAACGTTGAGCTTGCCTGGCGGGTTATTTCCGATAATTGTAAAAGTGAAAACAACCTGTACGAGATAATTAAATCAGCTACCACCAAACAAATGCCCGGTAAGCTGGCATCGGCACTGATTTACTTGTCGTCCGAAGCTTTTAGCGGTTACCAGGTGTTTCAGCAATTATCGCGTAAAGATTTGGCCGAGTTTGCCGGAATTTCCCTCGAAAGCACGGTAAAACTGCTTAAGGAATTTGAATCGGAAGGAATTATTGAACTGCTTGGTAAAGACATTTCTATCAAAAAAACCGATATGCTGAACGATATCAGCAAAAGGGGATAATTTTTGACGGATTTTTCCCACAGTTCTAAAAATCTTTCTATTTTTAGCAAAATTACCTGCATTGAAATTTTTTGTTTTTATATGGGCCATTCTGGTGGTTTCAGCTTGCGTTAAAAAACCGCCCACTCCATTGCCTAACTATTACACGGTTAGTGCACAGGTAATAGACAGTTTGGTAAAACAATCCAAAATAGCGTATCGACTTGAAGGGGTTTTTAAAGAACCCTTCGACCACTTTCTGAAAGAAGCTGTTGAGGTAGCAAAAAACAGTAATAACAAGCGGGGACTTTTCGATATTTATGTTTTGTTGGCTAAGCGTTATCGCGATGTAGCCAAATACAGTCCGGCACTTGAAGTGGCTCAAAAAGCACAGGTGCTGGCTAACGAGCTTGACGACGATGAATTGCGGGCTTACGCCACCCACGAAATGGCGGTTATTTTCCGTCGCATCGATGACAATGCCCAGGCACTAAAGTTCCATATTATGGCTCTTGAATGGTCTGAAAACGCAAAAGATACTTTCTTAATTCATTGTTCCCTAAATGGCATCGGCAATGTTTATTTCAGTTATCAGGATTATCCTAAAGCTATTTCCTATTTTCATCAGTCGCTGCGCTATCTGGCCAGCAAACGTAACCTGTTGGGAGAGGCTATTAATACCAATTTACTGGGCGAATCGTGGTTGTTTCTGGGAAATACCGATTCGGCTTTAATTTACCTCGACCGTAGTTACCGAATTAACGTGGAATTGGGTTCCGAACTGGGGCAAGCCATTTGTAACAACGGAATAGGCCTGGTTTATCACGAGAAAAAAGAGTATGCCAACGCTGTAAATTACTACCAGCAAGCCCTGGCGCTTTACGAGCGAACCGGCGATTTATTCTACCAAAGCATGTGTTTGAATAATCTGGGTAAATCATATATTGCGTTGCATGAATACCAGAAAGCCGACAATATTTTAAAAAAATCGTTGCAAATAGCCAGTAATATAGGAAGTAAGAAATTTGTACTCGACGCGGCCGTTGAACTGGCGCACCTATACCACGAAACGGGTCGTACCAACCAGTCGTTTAAATACAGCCAAATGGCCCTGGCTTACAAAGATTCGATAACCATTGATCTTAAAACTCAGAATTCTGAAGCCATGAATGTGCTTTACCGGGCCGAGCGTCAGGAACGGGAAATTTTAATACTAAAGCAGGATGCCGAACTGGCCGAATTGAAAATGAGCCGTCAAAAATACCTCTTTTTTAGCATTGCCAGCGCCTTGTTTATCGGTATTTTGATTACGATTTTTATGTTTCGCCAAAAGCGCTTGAAAAGTAAGATTAACGAAATCGGACTGGAACAAAAGCTGCTCAGGGCCCAGCTTAACCCGCATTTTATTTTCAACTCGCTGGCCGCCGTGCAGAATTTTATCATGCGTAACGACAAAAAAGCTGCTACCGATTATCTGGTGAACTTTTCGCGCCTTATGCGGAATATTCTAATGAGCTCAGGTAGCGATTTTGTATTGCTCGAGAATGAACTCGAAATGTTAGACGACTACCTAAAACTGCAACAGTTGAGATTTCAGGGAAAGTTTGATTACTTTTTTGAACTGGGCGACGAAGTCGATCCAAAAATGTGTCTATTACCGCCAATGATACTTCAACCCTTTATCGAAAATGCCATTGAACATGGGGTGCGAGATATTGATTGGCAGGGAGTTATTATTGCCCGGTTTAACAAAACGGGTAATTTGCTGGTAGTTGAAGTCGACGATAATGGGCGTGGCATAAAAGAACAGGAGGCCAATATAAATATTAATAAAGGACATATCTCTATGGCAACAAAAATTACCCGCCAACGAATGCAAAACCTGCAAGCCATTACCCGGCATAAATGTCGTTTAGAGGTTGTTGATAAAGAACAAAGCCTGGGAATGCCCGGTGTACTCATCCGCATTGAATTGCCTTATCAGGAAGAGAAATAGCACTTTTCTCTGCTATTTATTATGACAAAAGAACCCCTGAATTTCCTAATAATCCCTTACTTGAGTTTTATTAACAAATACTTGAAAAAAAGACTAAAAAAAGATATTGGTTTATTTTAAATAGTAAATTTGAGTTTTAAAAACTGCATAAAGCATGAATGTAAGCATTAGAAAATCAGAACCTTCTGATTTGCTTTTTTTGGAAAACATTGAACATACCTGTTTCCCTAAGTATCAGCAAAGCTCCCGACGTTCCCTGAGGCATAGTTTGTCGTCTCCATTTCAATTGGTATTTATTGCCGAAATGGGAAATAAAAAGAAACAAACACCGGTTGGATCACTGATAGCCAACCTCTACCAACGCACCCTGCGCATTTATTCCATTGGCGTTTTACCTACGGCGCAAGGACAGGGAGTAGGCGAAAGTCTGTTAAACCATGTTAAAAAGCTCGGTTTATCAAAAGGATTTGAAAAGCTATCGTTGGAAGCTTTGAAAACCGACGAAAAGCTTATAGCCTGGTATAAAAAGGCAGGCTATTCAGTTACCGAAACTTTACCCAATTATTACCACGATGGAATTGATGCTGTACGCATGGTTTTAAATCTGGCCGACCCTAAAGACAGAAACACCATTGCTAACCTTATTGTGGTTGATAATCCCAAAAAGTGGACCCTCGATATTGAAGGCCTCCGTGTAATTTCATCAAAAAGTTATTTGTCGGATCCGGAGTTTCAATCCATGAAAAATGCCCGCATATTTAATTTGTCAAGTTCGTACCGCTACCAGAGCATTGGCTACTATGTTTCGTTGCTGGCCTCGGCCCGCGAGCATCGGGCAATACCCAATGTAACCACCATCCGTGATTTCCGTAACGTTTCCATTATTCGAACCATAGCCCAGGATATTGATGATCTTTTGCAGAAAACCCTGGAAAAACACACGCAAAATCACCTGGGATTTAACATTTATTTTGGCCAAACCATCGATAAGGCATACCGACATCTGGGGCAGCAGCTTTACCGGCTTTTCGAAACACCGCTGATGCATGTGCAGTTTTCCAAGAACGAGCGTTGGGTTATTCAAAAAGTAAGCCCCCTGAGTATGGATAAAATTGAACCGTCCGATTTTGAGTACATTCATCATTTTGCCCGTGAATATTTTACCCGGAAAAGATTCCAAAGGCAACGCTTTCACAATTACAAATACGACTTGGCCATACTGGTTAATCCTGATGAGAAAAACCCGCCATCATGTCCCGATGCCTTGCAGCAATTTAAAGAAGCCGCCCGGAAAATTGGTTTTTACACCGAGTTTATTACCAAAGACGATTACGACAGGTTGAGCGAGTTCGATGCGTTGTTTATTCGCGAAACTACCAGTGTAAACAATTATACTTACCATTTTTCGCGCACGGCTTATGCCGAAGGTTTGGTGGTGATTGACGATCCCTGGTCGATACTGCGTTGTTCGAACAAGATATTTTTGGACGAGCGAATGCGGCAAAATAAAATACTTACCCCGCTTACCTGGATTTTGACCCGCGACGTACTTAAAAAGAATCATCTGGCGGAAATGCCATATCCCCTTGTACTAAAACAACCAGACAGCGCTTTTTCGTTAGGAGTTACCAAGGTTACCAATGCCGAAGAGATGAGCCATTCGCTGAAAGAACTGCTTAAAAAGTCCGATTTGGTGATTGCCCAGGAGTTTCTTCCTTCCGATTTCGATTGGCGCATAGGCATGCTCGATCAAAAACCGCTGTATGCCTGTAAATATTTTATGGCAAAAGATCACTGGCAGATTGTTAACTGGAACAGCAACGAGGAAAACGATTTTGGAGCGGTTGAAACCATGCCCATTGAACAGGTTCCGTCAGCCATAATAAAAGCAGCAACAAAAGCCGCAGGGCTTATGGGCGACGGGCTTTACGGAGTCGATTTAAAAATGGTGGGCGACAAGGCCTATGTAATTGAGGTAAACGACAATCCAAATATTGATGAGGGAATCGAAGATGGTTTTCTGAAAGAGGAACTTTACCTGAAGATAATGCAATCTATCTATAACCGGATTGAGATGTCGCGGAATATTGCCCGTTTTATTTCAGTTGAAGGAAATTAGGTAAGCAAAAAACCCATAAGACCGCCGGCTTTTGTCAGCAGTCTTATGGGTTTATTCAAAACACTATGCTGTCTTAATTCGATTTCTTGACAAACTGATTCAGAATCACTATCATTTGTCCGTTTACCCGGCCTTCAATCTGTTCCGGATTATCGGCTACCAGCGAAATGTTGCGTACGGCAGTGCCACGCTTGGCTATCAGGCTTGAGCCTTTAACATTCAAATCTTTGGTTAAAATTACCGTGTCGCCCTGTTGCAGTTCAAAACCATTACTATCGGTATGTTTTGGTAAGCCTTCGGTAGAATCGCCTTCGCCGGTCGATTTTGCCCAGGCCAGGTTTTCTTCATCCAGATAAAGCATTTCGAGCAAATCGGCAGGCCAGATTTCAGCGTGTAAGCGGTTAAGCATACGCCAGGCCATTACCTGCACGGCAGGAACCGTACTCCACATGCTGTCGTTCAGGCAGCGCCAGTGGTTGGCTTCAACTTTTGATGCGTCGTTAATCTGTTCAAAACAGGTGTTGCAAGTTAAAATGCACTCGTAATCGTTTTTATTCGTGGCCGGTGGAACTTCGTAAACGTTCATTTCTCCAGAAGCACCACATAATTCACAAAGGGAATTACTGCGGGCATGCAATGCTTTTTCTAAACTCATTTTATGTGGAATATGTATAAATACTTTTCGCCAAAGGTATTATTCTATTTGTAATTGTCGGTTAAAATAAGCGAGAGGTTTTGGGCAAAGTAATTATTTGAAAACATTAATACGGCTTCGCCTGTTTTAAACGTGACCATTGTAAGAATTGGCGATTAATGCACCCGGGATGCTTGACCAAACTTCAGGAATCTGTAGTACTAAGGAATAGCCCATTACATCCTTCAGCAATAATGCTGGTTAGCAACAGTTACCTTCACGTGATTTAACGTGGGATGAAATAAACTAGGATAATACTTAACGATTAAACACTTATGGAACAACAAAAAATCAGTTATTTGCCCAATTATAAAACAGAATTTATAAAAGAGCTGAAAGATGAAGTGGCTCAATACTTCAAAACACACAATCTGTCGAAATTCGGGAACGGAAAAATTATTATTAAAACCGTATTTATGTTTTCGCTTTATTTTGTTCCCTACCTTTTGATGGTGGGAGGCATAATAGAATCGTGGATGGGGGTTTACGCCTGTTGGATATTGATGGGATTAGGCAAGGCCGGTGTAGGTATGGGTGTTATGCACGATGCCAATCACCGAACCTACTCAAAAAACCAGAAAGTAAACAAATGGATGGGAAAGAGTTTGTATTTGCTGGGTGGTTTTCCACCCAACTGGCAGCGCCAGCACAATACCAACCATCATGGATTTACCAACATCGACGGAAAGGATGAAGATATTGAACCGGCTGCTATCCTTCGTTTTTCGCCACACAAACCCTTGAAAAAGATTCATCGCTATCAGCATTACTATGCCTGGTTTTTGTATGGTTTGATGACTATTTTATGGATTACAACCAAAGATTTTAAGCAGCTGTTACGCTATAAAAAAGAAGGTTTGCCTTTAAGTCACAAACAGAGCTATACCAAATTATTCACCTACATGATTCTTGGTAAGGTTTTATATTATGTTATTTTTCTGGTTATTCCTTTGCTAACCTTGTCATTGGCCTGGTATTGGGTGGTACTGTTCTTTTTAACCATGCACTTTATCAGTGGATTTATATTGGGAACGGTTTTTCAAACGGCTCATGTAGTGCCCACTTCAGAATTTCCGGTACCTAACGAGAGTGGCACCATCGAAAACAGTTTTGCCATTCATCAGTTATACAATACGTCCGATTTTGCGCCGCGTAACCGTGCACTTTCGTGGTTTATTGGCGGGTTAAATTATCAGGTTGAGCATCATTTGTTTCCAGGGATAAGCCATGTGCATTATCACAAAATTGCAGCTATTGTAAGAGAAAAAGCAGAAAAATTCGAACTGCCCTATTATGTGCAACCCGGATTTTTAAAGGCAGTGTGGGAACATGCCCGTATGTTAAAACAACTGGGACGCGCATAAGTGCTATAAAAGCAAAAACCGGCTGGCAGGATTTTGGAGCCTGTAGCTGCTTTTATTTTGAGTGATTTTTGGGAATAAGGAATGGTAAAAATGGAAAAATGAATGTACCCTTAGGCGTACTTTCTTCTTTCCATTTTTTTATTCAGACTGGCTACAAATGCTGTGAATTAAACACCAGAAATTATTAAGGCCAGTTAAATTATTTAATGAGTTTTACCTGTACTGCGGTTGGTCCTTTTGGTCCCATTTCAACTTCAAAGCTAACCAGGTTGTTTTCCTTAATAGCTTCGAGCACGTTGTTTACGTGTACAAACACATCTTCTTTGGTTTCAGAATCGCGGATAAAACCAAATCCTTTTGATTCGTTAAAAAAGGTTACCACTCCTTTACGGATGGGATCCATTTCAACATCGTCGGAGCGGGTTGTGTTTATCTTAATATCTTCGGCTTTAATTTCCGTTTTTTTAGAGGGATCGGGAGGTGTTGATGTTAACAATCCATTTTCATCAACATAAGCAATCATATCGTCTAAACCGGTTTTTTTGTCCTCGTCTTTTTTAGCCAGACGTTTCTTTTCTTTCTCTTTCCGTTTTTTCTCTTTTTTGTTTCTAACTTCTTTTTTGTTAAAAGTTTCTTGTGATCTACCCATAAATAAATTTGATACTGGTTAAAGTTTGTAAAAGTACTGTTATTTTTCGAAAAAAGCATCGTTTCCACGAAGCAGGTTTTTGAGCTTGGTTAAACCCTTACCTCTGATTTGGCGAACGCGTTCCGATGACATATCGAATTTAACGGCAATATCGTGTAAAGAATGAATTTGTGTATTATTTAATCCAAAAGATAATGTCAAAATCATGGCTTCGCGTTTCGATAGTTTTTCCAAAGCCCGGTGTATGTTGGTAGCTGTTGATTCTTGCATTAAAATGCTGTCGGGTGGCGGAATATTTCCCGACAATACTACATCGTACAGATTAAAGTCGCTGTCGCTGTCGGAATTCATCGGCATGTCGAACGATAATTGCCGGTTTTTAATGTTGTTGGCTATTTTAACTTCTTCGTGTGATACTTCGAGATAGCCGGCCACTTCTTCTTCTGTAGGTTCACGCTGGAACTGCTGCTCAAGATGAGCCATGGCTTTGGCAATTTTATTTATCGACGACAAGCGGTTTAATGGCAAACGAACGGTGCGTGTTTGCTCCGAGATGGCCTGAATTATGGATTGACGAATCCACCAAACGGCATACGAAATAAATTTAAAGCCCCGGGTTTCGTCAAATTTCTGAGCTGCTTTAACCAAACCTACATTGCCCTCGTTAATTAAATCAGAAAATGATAAACCCTGATTCAGGTATTGTTTGGCAACTGAAATTACAAAACGCAGGTTAGCCAGTACCAGTTTTTCCAATGCTTCGTTATCGCCCTGTTTAATTCTTATAGAAAGTTCGACCTCTTCTTCGGCCGAAATCATGGGATATCGGTTTATCTCCTGAAAATAGCGGCTAATAGACGCATCGGTACGCTGAGTAATTTGTTTCGAGATGGTGAGTTGCCGCATTCAAAGTCTTTTTTAAAAGATTTACGGTTTAAAACCCTGAGGTAACCTACTTTTGTTTATAAATTCTACCGATGTAATCATTAAGCACTTACATCAATGATTCGTTTCATTATTTCAATGCACGGTTTTTTTAAAGATGAAATAATTAAGTCGGGCCAACCTGAAAAGCCTTATTGTTGCAGCAATATCTTTAAAACTACTGCTAATTATTAAATTATTGATTTTGTCAAAGATACAGTTTATTTGCGATAAAACTATTCTTAATAATTAATTTACAGCTATCGTATGATTAAATTTACCTGTTTACATTTAGCCTGGCGTTGGTTTATAAAATAAAACAAAAGGAAGCGGCTCAAAACAATGTGCATACACAATAGGTGATGAGATCTGAATTGTTTATGTTAAAAACTAAGGTTTAGTAAAAGTCAGTATTTCGTTGCTCACTCTAATGCTCACTCAATAATAAAAAAGCCGGCTGATAAGTCAACCGGCTTTTCTGATAGAAATATAAGGTGAAATTATTTTACAATTTCGAGTAATTCAACCTCAAAAATTAACATGGAATAAGGTTTAATTTCGCCCATGTCGCGGGTACCGTAGGCTATATCATAAGGAATGTAAAGTTTCCATTTTGAACCCACAGGCATTAATTGTAAAGCCTCAGTCCAACCTTTAATAACCTGGCCAACGCCAAACACAGCTGGTTCGCCACGCTCAACGCTGCTGTCAAAAACTGTACCGTCGAGTAAGGTTCCGGTGTAGTGAACTTTTACCTTGTCGTTAAAAGCAGGACGCGGTCCGTTGCCTTCGGTTATAATCTCGTACTGTAACCCACTGGCTGTTTCTGTAACGGTTTCAAGTGCCTTGTTTTTTGCTAAAAATTCTTCGCCGGCCGTTTTGTTTGCCCCAAATTTGCTCATCAACTCTTTTTCTTTAAAACTTTCGAAAAAGTCATTAACCATTTGCATGTTTGCCTGGCCTTCAATTTTAACTTCGAGTTTTTTAGCCGAAGCTGCCAATGCGTCCAGATAAATGTCGACCCGAACCATGGTGTCTAAACCTGAACGGGTAAAGCTCGATAACAGGCCTTTTCCGTCGCCGGCACCCATTAAATAACTTACTGAATCAATGTATGAAGCAGCAGGCTCAAAAGCAGGAGCCATTCCTGATGTGTCCTGAATACTCATCATTTGGTTGGTTTGGAATTCTCTGAAAAAATTTTGAACCACCATTTTGTTTGAGTCGGGATTCATGCGCAACTCTTTTTCGTTTGCTGCATCCATAAGGGCATTAATGTAAACTTCAACATCAATAACACCCTCTAAACCGGCCTGAGCAAACGATTGACTTAAACGTTCTCCATCGAGTACGCCCATAACATAACTAACTGAGTCAACATTGTTTTTGATGGCTAATTTTGAAGCATTGTTTGTGCATGAAATAATACTTAATCCTACCAATAGGAACAATACGCCAATTCTGATTTTCATTCTTTTACTATTTAAAATTTATACTTATTGTTTCGTTAACTATTTTGCTGAAAAATAAAAGGACACCCAATTATTTGCAGAATGCGAAGATACGTATTACCCTGAATATTAAAACAGATATTCCAAAAACTTTTTAAAAGCGCAATGTTTTTGTTTTTTTTTACACTTGGCAAAGCAATAAGCAGTTACCTTGTTTTAGCTAACAATAAAACCTCCACCTAGTAGCCTGTCTCCCTGATAAAAGGCGGCTGTTTGTCCCGGAGCAATGCTCCATTCTCTGGTGGTGAAATGTACTTTTAGGAACTGTTTATCGAGAATTTCGATTCGGCTGGGTGCTGCTTGTTTCCGGTAGCGGATGCGCGTAATTACTTCCTGCTTAAAGTCTTCAGGGTTAACCAGATGATAATCTCTTACAAGCATTTGTGTTTGATACAAATCGTCGTGTTTACCCAAAATTACCTGATTGGTATCGGGAACTATTTTGGTGACATACCAGGGCTCGTTGGGCGAAAGTCCCAAACCCCGCCGCTGGCCCACGGTATAAAACGGATAACCCTGGTGTTGTCCCAGCTGGTTTCCGTCAACATCGATAAACGCTCCAGGAGCCAATTCAATTCCTTCATCTGTAAGCAAATGTTTTAATAAACCATGATAATTATTGCTTTTGATAAAGCAGGCTCCAATGCTTTCTTTTTTGGCTTCCAATCGGGTAAATCCCCTTTCTTTGGCAAGGTTTCGCACCTCTTGTTTGCTTAATTTCCCCAATGGGAACAATGCTTTCTGAAGCATCGTCTGATTTAGTCCCCACAAAAAGAACGATTGTTCCTTATCGGGATCAACACCTTTACTTAAGTAGTGCAACTTATTGTGACTTTCTTTATTTACATAATGGCCGGTGGCAATGTAGTCACAGCCCTCCGATTCAGCAGCCTGATTCAATAATTTCCATTTAAGTACCACATTGCATTTGGCACAGGGATTTGGAGTTCGTCCGGCCTGGTATTCGTTTTTAAAATAGCTGATAACTTCTTCGTAAAAAGGTTTGCGGGCATCAATCAACTTGTGCTGAATGCTTAGTTTTTGAGCCAGTGCTCCTGCTTCTTCGGCATAAGCGGGCAGGTTTTGATTGTCGAAACCATCCGTTTCGGACCACAAGCGTAGCGTAATACCAACGACTTCATAACCCTGTTCCTGTAATAAAATGGCAGCTACGGAGCTGTCGATGCCACCACTCATTCCCAAAAGTACTTTATTATTCATTTCAATTGAACCCCTAATTTCAAACGACAAAGATAGTTTATTCTTTTTTCGATCAACTACCAATTGGGTGAAAGCCTTGTGTACCCGACTACCTTAAAAATAAAGCTGCAAAGGCTTGATTATTAAGCAAAAAATTAGTAAATTCCTACTGTTTTTTTAAGTCAAAAAGCGGAGGTTATTATGGAAAACATACTCTTTAAATACTTCGAAAACAGGTATAAAGATACTTCCAGCAGCCTGAATACAAACCCATCATTTGGCCCGGTAATTACCCTTTCGCGACAGGCTGGTTGCGAAGCTCGCAAAATTGGCGATTTACTGGTACGTGAACTCAATAAAAACCAGACGCACAAAAAGTGGCACTGTGTCGATAAGGAATTGTTGACAGAATCAGCAAGGGAATTAAATCTTTCGCCGGCTAAAATTGAGCATTTTCTGAAAGGACATGAAAACAACAAATTTGTGGACGTGTTTGCCGCCTTTAGCAAAAGCCATGTAAACGATGTTAAGATAAAAAAAACTTTAAAAGAAGTGTTGCTGTCACTTTGCCATGATGGGCATCTGGTTTTGGTGGGACGTGCTGCTGCAGCTATCTTACAAGACAAGCCCAACACCCTGAATATTCGTTTAACTGCTCCTTTTGACTGGCGCATCGACAGTATTCTAAAAAACAAAAAGGTTACTTTAGAAGTTGCTGAAGAATGGGCTATTGAAACCGATGAAAACCGGTTTAAACTGTTTTACACTTTTTTGGAAAAGCGCCCGGGTAATCTCGATTACTTATTCGACGCAAGCCTGAACCGCAAACATTTTTCTGTACCCCAAACAGTAGAGTTAATTATGTATATGGCAAAAACTAAAGGCTTATTTAAATAAAAATACCAGATTCAAATCCTTAATTTATGAGTTTTGTTGGTAAAGGCGACCTTGCCAGGTTGCCCGTTTTTTCATTTCTTTTTCTACCTGTGCAACCACTTCAAAATTTTTAATTTTATTCCATTTGGGTGCAATCAGCTTTTCTACAGGCGACGAACTAACAAATCGTTCCAGAATTATTTTCGGATTTAGCACTTCTAAAAAGCGGATAAGCAAATCGAGGTACGTTTCAAAAGTAAACAGTGAAACCAGGTCAGGGTTGGCTTGATATTGCCTGGCCAGGGGTGTATTTTTAATTATCTGGAGCTGGTGTAGTTTTAAGGTTTTTATAGGCAGTTTTGAAATTATCCGGGCATGTTCAAGCATTATCTCCTCTGTTTCGCCGGGTAAACCCAGAATTAAATGTCCTCCGGTTTCAATACCCTGTTGCCTGCAAAGTTCAATGGCTGCCAGCGATTCCTCCCAGGTATGACAGCGGTTTATTCGTAGCAAGGTGTCGTTTCGGGTACTTTCCAAACCAAATTCTACGGTAACGGGCACTAAACGATTAAGTTCAGCCAGCATTTGAATAATTTCAGTTGAAATGCAATCGGGACGGGTGCCAATAATTAATCCGCTTACTTTGGGATGTTCCAGCGCCTCGAGGTAAAGTTTCCGTAAATCGTCGACGGGTGCATAAGTGTTGGTGTATGATTGAAAATAGGCCATAAACCGCATGTCGGGATATTTATCTTCAAAAAACTCAACGCCCCGCTGAACCTGAGCCGCAACGGTTTTTTCAGGCCCACAATAACCCGGTTTAAATGTGGTATTATCGCAATAAATGCATCCGCCGGTTCCTTTGGTACCGTCACGGTTGGGGCAGCTAAAGCCAACATTTATTGAAATTTTTTGAACGCGACCGCCAAATTTCTGCTTGATATAAGTTGGATAATCATTGTATGGTCGGGAATGCCCCCAGGGAAAATTGTTTTCCATGTTTATTGCTTTGCCACCAGTGTTTTTAAAAGTTGGGCAAAATCCAGAATATCTTCTTTAGTGGTATCGAAAGAGCACATCCAGCGAACTTCGTGCGTGTGTTCGTCCCAAACATAAAAAAAGTATTCTTCCTGAAGTTTGGGAATAATGGCCGCAGGAATTTTGGCAAAAACACCGTTTACTTCAACCTTTTGGGTTACTTCAACCCCTGGAATGTCTTTAATATTGGTGTAAAGCAATTGTGCCATTTGGTTTGCGTGGCGGGCACTTTGCAGCCAAAGATTATTGGCAAAAAAGGCTGTAAACTGTGCCCCGATGTAACGCATTTTCGACGCCAGTTGCATGCCCTGTTTTCTGAAGTACTTAAAGTTTTCTGTTAACGCGGGATTAAAAATCAGCACCGCTTCACCATACATCATACCGTTTTTAGTTCCGCCAAACGATAAAACATCAACACCGGCGTCTTTGGTAAATTCCCTTACGGGTATATTAAGAGCGGCCACTGCATTCGAGATTCGAGCTCCGTCCATATGTAAAAACATCTGGTTTTGGTGGGCGTAAGCAGCCAGTTTTTTAATTTCGTCAACCGTGTAAAGGGTTCCAAGTTCCGTTGGCTGGGTTATCGATAGTATTTTAGGCTGGCTGTGGTGCTCAAAACCAAAGCCGTGCATGTGTTTCTGAATGTTTTCAACAGTAAGTTTGCCATCGGGTGTTGCAACAGTCAGCACTTTCATTCCGGTAAATTTCTCAGGCGCTCCGCATTCATCAACGTTAATATGAGCCGTTTCGGGGCAGATTACCGAATGTATGGATTGTCCCATAGTGTTAAGCCCAAGAATATTTGCTCCGGTTCCTGTTAAAACAAAATGAACGTTGGTGTCATTTCCGAATAAATGATGAAATGCTTCAATGGCATTTCGCGTAAAATCATCATCGCCGTATGCAATTGCATGATTTTGGTTGGCGTCCTGCATGGCATTAAATATGGCTTGGTGCACTCCGGCGTTGTTGTCGCTGGCAAAACCTCTGGTTCGTTTCATAGGGGTTGTTTTAACCGTTTAATTAAAAAATCAGTACAAAAATAGCGAATATAACGGCTTATCAAAATTAGAGACAAAGGCAACCTTAGTTGGGTGTTTACAATCTTAATCGGGGAATGGACAATTTTAATTTTTTATATGACTATCGGGAAAGATAAACAAATTGATTATATTACAGAAAAACTTTTGATGTGAATCTAATCAAATTTAT